>NZ_CP015594.1:1369156-2053734 GCF_001647675.1 Acinetobacter sp. NCu2D-2
TTCTGCAATTGAATCGAGTTTAGAGCCGCCTTGAAAAGTCACACCATGATCATTGGGGGAAATCCCTCCTGTGACAATCAGCGCAACGCCACCTTTTGCCCGCTCAGCATAAAATGCCGCCATACGGTCATAACCGCCTGGTGCTTCTTCCAGTCCAACATGCATTGACCCCATCAATACACGGTTTTTTAATTGGGTAAAGCCTAAATCTAATGGGGCAAGTAAATGTGAATACTTTGACATTTCATCTCCTAAGCTGGCATTTTTGCGCTGGCTATTTTTATTTCAACCGAGAGTTCACATCCATTTCCCGGTCTTTATGCAACTTGTTGCATTAATTTATAAGTCAGAATTGATTTTTATGCAACATGTTGCATAATGAATCATCCGTCATTTTTTGAGTCGCTTATGTCTTTGTCGCATGTATTACTGACAAGCCTTTTAGAAAAACCCAGTACAGGCATCGATTTAGCTCGTCGCTTTGATCGCTCTATGGGTTTTTTTTGGAATGCGACCCATCAGCAAATATACCGTGAACTCAGTCAAATGTTACAAAAAGGCTGGATCTCGACCATAGAAGATGAAGACCAAAGCTCACGTAAAAAGACTTATCAGGTTGAAAAATTAGGACGTCAGGCTTTAGTTGAATGGATGCAGCAGCATAGTGAACCCGCTCAACTACGTGAGGAACTAATGGTACGACTGCGTGCTGAGGCGCAGCTCGGTGGTAATTCGACCCTGCCCGAATTAGAGCGACACCTAGAAATACATCAACAACAACTGAAAATATATGAGCAAATCTTTGCAAAAGATTTCCAAGATGCAGACGAAAACGACCGCACCCTTTATATTCATAAAATGATTTTACAACTGGGTATTGATCAAGAACGCGGTTGGATCGCTTGGTTGGAAAATATCATTCCACAATTAAAAAAATTCGAACAATAACTCAGGAATACAACATGCCTTTTTATCAAATGCCTGATGGTGAACAACTTTTTGTTCGTGAATATGGTCAAGGTCAACCTGTTTTGGTGTTATCGGGTTTAGGCATGCTCAGTTGGCAATGGTCTGCTTTTTTATATCTTCATCGAAAGCAGTTCCGTTTTATTATTCCTGAATGGCGCGGCTTTGGCGCATCAAGTCAATGTAAAATTCCACAGCAAGATGCGATTTCCAGTCATTGGCAAGATGTTCAGGCTTTAATTCAACAGCTCGATTTAAAAGATGTAATAGTCATTGCTTACTCTATGGGTGCCACCACGACCATGCATGGTTTGAAATATGGTGAATTTGCACATCATATTGCTGCCTATCTTCATATTGACCAAACGCCAAAAATTAGTATCGATGATGACTGGCCATATGGTCTATTTGGAGAAAAACACACCCGTTTTAAAACCATCCTGAAAAAATTATCCAATCTACTTGAACAGAACCAAGATAAGGCCCTTATTCAGGACTTAGCCGCTGAAGATCGAAAACGGATTGCCAATTTATGGCTTGATTTTATTGCCCTGCAAAATAACAACAAATATGCTCTTAAAGCTTTTGAGTGGGCTCTACAGCAAAGTCGATTACAGACTTATTTATTACCTTCGTCACGTGTTGATTACATGGCGTGGTATATCAATAATTATTTACATCATTCAGAAGATTATCGTGAAGCCATTCGACAATTAAACTGTCCTGTCACCTTTTTTACAGGTATGCAATCCCAACTTTATCCTGCAATTGGTCAAACTCAAATTGCACAAAGTCTCTCGAATGCTCAACAAGTTTGTTTTGAAAAATCAGGGCATACCCCTTTAATTACAGAGCCACTTAAATTTGCCAAAGAAATTGCTCGTTTTTTAAAAGAAAATAAGCAATCGGACAAGATCGCAGCCTGAGAGAATACTCAATATGCAAAAATTAGTGGTTTTTTCAGGTGCAGGAATTAGTGCAGAAAGTGGCATCGAAACCTTTCGTGATAGTGATGGTCTATGGGAAAAACACCGAATTGAAGATGTCGCTACCCCTGAGGCTTGGGCGAAAAATCCTGAATTGGTTCAAGCATTTTATAATGCACGCCGCAAAGCCATTATTCACACAGAGCCTAATGCTGCACATAAAGCCGTTGCAGTTTTAGAACGTGATTTTGATGTGCATGTTATTACTCAAAATATTGATGATCTGCATGAACGTGCTGGCAGCAGTAAAGTTTTACATTTACATGGCAATATTCGTTTAGCAAAAAGTTCTAATCCGTATTTAGACCATGAAGAATATTACCCGATTGAAGGTGATCGGCTCGATTTAAACAAAGACTTTTGCAAAGAAGGCTTTCCGCTTCGTCCGCATGTCGTGTGGTTTGGAGAAAATGTGCCTGCATATGATGAAGCACAAAAATGTGTCCAAGATGCTGATTTATTTGTCGTCATTGGGACAAGTTTGCAGGTTTATCCTGTAGCGGGACTCATTCATGAGATCCCTTTGCATTGTCAGGCCTATTACGTTGACCCGAAAGCTGCGCAGCAATCTTTATCCACGCAGTTTTTTAAAATCCCGATGACGGCAAGCCAAGGCATGCAGCACCTGATACAACTGTTACAGTCAAAATAATGAATGAAAAATTATTACGCTTTTAAACATGCTTTCGATTGACAGTTTAGGACAATACCAATTTAATTAAGCTCATCGTTGCAAAAATGGAATTCAAATGCTGACTGATCTTGATGACTTTTATTGTTTTGCTCAAGTGGTCGAACATGGTGGTTTTAGTGCAGCTGAGCGCGCAACCGACATTCCCAAGTCTAAACTCAGTCGTCGCGTCTATAATCTTGAAGAACGTTTAGGTGTTCGCTTAATTCAGCGTAGTTCCCGTCACTTCGCTGTCACTGATGTCGGGATGAATGTTTATCGACATGCTCAAGTCATGATGAATGCGGCACAAGCTGCACATGATTTGGTTGATCATTTAAGTACAGAACCTCGCGGTACGATTAAGGTCAGCTTACCGGTATCTATTGCGCAACATGAACTGGCACACGTCCTTCCAGCATTTTTAAAACAATATCCACAAATTAAGGTCCAGATGATGGTCTCGAATCGTCGGGTTGATCTGATTAATGAAGGTTTTGATCTAGCCTTACGTGTGCGTTCAAACCTCGATGCAGATCCGAATCTAGTCATTCGCCAGTTTGATAAAATCGAACAACATCTATATGCCAGCCAAGGCTATTTAAATGAATTTGGTGATTTAAAAGATCCTGAGCAACTCTCTGAACATAAAATTCTGAGCATGAGTGAAGAACATACTGAACAGTTCTTAGTACTACAAAATGCCGAGCAACAACAAAAGAAAGTTCGTGTCATGCCAACGGTATTAGGATCTGATCTGATTATGATGAGCAAACTAGCAGCGGCGGGTTGTGGAATTTCACTATTGCCTGACAACGTAGTACATCACTATGTAGAACGCGGTGAATTAGTTAAGGTTTTACCTGAATGGAAATCTGCTCAAGGGATTTTCCATATGGTCTATCCTTCACGTCGTGGCTTATTACCCGCAGTACGTGTGTTTATTGACTATTTAGTTGAGCATTTACACCAAGTTCCTGCACCTAAACCTCATTAAAATACAGCGCTCTATTATTTTTATGTGTTTATATTTAATGATCTATGGCAAAAATTAAGCACAAAAAAAAGCTCATCTTGGAGGATAAGCTAAATATAGAGTCACTACAGCACGGAATCTATGGAGTAAAGATATGCGGAACAACATTCTGCATATCTTTACTTTAAAGTCTTTAAAAACTTACATCCACTTCATGCTGTAGCAATTTGTTCAATTAAGTAGTAAAGCTTTCATCTCATGTAATTAGTGTAATCTGTCATTACATTGTAACAACTTTCAATATACTCAAATTGCAGGATATTCGCCTGTCCCTTCTGGCCATGGAGTCAATAATTCAAAACCTGTATCCGTCACATAAACCATATGTTCCCACTGCGCAGATAAAGATTTATCGGCAGTCACTACAGTCCAGCCATCTTTGAGTTCTTTAACACGTGCCTTACCTGCATTGACCATCGGTTCAATGGTAAACACCATGCCTTTTTTAAGCTCGATGCCTTGACCCGGTTGACCATAATGTAAAACATTCGGTTGCTCATGGTAGACCTTACCAATCCCATGACCGCAATATTCACGCACAATGCTATAACCCTCACGGTGAGCTACACTTTGAATGGCATAGCCGACATCACCTAAAGTTGCACCCGGCTTAACTGCATGAATGCCGGCAACCATTGCTTCATAAGTGGTATCAACTAAGCGTTTTGCTTCAGGTTTGATACTACCGACATAGTACATACGACTGGTATCACCGAAGTAGCCATCTTTAATAATCGCGACATCAATGTTAATAATGTCGCCGTCTTGCAAGATTGTTTTTGCGGATGGAATACCATGGCAAACCACTTCATTGGGAGAAATACAAGTCGTTTTGGTATAACCGTAATAACCCACGTTAGCAGGAATTACTTTTAAAGTATTTACAATATAATCATTACACAGGTCATCTAAATATTCCGTGCTTACACCAGGCTTCACATGTTCGCCAATCATGGCCAGCACCTCTGCAGCCAAACGCCCCGAGATACGAAGTTTTTCGATATCTTGTTCTGTTTTAATGCTAATTGCACCAGCTCTCATGTGTTTATCCTCATGTTGAATAAAAGAATTATAGACCCTTTTTAATTAGACTGTCGCATTCGATTTTTAAATGTCATTAAACGTGTTCTTGAATAAGGCTTAAATTTTGAGTTTTATTTGACCAAATAATAAAAAATGTACTTATTTTAGATTTTTTCGTTCACGCTACTTATAAAATTATTTATATAAAATATAAATGTATATCAACAATATATTTACACCAAGTTTTGATTAAGTGGTGAAATCT
Organism: Acinetobacter sp. NCu2D-2; assembly: GCF_001647675.1. Taxonomy (NCBI): domain Bacteria; kingdom Pseudomonadati; phylum Pseudomonadota; class Gammaproteobacteria; order Moraxellales; family Moraxellaceae; genus Acinetobacter; species Acinetobacter sp. NCu2D-2. The sequence continues at coordinate 1,374,103 of NZ_CP015594.1, forward strand.
GTCGCAAAGCCAGTAAAATCAAGACTTTTGACAGAAAAATAAACTCCAAAAATAGCGCATTTTCCACTAAAATCGCTTCTTTTGGTCTATTGATCTCCCATTATGACAAGTCTCCGTACTCGAGATATTGTTGCGCTAGGTTTTATGACTTTTGCACTGTTTATTGGTGCAGGCAACATTATCTTTCCACCGATTGTGGCACAACAAGCGGGTGAGCACGTATGGTTAGCTGCAGGTGGTTTCCTTATTACCGCAGTTGGTTTACCTGTAATCACGATTGTTGCTTTGTCACGTGTCGAAGGTTCTATCCAAAATTTAAGCTCACCACTGGGTAAATATGCCAGTCTATTATTGACTGTGGCATGTTATTTGGCGGTTGGACCTTTATTTGCAACACCACGTACTGCTACCGTTTCTTATGAAATTGGTTTCTCTTCTTACTTTGGTAATAGCGCAAGTGCTTTGCTGATTTACAGTATTATTTATTTTGCTGTGGTCACTGTGGTTTCTCTATATCCAAATAAGATTTTAGATACGGTTGGCTACTTCCTTTCACCACTTAAAATTATTGCATTGGTCATTTTAGGTGTTACTGCTGTTCTTATTCCTGCTGGCAACCCTCCTGCTGCCATCGACAAATATGTAACCAGTCCAGTGTCTGAAGGGATCGTGAATGGTTATCTCACCATGGATACTTTAGGTGCTTTAGTCTTTGGTATCGTGATTGTAAAAGCCATTACGTCTCGTGGTGTATCTGACAGTAAGCTAATTACCAAATATGCGGTGAATGCTGCCATTATTTCAGGTATTGGTTTAACACTGGTTTATTTAAGCTTGTTTAAATTGGGCTTAGGTAGTCATGACGTTGCACCAAATGCTGCCAATGGTGCGATTATCTTGCATGCGTATGTTCAACATGCCTTTGGTGACATGGGATCTTACTTCCTTGCAACCATGATTTTTATTGCATGTATGGTGACTGCGATTGGTCTGACTTGTGCCTGTGCTGAATACTTCTCATCAATTACTAAAATTTCATACAAAACTTTTGTATTTATTTTAGTCGGCTTCTCTTTGGTCATTTCAAACTTAGGTTTAACCAAACTGATTGCTGTATCAGTACCTGTACTCAGTGCGATTTATCCACCTGCAATTGCTGTGATTCTGCTTAGCTTCTGTTCACCATTTTTCAAAAAACCTGCATCTGTGATTGCATCGACTACGTTGGTTGCGTTCATTTTCGGTATTTTTGATGGTGTAAAAGTTGCTGGTTTTGAACTGCCAAACGCTTTAGTGAATTTACCACTCTCAGAACAAAGTCTTGCATGGCTTATTCCATCTGCAATTGTTCTTGTGATCACTGCTGTGATTGACCGTATCAGAAACTAATCGTTCTGTATGTGGCGTGAGATCAATTAGGTTTTTACCCAAAACTTAATTGCAATGTGTCAATAATTGTTCAGTTTTACCCAAACGTTCCATTATTGAACATCACTTAAAGCCCATCGGTCATTCCCTGCAATCAAATTTTAAAAATTATGGTTATTTTCTAGCGATTTCGCTTTATTTTTTAGGCTGTCGTTACAAGTGCTTGCTTAAAAAGCCTTGTTCAATCTTATACTTCTTACAAAATTCTCATCTTTTCACATTTCTTTTCTATTCCTACCTTTGAAATCCATCGCTTTGGTCTAATATTTGCTACTTCTTAAGCATATGCGGATTAAAAAAATTGTATTTTTTACTTCGTCAAATTGCCATTTCAGTTTTTTAATTTCGCATATACAAATACTTAGCGATGTGTAACTCGACTTATTCAGTTTTAAGCTTTTAATTTCAGTTTAACTACTTGAAAAAGGTTCAGATACACAGTACAACTATTAGTTCAATTCCGACTAATTCGTTCAGTTTTAGTCGTTTATAACACTAATAAATGGGAGGGATGGAGATGTTATCAGTACATTTCAATAAGCAAGTCTTCATTGACGCTCTTAAAGCCAACACCAATTTGGTGGTGTTTATCAGCACCACTATGGCACTTATGCTGACCTTAATCGTTCATGGTTTAATTCAAGGCAACCTTAAATTCGAGTACTTCGGCTATGCCGTGATTGTGTCACTGGCATTCTGTATGTGGGCGGTCATCGACCAGAAATATCGCTAATCAACATTTTGTTGAACCACATGGACCTGTAGACCGACTGTCCATGTGGTCGAAAAAAATAAGAAACCGATAATAATTAAAATAACCCTAAAGCAGCACCCAATAATAAAATCCCCGTTCCCCCGAGTTCAGCAACAATTAAACCCAGCATTGCCATACGCATAAGAAATTTCGGTAATGTCCATTTTCCTAATTGATGCGGTGTACGAAATTGATTAGTAGTGTCTTTCAATGCACCATGCAAAATATAGGCACCGATTGAAAAGCTAAAAAAAGCCAAATTTGCTACAACACAAAGTAAATTCACCTGTTCCGAAAAGACTGAAAAATAAGCCAAGACTGCCAAGATCAAACTGGCAGGCGCATAAAGCAAACTACTGCGATGTGCTATATCGACATAATAATGTGCTCTTGCCCGCTCAGACCGTGCGATTTGTACATATTTCCAAACACCGGTGAGCATCCCTACCCATAAAAAAACACCACTCATCATGAGTGCCAATTTGACTGATAATGTCAGTTCCATCTATGAATTTTCCTTATCTTTATTTTCAATCTTTGACTTTTTAGTCAGAAACTCTATGCCTTTTCTTTTTTGAAATTCGTTAAAGTGAAATCATCTTCTATGATAAATGAGTGTACCCAATGTCTGAATCAAAAACATTGACTATAACGTGTGTGGATGGCTATCCATTGAGTGCAGTTTTTTATCCGAGTGCATTGGCTGATTCAAAACCCTTTCCCGTGTTAATTTGTCCTGCAACAGGCATTGTCAAAGGCTTCTATCATCACTTTGCGACGTGGTTGCAACAGCAAGGTTATGACACCATGGTGTTTGATTTTCGTGGGATTGGTGGTTCTTTGCATGAACCCTTACGCCAGTCAAAAGCCAGCATCGTACAATGGGGACAACGTGATATACCTGCTGCCATTGATGCACTACTCGCACAAACTTCTGCTGAAAAAGTGATTATTGTGGGTCATAGCGCAGGTGGTCAGTTACTTGGCATTGTGCCAAATTATGACAAAGTGGCAAAAGTGGTTGCGGTTTCAGGTTCGACCGGTCATGTGAAGAATATCCGTGGACGTACAGGCTTTCTCGCTCCCATTATGTTTAATGTCATTTTCCCAATTGGACGTTATACCGTGGGCTATGGCCCGACCAATAAGATCGGTATGGGTGAAAACTTACCCAAAGATGTTGCACGTGAATGGGCGCAATTTTGTAGTAAACCGGGTTATGTCATTAACGCCATTGGTAAACAGATTGACCCATCGCAAGATTTTCATTCAAAAATCAAATGTCCAATTACTGCCATTTGGGCAACGGATGATGACATTGCTTCTGAAGCCAATGTGAAAGATCTGATTCGTTTATATCCAAATGCAGCAACTGACATTATTCCACTTGAACCTAAAAAACACGGTCATAAAGTGATTGGACATATGTTGATGTTTAAACGTTCACATCAAAACTTATGGCCAATCATTGAACAACAAATTGCTGCATAGTTGTACACATCAGGTTTCAACACGTCAATTCATGCAATTTCATTACCTGAAATAAGCAATTTATGCTTTAATAGCCCCAGTATGAGATGAGCCTCTTACAGTATGTGCCTTAGATGTGCATACGACTAGCCCCTAACCATGGGGCTTTTTAATGTCTGTCGTTTTTGCTTTTACTTGAATTTAAGCACCAAAGAATGCAATTAAAGTTTGAATCACCACCGCGTTGACAATATCAATAAAGAATGCACCGCAAAGTGGAATAATCAAAAAGGCTTTATGCGATGGTCCATAGGTATTAGTTACCGCCTGAATATTGGCAATGGCTGTCGGTGTTGCGCCCATACCAAAACCACAATGACCCGCTGATAATACTGCCGCATCGTAGTTTTTACCCATAACTTTAAAAGTTACAATGCCTGTAAATAAAATCAGCACCACAGTTTGCATAATTAAAATCGTCACGAGTGGCCCTGCCAAATCTGCAAGTAACCAAAGTTGCAGTGAAAGCAATGCCATAGACAGATAAAGCGACAATGATGCATTGCCAAATACATCAATGGCACGGTCAAAAATATTCACCTTAAATACATGCTCAAGCAGGTTACGTACAATCACCCCTGTTCCCAATGCCCAAACAAAAGTCGGTAACTCAAACCATTTGCCTTGACCGATTTCAGTCATTTGATTAGCTACAAATATACATAGCGCAAACATCCCAAGTGTCGTCACTGCATTACTTGCAGTAATTAATCGAGTTTTCTTTGGATGCTCAAAAGGTGCTGTCTTCAGTTGTTCATCTAGCTGTTGTTCGCCATTTTCTACAGCAACTTTCTCTGCAAGGTTATGACGTTTAATTAAAAATTTTGCGACTGGTCCACCAACAATCCCGCCAATAATCAGACCAAACGTGGCACTTGCCATACCCAGTACAATTGCACCTTGAATACCATGTTGGGTTTCAAGCACTTCACCCCATGCACCCGCAGTACCATGACCGCCAGTTAAGGTAATTGAACCAACAATCAATCCAATGAGTGGGTCAAGTCCAAGCATAGTCGCCAAACTCATGCCCACTGCATTTTGTACAATCACAAAACCAATCACACAGAATAAGAAGATAATCAGCGACTTACCACCTTCTTTGAGTTTGACAAAGTCTGCACCTAAACCGACTGAAGTAAAGAACATCAACATCAAAATGGTTTGGATTTGCGCGTTAAATGAAGCACTGATATTAAAGAATTTATAGAGGATAAATGCCGTTATGGCTGCCACCAAGCCACCAATCACAGGTTCAGGTAAATTGTAGTTTTTAAAGAAACTAATTTTATTGACTAAATAGCGTCCAACAAAAAGAAAAAACACCGCAATAACAATCGTGCCAAAGGCATCAATTTCAAAGTTCATAACACGTCCCTATTGGCTTTCTTATAGCGCTATTGTGTGGTGAAAACAGCGCAAAACTCAGCTAGAAAAGTGTTATGCAAGTTGTTGTTTTAAGTAATTTAACTAGAAATAATAAAATTTTAGAAACGCTAAAACCTAGGATAATCTAGGTTTCGATGTCATAGACCCAATTTTTGGCTTGCTGATCTGTGGTGCTTTCACAGACATAATAGTCGTGATCCCATGAATCGGGATGGAAAATTTCCTTTTTGGTATAAGTGACATTTTTACCATTTTCGACACAGATAAAACTGTCACCTTGGTCTTTGACTTGGGTTCCGTTGAGAAAGCCACCGATACAGAGGAAGCGGGATTGTTTTGCCATTTCATTTCAACATCATTAAATAGAATACAAATGCTATCAAGTTAACAATAGCTTTATTCTAGAATTATATAATCTCTTTCACTTCTATAGACTCCTCTAATTTTTTTAATTTTGCTTTTTCTAATTTAATATATTTTTCTTCAATATCCTTCATATTCATTATCTTACGCTTAAATTGATAATACATCCTTAAAGTATAAAAAACTTCTTTTTCATTCCTGGTTTGAATATCTTTGTAATTATGATTTTCATATTGAGACCAAACCGTAGTACCGCTTTCAAAAACCTGATCACTGAAAAATTTATTTAATAATTCATTTTTCTTTTTCGGATACATTAAGTATGTTTTATTTTTATAAAAACTAATTCCCAACACCGATAAGTCCAGAATTCTTAATGAATTTTCAAATGTAAAACATTCAAATTCATTTAAAAAACTATGTTTTCTAAATAATGCCATTAACACTGGTATATCAGAACTTTGAATTCCAATACCACATATTAAAGGAGATATGCCCTGACTAGCCTGTACACACTGATCAATCTGCGATTTGAATAATTTGAAGAATTTCCCAACAAGTTCTTTTTCATCTTTACAATCCCAAATCCAAATAGATTTTATTCTATTTTGAAGGTCCTCATCTAGTGGATTAACCTGATCACGAGTACCTAGAGCAATCACATAACTACCACCCAAAAAAAGTGAATTCTCTTGCCATGGGTTATAGCAAAAACCTTGCTCTTTACGATTTATCTCGGGAACATAAAATTCAAGATCAAAAAATATTATTCGTGTTTTATTTATATCTAGTTTTGAACGCATTAAATTTTCCAAAAAATAAGGACTGATAAATCAATCCTTATCTTATACCGCTTATTGTTTGATTATCAATCAAGTCTTTAATTCTAAATCAATTTTCAAACTGACTCTATTTTCAATATCTTTCACAATGTGTTGAGGTGCGATATCAAACAATAACATTTCGAGCAAATACGGTTGACTATCCTGTCCATAAACTTCAACAGATAACCCTTTCATCAATTCACAATATTTTTGGTATGCTTTTTTATGACTTCTATAAGCATGTTGCTTACCACTTAATCTTAATATGGTTTGCATATCATACTTAACCAACTCGCTATTACGCCCTTGCGGTTGAGGAAATAACTCAATCGCTGGCGCATAGTTAAATAAAAGCCAATTCAGTGCATAAATAACACGTGAATCATAAATGACATATTCAGCAGGCTTCATAAAAGATGCAACTTTGGAGAACGATGAAATTCGCTCGAACGAAATTTTAGTTAATGATTTTTTATCTAATTCTTTAATAAACTTCAAAATCTTGGCATCATTTATGTCATTACGTTTAAATGATGCAATTCCACCCCATTCTTGAATCATCCAATAATAAATAGACATACAATCACCTTGTTTGAGCATTGTATGTAAATTTTCTTTTAGATAAATATTCCGATCAAAATTTGAAGTGATGTGATCTGGGATAGCAAGTGGACAACTTTCAGGAATCTGCCAATTATAATTTTTTACATCATGTTGTACTGATAATTCTTTTAAAACCGAAATAATTTTTTGCATATATATTCTTAATAAAAAAATAAGGGCTGATAAATCAGCCCTTATTTTAGCTTTATGCTCAAGTAAATCATAGATTTACTCTTGTGCTAGAGAAAAGCCTTTCGGCTTTTCTTTATCTTAGCTCATTAAGACAATTGAGCAGCAGCAATTTTCTTCGTATCAACATTCGCAGCAGCGTCAGTGTACGCTTCCATCTTGTCGAAGTTCATGTATTGATAGATGTCAGCTGACATGCTGTCAATTTGAGCAGCGTATTGTTGGTATTCTTCTAGAGTTGGTAATTTACCAAGTACAGCAGCAACAGACGCAAGCTCAGCAGATGCTAAGTAAACGTTCGCACCTTGACCTAGACGGTTCGGGAAGTTACGAGTAGAAGTCGACACACAAGTTGTGTTCGGCGCTACACGTGCTTGGTTACCCATACATAATGAACAACCTGGCATTTCAGTACGCGCGCCAGCTTTACCATAAATGTTATAGAAACCTTCGTCCATCAATTGACGTTCGTCCATACGAGTAGGCGGAGCCAACCATAGACGAGTAGATAAAGAACCACCAGGTACTTTGTCTAGAAGTTTACCAGCCGCACGGAAGTGACCGATGTTCGTCATACATGAACCAACGAATACTTCGTCAATTTTTGTACCAGCAACGTCAGATAACAATTTCGCGTCATCTGGGTCGTTCGGGCAGCAAAGAACTGGTTCAGTAATGGTAGAAAGGTCGATTTCGTACACTTTAGTGTATTCAGCGTCAGCATCAGCTTTAAGAAGTGATGGATTAGCCAACCATTTTTCCATGTTCTCAACACGACGAGCCATAGTACGAGCGTCGCCATAGCCTTGTGAAATCATCCACTTAAGCATTGTGATGTTAGAACGTAGGTATTCAGCAACTTTCTCTTCAGAAAGCGTGATCGCACAACCTGCAGCAGAACGTTCAGCAGATGCATCAGACAATTCGAATGCTTGCTCAACAGTTAAGTCAGTTTCCATTTCTGTTAAGTCGATTTCTAAGATACGACCAGAGAAGATGTTTTTCTTACCTTTCTTCTCTACAGTTAAGTCGCCTTCTTGGATCGCAACGTAAGGAATTGCATGTACTAGGTCACGAAGCGTGATACCAGGCTGCATTTTACCTTTGAACTTAACAAGAACAGATTCAGGCATATCAAGTGGCATAACACCAGTTGCTGCAGCAAACGCTACAAGACCAGAACCCGCTGGGAATGAAATACCAATTGGGAAACGAGTATGTGAGTCACCACCAGTACCTACTGTATCTGGAAGAAGCATACGGTTTAACCAAGAGTGAATAATACCGTCACCTGGGCGAAGTGAAACACCACCACGGTTCATGATGAAGTCAGGAAGCGTGTGTTGCATTTCAACGTCAACTGGTTTTGGATACGCAGCTGTGTGACAGAAAGATTGCATAACAAGGTCAGCAGAGAAACCTAGGCAAGCCAAGTCTTTCAATTCGTCACGAGTCATTGGACCTGTTGTATCTTGAGAACCAACAGTAGTCATCTTAGGTTCGCAGTAAGTACCTGGACGAACACCTTGACCTTCAGGAAGACCACACGCACGACCTACCATTTTCTGAGCTAAAGAGAAGCCTTTGCCAGAGTTTTCAGGTTGTACAGGCGTACGGAATAAAGTTGAAGGTGCAAGACCTAAAGCTTCACGTGCTTTAGTAGTCAAACCACGACCAACGATTAGGTTAATACGACCGCCCGCACGAACTTCGTCAAGAAGTACTGGAGTTTTAAGTTCAGATTCAGCAATTTGTTCGCCGTTTTTGAACGCAGTAACTTTAGCAGCAGCTTTATCGATTTTAAGGGTGATTTCATCGCCCATGTTCATGTTAGAAACATCGATTTCAACTGGTAACGCGCCAGCATCTTCCATCGTGTTGAAGAAGATCGGAGCAATTTTACCGCCTAAGCAGTAGCCGCCGTCTTTTTTGTTCGGGATGTGTGGAATGTCATCACCGAAGAACCAAAGAACTGAGTTAGTTGCAGATTTACGAGATGAACCTGTACCAACAACGTCACCTACGTAAGCAACTTGGTTGCCTTTCGCAACAAGTTCTTTAATTTGAGTTAATGGACCAACTTCACCTGGTTTTTCAGGGTTGATACCATCACGCACGTTTTTAAGCATTGCATTCGCGTGTAGCGGAATGTCTGGACGGCTCCATGCGTCTTGTGCAGGTGACAAGTCGTCAGTGTTAGTTTCGCCAGTTACTTTGAAAACTGTAAGTTTGATTTCTTCTGGAACGTCTTTACGGCTAGTGAACCATTCAGCGTCAGCCCAAGATTGAAGAACTGCTTGCGCGTTTTTGTTGCCCGCTTTTGCTTTATCAGCAACGTCATGGAACGCATCAAATACAAGAAGAGTTTTCTTAAGTGCGTCAGCAGCAAGTTCTGCAAGCTCAGCGTTGTCTAAAAGTTCAACTAAAGGAGCAACGTTATAACCACCAAGCATAGTACCTAGTAGGTAAACCGCACGTTCTTTAGAAACTAAAGGAGAAGTCGCTTCGCCTTTTGCCAATGCAGCCAAGAAAGCAGCTTTTACGTAAGCAGCTTGGTCAACACCCGCAGGAACACGGTTTTCAAGCAAATCTACTAAGAATGCTTCTTCACCTGCTGGTGGATTTTTTAATAATTCAACTAATGCAGCTGTTTGAGCATCATCAAGTGGCTTCGGTGGGACCCCGAGTGCGGCACGTTCTGCAACGTGTTGGCGGTAAGCTTCTAGCACGGTGTTATTCCTCTTCTTTAAAAAATTATTTGTGAATTCCTGCTTTATAAAAGCTTCACAAACAATGTGGACTCCGAAATATTACTAAAATTCCAGTTAAAAGTTAATGCAAGTAAAGTGTTTCTTCGTGATGCTCATTATTTTCTAACTAAATGATGCTCATAATGATTATTCCACAATCAATTTGGCATGTAATCTGCTCAAAAGTGACTCAACATGTATACTTTTAACGCAACTTTAGGCATAAAAAAGGCAACCTAGATGTTGCCTGATTTATCAAAAAAAAGATACTCCACCTTAGTGGACAGTGGTACTGCTTAAATATTGACTTAAACTGGCACGGCAGCCTTCAAATTTGACCACCCAATGGTCTTCACAGAGTGCGCTATGGTTATGACTCGCAAAGGAAATATCGACTTGATATAAGGATTTTTCTGGGTCAATTTTTTGCTTTAAATAGACTTTGTCACCCAAACTTAAAACGTAGTTTCCACCACCAATGATCACTACACCATTTTCATCTTCCAACAGCAAGTCAGAATGATGCAAGTACCCTACGACATTCATTGTGCTGCTCCTTTTGTTCTTATCGGCTGAATTTCATTATTCAATATTCGTATAAGTATTTCCATATTTTAGATTTAGGATTTGTCACAAATTGTGATGATTTGCTTAGGCTATTTTCAGTCATGCTATAAATATAGAAAATACGCATTTCAGCGCTCAAATATGCCATTTCAGACACAAAAAAACCGTTCCTTAGAACGGTTTGTAATCTGGCATTTCATCATACGGGGTTGCAATACACTTCTGTGTAAATTCAGCTCGAATCTTCTCTTGTGCCAATTCAGTATCGCCTTTGATCTGATCGACAGGCAAAGCATACACTTCATCAATAATCGTTAAGATAAATTTACGTGTAGTTTCATCTTCAACTTTGTTGGCATGTTCAACAGCTTTCACTTTTTCAATCGCATTTTGACGATCAAGCATAATCGAACGCGCGGCATTTCCAACACTACGGCAGTAACCCTGCCACTGTTCTTCAGGGGTCAATGGTTTTTTCTCAGCACAGCCAACCAATGCAAACATGACCGCCAAAGCAAGTAACTTTTTCATGAACATCTCCTTAGCCAAGGCAATATAAAAGATCACTGCCCTTTTGTCATTCAAATTCCGTATAAACAAAAAGCCCAAACGGGCTTTTTATGTTAAGGGCTTTAGACCACAGTGCTTAGCCACAGCTTGCTTGAACGATTTTGTTGTTGCTTGGGTCAACAGTAACGGTAACACGTTCAGCACGATAATCCATGGTGACAGGCTGACCAGGTGCAACCATGCGCACCGTTTGAGCTTTGGTCAATTTTTTGATTTGGGCTTCGGTTAAATGAGATTGACCGATTAAGCGTTTTGCCTCTTCAGGCACACATTCAGCTTGATTAGCACGGAACAATGCCCATTCTTCAATGACTTGTCCGTTGGCTAAATGGCAATATCCAACCTGACCATCGGCTTCATTGCGAATTTCAAGCTTTCCACCCTGTTCAACACAATATTGACTTGCAGGATTTGCCATCCCAATTTTTGGTGGTGTGCTTGTGGTTTCTTGTGAAGTTGTACATGCCGTCATTAAGCTCGCAAGTGCGGCAAACGCAAATATTTTTTTCATGGCTGAATATTCTTGATCTGAAAAATGCAACTTAGCAAGTTTTCTCTCGCACGACTATGGCATTTTTGAAAATGATCTTTTTACGTTAATTAATCACTAAATGTGTGTAATGAGAAAAAATAGATAGCAATACGGCGCAATGCCACGGTTCACTTGCGTTTTAGCATGTTATTGATTTTTAAAACTTCTGTTTTTGTATAAATATTCATCATTTAAATCTCTGTTTTTAAACGACTTAAATTGACGCACCTTTGTTTTTAAAGGATTTTTTTATTTGAAAATAGCTGATGATCCGTCTTATGCTAAAAAAAGGAATTTTCTTCAAACACGCCTTGTAGCGTAGGAGCAAAATATGTCAAAAAAACTGCCGATTTATTTTTCGGACGATGCTTGGTCGTCTTTACAAAAACTTATGGGGACGGATGGTAAACCCAGTCCAACCATCAATGCTCTGCTTGAACAACAATTAGAGCAACAACCTAGCGATCCTTTTCTTGAATCTGAACTCAACGTCAAAGCTATTCAGCCCAAATCACATATTGAAATTCCCGTTGCGCTTGAACGTATTCCCGCAGGCCCTGCCTTTGCCAACAAAGATGTATTTGAAAAAGCTTTAGATTTAAATGATCTGCTTTTGATTAATCCGTTGGCGACCTTTATTGCTTATGTGGACAGTGAATCTTTACTCAATGCTGGCTTTGAAATTAATGATACGATTTTGGTTGATCGCAGTTTGGAAGCAAAGCACGGTGATATTGTCGTGGCGCTGATCGATCAACGTGAGATTACCTTAAAGCGTTTAATGATCACAGAAAAAATGTCCAAACAAGATATTTATGACATTTTTGGGGATGCCAATAAAAAACTGCCTGAGATTTGGCTTAAAGCAGAAAACCCTGAATATCAACATATTATTCCTGAAAATAGCCAAAGCATTATGGTTCAGGGTGTGGTGACATTTAATTTAAAAAAATTCTATAAACGCGCAACACACGTTTAAGCCAGTTCTTCTATGAAAGCCGAAAATAAAATTTTTGCGTTAGTGGACGTGAATAACTGCTACGTGAGTTGTGAGCGTGTGTTTAATCCAATGCTCAATCATGTACCGGTTGTCGTCTTGTCCAATAATGATGGTTGCGTGGTTTCACGCAGTCAAGAAGCCAAGGACCTTGGCATTAAAATGGCAGTGCCTGTCTATCAAATTCAGGACCTCATTCAACGTTATCAAGTTCAGGTTCTTTCGAGCAACTATGCACTTTATACCGAAATGTCGAAGCGCTTTATGAATACCTTAGGGCAATTCGTCAGTGGTGAAGATCAGGAAGTCTATTCGATTGACGAGTGTTTTCTTGATCTTACTGCTTATCAAGAACTCTTTGACCTAACAGACTATGCAAAGCAGATGCGAGCTACCGTCAAAAAATGGTTAGGTATTCCCTGCTGTGTCGGTATCGGGCGCTCCAAAACCGAAGCCAAGATTGCCAATCATCTGGCCAAGAAAAATAAATACTTTCATGGGGTCTGTAACCTTGTCGATATGGATCCCTGTTCCAGTGAGCAATTACTCGCTCAGACACCAGTCAATGAGGTGTGGGGTATCGGACGTAATCATCATAAAAGTCTGAATGCGATGGGTATTCATAGTGTCTTAGATTTGATTGAAGCTAATCCTGAAGCCATACGGCGTAAATTCAGCGTAGTAATGGAAAAAACAGTACGCGAACTACAAGGTTTGTCTTGTTTAGATATAGAATATGACACACCACGTAAACATCAAATTATCAGCAGTCGATCTTATGGTCAGCCGGTCTATGATATGGAACAGATTAAAGCCTCAGTGCGGCTTTATATTTCGCGTGCGGTTACACGCTTACGTGAAGATCAATCCCTCTGTCGTATGGTGGGTGTATTTATTCAAACTGGACGTTTTGCCAGCGAGAAATATTCGCCCTATACCATCGTTTCTTTAACTGAACATACTGATGACTTACTGAGCATCACGCAGGCAGCTATGCATGGTGTCGAGAAAATCTATAAAACAGGCTTTAAATATAAAAAAGCAGGCATCGTGCTGTTAGAACTGATGCCGAAGCAAAACTTTTCACCTGATTTATTTAGCGACCATATACGACGTGAGCAACGTTTTCATTTATCTGAAGCTCTAGAAGGAATTCAGAAAAAGTTTGGGCATCACTATGTTTCAGTCGGTTTATCACAATATAAAACCGAAGATTGGCAAATGAAGAAAAACCTCTGTTCGCCTGCCTATTTAACCAAATGGGATGAATTACCACGGATTAAATAGAAAATTTGTCATATAAAAAAGCCCTCTAGACCTTAAGTTTAGAGGGCTTTTAAATACTTCAATACCAGTTTTAGAATCGCCAGTTATAGAACAAGTCGATTGCACGTTCTAAAGACTGACTTGCTTCCAAGTACAGACGTTGGTTCATTTGGTAACGCAAGGTCAGTTTATTTACCGGTGTAAATACACCTACGCCATAACGAATAAACAAGTCAGGGGTAATATAACCCGTCACAGACACTTGTGTATCGTCTCCTGTACCTTGAGCATCTAGTGCTAAACCACTTAAACCAAAAGTACGACCAATCTGATTGGTGAGCGCGCGTGTACCACCTAAGCCCATACTAATACCTGCAGCTGCGATGGTATTGTTGACATCGGACTTAAAGCCTTCTGTTTGACTTAAACCTGAAGAACCTTCGTTAATACGTCCAGTCAACAATGCATTTAAAGCTTCTTGTTCAGACAATCCTGCATCGTTATAGACTTGAATGCTTGGGCTTGATGCCGTTCCTGTGACACGCACACCCACAGTACTGCCTTGAACCGCTTTATTGGCATCAATGTCAAGCGTTGGATTGGCAAGTTCACCATTGAAACGGGCAATCGCACGATTCAAATCTAAACTTTGACCATAGGCTTCAATCTTCACGCGTTTAGAAACACCAATTGCCCCATTGGCACGCATCGCAGTTTCTAAACCACGTTGTGATAAATTGACTCGCCCAATTAATGGAATACGACTATCAAAACCTTGGAAGATCACTTGATTACCTAAGGTCACACCAATATCAGCACGAATATCCCAAGGACGTGCAGATTTTAAAATCGCAAGCTGATCTTCACCTTCACGTACAATTCGTACATCGGAGGATACATTGACCACAGGCTGAGACGCTTCAGGCATAGAAATTAAGGCACGTGGCACATCGACCGTACCATTTAAGCTCAGACGTTTCAGCATTGGGTAAACATCCATTTTTAAATCTGGCGTTACCACTGCAGTAATCAACGGTGCTTGACGAACCAGCAAGTTATCACCTTGCAATTGAAGCTGAATACGCGGTTCACCTTTCCAATCTACACGTCCAGTCAGTTTACCTACACCACGTCCACTGTTGAAAGCTCCGTTAATGCTTGCGGTGTCCTGACGAATTGATGAATACAACTGTACATTGGTTAAGTTCACAGGCAGTGAGATCATGCTGATCACACCATCTTTGACCCGAACTTCACCCTGCATTAATGGCTTGGTTAATGTGCCGCTGATTTTACCCGCATAAGATAAAGTTCCATCTAAGGTACGAATATCTTGAATAAATGGCTTAAAGACTTTGAGCTGAACTTGGTTGAAAGCCACTTCACCACGCATTGGTTTGCTGTCTTTATATGGATCGATAATGACATTGGCATATCCTGTACCCATACTTGGTGCTTTGACATCTAAACGAATTTGTAGACCCTGTGCCACGCTCTTCGCAACCAGACCGACTTCTTCATAAGATAAGGTCGATGCTAAATAGTCAGGATCATCCGCAGACAATCCCACCACACCATTACGTGTCACTAGACGTGCATCAATTTTTGGTTTCTGACCTTGTGCCCAAGCAGCTTTGGCATAACCATTAACTTTACCTGTAATCGCTAAACCTTCTGGCATAAAGGCACTAAAGTCATTCAGGTCAACGTTTTGTGTCACGAACGATACATTACCGCGTGTTTTATTCACACGAATTGGCTGATCAAAACATAACTGACTTTGCTGACTCATCCAGCAGTGCGAACCAACAAATAAGTCCGATTGTGTGGTGTTATAGATGACTGCAGCATTCTGACGTTGAACCAAATGGGTACGCAGTGAATCGAAGTCACCCTTTTGAATTTGACCCAACCAATTATTTTGCGCATTAAAACCACCTGCCAACTGCACAAAGAAACGCGACAGTTTATTTTCAGCCTGAAGTTTTAACACATGCGCATTTCGAGTTCCTGCCAATGATATTTCACCTTTGACAATTTCTCGTTCGCCACTCCGTAATTGATCCATACGTGCAGTCAGTAATGTCGGTGTGTTGGCAGAAGTCGGCAACTGACCTTGAACACGGATTTTTTTGATGCTGAGCACATTATTAAAGGCAAAATCATCCATTGCTAGATTCGCAGAAGCCTGTAAGCGTGGTTTGCTTTGCATATTGATATAGCCTTGCGCACGACCATGTAAACCAGGATAAAGCTCATACAATGCAGGTGCATTCAGTTTCAATTGTAAATTCTGCGCATTTCCTGATGCCTGTAACTGGTTATTGGCATATGCCAGCATTAAGTTATTGGCTTCAAATTGCTGCGGTACAAAATCATTATTATTGAGAATTAAAGATAAATTCCCTGTACCACGTACAGGTTTATTGTTGATCATACCTGCCAAATTCAATTGCTCAATTTGGACACGTTTTAAATGATCACTCCAAACCCCTTTGGTAAAGACATTCCCTGAAAGCTCACCTTTCACATTCGATGCAAAATATTGCGGTTTAAAACGAATCAGAGAAGCTCGGATATTCCAGCCAATCCCGTTCACCAAATTAACTACACCTGAGGCATGAACTTTACCTGCAATACCATCATGGCGTAGTTCGCTAATTTTAATGAGCTCAGGTGTACCTGAAATATTAAATTTCAGTAAGCCTTTACTTGCCTGTACCTGAGAAGCATTTAGACCACCATCATATTTGACTGCATAACTCTTAAAACCACCGCCATGCTTTTCATCATGGAAAATTAACGCAGCCATACTATTCCCGGTTAAATGTACAGATTCTTTAGAGCCTGCCAATTTCCCAGTCAAATTAATGCCATTGAGCTGAATAATTTGTTGATTTGGTCGTGCATAGCCATTGGCAGAAAGCTGACCGTTAATCAAATCGACTGGTGCAGCATCCGCGATCACCTGAGGATTAAAGTTCTGTGCTTTTAGTTGAGCTTTCCATTTCAGTAATCGTTTTTCTGAAGGCAAGTCCACAACTACACTACCACTCAAGAGCCCTTGACCTGATTGATAACTAAAACTTGGCACATTTAAAATATTATTTTTCATATTCAGCTGTGCAACATACATCCCCGCAGGCAAAGCACCTTTATCATTTTTAGTAACTTTGGTTGCTACCCCAATATTCTGCTGACCATCGACCAAAGCCAGATTCACTTTACCGCTGTCACTCGACAACCACCCCACATACGGCACTGCACGGTCAATGTTATTCCACGACACTGTCATCAGCATCGGTTCAGCTTTTTTACCTTTAGCTTCTTTTTGATCGAGCTTGATATTCCAAGTTTCATATCGATCAAAATCAATCAAACCGGTTAAATGTAAACCTTGCTCAAGCTTCCCTTTGGAAGCAATTTTGCCATCCAGTTTCGGCGGCAGAAAATCCTGTACTACTTGAGGAATGACTTTGTCTTTAGGATTCAAGTTCTGCATTCGACCTTGAACATCCCAAGTCACATGATCTTTCCAGCCTACAACACCCGCTAGGCTCACCGAACCTTTCATGAGTTGTGCATTTAAGTCAGTGATATTGAGCTGATTTACCAAATCGGTATACATCAAACCACTGTACTGACCTTCGGGAATATCTTTACCACTGATGTCTGTATTGATATTTAAGTCTAAACGCTCAATATTGCCTTTAAAGCCTGCAACACCATTTTTAGAAAACAGCTTTTGCTCGGTTAAAAATGGCCAGTGATATTGTTTAAATTTCAGCTCACCACACATCGGTACATTTTTACGCATCGGATGCACTACCGCCCAACCTGTTAATAGATCAGGCGTATTGGTTGCCACACCAGCTTGAATAGTGTCTAATGAACCTTTGGCATTTACGTAAATATCACGGACATTTAAACTGTTATTTAATGAAGGTAAATTCACAATCCCAATGGCATTCAAAGGATATTTACCTTCAAACTTCATATTACCGCTGGCTTGGCGCACAGACAGATAGCCCATATCCATACGCGTATCTTCAAAGGTCAACTCCGTACCTGACCATAGACCTTCGTTAATCTCGACATCATGAAATTTAACTGATGATGTTTGGGTCTGAATAATGAGATGATCTAGATCAAGATGATCAACTCGAAGGACGAAAGGTAGTTTAATCGTACTGAATTTGAAAGGTTCATCACTTGGCGGATTCTTGGTAATAATTTGAAGATTACGCACATCCGCGTTATTTAGATGGATTTCTTTTTTAATAATCGCGCGCCAACCCAAGGTGACATCGGCACGATCAATTTTGACATCAACGGGTTTTAAACTTACCAATACATTACGCAGGATAATCCCTTTCCAAAGATTACCCCCTTCATATTCATAATGAATGATTTGCTGACGTTCTAAGACTTGGTCAAGAAGGAACTTACTGCCTTTATCGGTTGAGAACATAACAGCCAATGCTGCAGCCAAAAACACCAAAGAAAATAAGACCGATAGAATCACACTGCGCAAAATACGGCGCTGCTTTGGAGCTGCGACCTCCTCAGTCGGTGGTTCTTGTTGCGGTGTTTGTTGGCTCTCTTCGACCATGTTGTTCCCAAATGAATAATTTTTTAAATAATGTTATTAAAGCTGTGAACCAATAAAGAAGTGTAATCGAATTGGCTTATTGTCATCCGATAAACCTGATGCCACATCTATACGAATTGGACCAATCGGTGATGCCCAGCGAATACCAATCCCCGCACCATAGGCTGTTGGGTTACTAAAGTTTTTGTCATAGGCATTACCAGCATCGGCAAAGACCGCAGCGCGCCAACCTTGTTTAAATTGATAGTTATATTCTAACGAACCAATTCCGAGCGCTTGTCCACCAATTTTAAAACCATCGATCTCAGGTGATAAGCTCTTATAGTCGAAACCACGAATACTTTGGTCACCACCTGTGAAATAACGCAGGTTATACGGCACTTTAGTAAAATCATCCGTAAAAATATAGCCAAGATCGGCACGACCGACAAATTGATGATCAGCATTATCACCTAAAGAGTAAATAAAGCGCCATCCCGCATTGGCAATCGCCATATTTACATCGGTCAGTAAATTTTCACTACCCACTTCAACTTTATAGGTTTGTTTAAATCCTTTGGTTGGATTCACACGTTTATCACTGTCTGTACGTGAAATTTCATAACCAAATAAAAGTGATTGCTGATTATCATTGCCGCTCATTAAGAAGGCATCAGGAATATCTTCCACGTATGCCCAACCGTCCTGATTTAAGCGGTCTAAACGATAACGTACCCCGTAGGTATGTTGCCAATTGCCGCGTGGGTTTTTAATCACACGGTCTGCACCTAACACTGCCGATTCAATCGTTAAACCATTACCTTGTGCAACGCCTTCACGCTCTTCACGCTCATAACCGCCCACCAAGCTAATATATTTGTTTAATGGATGGTGATATGGAATGTTATAACGCGCATCAATAGACTGACGAATTTGTGAAACTTCCAAGTTGGCATCAAAGGAATGTCCACGTTTATTTACAATGGCACGGCGATATTGTCCACGTAAACGCGCACCGGTATCTGTACCGTAACCAACACCGACTTCAGCACTGTTTAAACGATCCGCATTTAAAGTCACAATGACCGGAATTTCTTTATTTTCACGTGCTTGTTTCTTTAAACGCTCTTGTTCGCTGTCTTTAACTTGCTGCTCATCTTGCAAGGTCCTTAGATTACTATTCTCAGGATCATTTACACCCGCAAACTGTTCTTCATCAACAACATTTTGCGTCACTTCCTGATCAGATGCTGTATCGACTTTCGCTTTCGTGGTGGCTGCTTGTTCTGTCAGTTTTTGCTCATCGACCAAACGTTGTATATCAGGTGGTAGTTCCAACTTGCTCTCTAGCGGATCTGGTTTAACAGCATCCACTAAGGTGTAATTAAAATAGCGTGAGTTAGTCAGGTTATTAGCCAACCCATTGACACGCCAGAAGGTATAGTCGGCACCATCTTGCCAAGTGACTAAACTTTCCAATACATCACGATCAAGAGGAAACTCCTTGCTCGGGTCGCTCATTCTAAATTCAACAGCGCCTAATTTATAACGATCGCTTGTTTCATATTTTAAATTGATATCGGCTGTATTTTGTGGCTGAGCGACTTTTACATCGTGCATACGCCAAAAGGCATCGAAGTAACCGTTATTATTGGCAGCTTCAACAATACGCGCTTTGGTTTTTTCGTATTCACCGTGATTAAATACATCACCTTCTTCTTGATCAGGAAGAACACCAATGACTTGGAACTGGGCTTTACTTGCCCCCGCACCCGTAAATTCAATTTCTTGTGAAGTAATAGTGACCGGTTCATTCGGAGTCACCAATACTCGTAAGCGGCTATCCGATACTTTCTCAAATTTAAATTCTGCATTGTAGAACCCCACCGCTTGCGCCGCCTGATTGGATAGCGTTCTTAACTGGGGTAATGCGGAGCTAAAGTCCCCGAAGGCTTCTTGGGTAAAACTCGATAATTTTGCTGAAATATTATTTCGTAGTTCGATATATGGTTGCTGTGCGCTGTCTTTATCTTTCGGCGTTAAAATACCCAAACTGGTGTCTAAATTTTCAATCACAACATCTGCATTAATACGCGGCACTTTCGCTGCCATTATTGGACGTTGTGGGCGAACCTTATAATACAAGCGTTTAAAGATATTCTGTTTTTCTGGAGTTTTCGGTTCAGGTGCAGTATTCACTGCAAGCGTTGCACCCTGTTCATTACGCTCCACAATAATCTGACTGTCTGCCTGAATACTTTGCATCAAAGCATCCACATTGACAGGTGCCTGATTAATCTCTGTCAGTTCTTGCTGTGAAGCATCATTCACAATCATTTCATTTTGCTGTGACTGACGATAATTTTGCGCTTCTTTTTTGGCTTGTTCAGCAACCGCATAAATTTCATTTGCTAGATTTTGGTCAATGCTCTCAATTGGCATTTGTTCCAAATCTTCAAATTGAATGGGTTTAAACGCTTGCTGCGCCATCGGCAATTGCTGTTGTTGCTGCAACATTTGCATACTGTCGATTTCAGGCTGTACCGCTAAAGCATCTTGTATTTTTTCAACCGCATCCGATTTATTGGTTGATAAACCTTGCTGAATAGCCTGATCTGCTAATGCTTCAATATTTTCAGCGCTTTCAATTGCCACTGGCGTTTGGATCTGTGTAGTTTGGGCTATACTCTGCTGTGCAAACGTCATAAAAAATAAGCTCATACAAAATCGCGGCGTATAACGATGTTGAATGAGATGATTCATACTCAGATGAAGCATCGTTTGTTTAAATTTTTTCTTTGCAGGCATAGCAAACTCGAAACGAATACATTCTGTAATTGATTATTTGACCAAAAAATATAAGCTAAGGAACTTAAATCTAGGGACTTTTGCCATATCCATGGATAAAACTATCTTACATGATTTTTATCAATGTTTACGTATCTCTGACATTTCTTAATAAAACTTAATGTAGCACACGAAATATGGACAACAACGAACATTTGCTCGCCACACGGCGCTTTCTCCCAATGTTCCTCACGCAGTTTTTTGGGGCATTAAATGACAACGTATTTAAACAAGCCCTACTGCTCGTCATCACCTATGGATGGATTCAGCAACAAGCCGCAAGTATTAGTACATTAAATAATCTTGCCGCTTTACTGTTTATTTTGCCTTACTTTATTTTTTCTGCGACCGCGGGACAAATTGCCGATAAATGCGAACGTTCACAACTGATTCGATATTTAAAGTTACTTGAAATTGGCATTATGATCTTGGGTACTGCGGGTTTCCTATTGGGTAATCTTTGGATCTTGCTACTGGCATTATTTTTAATGGGTACGCATTCGACTTTCTTTGGCCCAATTAAATACGCGATTTTGCCGGAAATTCTTAAACCTAATGAATTGATGTCGGGCAATGCACTGTTCCAGTCAGGCACTTCCATTGCGATCTTAATTGGTATGATTCTAGGTGGTGCGGTTATTTCACTATCGCAAGGTAACTTAATTTGGATCAGCTTGACGGTTCTTAGTATTGCAGTGATCGGTTATTTGTGTAGCCGATTTATTCTGAAACAAAAAGCACCTGCACCCGATTTAAAAGTCGATTGGAACTTCTTTCGTACTAGTTTTCAAACCTTAGGCTATGCCAAAAGTTTACCTTTAGTATTTTTAATTTTGCTGGGTAATTCATGGTACTGGTTTTATGGCGCAACATATTTAACGCAAATCCCTCAATTAACCCTCCAAGTGCTGCATGCTTCTGAAAATGTCGCAAGTTTATTACTGACTTTCTTCTCTGTGGGAATTGGTTTAGGTTCATTTTTATGCCGTAAATTTGGTGGCAGTGAAGTCAATATTAAAATGGTGCCGATTGGTGCAATTGGACTGACCGTATTTGCACTCTATTTAGCGATCAGCCTTGCAGCAGTACCCACACATACAGGTGAACTGATTGGTTTAAGTGAAGTCTTTCATCAAGGGATGAGTTATTACCATGTGATGCTGGCTGTGACATTGTTAGGGATCAGTGGTGGTTTTTACATCGTTCCCCTCTATGCGATGATGCAAGCCTATTCACCTCGTTCACATCGTGCGCGTGTAGTCGCTGCAAATAACATTTTGAATGCCATCTTTATGGTCAGTTCTGCTATATTTTCTATTGTGATTTTAAGTGTTTTAAAATTAGATCTTAAAATACTCTTTTGTATAACAGCAGTGCTTAGCGGTTTATTTACATTGATACTATTAATCAAATTAAAACCAATGATGAAAACTGCAAAAGCGGACTTGGAGGATTAATTCATGCGTCAATTTACTGGTATGGATAAACTCATCCATTCATTTGACCAAGCATTACGTAGCTTAGTTCCTGGTGCAACAAGCTCTCAGCGTGAGAATCCCGCACACGATAAAGAAACACAATTAGCAGTGTCAGAAGCTCGTCATGTTGCAGGGTTAATGCGTGTGAATCATTCAGGCGAAGTTTGTGCTCAAGCGCTGTACCATGGTCAAGCAATGACTGCTAAATTGCCAAATGTCCGCCGTGAAATGGAACAAGCTGCCGTTGAAGAACAAGATCATTTAGCGTGGTGTGAACAACGTCTAAAAGAATTAGACAGTCATACCAGTTTACTTAATCCTGTTTGGTATAGCCTTTCGTTTGGCATGGGTGCAATTGCCGGCATTGCGGGTGACAAATACAGCTTAGGTTTTGTCGCAGAAACAGAACGTCAGGTGAGCCTACATTTGGAAGACCATATTCGTCAGCTGCCTGAACACGATGAACGCTCACGTAAAATTTTAGTGCAAATGAACGACGATGAACTCCATCATCGGGATACAGCACTTAATGCTGGCGGTGTCGATCTACCTCTACCTGTTCGTATTGCGATGACGGGCATTTCAAAACTGATGACCAAAACCAGTTACTACATTTAAATTTCTAATCAAAAAGCCCACAGTGATGTGGGCTTTTTGATTACTTAGGTGGCGTCATATATTGTCGCTCTCTTATTAGTATGTTTCTTTGATATATAGAAATGCATGATTATTCATATATATTTATATTGTTAGAAATAGACAGTACTTTAAAATGACAACATATCATTCACTTTTCGAACTTATTCCCAATTTTAGTTCTTACCATCATCTGAATGGAGCTGAAGCCAAACAAATACGTAAAAAATTTGTGAATGCGATGCAAGATCATATGATGTCTGATTATCAAAAAAGTGTATTCAATAATATTGAATTTAATAAAGAAATATTTTCAACATTTGATGTGCAACATTTACTTGCTTATCTCACCTTTACCATTCGTATGGATCGATTTATCGATGGCATTCTTGATGAGCATATTGAGCAAGGATTTATCCTGACGGCACTTTTACAACTTAAAACACTGACTGATTCATCTAAAAGACCCACTTTTGATATAGCCGATTACGTCACCCGTCAGCTTGCTAAAACAAAAAATAAACGATTTGAAGCATATGTCATTAGCCGTATTATCCATTTACTTAATGATCTAAGCTTAAAGTTTGTGACACAACAATATGTCAGACGATCTGATGAGCGTATTGCATTAACTGATCTTTATTTTCCACAACTTGGCATCCATATCGAAGTAGATGAAGGCCACCATTTCATTAGCCTTCAACATTCAAATCATCCAAGGCTTTCTCACGTTCTCCAAAAAGAAACAGATGCGATTCGTGAACAAGACATTATTAACGTGACTGGGCATCAAATCTTACGTGTGAATGTATTTAGAGACGAATATCATCAACCTATTTCTTTAACATCCATCCATCAACAAGTTGATGTAATACTCAATACGATTCGGCTTAAAAAGAAACAACTAATTGATGAAAACAAGTTTACGCTATGGGAACCTGAAAAAGAGTTTAATCCACAAACATATATTGAACGAGGATATATCAGTCTTGCTGATGATGTGATATTTAAAACTCAAGCGGATGCCTGTAATTGCTTTGGCCATACTTATAAAAGTTTGCAACGAGGCGGTGCTAATCATGCTATTGAATCAGATACTTTGATTTGGTTTCCACGCTTATATCAAAATGACAGATGGATCAATTCAATTAGCGCTGATGGCCTAATTATTACTGAAAAATCAGTTGATGATGAAATAACACATCAACATATTGATCATTGGCGAACAGGCCGACAAAAACGTATAGTATTTGCACGTGTCAAAGACAATCTAAGTAGTCGAGCCATGTATCGCTTTTTAGGTGTGTTCAAACTCAAATTAGCTGAACCTGAAGTGGGTGCCGTATGGGAACGCATCGCTGATCGTGTTAAAACCTATGCAGCAACTCAAATCTAACTTTAAGATTTAGAGCAGCATTTTCCTCTATAAAAACTAAAAGCCCACAATCAAGTGGGCCTCTCTATTTTTTAATTCTGAGCTTAGCTACACTCAACTACAGGGAACTGATGAGCAACGTATTCAAAACATGTATTTGGCCACAAATCATACATTGGAATTTTGACATCCAATGCCAATGGCAACTTTTTCTGATTAAATTGCATATGAGATAAATCCTGTCCCCATGCAATCAAGTCGACATCTAAACTAATTTGATGTGATGGACGGATACGACCTGAATCTGCTTCCATCTGTTTTAAAGCTAAAATTACTTCCTCAACAGTCATGGGACTTTTAAGTAAACACGCAGAATTCCAGTAATCTGCACCTATTCCATCACGGCACGGAATCACATAGATTGGGGAAAATTGAACATTCCCCCATGTACCAATACGTTGCTGTGCAGCTTGAAAATGTTGCTGTGGATGACAATTACTCGCCAATGCTAGGGCGAAAATCGTTTCGGTGGCGTTCAAGACGTATCCCTACAGAATGTGCTTGCGCGATAATCGCAGGCTTACGGATCGTAATCTTAATCGATTCAATCGCATTAAAGGTAATAAAAAGTACATTGAGTACTAACTTTGCTGCATGTTCGATCAATTCAGGCTTTGCTTCTTGAATCACTTTCGCTGAAAGTTCACAAATTTCAGCATAATTCAGTGTATCCGCAAGCGCATCCGAATTAGATGCCTGTTCCAAATCTGTTTTAATCTCTAAATCCAACATTAACGGTTGAATAATTTGGCGCTCCCAATCAAAACAGCCCACGACTGTCTCAACCTTTAAGCCCTCAATAATAATGGCATCCATAGATATACTCGGGAGTTTAAATCCCTCCCAACCTCCCTTTTACAAAGGGAGGAGTTTAATCCCCCTTTATAAAAGGGGGACTTAGGGGGATTAAAAAAGAAAAATAAATTTAATGTTTCAACAACAAATTCGGGTCCATAGTTTGAACCATTTGTAAGCGTTGATCGGCATAAATATCGGTATACGGCGCAAGAATACGCATGAAACGATCGAAATAAAGCATTTGCTTAAATAGCAGTGCAAAATCTCGTGGGAAGCGGATGCCATGACGCTCACCAACTGCGACCATATCCATCATAATATCGTTCAGATCAGCAGGATTTGATGTCAGTAATTCCTGTGGATCTGCCATTAATACCCCACCGAATAGACGTTCTAAGTCTTTCGATAGAACATTGGTATCAATCGCCACATCGGTCATGCCCATCTTGAGCATATTTTCAGCCATGAGTTGATAGTCAGTATTTTGTAATGCATCCATAAATGCGATACACGCTGTCCAGACTTCAGGTTTAAGCTGCCCGACAATCCCAAAATCAATAAAACCTACACGACCATCTTCAAGCAACATGAGGTTTCCTGCATGTAAGTCTGCATGGAAACTTTCACACATCATCAGACTTCCGAACCATGTATTCATGGCAGTAATAAGAACTTGAGATGGATCTTTGGCAACCTTTTTAACTAATTCAAAATCAGTTAAAGGCACACCATATAAGCGCTGCATGGTTAACACACGACGCGTTGAATATTGGTGATACACTTTCGGTGCAGTTGCAGCTTGATTATTGGTGACGTTTAAGTAATTGACAAAATCATCTAAGTTTTTTGCTTCCTCGATGAAATCAACCTCACGCACCATACGTGTTTTAATTTCTTCGACAATATCTGCAATGGAAGCAAACTTAACTTTTGGAACGGCTTTTTCTAAAATTTTTGCCGACCAGTGCAACACGTTTAAGTCGGTATACAGAATCGTCTCAACACCCGGTTTCTGTACTTTAATGACAACATCTTCGCCACTGACCAATTTGGCAGCATGAACCTGTGCAATTGACGCTGAGCCTAAAGGTTTTTCATCAATAGATGCAAAAATTTCATCCAAATTACGTCCAGCAAACTCAGATGCCAGCACTTGTTGCACATAGCTAAAAGGCAAAGCTGGTGTTTGGTCTAGACAGCCTTGAAATTCTTCTACAAATTCACGTGGAAATAATGATGGCGTACTGGCAATAAATTGCCCCAACTTAATGTAAGTCGAACCTAAGTCTTCAAAAGTTTCACGCATTAAACGTGCATTACTTGGTTTTTCAGTGGCATATTTAATCCCTGCTTTTGCAGCAATCACCGCAGTTTCACCCACACGTGCCACAGAACGCAAACCATCTAGGAAGATATTATTTTTCATCATGTCAGCGTAAGTTTTAAATTTCTTCGAGTGTAACAAATATTCTGCCTAAAACAGTATGATCTTGCCTAACAAACAGAATCTTTTTCATATGATGACAACCATAATTTAAGACTTGTAGATACAAAAAAGAAAAATAAAATTGAAAGATAAATAAACAATTTAAAAGATATCCATCTATCTCTATTTTTGACTAAAGAAAAGTACCCTACATTGTTGCTAATCAGCAGCAAATAAATTTAAATAAAACGAATATACACAATAATTTAAAGAACAAATGAAACTTAACATTTCGCTTGATGCCGCTGTCATTATTACATCCATAACTGCAATACTTTATATGGTGGGTCAAGTACATCTTAATGGTTATATCGGCATATTTGGGGCTGACATAGCGGTACTTAATTTATGAATTCAAGATAAAATATATTTTGGATACTTAAGAAGTTTAACGCATTCACTTTTTTTCATTCTTGGACTCATTCTTCTATTTCTCGCGATTCCCACAATATTTAAAGATTTAGGCCTCACACAATGGCTGCATAAAAAAATAAAAAATATACGTGATTTTATTCATAAAGATTTAAAACATGCCCCAATAATCCACAATTTATCCAATGAGTTCAGAACCCAGCAAGAGTTTCATCAAAAATTTTATTTATCGTATTTCATACTCATACTATTGACCGCGTTACCATTTTATTTAGAACATATTGAAACTGATGCAAAAAATAAAGCTAAAATAAATATAAATAACTATGCCAATAAAATGCTCAAGATTAATATACACAATCAACCAAGCAAAGAAGCCTATAAAATCCTTTGTAGTCAAAATCTATGCGCTATATTAGTGATCAATGGCAAAGAAAAAAGTCTTGAATACTATGACCCCAAAGATATTTCTTTCCCATTAAAATCATTAAATAAATAACGCATCTATAGCACGATCAATTTGAATATAGATCTCTTGCAGATCAACACCTTTATGCGCAAATAGCGAATCGATGAATGACTTTGAAATACAGCCACCAAATAGCATATCGGCAATACTTTCATCAGGTAGTTTCAATACCTTACTTTCCACAGGAATATTTGAAATCATCTCAATCAAATGGTTTCGACTTGCACTAATCCCCATTTCATAAAAAGTATCTGCTAAGCCTTCGATTCCCACCTGTTCTGCAATTGCCAATCGACACAATTTAATATGACGTTCCGATAACACATGATTTGCAATCATTTTTAAACATTGCGTCAATGCAGCAACTGGTTCCAAACTTTCTTGTGAAAATGCATCCGTTGACCAAATATAAGATGAAGTAACGAGAGATTTGAGCAATTCACGTTTATCTGAAAAGTGCACATACAATGTTTTCTTTGACATTCCAGCAGCTTGGGCAATTTCAGACATTGTTACATGCTCAAAGCCTTTTTCACCGAAGAGCTTCTCTGCGCTATTAAAAATAGTGTTACGGCGTTCATCCACTGTCATCACAATAGGGCGACCTAATTTAGGCATAGCTAATATCCTTGACTTAGGAAACTAATGAGTTTCATAATGTGCCGCTTTATTAAACAGCCTATTTCTAAATTATGACAGCATCACTAAATCGTGCAATGCCTTTGCTTATTGCACTACTTGCCACCATCGGTCCACTCGGGATCGACATGTATTTGCCAAGTATTCCTGCAATGGCAGCCTCACTCGGCAGTAACGAAGGTGCGGTGCAGCTCAGCCTCATGACCTTTTTTGCCGGTCTCATGCTAGGTCAACTGATCTATGGTCCACTTTCTGATAAATTCGGTCGTAAACCACTTATTTATTTAGGGTTGAGTATTTTTGTATTGGGTTCTATTGCCTGTTCGATGGCGGAAAATGTGCTACAACTGCAATGGATTCGCTTTATACAAGGTTTAGGCGGTTCAATTGGCATGGTCATCGCATTTGCCATCATTAAGGATCAATTTCACGGTCCTGAAATGGGTAAAATGATGTCTATGGTTTTAGCAATTTTAGGTTTATCACCTGTTGCGGCCCCGCTCATTGGTGATGCGCTACAACATTTAGGCTCATGGCGCACGATTTTCCTTTTCCTAGCCATTTATGCCGCTGCTGTCATGGCATTAGTCGCGGTGTTTTTACCTGAAACACGCGGTGAAGAACAACGTGCTGAATTTAAGTTAAATCAAACTTTCCATCATTACGTAAATATTGCCACAGATCGTAAATTTATTATCTATGCTTTGACATTATGTATTGCTCAAGCTGGTTTCTTTGCCTATATCGCAGGTTCAGCGAGCGTGTTTATTAGTGAATATCAACTCAGTTCTACCCAATTTAGTCTATTATTTGCGGTAAATGCCTTTGGTTTAATTGCAGCTGCTATTTTAAATCCAAAACTTCATGAAAAATTCGGTGTACTTAATGCCTATAAAGTGGTGAATATTGCATATTTTATTGTCATTACATTGTTATTACTTTATCTGTATTTCGGTATCAATCACTTGGCTATTATGTGTATTGGTTTATTCATTGCTGTGGCGCTGCTCGGCTTTATCATGCCGACAGGCAGTCAATTGGCACTGATGCATCAAGGACGAAATGCCGGGACTGCGTCTGCGCTTTTAGGCTCGATGCAATTTGGTTTTGGTGCAATCATCACCACGATTACAGGTTTGTTTGCGGCCTATGCCGGTTTAGGCTTAATTAGCATTATTTTTGTATGCGCTGCACTGTCTGCTGCAATGTGTTTAATTCTATTTCCGAAAAAACTCTGATGTAATTCTTAATTTATAAATTTCTTTTAAACTGAACCCTATGCAAATGCGTGGGGTGATTTTTATGGTCAGGGTTATTAGCACGAAAGATATTCATCACATAAATTTTATTGTAATTTTTGTTCAATCTTTTTTATCGCTGCATACTTTGAGTTATACATATGTACGACTCTCGTGAGACAAGCGGATATCAAAATGAATTCATTATAAGCTGCGTACTGCTTAAATCTTTTTAAATCGATTTTAGATGGAGCTTAGAATGACAAGTCAAAATAGCAACCATGAAAACCGCCAAAAATTATGGGAACTTTTAAAAGAAGTTCGCTTTACCATGATCAGTCATCAAACTGAAAATAATGAAATCCATGCACAACCGATGACCATGCTGAATTCAGACAAACTGAATGAACATGAAAATTTATACTTTTTACTCAAAGACACTAATGACATTGTCAAAGCATTAAGTGCAGGTCGCTCAAATTTGGGACTCACCTTCTCTAAACCATCGAATGATACTTATATCTCGATTAGTGCCGAAGGTCATATCACTACCGATCGTACCTTAATCGAAACCTTATGGAATCCATGGGCAGAAAATTGGTTTGATGGTAAAGATGATCCTAGCGTTAGGGTCTTGGTGGCAAAAGCCATCAGTGCAGAATATTGGGATGTAAAAGACAATAAAGTCACGAGTCTGTTTAAAGTACTTAAAGCCAATGTGACAGGTGAAACCCAAGAACCAGATACAGATCACCAAAAACTTGATCTTTAATATAAAAAAGCCTCTCAATGAGAGGCTTTTTTTGAGCTGAATGTTCAATTAGTTGAATTATTTTGCCGCCATACGAATTGCACCATCTAAACGAATCACTTCACCATTTAAATACGCATTTTCAATAATCTGACCGACTAACTGTGCATATTCAGAAGGTTTCGCTAAACGTGGTGGGAATGGCACCATTTGTCCAAGTGAATCTTGCACATTTTGTGGCAAACCTTTCAGCATCGGTGTTTCCATAATGCCTGGTGCAATGGTCATGACACGAATCGCATGTTTGGCAAGCTCACGTGCAAGCGGCAAAGTCATCGCAACCACCGCACCCTTGGAAGCAGAATACGCTACCTGACCAATTTGACCCTCAAATGCCGCGACAGATGCAGTATTAATAATCACACCACGTTCTTCCTCACCCTCTTTTAATTGATAGTTTGACATGAGTTCTGCCGCATAACGCAGCATGTTAAAAGTACCTGTGACATTAATATTTAATGTACGTTGAAACATAGCAAGGTCATGCAAACCTTCACGACCCAATACTTTGGCTGAAGGTGCAATCCCTGCACAGTTAATTAAACCATTGAGCTGAGCATGTGTTTGTGCAATCGTTTGAAAGAAGGACTCGACTTGTGCTTCGTTGGTCACATCCAACTGATGAAACTCAGCTTGATCACCTAATTCTTGTTGTAGCTGTTGACCTAACTCAAGGTTCATATCTACCATCAGGACACGTGCACCGCGCTCACCTAAATATTTTGCTGTTGCTGCACCTAAACCCGATGCGCCACCTGTCACCACGAAAACTTTATTTTGAATATCCATAAGCTATAACTTTTATTTTGAAAATTTTTAATAAGATTAGACAGACCTATTCTTACTTGCAAATCTATTCATGACCCTTGGGTTTTAAATATAGTTAAACTATAAATTATTAAGACCTAAAAACGATTAATATGAATTTCAAAACTTAAGTGATTATTTTTTCTATACATTTCCATTTCAAGCTTTATCACCAAAATAAATGAGACTTTACAGTCATCTTATAGCTTTTGAATTTAGTCTTTTTTTAGATTAGTTTTTACGCAATTTAAAGCAATTGCTTTGCTTCACTCCCACGCTCCTCATAAGGTATTCCTATGTCGAAGATGATTGATGTCCTTGAACAGCAGGTTGTTCAAAACTTTTCTCAAGCTTTCTTCCATTCAAGCGATCTTGTTGCCGAACAGCTTAAAAACAGTGTCTTGAATGCTTCTGAAGCGAAATTAAAAGATGCAATTGCGGCTTTCTTCAAAACCTTTAATGCAAATGAAGCAGCACAAGTTTTAGAAATCCCTACTGAACGTATCGGTGACATGCAAAACGGCGTTGCACTAAAAGATGAATCTGGACTAGTGGATACTTTAAAAGTGGTCACATTATGCCTTGCGATGGAAACTAATCTAATCGAGAAAATTGAAGTTTCTGACTGTGTAAAAGATTTTCCAATGTAATAGATTTGATATCCGTTTCAGTCTGATTTAGGCAGTGTTTAGACGCTGCCTTTTTTATGAATAGAATGAACTTGGCTGTATTTTTTAATCTGTTTTTAATTTATCTTTTTTCCGAATAGTCTTTTTGAAAATTCAGCTAAGTCGATTATTGGTATTAATCATCTTCATATAATTATTATTTATCAATATCTTAAATTTAAAATTTTAACAATATAGCAATTTGGAATGTTCTTATCTGATTTTCTGTTTTGATTCTAAATTCAAGCACCGTTATTTATGTGGAAAATTTATTCATCATTTGAGAAAAACATTTATCGTACATTGAACACATCTAAATTTGCCTTACTTACCCTTTCGGTCGCTTTCTTGGGTTCACATGCTTATGCTGCAATTCCATCAGAATTAAAATTGGATTATGCCTACTACGCACCAACCAGCTTGGTCGTGAAGGAACAAAAAATTATTAGAAAAAGCTTTACCGAATACCAAAATCAAATGGGTATTTAGCCAAGGCCGTAACCGTTCACTTGAATATTTAAATAGTGGCAGTACAGATTTTGCTTCTACTGCAGGTCTTGCAGCAGTACTCAGCCGTGCCAACGGCAGCCCGATTAAAATGGTTTATATCCAAAGCCAACCTGAATGGACAGCATTGGTGGTCAATAAAGACTCGAACATCAAATCTTTAAAAGATCTAAAAGGTAAAAAAATTGCTGCAACAAAAGGTACAGACCCTTTCTTATTTACCTTACAAGCATTAGACACTGTTGGTCTAGGCAAACGTGATGTAGAGTTGGTTCATTTACAACATCCAGATGGTAAAACCGCGCTTGAGCGTAAACAAGTCGATGCTTGGGCTGGACAGGATCCAATTATGGCCTCTGTCCAAGTTCAGTCAGGTGCAAAACTCCTTTACCGTAATGTGGGTTTTAATTCTTATAGCGTATTAAGCGTCAAAGAAAACTTTGCCAAACAAAGCCCTGAAGCTATTGAAGCGGTGATTAAAGCCTATGAACAAGCACGTAAATGGTCAAAAGCCAATCCCACAAAATTAACAGAACTATTAGCACGTGAATCTAAACTGCCACTAGCAGTCGCTAAACTACAATTAAGTCGTACTAACCTTGATCAAAATATCCCAAACACTAAGCAAATAACCGCTTTACAAAAGGCAGGCAATATTTTGACGGAAGAAGAATTGGTACGTAAAGGCACCAATGTCAATCAAGTGGTAACGCAATTATTTGATGCCAAATATGCTCAAAAGGTTGTTAAAAAGTAATGAGTACACCTAAGACGTTGTCTGTAGCACTGATTGAAAAAGAGCAGTCTAAATCGGCTGCGCTTTATAAGCTCATTCAACTTTCAAAAGCCTTAACAATTCCTGTTATTTTTATTGTGCTGTGTGAATTCTTGGTCCGTAATGGCGTAATAGAACCTTATTTACTCCCTGCACCAAGTAGTCTACTACAGTCTTTTGTCGAACTTGCTCAAGCGGATCTTTGGCAACATATTTGGACCAGTTCGTGGCGAGTCTTCTTAGGCTTTGCGATTGGAAGTGGTTTAGGGCTGATCTTTGCTATTTTTGTCGGACTGAATAAACAAGCTGAAGATTTTTTGGAGCCTACATTTTCTGCCATTAAGTCTATTCCAAGTTTGGCATGGATTCCTTTGTTATTACTTTGGCTCGGTATTGATGAATCTTCAAAAATTACTTTAATTGCGATCGGCGCATTCTTCCCTGCTTATACCAATACAGTTGCGGGAATTCAGGGAGTAGATCGTAAATTAATTGAAGTCGCAAAGGTCTACCGCTTAAATTATTTGCAGCAGATTAAACAAATCGTTTTACCAGCTGCATCACCTAATATTTTGACAGGTTTACGCAACAGTCTGAGTTTATCGTGGATGTTTATGATTGCGGCTGAACTGATTGCAGCAACGCAAGGGATTGGTTATTTACTCAGTGATGGTCGCGAAACCTCTCGACCAGATATCGTTATCATCGCAATTATTTTGTTAGCGATATTAGGAAAAATTACCGACAGTCTAATGAAAGTAGCTGAGGTGTATTTACTACGCTGGCGTGATGTCATAAAAGCAAAATAGTCCATTCATAAAAAAGCGACCACTTGGGTCGCTTTTTTAATGATTAGATTAATGTTGCCACTGACCTAAAGTTACTCGATCATTGCCGCCATAATCTTTTACGGTACGCACTTGTTTATAACCTGCTTGTCTAAACAAATGTTGTACAGCATCCGCTTGATCATAACCATGTTCAAGCACGACCCAACCATTGATAGTTAAGTGTTTCTTGGCTTGGACAATAATCTCTTCTAAATCAGCTAAACCATTTTTCGCAGCTACCAATGCACGTTCAGGCTCTGTCGCCAAATCCTTCATATGTACATCATTGGCATCGATATACGGTGGATTTGAAGCAATGACATCAAAGAATTGACGTCCAAATGGTTTTAACCATGAGCCAAGCACGAATTTCACATTGTCAATATCATGAATTTCAGCATTATATTCAGCGACTTCTAAAGTCGGTTCATAGATATCCGATGCCACTACTGACCATTCAGTACGTTCAGAAGCGAGTGACAATGCAATCGCTCCTGTGCCTGTTCCTAAATCTGCAATTCGAGCATCTTCAGGTAAGTCAAGTTTTAACACCGTTTCTACCAAAACTTCAGTATCTGGACGTGGCACCAACGTATCTTTGGTGACTTTTAAATCCAGCGTCCAAAATGGCTGTGAACCAGTCACATAGGCCAAAGGTTCACCTGCCGCAATGCGCGCCAAGCTATCGACATAGGCTTGCTCTTGTTCAGCTGTCAGCTCTTTATCTTTTTTCATTACCAAATCAAAAGAATCGATATTGGTAATGTGCTCTAAGAGCCATGCATTTTCTTGGCGTTCGTAACTTTCTGGTTCGCCGCGTAAGGCCAAAGCCTGTGCAATATTCAATTAACCACCATTCTGCTGTGCAAGAAGTGCAAGCTGATCGGCTTGATACTCACGATGTAAACTATCTAAAAGTTCAGTCAAATCACCTTCCATTACGGCATCCAACTTATATAGCGTTAAGTTAATACGGTGATCAGTCATACGACCTTGCGGATAATTATAAGTACGAATACGTTCAGAACGGTCACCTGAACCGACTAAGTCGCGGCGCATTTCAGACGTAGCGGCATCGGCAGCTGCACGTTTAGCATTTTCTAAACGAGACACCAAAAGTGCCATCGCTTTAGCTTTGTTTTTATGTTGAGAACGTTCATCCTGACACTCCACCACGGTTCCTGTTGGAATATGGGTAATACGTACCGCAGAATCAGTTTTGTTAATATGCTGACCACCGGCACCTGATGCACGGTAAGTATCAATACGTAATTCAGATGGATTAATTTCAACAGAAGTATCGACATCGACTTCAGGTAAGATTGCAACCGTACAAGCTGAGGTATGCACACGACCTTGTGATTCAGTTGCAGGTACACGTTGTACACGATGCGCACCACTTTCGAATTTTAAGCGACCATATACGCCTTCACCATTAATCAGGCAAATGACTTCTTTATAACCGCCGTGCTCACCTTCGTTCTCAGACAAGATTTCAATACGCCAACCTTGCGATTCAGCATATTTACTGTACATACGGTACAAATCACCTGAGAAGATCGCCGCTTCGTCACCACCTGTTCCGGCACGAATTTCCAAATAAGCCGAGTTGGCATCATTTGGATCTTTCGGAATCATTAAGATATTCAGATCAGCTTCTAGCTTTTCCAATAATGCTTTATTTTCTTTAATTTCTTCTTGTGCCATTTCCTTAAAGTCAGGATCTGACAACATCGCTTCAGCGGTTTCAATATCTGCTTCTGCTTGGGTGAATTGTTTCCATACATTGGTAATTTCAGTCAAATCACTATGTTCACGTGATAATTGACGGAAACGTTTATTATCCGAAATGACTTCTACATCTGCTAAAAGTGCATTCAGTTCTTCATGTCGGTCAGAGAGCTGGTCTAATCGTAATCTTAACGATTCTTTCATTTTTCAAAAAATCTCAAACAAAGGCTATGGCTAATCTACAGTTAGCCGAGCGAAATCAAAAAATTGCGCTTAGTTTAACGGTTATAGCGGCAAAAGCACATCATTATTGTGTATGGAAATCTCCACCCAACATGTGTAAGGATTCATGCTTAACTTTTCACCACGAAGTCAAATACCGCTTATTTTTAAGTCAAAAATATTCGTATTTCTTCCTTATTTTACAATTTGGCTAAATATGCAGGGAAATATGAAGAGATCTCTACACATTTCAAGTCGGATAGTTTGTTAAATTCTTTGGTAACGAATGACATACCAGTTCAAACACGAACATGGAGACATAACATGAAATTAAATAGTATTTTATTAGGTTCTGCGATTGCCTTAGGTTCAGTGGTGAGTGTGGGTGCTCATGCCGACAGTACAACGCGTGTTGCTGCTGCAAGTGCATTAGGTAGTGTTGCAGGTACAGCGATTGGTAAAAATATGGGCGGTAATACAGGCGCGACAATTGGTGCTGCTTTAGGTGGTGCTGGCGGTGCTGCTGTTGCAAGTAACAAACGCAACCGCACAGAGTCTGCAATCGGTGGTGCATTAGGTGGTGGTACAGGTTACACCGTAGGTAAAAGTGTGGGTGGCACAAATGGCGGTTACATCGGTTCTGCCTTAGGTGCAGCTGGTGGTGCAGCCCTTGGTAATAAAATTGCCAAAGATAAAGCAGCAGACAAACGTCATTACAAGAAAAAACGTCGCTACCACTAAGTTCACAACGTCTTTAGAACAGCGCATTTGACATAAAAAAAGCACCTTTAGGTGCTTTTTTTAATTTTATCTATTCATTCGATCTGAATGTATTCCTAATTATGAATAAATCTTGAAGAACAAACTACATTTCCAAAACAAAGCATCCATGATGGTTTTCCAATCGCTGACTACATTAGTCACATGACCAAATAAATGTCTCTATCAGGAGCCAACCATGAATATGAAAAAAATGCTTTGTGCAGCTGCACTTGCAACAACAGCCCTTACTTCTACAGCTTATGCGGGTAATAGCACAAATGTTGCATTAACTTCCGCTTTAGGCGGTGTTGTTGGTGCTGCAATTGGACAACAAATGGGTGGCTCTACAGGTGCCATGATTGGTTCTGCATTAGGTGGTGCAGGTGGTGCAGCAGCTTCTGCAAATAAACGCGACCGTACTGGCGCTGCGATTGGTGCTGCATTAGGTGGTGTGGGTGGCTATACCGTAGGTAAAAACGTTGCTGGTACAACGGGTGGCTATGCCGGCGCTGCACTTGGTTCAGCTGGTGGTTCTGTACTTGGTAAGAATGTCAGCGAAGATCGCCGTTATGATGATCGTTATAACGATCGCTATGACCGCCGTTACAACCGCGGTTATAACAACTCAGGCTATCGTTACCGCCGTTAATCATTAAAGTTTCATGTTACTCCCCCTTTTAAGCATCTTCGGATGCTTATTTTTTATCTAAATTACTTATATCGAATTTTATCGATATACAAATTTCTCTGAACATCGTATGCTTGATTGAATGATATTTATATATGGATTAAATATGCCGAATCTTGCAGAAACTAAATTTTCGATATTGGACTTAGTTCCTGTTCGTGAAGACAAAAGCATTCTATCTTCATTGCATCATGCACTCGAATTGGCAAAACATGCTGAAAGCTTAGGCTATGAACGCCTATGGTTAGCAGAACACCATAATATGTCGGGTATTGCTAGCTCTGCAACTTCAGTACTTTTAGGTTATTTACTTGCCAATACAAAAACTTTAAAAGTTGGTTCAGGCGGGATTATGCTTCCCAACCATGCGCCTTTAGTGGTTGCAGAACAATTTGGCACATTAGCCACACTTTATCCTGAACGGATTGAACTTGGTTTAGGTCGTGCACCGGGCACCGATCAAAACACTATGCGCGCATTACGTCGTGGCCAACGCGAAACCGAAGATCAATTTCCACAAGACGTTTTAGAAATTCTGCAATATTTTAAAGATCCACAACCTGAACAACGCATTATTGCAACGCCAGGACAAAGCACACATGTTCCAGTGTGGCTATTAGGCTCAAGTCTATTTAGTGCGCAGCTTGCAGCAAAATTAGGTTTACCCTATTCATTTGCATCGCATTTCGCGCCGCGTATGTTAGGACAAGCGATTGAGATTTATCGCGACAACTTTAAACCTTCGGAATATCTAGATAAACCTTATGTGTCTATGGGCGTTCCAACGGTGATTGCAGATAGTGATGAAGAAGCTCACTTCCTTGCAACTTCACCTTATCAACGCATTATCGCAATGTTCCGTAATCAACGCGGAAAACTTAAACCACCTATTCATAATATTGATGAAATTTGGTCGCCTTCGGAAAAAATGTCAGTACAACAATTCTTTGGAATGGCACAAATCGGAAGTAAAGATACGGTTAAAGCGGGTCTTGAACGCTTATTACAACGTTATGAAGTAGATGAGTTTATCTTCACCTGTGATATTTATGACATAGATAAACGCTTAAAGAACTTTGATCTTTTGATGGAAATTAAAAACTCAATCTAGCTCTACAAGACCAAAAAAAGCTTACTTCGGTAAGCTTTTTTATTTGCTGATCATGTCCCGTCCTGAAATAAGTTTACACCTTAAGAGACTTATTTTATGGAACATAAACGAGAACAACGAGTTAAACGTACACAACGTGACTATAGCTTTGCCTTTAAAATGATGGTGGTACATGAAGTAGAAAAAGGGCAAATTACTTATAAGCAAGCTCAGGCAAAATATGGTATTCAAGGAAGATCAACTGTGCTGGTATGGTTACGCAAGCACGGACAACAGGACTGGACTTCGAATATGCCGACTTCTTCTAAACGCCAATTGACACCCCAACAACGAATCCGCCAATTAGAAAAGCAGTTAGCCGCAGAAAAGCTTAAAACTGAATTTATTCAGGATGTGATTTATCACATTGATAAAGAATGTGGGACTGATCTTGGAAAAAAGTATACCGAGCACGTTTCAAAGATTGGCAAAGCCAAAGAAGACTAAGCGTTTCACGTTATTGTCAGTGGTTGGGAATCACCCGACAAGCTTATTATCAAGCAGAAAAACGTGCTCAAATGACTGCACAAGCAACTGAACAAATACTTGAGTTGGTTATGGAATATCGCTGTCTCATGCCAAGTATCGGAACACGTAAGCTGTATTGGCTTATTAAAGGCAAATTGTTGCAACGTGGTTTAAAGTGTGGACGGGATCAGTTATTTAAAATATTGAAAGAAAATAACTTATTGATTCGCCCTAAGCGTTGCTATACAAAAACTACGGATAGCAAGCATTGGATGAAGAAGCATCCAAATTTATTAAAGGATTATTCAGCAGTGCAAGCCAATGAAGTCTTTGTTAGTGATATTACCTATGTTGAGAGTGCTGAAGGTGTGCATTATTTATCCTTGGTGACAGATGCTTATACCCGACAGATTAAAGGTTATAAGTTATCGAATGATATGCGTGCGGAGAATGTTGTGCAGGCTCTACATATGGCGATGCAGCAAGCGACAGATCGAGCGACTAGGATGATTCATCATTCAGATAGAGGTGCTCAATATTGCTCTGAGCTATATCAATCGGCATTGCGCCATTATGGGATATGTCCTTCCATGACAGATGGCAAGGACTGTTATCAGAATGCATTAGCAGAGCGAATTAATGGAATATTAAAGCAGGAGTTTTTAACCACGCGATGTCAAACCATGAAGGAGTTAGATCACTTAATTGCGGAATCTATCATGATTTACAATTGTTATAGACCGCATTTAAGTTTAAATATGAACACCCCGAATCAGATGTATGAGCAAACAAAAACCGAGCTAATTGCTTAACTCGGTTTGAAGTGGAATACTGTCAATCTATTTCAGGACAAGACATCAATTTGAACTTTTGAGTCCTCATTTATCACTTAGGCATATTTATGATTTTACAATTTCAGATGAACAGCCAGTAATTTGGATTGCCTTTCACTTTATTTATAATACATTCATAAAGACAAAACATTGAAATAAAGATAATGAAAATTAGGCAATACAAGGACGCATTGCATGGCTTTAACTCATCAAAAAAATAAACCTCATCACAATTATAGCAACGTTAATTTTGATGCTTTTAAAGGCACAGCGATTCCATCACAACAAATAAAAGATGTCGATTTTGGCAATAAAAACGTCTTAATTATAGGGATCAATCAAATGATTGTGACCCATTTAAATGGCATTGTTCAACATGCATCTTCTGTAAAAGTCTTTCAAAATAGACCCGCGTTTATTATTCCGAATAGTGAAACCAAGATTGCTAATCTGATCTATCACCCACTGATTCGTAAAAACCGCCGCCTATTTAGTCAGCGTATTAAAAGCTTAATTGCAATGCGATTTCTTGATATTGAAGTACAGGATCAATGGTTAAAATCTCAGTTAACACCAAACCTTGCACACGTGAAAAAGATGTTCTTAAAGTCAGATAAATATTATTTAGCTTTACAAAAACCAAACTGCCAGCTCATTACTTGGCCAATTATTGATGTTTTTAGTGAGTCTATTCAGACCGTTAATCAAGAAAATCACGCTGGAGATCTCATTATCTTTGCTGAAAACGAATAAATTTAGAACAAATTATCATTTTTATAATTTATATAGTCATTTTATTTAAAAATAAAAGGCTATTTCGTGAATAAATTATAAACATATGATCATCAATATTCTAAATATAGACCATTCATTCTGTTTCTAATTAAGTGATGAATTCATCATGTTTTATAATCTATTGATAGCTATAAGCTATCATTTACCATCTTGACAGAATTATTTAAGCGAAAAAGAGCCAATATCTAATTGACTCTTTTTGTCCTACTCAATTAGCTAATACGACGTTTTAAACCTGTCATTTGCAGAATACGTGTTGAGATTTCTTCAATAGACATTTCAGAGACATTTAAGAATTTAATCCCTTCTGAAATATAGATTCCCTCGATTGCGCGAAGCTCCATCTGACACTGGTTAAAGCTGGCATAACGGCTATTGGCTTTACGCTCAGAACGTATAGCTACCAAGCGATCGGCATCAATCATCAAACCAAAAAGTTTGTTTTTATGCGGACGTAAAACAGCAGGTAAACGGTTGTCATCTAAATCTTCTTCAGTTAGCGGATAGTTCGCTACACGAATACCAAATTGCAAAGACAAATAAATCGAAGTTGGTGTTTTACCAGAGCGAGATACACCAATGAGAATCAGATCAGCTTTATCATAATGGCGTGTACGCGCACCATCATCGTTGTCCAAAGCAAAGTGAACCGCATCGATACGTGCTTTGTATGACTCGGTATCAGTCACTGCATGCGTTTGGCCGACTAAAGTTGTAGGTTCAGTACCTAATTCTTCAGATAATTTACCAATAAGCCCTTCAAAAACATCAAGATTTACCGCATCTGCAGTGTTAATAATATCACGCACATACGGGTCAACTAAGGTATCAAAAACTAGCGGTTTTTGACCATCCTGATGGGCTCTGGCATTGATCTCTGCTACGACGTTAGTCGCAGCTTCTTCAGAACTAATGTAAGGGATAATATGAATGTCAAAATCAACATGCGGAAACTGCGCTAACAGTGAGTGGCCAAGGGTTTCAGCGGTAATTGCGGTGCCATCCGAGATAAAGAAAACGCTTCGCTTTATCTGTTTACTTTCCAACATTAAAATTCTCCTCCAACATTTGTCTTAGTGCTATATAATCTTTATAGTAAACCGATCTTACATGACTGTCGCTTAGTAAAATCAAAATGCTAAGTAGATTTGCTATACTCTCATGCCAAGATAGTGATTAATACTGCAAAAGTGGAGTAACAACTTTGGAAGCGCGCGTAATTGGTCTAGAAAAATTAGGGAAACACGACGTCGAGCTTGTTGGTGGGAAAAACTCATCATTGGGTGAAATGATCAGCCATTTATCAAATGCTGGTGTATCGGTGCCAGGTGGTTTCGCAACTACTGCTGAAGCTTACCGTGAATTCCTCGAGCTAAGCGGCCTAAACGCTAAAATCAACGCAGAGCTTGCTGCCCTAGACGTTGATGACGTAAATGCACTTGCTGAGACAGGCGCGAAAATCCGTCAATGGATCGTGGAAGCTCCACTTACTCCTGCACTAGAACAAGAAGTTCGCGCTGCTTTTGCAGAACTTTCTAACGGCAACCCTGACATCGCGGTTGCCGTTCGTTCATCTGCGACTGCAGAAGACTTACCGGATGCTTCATTTGCTGGTCAACAAGAAACTTTCTTGAACATCCGTGGTATCGATAACGTATTAATCGCGATTAAAGAAGTATTTGCATCTTTGTACAACGACCG
The DNA here is from genome assembly GCF_001647675.1 of Acinetobacter sp. NCu2D-2. Classification (NCBI taxonomy): domain Bacteria; kingdom Pseudomonadati; phylum Pseudomonadota; class Gammaproteobacteria; order Moraxellales; family Moraxellaceae; genus Acinetobacter; species Acinetobacter sp. NCu2D-2. The sequence continues at coordinate 1,416,602 of NZ_CP015594.1, forward strand.
CGCTATTTCATACCGTGTACACCAAAACTTCGCACATGACGTTGTTGCCTTGTCTGCTGGTGTTCAACGCATGGTTCGCTCTGAAACTGGTGCTGCCGGTGTAATGTTCACACTTGATACAGAATCTGGTTTCCGTGATGCAGTATTTATTACCGCTTCTTACGGATTGGGTGAAATGGTCGTTCAAGGTGCAGTAAACCCTGACGAATTCTATATCTCTAAACCGCTTCTAAACGCTGGTAAACACGCGATTCTTCGTCGTAACCTTGGCTCTAAACACCAAAAAATGATTTATGGTGAAGAAGCAGCTGCAGGTAAATCAGTTGTTGTAGTAGACGTTGAAAAAGCAGATCGTCAACAATTCGCTCTTAACGATGCAGAACTTCACGAACTTGCTAAACAAGCACTGATCATCGAAAAACACTACGGTGCACCAATGGACATCGAGTGGGCTAAAGACGGTGATGACGGCAAACTTTACATCGTTCAAGCACGTCCTGAAACTGTGAAGAGCCGTGAAAACGTCGGCACAATGGAACGCTACCTATTGAAACAAAAAGGCACTGTTGTTTGTGAAGGTCGTTCAATTGGTCAACGTATCGGTTCTGGTAAAGTTCGCATCGTGACTTCAATTAAAGAAATGGACAAAGTACAAGACGGTGATGTTCTTGTATCTGACATGACTGACCCAGACTGGGAACCAGTTATGAAACGTGCTGCTGCGATCGTGACTAACCGTGGTGGTCGTACTTGTCACGCTGCAATTATTGCTCGTGAATTGGGTGTTCCAGCAATTGTCGGTTGTGGTAACGCAACTGAAGTTCTTGTTGATGGTCAAGACGTTACTGTTTCATGTGCTGAAGGTGATACAGGCTTTATCTACGAAGGCTCACTTGATTTTGAAATTCAAACAAACTCAATCGAGTCAATGCCTGAACTTCCATTCAAAGTGATGATGAACGTAGGTAACCCTGACCGCGCATTCTCATTCGCGCAAATTCCAAACGCAGGTATTGGTCTAGCTCGCCTTGAGTTCATCATTAACCGTATGATCGGTGTGCATCCAAAAGCATTGTTAAACATTGACAGTATTCCACGTGAAACTCGTGCAGCTGTAATGGCACGTACTGCAGGTTATGCATCTCCTATCGAGTTCTATGTAGAAAAATTGGTTGAAGGTATTTCTACCCTTGCTGCTGCATTCGCTGACAAACCAGTGATCGTGCGTATGTCTGACTTTAAGTCAAACGAATACGCAAACTTGATCGGTGGTAAGTTATACGAACCAGAAGAAGAAAACCCAATGCTTGGTTTCCGTGGTGCGAGCCGTTACGTGTCTGATAACTTCCGTGACTGCTTCGAACTTGAATGCCGTGCATTGAAAAAAGTACGTGATGAAATGGGTCTAACTAATATCCAAATCATGATTCCATTCGTACGTACTGTATCTGAAGCTAAACGCGTGATTGAATTGCTTGCTGCAAACGGTCTTAAACGTGGTGAAAACGGTCTTAAAGTGATCATGATGTGTGAACTTCCAACAAATGCATTGTTGGCGGATCAATTCCTTGAACACTTCGACGGTTTCTCAATCGGTTCTAATGACTTAACTCAGTTAACATTAGGTCTAGACCGTGACTCTGGTATCGTGTCTCACTTGTTCGACGAACGTGATGCAGCTGTGAAAGTTCTTCTTTCAATGGCAATCCAAGCATGTCGTAAAGCAGGTAAATATGTAGGTATCTGTGGTCAAGGTCCTTCAGATCACCCTGATCTTGCAAAATGGTTAATGGAACAAGGTATTGAATCTGTTTCATTAAACCCAGACTCAGTATTAGAAACTTGGTTCTTCCTTTCAGAAGATCAAGCGAACTGATCATAGTTTGTAAAAAAGCCCTCATTCTTGAGGGCTTTTTTATTGATTAATAATATTTAATATATAAATCACCTACATTGTCATTACAAAACCTATAATTAAAATAAATATACGACAAGGGTAAGAAGCGGAAATTAAAATGATTACAAAATTAAATGTATGTTTATGGTAATTTTAAACTTGAATTAATCATTTTTATCCTTATGTTTTGACATAAGATTTTTATTTGTTTTCGTTCTTTTTTTCCTTAGAATTGAATCATCAGGATTTTATAATCCCATTATTCATGTGAGATTTTCGCTTTATGCAGATTTACTTGGCTCGAAATAATCAACAAGCAGGTCCATACACCGTAGAACAGCTCAATCAAATGCTGGCTAGCCAACAAGTGTTATTAACCGATTTGGCATGGCACCAAGGGATGACCGAATGGAAAGCTTTAGGTGAACTCACTCAAGGTAAATCTTACTATCAACCTGAAGGCTATGTTGCTCCAAGCATCCCTTCGCCGAGCGAATCTATTCAAAACCCACAAAATGTTACAGCTTCCCATAGTGTCAAAGTTGTGCAATTAGCCAGTATTCCGAGTCGTATACTTGCGAAAATTGTAGATATGCTCTTGTGGCTTCCTGCAACTTTTTTACTCACTGCGTTTTTTACCGATGAGCAAAAAATACAATTTGCAAAGTTGAATGAACAGTTCATGGGTATACTCATGAGTTCAAATCCTGATGCAAATTTAGCCTCACAGCTTCAATCAGAAATGTTTGCTTTATTTCCTCAACAAGCCCTCATGGCTTCATCATTGTACTTACTCGTGATGCTCGCTGTTCAAGCTTTTCTGATTGCTAAATCAGGTCAAAGTATTGGTAAGAAGATGACAAAAATTAAAATTGTAGATGCTCAAAGTGCTGAAAAAGTGAGTTTATTGCGCGCATTTACAATTCGAAGCGTATTTTTCATTTTCCTTAACATTGTATCCATGCCTCTCAGTACGATCATTGATTTAGTCTTTGGATTAGGTAAAAAACGCCAAACTTTGCACGATAAATTAGCAAAAACGCAGGTTGTTAAGCAGTAATTTATAATTTTTTGAAAGGGATGCATTGCATCCCTTTTTTATTACATAACTTTGAAATTAAAATAAAATTACAATAATTATTATCCAATCCCGACCAACAAAATCGGTTTTTATAACAGGTATTTAAAGCCTCCCTAGATATAGCTTAGTTCGTCGATATCAGGCATAATGCCCTATAACGTAGCGGTGTATTATGATTGCATTAATTTTTTGTTAAAAATTGGGGCTTAAATCATCAAGCACTTTAATCGCTATCCCCATATTAAATTTAGGGAATGGGACTCTTCACCGAGGTTGTAAAATGAGACAAACAATTTTAGCTGTATTGTCTTTATCTGCGATGACTGCACTCTTAACTGGGTGTGGTGGTGATATGGTACTTCTGAACTCTAAAGGTCCAGTTGCTGAAGGTCAAAGTAACCTGATGATGACTGCGATTTATCTAATGCTTTTGGTGGTGATTCCATCAATTATCATGGCATTATGGTTCGGTTGGAAATATCGCGCATCGAATAAAGATGCAGACTATAAACCTACTTGGGCACACTCTACTGCAATTGAAATTGTAGTTTGGGGTATCCCAGTTATTATTATTGGTATTTTAGCTTGGTTAACTTGGTGGGGTTCCCACAAGTATGACCCATACCGTCCACTTGAGTCAGATAAAGCACCACTGACTGTTCAAGTTATTGCTGAACAATTCAAATGGATCTTTATCTATCCAGAGCAAGAAATTGCAACTGTGAACGAAATTCGTTTCCCACTGGATACACCTGTAGCGCTTCGCTTGACTTCTAACTTCACGATGAACTCATTCTTCATCCCGTCTTTAGGTGGTCAAATCTACGCAATGGCAGGTATGCAAACTCACTTGAACTTGTTAGCAACTGAAGCGAGTCCTGCTGAAGGTTACCGCGGTTTCTCTTCTAACTATTCAGGTTATGGCTTCTCACAAATGCGCTTCCGTGCTCATGCTGTGACTGATGCTCAATTTGCTGAATGGGTTTCTGCAGTGAAAGCGGGTAACGGTACTTCAGTTAATCCTGAAGCAGTTCAAAAAACTGTTCTAGACCAAGCTGAATTTGCAACTTTACGCGACGGTAACCGTGGTAAACACCAAATCGAAGCATTGATTGCAAAAGCTAAAACTCCTGAAGAGAAGGCTGCTGCTGAAGCAACTAAGCCTTACCCAACTAAGCCACACCCTGTGACTTATTACTCTTCTGTAGAGAAAGGTTTGTTTGAATCTGTAATCAACAAATACATGAGTAACTATCACGGTGCTGATGATTCAGCTGCCGCAGCTTCAGAAGCTCATGCAGACGTTGAACATGCGACTGCTTCTCAAGGGGAATAAGACATGAGCTTATTAGGTAAGTTAGGTCCAGATGCAATTCCATACGATCCAATCGTATTGGTTACAGTTGCTATGATGATCCTAGGTGGTATCGCAGTTGTTGCAGGTATCACTTACTTCAAAAAATGGGGCTACTTGTGGAACGAATGGTTCACGTCTGTAGACCATAAAAAAATCGGTATTATGTACCTGTTCGTATCGATCATCATGCTTTTGCGTGGTTTCGCCGATGCGATCATGATGCGTCTTCAACTGTTCCTTGCAAAAGGTGGCGGTGAAGGTTACTTGCACCCTGAACACTATGACCAGATCTTTACTGCCCACGGCGTAATTATGATCTTCTTCGTAGCGATGGGTCTTGTAGTTGGTTTGATGAACATCTCTGTACCACTTCAAATTGGTGCACGTGACGTTGCATTCCCATTATTAAACTCTCTTAGCTTCTGGTTATTTGCCGGCGCTGCGGGTCTAATGATGGTTTCACTTGCTCTTGGTGAGTTCGCTGCAACTGGTTGGATGGCTTATCCTCCACTTTCAGGTATTGAATACTCTCCTGGCGTTGGTGTTGACTACTACATCTGGGCACTTCAGGTTTCTGGTCTTGGTACACTTCTTACTGGTGTTAACTTCTTCGTTACCATCATTAAAATGCGTGCACCTGGCATGAAACTTATGGATATGCCGATCTTCACTTGGACATCTTTATGTACATCTGTGTTGATCATTGCATCATTCCCAGTGTTGACTGCAACTATTGCAATGTTAACGCTTGACCGTTACTTCGGTTTCCATTTCTTCACTAATGACTTAGGCGGTAGCCCAATGTTGTATGTGAACTTGATTTGGACTTGGGGTCACCCAGAAGTTTACATCTTGGTATTACCTGCTTTTGGTATTTACTCAGAAGTTGTTGCAACGTTCTCTCGCAAAACGTTGTTCGGTTACAAATCTATGGTGTATGCAACTATCGCGATCACAGTTCTTGCGTTCGTGGTATGGGTTCACCACTTCTTTACCATGGGTGCTGGTGCCAACGTTAACGCGTTCTTTGGTATCATGACCATGATTATTGCGATCCCTACTGGTGTGAAAATCTTCTCTTGGTTATTCACTATGTACAAGGGTCGTATCACCTTTACAACTCCAATGCTTTGGACACTTGGTTTCCTTGTGACTTTCGGTATCGGTGGTTTAACAGGTGTGTTAATGGCAGTTCCACCAGCGGACTTCCTAGTACACAACTCATTGTTCTTGATCGCTCACTTCCATAACGTAATTATTGGTGGTGTAGTATTCGCAATGTTCGCAGGTATCATCTTCTACTGGCCGAAAATGTTCGGTTGGAGATTGAATGAGACTTGGGGTAAAGCTGCATTCTGGTTCTGGTTCTTCGGTTTCTACTTTGCATTCATGCCACTTTATATCCTTGGTTTCATGGGTATGACTCGTCGTTTGAATACATATGACAACCCAGAATGGGATCCGTACTTGGCTATTGCATTCTTCGGTTCTATCTTGGTTCTATTCGGTATTTTGTGTTTCATTATGCAAATCGTGGTTGGTTTCTTACAACGCGACCAACGTTTAGACCTTACAGGTGACCCATGGGATGGCCGTACTTTAGAATGGGCGACTTCTTCTCCTGCTCCGTTCTATAACTTTGCTCATCTTCCTAAGATCAATGGTATTGATACTTTCTGGAATGACAAAGAAGCTGGTATCGCTTACGTTAAGCCAACGTCTTATGAAGACATTCATATGCCAACAAATCGTGCTGCAGGTATTGTGATTGGTTTAATCATCACAGTAATGGGCTTCGCACTTATCTGGCATATCTGGTGGTTGGCAATCGCTACTTTTGTTGCTGCGATCATTTCGTTCATCGTTTCTTCATTCACGAAGAAAGTGGACTACTATGTTCCTGCTGCTGAAGTTGAGCGCATTGAAAATGAACGCTATGCGATCCTTGAAAAACACTTGAAGAAGGACTAAGACCATGGCTGAAGTACTTCATCACGAAAATCATGGACATGATGAGCATCATCACCACGATGATACTGACATCACAGTCTTTGGTTTCTGGACTTATTTGATGAGTGACCTTGTACTCTTTGGTACACTCTTCATTGCTTTCGCTGTATTAAGTAGCCATGTTCCTGTGGGTACACCAAGTGCGAAAGAACTTTTCGGTGAGTCATTAGGTTTTGTTTTAACTGAAACATTTGCTCTTTTGATTTCATCTGTAACATTCGGCTTTGCAGTTCTTGCTGCCTATAAGAAAGATGTTGCGAAAGTTTTGACTTGGTTAGCGATTACTTGGGTATTCGGTGCTGCCTTCATCGGTATGGAACTTTATGAATTCAGTCATTTAGTTCACGCTAGTCACGGCCCTAGCACTTCTGCATTCTTATCTGCATTCTTTACGCTTGTAGGTACGCATGGTATCCACGTAACTTCAGGTTTAGTATGGATGATCGTGTTAATGATTCAAATCAAGAAATATGGTTTGACTCTACCAAATACACGTCGTCTAGCGTGCCTAAGCTTGTTCTGGCACTTCCTTGACATCGTTTGGATCTGTGTATTCAGCGTAGTTTACTTAATGGGAGTTCTATAATGAGTCATGATCATAACGCTGCTGGTGCATCTCACGGAAACACTAAACAGTACACAATTGGTTTCATCCTTTCTGTATTGTTAACTGTAATTCCTTTCGGCATGGTAATGGCTGGTGGCTTTAGCCGCGGTCTACTAGTTGCTGTTATTGCGATTACAGCTGTTGCTCAGGTTCTTGTTCAATTAGTTTACTTCTTGCACATGAACTCATCTTCAGAGCAACGTTGGAACGTGATTGCATTTGTATACACAATCCTATGCATTGCTGTTCTTCTGATCGGCTCTGTATGGATTATGAACTACTTACACTACAACATGATGATCTAAACTGGTTGTCATGCTGAAAAAGTATTTATTCCTGACTAAACCAGGAATTCTCTTTGGTAACTTCGTTACCGCTTTGGGTGGCTACTTTGTAGCTGCCCAAGGTTCTGTAGATTTCCTTCTCCTGCTGATTACCCTCTTAGGCACGCTCTTCGTTGTTGCTTCTGGATGTGTTATCAATAATGTTATTGATCAAGACATCGACTCAAAAATGCAACGCACACAAAATCGTGCGATGGTTCAAAAATCAATTTCTATTCCTGTGGCTTTAGCATTTGCTTTTGTTTTAGGCTTAATTGGTTTTAGCATTTTATGGTTCTGGGTAAATGCTTACGCTTTCCTTTTTGCTGTTATTGGTTTTGTCGTATATGTTGGTTTTTACAGCCTATGGACAAAACGAACAACAATTCATCAGACCATTGTTGGTAGTATCTCTGGTGCAGCGCCACCGGTGATTGGCTACACAGCGGTTGCAAATCAGTTTGACATGGGTGCCCTCCTGGTCTTTTTAGGTTATGCGCTCTGGCAAATGCCTCATTCATGGGGAATTGCAATTTACCGTTTTGATGACTACAAAAATGCAGGTATTCCAATTTTACCTGTGGCTCGTTCAATTCGACGTACCAAGATTGAATCATTGATCTACGTTGTATTGTTCTGTTTAACCATGAATGGTTTATTCATTTTTGGTTATGCAAATTGGATCTATATGCTGGTATTGAATGCTTTTAGTTTGTATTGGGTTTATCTCACAATACAAGGCTTTAAAGCACAAGATGATCAATTATGGGCGAAGCAATATTTTATGTTTTCGGTCAAATTGATTACGGTCATTAGTGTCATTTTTAGCTTTACATCTAAAGCACCGTCGATGCCAATCGTATTCTTTTAAAAAGATAGAGTTTTACTCTATCTTTTTTCTATTTTCATTATAAAAATTACTTCCTACTCTCCTCTTCATTTCTTGAATATTTACTTTCTCTTCAAGCTATTCGATTTAAAAACATTTTGATTAACTTGAATTCCAACCCAAAAAGCTCTAGAATTCACGCTTCGCTTTCAATAGCGACACAACTGATTTGTTTGAGTTGTGACTCCTTGCTTCAATTTAATTATGAATTGGGGCTGCCTAAACCGTAAGGAGCTGACAATGCGTCACTACGAAATCGTACTATTGGTACATCCAGACCAAAGCGATCAAGTTGTGGGTATGGTAGAACGTTACCTAACTCACATCAAAGAAGCTGAAGGTCAAATCCACCGTCTTGAAGACTGGGGCCGTCGTCAATTGGCTTACCCAATCAACAAGATCCACAAAGCTCACTACATTCTTATGAATGTTGAGTGTGGTCAAACTACTCTTGATGAGCTAGAAGAATTGTTCCGTTACAACGATGCAATCATTCGTAGCCTTATCATCCGTCGTGAAAACGCTATCACTGAAGAGTCACTATTGGCTAAGAGTGCTGAAGAAAAACGTGCGCGTAAAGCTCAACGTGAAGAAGCACAACAAGCTCAAGACTCTGCTGAAGCATAAGGAGAACATTACATGGCACGTTTTTACCGTCGTCGCAAGTTCTGCCGCTTTACAGCTGAGAACGTTACGTACATCGACTACAAAGATATCGACACTTTAAAACAGTACATCACTGAAAACGGCAAGATCGTTCCTAGCCGTATTACAGGTACTAAAGCTCGTTACCAACGTCAATTAGCGTTAGCGATTAAACAAGCTCGTTACTTGTCTTTGATCCCTTACACTGACAATCATAAGTGAGGTTGAGCTGTGGATATTATCTTATTACAACGCATTAAAAACCTTGGTAAACTTGGCGATAAAGTATCTGTGAAAGCTGGTTACGGCCGTAACTACCTTATCCCTCAAGGTAAAGCAGTTGCTGCTACTGAAGCTAACACTGCTGCATTTGAAGCTCGTCGTGCTGAACTTGAGAAACAAGAAGCTGAAGTTTTAGCTGCTGCTCAAGCACGTGCTGACCAATTGAACGAAGTAAATATCGTAATCACTGCGAAAGCTGGTGACGAAGGTAAACTATTCGGTTCAATCGGTACTCGTGACATCGCTGATGCGTTGACAAATGCTGGCCTTACAGTTGACCGTGCTGAAGTTCGTCTTCCTAATGGCGCTCTTCGCAACACTGGTGAATTCAACATCGCAATCCAATTGCACCATGATGTTGTTGCAGAAGTTCTTGTTACTATCGTAGCTGAGTAATTTCTCACCATAAAAAAGAGCATGCTTTCGCATGCTCTTTTTTTATCTATAATCATTACAAAACCAGCTGTTTAAAATTCATTGTATTGTTCGTCTAATTTTAAAAATACTCTTCGCATTTTTTTATAGAGCGCGTATGATTTCCATTCGTAGAGAATATTTTCTATTCATCTCCGATAATATTTCACCATTGTATTAAAAATCAGGGATTTATATGTCACAGGCGAATGCCAGCAAAAAGCCGACTACCGCTAAAGCTGAAACACTGACAGAGAATTCAAACCTCAAAGAGTTTCGCACACCACCTCATAACTTAGCGATTGAACAAGCTGTACTTGCTGCATTAATGACCGTTGCCGAATCATTCGAGCAAGTGGGTGATACGCTGACTGAAAATGACTTCTATGCAACACGTCATAAATATATCTTCCGTGCAATTGAACAGCTTTCTAAAGAAAATTCACCTTACGATGCCGTTTTGGTCAATGACTGGCTCATCAAGCAGAATTTGCTTGAAGCAGTCGGCGGTGAAGAATACTTAATGCAATTGATGGCAGATTCACCATCAAGTTTCTATAACTTAGAAACCTATGCAGGCAAAATTAAAGAATTCTCTACCCTGCGTAACATGATCAAAGTTAGCTCTGAAATTTTACAAAATGCCTATGACACCAAAGGTCGTACAGTCAGTGAAATTTTAGACTTAGCTGAAACCAATATTTTCTCGATTGCCGAGCAACATAATAATAATGCCAAGGCACAAGGTCCAAAACCGATTAATACTGTTGTCGCAGATGTATTCGATAAACTGAATGAACTTTCACAACTTGAAGGTTCCATTACAGGTTTAACCACGGGCTTTATTGAGCTCGATAATAAAACCTCTGGTATGCAGGCAGGTGACTTAATTATTGTGGCTGCCCGTCCGTCTATGGGTAAAACCACCTTTGCCATGAACTTGGTAGAAAGCGTATTATTCAATAATAACCTACCTGCTCTTGTGTACTCGATGGAGATGCCCGCTGACTCGATCGCGATGCGTCTGATTTCATCATTTGGTCGTGTACATCAAGGACATTTACGTTCAGGTAAAATGGACAGTGATGAATGGTCTAAAGTGACCAGCACCATTGTTCATTTGCAAGAAAAAAGTCTCTATATCGATGACTCATCAGCTTTACCACCAACTGAACTTCGTGCCCGTGCCCGTCGTATCGCGAAGCTTCATGGCGGTAAACTCGGTTGTATCATGGTCGATTATCTACAATTGATGAAAGTACCAGGTATGGGCGATAACCGTGTTGGTGAGATCTCAGAAATTTCCCGAAGCTTAAAAGCCTTGGCGAAAGAGATGAATTGCCCTGTGATTGCATTATCACAGTTGAACCGATCTCTCGAGAACCGTCCAAACAAACGTCCTGTGATGTCGGATTTACGTGAATCGGGTGCGATCGAGCAGGATGCCGATTTGATTATGTTTATTTACCGTGATGAGGTTTATAACAAAGAATCTAAAGAAGCTGGTACTGCAGAGATTATTATTGGTAAACAGCGTAATGGTCCAATTGGTACTGTTCGCTTGGCCTTTGAAGGTCAATATACACGTTTTAGTAACTTATCCCCTGAGTTTTATTCTCAGTATGATGATGAAGAATAATCTATTCTTTTCTATCAAAATTAAAGAGACGATTTTTCGTCTCTTTTTTGTTTTAAAATTCAAATGAAATCATACAAAACGGCATGTCCATTTGATAAAGATAGGTCTACAATATTGATCATTCTGAAATGACCTCATTTGTATTCACAATCTTGTTATTTCTCTCCCCCATTTGTGTGTCTCACACGAAATCGATTTTGTCATCCCGCAGGAGTATCTAGGGTGCGCCAAGCTACAGTTTATATTGACAGTGAAGCACTGCAATATAATTTAAACCGTGTCAAACAACTTGCCCCAACCGCTAAAATCGTAAGTATGGTTAAAGCCAATGCTTATGGACATGGAGTTAAAGACTGCTTAGCAGCCTTAAATGCAACAGATGCCTTTGGTGTCGCGTGTTTAGAAGAAGCCTTAGAAATTCGTGCTTTAGGTTATCAACAACCCATCACACTCATCGAAGGTATTTTCTCTGAAGATGAAATGCAAATTGTGATTGAAAACAACATCGAGTGTATTGTGCATCACCAAGCACAGCTCGATTGGCTACTTGCGCATAAAGAAGCATATATCACTAAAGGCTTAAAAGTTTGGGTCAAACTCAATAGCGGTATGAACCGTTTAGGCTTCAAAATTGATGTGATTAAAAATGTCATCAATCAACTTAAAGCAGAAGGTTTTACTTGCGTATTGGCGATGCACTTTGCCAATGCCGATGCAGATCACCCACTGAATGATCAACAAATTCAGCAATTCTTAGAAGTTAAAAATGATTGTGCTCCTCTTATGGGGTCTTGCTGTAACTCAGCAGCAATCTATAAATATCGAGAATTGCATTTTGACTTTGTTCGTCCAGGGATCATGCTATATGGTGCGACTCCATTTGCCGATAAAACTGTACATGATCTAGATTTAAAACCAGTCATGACGTTTACCGCTGAAGTAATTGCGTTAAATGATATTCATGCTGGTGAGCATGTGGGCTATGGCTCAACCTTTACCGCTGATCAAGATATGACGCTTGCGATTGTTTCAATTGGTTATGGTGACGGCTATCCACGCGCATTCCCGAAACAAAACTATGTCGCAATCAATGGTCAACAAACCCGTGTGATTGGTCGCGTAGCGATGGATATGATCGCGATTGATGCCACAGGTTTAAACTTAAAACTTGGCACAGAAGTTGAACTTTGGGGCAAAAACCGCCTAGTTGATGATGTGGCTGAAGCCAATGGTACCATTGGTTATGAATTACTTTGCCGTATGAGTGCTCGTCCAGTACGTGTTCTTAAATAGGATGTCACGTATTAAAAAGCCCAACATTAGTTGGGCTTTTTTATGCTAAGCAACGTTCTGCTCATTTTCACTTTCATTTTGGTGCTTTAATATTTCTAAAAGCGTATCCACATGCTTTTGCTCAAATGCATAGGGTTTAAATGCATCAAACCCCATACGCTGACAGCATTGATGAATTTCATCTCGCCGAGAGATATATTTCATGCTCCAATCTGCAAACACCGCTTCATCAATTTGTTTGAACTCAAATAATTTAATATTTGTATGACGTGGATCTTTTTTCAATTTATCTATAAGAGACTGCAAAACCTCTTTGTCCCCTTCAAGACATTGAAAAAAATAGCCTTCAGCAAAATACAAGGCACCTGACACTTGGTGCCGATAATTAAAGTCACGTGCTTCTGCCAAAATATTTCTCAGATCTTCCAAAAGAATAGACTTATCTGAGGTACTTTCACTGATATAGCAGAACTGATACATACGGATGTCTCTTTCTTGTTGTTTTAATCAAAGCTAAGCTAACACGTAACATCAGAAATAGGTAAAATCTAGTGTTATTAAATGTTTAATTAAAATAATCTTCTGTCGGTTTTGGTAGCTCCTGTAGACCTTTTTTTAGCAATTCAGACCACTGTTTACTAATACTCGTGAAATATGGATCATCTTCGGTAATTCGCTTACCCTGCGGCTGTTGCAAGCTGTCACGATGATATACCAAGACATCTAATGGAATACCCACTGACACATTGGAGCGTAATGTCGATGCAAATGAAATCAGTGCACAACGCAGTGCTTCATCAAGTGGCATATCAAAGCTGAGTGCACGGTCAAGTATCGGTTTACCATATTTACTTTCACCAATTTGAAAATACGGCGTATCACGAGTTGCACAAATAAAATTACCTTGTGGGTAAATATTATAGAGCTGCATATCTTGCCCTTTGATTTGCCCACCCACCAATAAACTACAATAATAATTACTTTGTTCCATGGTATCTGCCGTGACATTTTCAATCACATGCTTCAGGGTATTTCCAATCAGCTCTGCTACATCGAACATGGTAGGTAAAGATAAAATATTCGGTTCATGCTTCAGTTCTAAATGATTTTTAATATGACCGATTACCGCCTGAGTCGTTGCCAAATTCCCAGAGGCTTGAATCACGATAAGTCGCTCATCAGGTGTGCCAAAAGTATACAACTTACGGAACACCGAAATATGATCGACCCCTGCATTGGTACGGGTATCACTAATAAATACCATGCCATCTTCAAGTCTTAGGGCGCAACAATAGGTCATCTTAAAATCCTTACTAACAACTTAACACTTGGACGAGGGAATGCATTGATTCCACTCCACCCTTTTCCCTTACTCCACGCACAGGCGCGACATCCCAATAATCGCGACCTACAGCCACATAAATATGCGCTGAAGGCGAAAATAGTTGGTTACTCACATCAAAACAATACCATGCTTGATCAATATAAACTTCAGCCCATGCATGACTCGCCAGATGCGATGCATTTTGTGCATATAGATATCCTGAAACATAACGTGCAGGTACACCTAAATACTTACACATTGCAATAAATATATGGCTATGGTCCTGACAAACGCCCTGCTTGGCATTAAAAGAATCAATTGCAGATGCATGCACCGAAGTACTATTCGATACATACTGCACTCTCTCTAAAACAGCCTGAGCCAATTGCATCAGATTCTGTCGACCAAGCTGTGGCACATACTGGTGTGCAAAAGCTTTCATTTCAGCATTACATTCAGTACAACTGGTCGGCTGTAAAAACAAATTGGGATTGATCTGATCAATCATGCCGTTATCTTGCTTTGACGGCTGTATCTCAATAATGCCTTGTGCCATGATACTTAAATGCTGATACGGCTCTCGCTGAGTACTGGTCATCCAAATATTGTCAAAGGCATCTTTACTCAATTGTTTCTGCCCCGGCACACTGACATGCCAATGCTGTACGTGCTGATGTGCATTTGTCGCAGGCATCATTTTGATGTACTGAATACTGCTAGTCACATCAGCCGTATAGCTATAATGGGTTTGATGATTCACCATCAATTTCATACATCAATCTCAAACATATGTTGAATTGAGTCACTGAAATGATAAAAACGCATTAGATCGGTATTTTGACGTAACTCATTCCAAAATTCTTTTAAGTCTGTCCAACCCATTTCAACCAATTCATCGACAATATAATTGATCTTAGACAGGGTTAATGCAGTATCTCCACCCAATCGTAATTCATGATCGAGCTGCTCCAAGCATTGCCCTAAACTAAAAAATAAAAATACATCAGCAGATTCAGCTTCTAGAATATCCTGACAATCTGAGATGACATCACAAATATATCCTGGATTTTGGTCAGCCGTTTTCACCAGTTTATTCAGTTCGGCATAAGCCTTTGCCGAGAAAACACCGCGTAATTCCTGAATATTGTCTTTAGCAATCTGAAATTGTTGCTTAAATGAAGTTGGCTGTGTTTCATCTAAAACAAGCGCATTTAATGAGGCAGCATCAAATGCAGGTAAACAGAAAGCGTGCGCATAGGCAATCGCTTCATCATCTTTAATAAATGGAAAATGTGCACACAAAAACTGAGTACGAGATAAATAACGTCCTAACCAAAAAATATGCTGTGCATTGGAATTGAGCAAAACCATAACAGATTCCCTTTTTTGTTTATTTCTTATGAATGCAGATTGTCTAAGATCCACGTATCTTTGATGCCGCCACCTTGTGATGAGTTCACCACCAGCGAACCTGCTTGCATCGCAACACGTGTCAAACCGCCTGGCACGATTTCGGTACGGTAAGGTGAACTGAGTACAAATGGTCTTAAATCAATATGACGCTCTGCAATACCATGAGGTGTTAGAGTTGGACACACAGACAGCTCCAATGTTGGCTGAGCGATATAAAGATGCGGTGCTGCCATAATTTTGCTGCGGAAATCTTCAATTTGCTGATTTGAAGATTGTGGTCCGATCAGCATGCCATAACCACCTGAGCCTTGAGCCTCTTTCACCACCAAGGTGCTTAAGTTGTCGAGCACGTATTCCAAATCCTGTGCTTCACGGCACTGATAAGTGGGTACATTCTTTAAGATTGGCTTTTCACCTAAATAAAATTCAATCATCTTATCGACATAAGGATAGATCGACTTATCATCTGCCACGCCTGTACCTGGTGCATTTGCAATCACAACATTGTGACTTAAATATGCAGACATCAAGCCTGCCACACCGAGCGTGCTATCAGGTTTGAAACATAAAGGATCGAGATATGCGTCATCGACACGTCTATAAATAACATCGACCTGTTGACGACCACGGACTGTTTTTACATATACTTTGGAATTTTCAACAAATAAATCACGTGATGTTACTAAAGGCACATCCATTTCCCTTGCGAGGAAAGCGTGTTCATAGTAAGCACTGTTAAAACGTCCTGGCGTTAACACCACAATAAATGGTTTATCAACATATGCATTTTCAGCCAAGATTTCTTTTAAAAGTTGTGGATATTGCTCTATCCCTGAAATATGCGATTGTTCAAATACTTTTGGCATGAGCTTTTGACTGATCTTACGACTTTCAAGCATATAAGACACACCCGATGGCGTTCTTAAATTGTCCTCAAGTACATAAAACTCACCTTTGGAATCGCGAATAATATCAATCCCACTAATTTGGCTGTAGATATTGCCCTTTAATGAATGCTGATACATATGAGGCTGATAGGCCTCGTGGGTTAATACCTGCAACTCAGGCACGATATTAGCTTTTAAAATATCCTGAGAATGATAAATATCATTCAAAAATAAATTTAATGCACGAACACGCTGCGAGCAGCCTAAAGCAACGGTATTCCATTGTTTACGTGCCATGACACGTGGAATCACATCAAAAGGAATTGTTCTTTCAGTACCTGCATCATCGCCATAAACTGTAAATGTAATACCTTCATATAAGAAATGTGATTTTGCATCCTGATTTAATGCGTTTAGTTCTTCTAAGCTATGCTGAGCGAGCCATTCTTCAATCTTTTGTCCAACGATGCCTGACATGGCTTGATCATCGGTCATCTCATTAAAAAACTGAGAAGAAAACTGCTGGAATAATCGTTGTGGTTTTACGGTAACAGAGGCATGTGTATCTTTTGCTTGGTTAAAATTGGCGCTTAATTCGTTTGTGTTAAAATTATCTATTGTCGTGGTGACATTTGTATCCTGATTTTCTTTAAGCATACAAACCTCTTATTGTCATTAATTGTAAGAGATACATAGCAATATTTATGCCATCAACCTGTGTGATCTATCATTAACCGCTGAATAGGTCAGCAACTCAATGGCATTTTTGATTCAACATGTATCAAAAAATAATCGACAACTCGGAATTAAACTTGCTTCTGAAACTGAGATTTTTTATTGTGTAAGCTCTTGTTTAATTCTTTCCTCTTTTACTGTTAGCCAAATATTATGTCCGCACAAGAAAAAGAAACTTCAAATAGCCTGTATCGCCAGTGGCAAATCTTGTCCCGATTAACCACGGGCAAATGGATGGGGACTCGGGAATTACAAGAAATTTTGATTCGTGAAGGTGTCGATATCAGCCTCCGCACGATTCAGCGTGACTTAAATCAAATTGCGCAACGTTTTCCAATCGAAAGTAGTAAAACCACACCACAAGGTTGGCGATGGCGCTCGGATGCTCCGATTCAAAGTTTGCCGCATATGACCAGCTCACAAGCGGTGACCTTTATGATGGTAGAAGAGCATCTTAAGCATTTGCTACCGCCAAGTTTGATTGATGAAATGAACCCATGGTTTGATCTTGCCCGTCGTAGCCTATCTACACAAAATAACGTACGTCAGTGGATTAACCGTGTTCGTATTGTGCCAGCCAATCAACCGCTTATTCCGCCTGTGGTTGAACGTGCAGCTCAACAAGCCATTTATGAGGGATTACTGCAAGACAAACAACTTGAATGTGTCTATCAAGGGCGCGGTCAACATAGTGAAGAGAAAACCTATATTTTGAATCCTTTAGCTTTGGTGCAAAAAGGTTCAATTATCTATTTGGTGTGCACACGTCATGACAAATCTGACATTCAAACCTTTGCCTTACATCGTTTTAAATCAGCTCAGGTACTGAGTTCACGTGCACTCCACCCTGTTAACTTCGATATTGATGATTATATTGAGTCAGGTGCACTAGGCTTCCGCGTGGACTTCAATCAACCGACTGAAAATATTCTGTTGAAATTGCACATGAGTGAAGCAGATGCGCACTATTTTGAAGAAAGTCAGTTAAGTCGCGATCAATCGATTGAAAAATTAGAAGATGGAATGGCGATGATCAGTGCTACAGTGCCCTATACCTCACAACTGGTTTGGTGGTTACGTAGTTTTGGCAAAAAAATCCGCAAGATCGAACCTGACTATGTCGCTCGTATGGTCAGCCAAGAAGATGAATAAAAAAAAAGCCCCAAATATGGGGCATATAATTTGTTATTGTATTTTGGTTATTCGGCTGTCTAAGGCTAATATTCCGTAATATGTTTAACTTGCTCACCCGCTAAACATACCACACCATAAAATTGTACTAACACATTCGATGGCATAAGCAAGCCAACTCTGCATTATTAAATCGGATTGATTTCATTGTCATACTTTTCCTCCGCTTGTTTAAGTAAAGTTAGAGTAGTGAAAAAAATCCTATCTGTGAAATAACAACTTTGCATGTCTTTTGATCAAAAGTTCTTAAAGACAATTTTCGTAATACTTAGCAAAATTGATCATAAAATAAACTCTCTCTTGAAAATATTAAACATGTAAAAATCCAACTACAAAATACCACTTGTATCAAAGCCTTAGCCCATGCACATTGAAAGCATTAAGAATAAGAATGAGGCTTTCATTCCGCATGGCTAATCCATTACAACTCACGCGTCACAAATTACTCAATACTTTCTTCTCGCGCCATTCTGTTTGGTTTGCTTGTATATTCATCGCGCTCTTATTCACTATCTTTCATGTAGGTTATTCACCGCGCTATATTTATCATTTTCTACCTGAAACATTGGTCAATTCACTTTGGATTATTACCAGCATTTTAAGTTTTGTCGGTCTGTATGATGTCCTGCAAAACAAACATTCCATTCTAAAAAACTACCCAATCATGGGACATTTTCGGTATATTTTTGAAGAATTTAGACCTGAAATTCGACAATATTTTATTGAGTCTGATCAGGATGCCTTACCATTTTCACGTATGCAACGTAGCCTTGTTTACCAACGTGCAAAAGGCGAAAATGCCGATAAACCTTTTGGCTCAATTGTAGACGTCTATCAAAATAATTATAAATTTGTCAGCCATTCAATTACGCCTGTGAAAGCTGCAGATCCCGCCAGTTTTAGAATTGTCATCGGTAATGACCAATGTAGCCAACCCTATAGTGCATCTATTATGAATATTTCTGCGATGAGCTTTGGTAGTCTGAGTGCCAATGCCGTCCGCGCACTGAACCTTGGCGCAAAAATGGGGAACTTTTACCATGATACAGGTGAAGGCAGTATTAGCCCTTATCATTTAGAAAATAACGGTGACATTGTTTGGGAACTCGGTAGTGGCTATTTTGGTTGCCGAACCTTAAATGGTCAGTTTGATCCTGTCAAATTTGCCGAACAGGCAGCTTTACCGCAGGTCAAAATGATTGAAATCAAAATGTCGCAAGGCGCTAAGCCGGGTCATGGCGGCATTCTACCGAAGGATAAAATTTCCGAAGAAATTGCTCAAATTCGTGGCGTTAGCCGTGAGATCGATTGTGTTTCTCCATCCAGTCATCCTGCGTTCCACACCCCACTTGAGATGGTTTATTTCATTCAGCAATTGCGAGAACTCTCAAAAGGAAAACCCGTAGGTTTTAAATTATGCTTGGGTCAACCTTGGCAATTTATGAGTATTGTCAAAGCAATGCTAAAAACGGAGATCTATCCTGACTTTATTGTGGTGGATGGTTCTGAAGGCGGTACCGGTGCTGCACCAATTGAGCTCATTGATTTTGTAGGTGCACCATTAAGAGAAGGCTTATTGTTTATTCACAATACCTTAGTGGGTGCTGGTATCCGCGATAAAATCAAAATTGGTGCAAGTGGCAAGATCATTAGCGCATTTGATATTGCCAGTACACTTGCCATTGGTGCAGATTGGGTCAATTCTGCTCGCGGCTTTATGTTTGCTGTCGGTTGTATTCAAGCGCAGAGCTGTCATACCAATCAATGCCCTGTTGGTGTTGCAACGCAAGATAAAGACCGTCAAAAAGCTTTACATGTACCTACAAAAGCAGAGCGTGTGTTTAATTTTCACAAAAACACTTTACATGCACTATCTGAACTTATTGCAGCCGCAGGTGTCGAACATCCATCTGAAATTAAGGCGCACCATTTAGCACAGCGTATTAATAGCCACGAAATTAAAAATTATGCGCAGGTACATTTCTGGTTAAAAGATAAAGAGCTCTTAAACAGTCAAAATTTAGATGACGATAATTTTTATTATCGTATGTGGTCTTTAGCTGATGCCGAAAAGTTTTAAAGAGTAATCATCTCAATAAAAAAGCGAAGCCCGAGCTTCGCTTTTTTGATTTCAATAATAAGTTTTCGATTGATGTGCATGTAGAAAAGCAGGAATTAAACCGGTTAATGCGGCACGAATATCGGCACGTTCATTAATCAATTGATGTGAACCTTCTTCAAGCATGAGTAGTGTCTGTAAACGGAATTTACGACGGATAAACTCGACATTGTAACGCCAATCCACCGTTTGATCCTGTGCCCCTTGTGCCAACCAAACAGGAATTCGACAAGCCGGACGCGCTTCCATTTCTTGCATCCATTTTGACATCGCAAGAATCCAGTCCATCCCCATCATTCGCGGTTGTAACGGGTCTTTTAAACGTACAAAACGCAAAAATTCAGGGTTATGATTATTCCTGCGGAAATGACGGGGAACTTCACGTTTAATACGGCGAATAATGCCAAGACCGACAGAGTTATGCCACCACGCTGATTTTGCAGGACGAATTAATGGTGAAAGCAATAACACACGATCCACAAACGGATTCTCCCGTTTTTGTGCAAACTCGAGTAAATGATGCATCCAAATTGCACCACCCGTACTCTGTCCAATCCCTAACCATGGTTTAGGCAATTGCGCTGCATTTTTCACATAACGGTGTACCGCATGTAACACTTGCTGATAGTGATCAAAGTTTTGAATACTTGCCGGGGATCCATCACTTAAGCCATGTCCTGGCAGGTCATAAGTTAATACACTAAAACCTTGTGATAATAATTCCTCAACAATCGGCTGATAAATGCCACTATGTTCAAGATAACCATGTAGCAAAAAGACTGTCCCTTGAATTTTATCAAATGACGTTTGTTCTAAATGCGGCTCAAAGACTTGTACATGGATTTTAAACAATGGCATTTGTACAAAGCCTTGCCAGTGATTACAGTCCAAAGCATCAAAGCCATACAATTTGCGATAAGCCTGTAATTCAACCGTAGGCTCTTCTAGACGATTTAAATTCAATGCCTGTAGCACTTGAGGTGTCACATCGCGGCTAGGTACAGGTAAATCAAGCTGTTTTAAGATGCTTGGATTTAAAAATGGAATATCTGACATCTATGGCACCTCGCGACAATCACTCGAGCCAAACCACATGTCACGAATGGTGGCTAACATTTCATAATTTGCACGGCGACTATGATCATAATTTTTCACACTTGGTCGCCATGTGGTCAATGCACTCGGCATAGGTGCTTCAACAGGAATCGTTTGAATACCATTTAAAGCAAAAAGACGGCGAGTCCGTGGCATATGATAGCGATCTGTAATGAGAATCACGGTAGGTGCACCGCCCTTTTTCTGCAATAACAACGAACTAAAACGCGTGTTTTCACAGGTATTCATACTGCGGTCTTCAAGTAGTTTCGCATCAACATCGTGTGCTTTTAACCAGCGTTGCATATACGGTGCTTCAACACCACTTAAAACAATCGGTAATTTATATTGCTTTTCAACTGCAAGCGTTTTTTCCAATCTTAAACGCGTATATTCATTAACAATAATATCTTGACCATTTTCATGCAAGGTCAAGCCGCCGCCCAAAACGACGATTGCATATGGCTTGGACGCTGATTTTGATTTTTCATTCGATGTAGTGGTTTGTAAATACGCAGGTTCATCAATCACCTCAGAACTTGCAGGCAATTCTACTTCTTCAGGAATTTCATGGGTCATCAAGAATTCGGTATATTGATCAATACGTTCTTTATTCTCTGAACTGTCCCAATTCAATAATGCCCCTACACCGCGAGCAGGATCATTATTGGTCTCCTGAATCGTTTTCGCCAACATCGGAACTTGCGTCATATCTTGTTCAGCTTGGGCTTTTTCTTCAAGTTCATCACGCTGTTCTTTTAGAATTTGTGCTTGAAGAATTTTATAGCGTGCTTGAATGAGTGTGATATGTTCCGAACTATGTTGCGTAATATCCTCGTCCATCATTTTTAAATAAGCTTGGCGCGCAATCCACAAATCAGAGCCCGGTTCCAAATTTTCGTTTTCACTCAATGCAGCCTGTTTCTGACTCTGTGCTGCAACTTGATTGACTTCAAAAGGTACAAATTTATTTAAACCTTTGACAATCAAATCCGAATAAAACGGCGAATAGAGAAAAACCAAAAAACAGCCGAGTAATACAAACAGCACCGAAATGCTTTGTACTAAGCGCACCATCCAATGAGTTTTTCTCATATTTTTAGTTATCCTGATGTGAATGAATCAAGCCTTGTTCATTAAATAAAACAGGTTCAGGTTCCAAGGCAATATTAAATTTTTCAAAGACATCATGCTGAACCGCTCTATAAGTAGCACGTACATCTTTTAATGATGCATCAGCATAGTTCACCAAGACTAAAGCCTGCTTATGGAACATGCCCACTTTACCCAACTGTTTACCTTTCCAGCCACTTTGATCAATCAACCAGCCAGCCGCCATCTTAACTTGATTGTTTGGCTGCGGGTAATGAGGTAATTGCGGGAACTTTTGTTCAATTGAGTCAAATACCTGCTGATCGACAACAGGATTTTTAAAGAAACTTCCTACATTCGGATATTCCTTTGGATTCGGCAGTTTAGACTGGCGAATATGAATCACTTGTTGTTGCAGGTTTTCAGGAGTTTGTTCATCCCCCACTGCATTTTTTAAATCACCATAATTGAGTTTTAACACCGCTTGTTTCAGCAATTTAAATACGACATGAGTGATCACATAACGATTTGGGTCGTCTTTAAAAATACTATGACGATAAGCAAAGTCACAGTCAGCAGCCTGAATCGAACTAAAGCACTTCAACTGTCGATCATAGACCTCTACAAGATCGATGAACTCACCGACTTCAACGCCATAGGCACCGATATTTTGTACAGGAGAGGCTCCGACTAAGCCCGGAATTAAAGCTAAATTTTGTAATCCGTAGAATTGATGTGCCGTTGTCCAAAGCACGAAGTCATGCCAAACCTGACCTGCACCGACACGTAGACGTTGATACTCATCATTGTCATCAAGCAACTCAATGCCTTGAATATCCATGTGTATAACAAGCGCATGAATCTGTTCAGGCAGTAGCATATTACTGCCACCCGATAAAATAAGCAGATTAAGTCGCTCTTGCTCTGCAAAACGAATGGCTTCAACTAAGTCATCAGTATTTTTAATTTGTGTATAGTGCGATGCAACTGCATCCAAATTCAACGTATTAAAGGGTTTAAGTTGAACCTGTGTTTCGATATGCATAACTTAAACCTTTAGCAAATTCTGTTTAATGTATTGAGCCCAAGCTAAACTGCTTGATTCACATTGATCAAGGACACGTTCAAAGCCTGCTTCACCACCATAATAAGGATCTGGCAACGCTTGCTTAGGATATTGAGTATCATGCTCACTCATCAGTGCAACTTTGGCACGTGTATGCCCCAATGCCTGCTTGGCTTTTTTCTCAAGCGATAAAATATCGGCTAAGTTTTCATGATCCATCGCAAGGATCAAATCAAAATCAATAAAGTCCTGAATATTCAACTGTCTTGCACGTAACGCAGACAAATCATAGCCACGTTTTAACGCATGTTTTTGACTGCGTAGATCAGGTGCTTTATTGGGATGATAATTACTTGTTCCTGCTGAGTCGACCATGACATTGAGTTGATATTTGTCACAATAATGTCTGAGTACAACTTCTGCCGTGGGAGAACGACAAATATTTCCTAGACATACACACAACACCTTATATGGCGTTTGAGATGACATAAACAACCTCAGCGTTACTTTATTTCTAAGCTACTTATGTTAAGTTATTTGCATAATGAATCCTATATCACAATGACACAATAATCTTAAATTTAGTACAAAATAAAGGACATGCTCATGAATCGATTTCAGTTCCAAACCGTTCCCAATATTATTTCTGGGTTGGGAACAATCGAAGAACTCAAAGCTATTATTTTAAATGAGTGCTTTAAGCATGTTTTATTGGTCACAGATCAAGGTCTGATTGATCAAGGTTTGCACCAAACAATTCTTAATATTTTTAAAGATTGTCAGATTAATTACGCGATTTATTCTGATGTCGTTGCAGATCCTAGCGATCAAATCATTCTAAATGCGGTTGCTTTTAGCCGACAAGAACATATTGATGCAGTCATCGGTTTTGGCGGTGGCAGTTCCCTCGATGTCGCGAAGTTAATTGCGATATTAAGTCATCCTGAACAAACACAATCCTTGGCAGATTTATATGGTGTTAATCAAGCACGTGCACCACGTTTGCCATTAATTTTGATTCCTACCACAGCAGGCACAGGTTCAGAAGTCACGCCTATTTCGATTGTCACTACAGGTGAAACCACCAAAACAGGCATTGTTTCTCCAATTTTATTTGCAGACACCACTATTTTAGATGCGACATTTACCCAGAAATTACCACGACACATTACCGCTGCCACAGGGATTGATGCGATGGTACATGCCATTGAAGCCTACACCTCAAAAATCAAAAAGAACCCCTACTCAGATATGTTGGCAAAACAGGCATTGCGTTTACTCAATGCCAATTTACCTAAAGTCTTAGCAGATGGTTCAGATTTAGATGCTCGGCAGAACATGCTAGTCGGTTCTATGCTCGCAGGACAAGCATTTGCTAATGCACCGGTTGGTGCTGTACATGCACTCGCCTATCCGCTTGGCGGACATTTTCATATTTCACACGGACATAGCAATGCGATGGTCTTAACCGAGGTGTTAAAATTTAATGCCCCTGTCGCTAAAGCCTTATATGCCGAACTGATGACGTGGTTAGATCCTCGCAGTAAAGGCTGCCATGATGGTTTAACCGACTTATTTATCGATCACTTTAATAATCATCTCACCTTAAGTCAGCTTGATCTTAAACTCAGTGCATTTGCTATTCCTGAACATATGCTCACTATCATGGCTGAAGATGCGATGAAACAAACACGCTTATTACAAAATAATCCACGCGAAATGCAACTTGAAGATGCCTATAACATCTATCAAGCAATCTATGCCTAATATTCCTTTGTTCTTAAATCAAAAAATTTGATCTTATGAAAAATGCCATTAAACAGCGTCAGCAATATAACTTCTTTTTACCCATTCAGACTCGTTGGGCAGATAACGATATGTTTGGGCACGTGAATAATGTCACTTACTATAGTTATTTTGATACCGCCGCAAACGCACTCTTAATTGAAAAGGCAGGCTTTAAGCCACAATATTCACCGAGTATAGGTTTAGTGGTCAGTTCAAACTGTCAATTTAATCAGGAATTGTCATATCCTGAAATTATTGAAGTGGGGGTGGCCATTCAAAAACTTGGTCAGTCATCCATCACTTATGATCTTGCGATATTTAAACTTGGACATGACGATGCCGCAGCACAAGGTAATTTTGTTCATGTATTTGTAGACCGCACGACAAGAAAAAGCACCGCGATCTCGAACGAAATGCGCAGTGCTTTAGAGGATTTTTTAGCTGACTAAGTTTTATTTAAGCTGAATATTTTGCAATTCACCATCAAATTGTTGAAGCAAGTCCTGTACAGCAGGCTCAGCATTTAACAACTGCTCAGCACGTTGATAAGCGCGTGCTTTACGCTCATGTTGCATTTGATACGGTGTAAGCTGTGCGACATCTTCAAATTTGACATGGAAATGTGTCTGAGGCCATTGTTCTTTCAGCGCTGCTTCCAAATTATGCTGTAACTGCGTTAAAAGCTGCTGATACTGCTCAGGCACATGGAACACGGATTCTGCATTAATCGTTCCTGTCATTACGCCATATTGTGCCAGCTCTTGTACCGCTGGTGACAATTGACTATTACGGAACCAATATTCCCATTTTTCTACTGTCCATTCACCTTCTAAAACCTGCTCAGGAATTTGAAGAATATCTTGTGGCATTAAAGATTCATGGGATTGTTGTGCTACTTGAGCAGGCACTACACTTGCTTGGGACTGTTCAACAGACGAGATTTGCTCTTGAGCTAGTTCAGGCTGTTCTACTGTTACCTGTGGTTGAGCTTCTTCAGGCAAATACTCTGCCAATAAGAAATCATCTGAAGAAGGTTCTTCTACGACTTGTGCTGACTCTTGTGGAATGTCATCAAAACCAAATAATCCAGCATCTGCATTTGGATCAAAAACGATTTGATCTTGATTATTAGATGGTTGAATCTCAGCTGATTCAGCAAATGTATTGGTTTGAGCTTCTAGTGTTTGTTCTGCTGACTGAATTTCTTCATCAATAAAATCATCTGATGATGGCTCATTAATATGAGATTGCGCAGATTGATTATTAAATTCATCGTCCGATGCATAATCATCATGGAGAGGAAATTCTTCAATTACAGGTTGAACAGTGGCTTGCTGCTGAGTTTCTACTACAGGAGCACCTGACTGTTGGGTCGTTTGAGCTTGTTCAACTACAGGCTGTTGAGCTATTACACGATTCTGTGGAATTTCATTGGCTTGTAAAGGACGGAATGCAAGCAAACGCAGCACTGTCATTTCAAAACCTTGCTCTTGTGTTACCGCAAGCTGTAAATCCGCACGACCTTTACATGCAATCTGGTAATACAACTGCAAATCTTGCGCTGAGATTAAGCCCGACAATTGCATGATTTTCTGATTAATTTCAGCACTATATTTCAAGCTTAAATCTGGCAAGTATTGCAATAATGCCAATTCATGCAATGTCGAGATCAATTGATCAAGCACCAAAGACACATCTAAAGCCTGCTGACGGAATTGTAAAAGTAACTCACTGACACGTGATTTCTGGTTTTGATGAATCGCTAAAATTAAATCATAAATAATAGTTCGGTCGATCAATCCCAGCATGTCTTTCACATCTTGATGCTGAATTTCACCCTGACCATACGCAATTGCTTGGTCAGTCAGTGATAATGCATCACGAAGTGAACCTTGAGCGGATTCTGCAATTTGCCAAATCGCATCTTGATTGGCCTGAATACTTTCAAGACCTAGAATATGCGTGAGATGCTCGGTAATTTCATCGACTGCAAGAGGACGAAGCGTAAATTGTAAACAGCGTGAGATTACCGTAATGGGAAGCTTCTGTGGATCAGTTGTTGCAAAAAGGAATTTGACATGCTCAGGCGGTTCTTCCAATGTCTTGAGTAATGCATTGAAAGAATGCGTAGAAAGCATATGCACTTCATCGATCAAGTAAACCTTAAAGCGACCTTGTGTTGGCGCATAAGGCACATTGTCCAAAAGTTCACGTGTATCTTCGACTTTAGTACGTGATGCAGCATCGATTTCGATTAAATCAATGAAACGACCTTCATTTACCGCGCGACATGTTGGACAAACTTCACATGGTGTTGAGGTCACACCTGTTTCACAGTTCAAGCACTTCGCCAAAATACGTGCAATCGTGGTTTTACCTACACCACGTGTACCCGTAAACAAATAAGCATGGTGCAAACGTCCGCGTTCGAGCGCGCTGGTTAAGGCACGTGAGACGTGGTTTTGACCCACCAATTCATTAAAATTACGAGGACGATATTTTCGCGCAAGTACTTGATACATGTATGCTCCTTTTTACAGGTCTAAGCATACTGTTTTTTTGATAAATAGTGAAATAAATGCTCGACACAGATCAATAAAAATATTTCTAAATTTTCAATATATTATCTTTTTAAAAACAGTGACTTTCATAAGATAATTCATGGCATCCTAACTCAAATAGTTATCTCAAATAAACAAACGTTTGTTTGTTTAGTCTACGCATAAAATTATATGAATCAAAAATCAAATTAAGGTCGAAGTTCTTATTTAAAACAATATTTCGTGCTAAGGATTTCAAAACCACCCCTTACGCCCTTTCAAAATATTATCCACACAGCGTAAGGTTTCTTGAGTTAAACCCCATAAACGATAATCTCCAGTTAAAGAACCTGTTGGGAAATTATGCGTATAAGCAAAACTTAAACCACGCTCAGGATCACACCAAGCACCTGATCCATTAAAACCAATGTGACCAAAACCATTTGATGCTTTACCTAGCGTCAGAACTCGGTGATAACCCAAGCGCCAATGCATCGGCAAAGGCATAACTCGATCACGTTTGGTGTATTGAACCTGACTTAAACGATTAAAGACTTCATCTGATATAAATTGTTTATGCTCAAAGTTTCCTCGCTGAGCCAGCATGGCATAAATTTTAGCTAAACTTGACGCGCTAAATACGCCATTCGCCGCAGGAATGACTGCTTGTAAACCTGCGTCACTGAACATATTAAACTTGCTCATACCTTTGGGAATCATGGCATCTTGGAAATCTTGTGGACTCTGACCACTCAATTCTATTGCCTTTTCCATCAAGCTTGGCTTACGTGCTCTATTTTGCTTTGCAAAATCTTTAGCTGTTGTTGTATTTTTCTTTTTTCGTATTGGTCGAGCTACTCGAGCTAACGCGGTATCAGGCACGCCAAAATAAGCCCCATCTAGGGCTAGAGGGTCAACCAAATATTTTTGCATTAAAGTAGATAAACTTTGCCCTGTCGCTTTTTCTAAAACCCCAGCAATTTGCCAACCAAAGGTCAAAGGTTGGTATGCAGCATCCGCTCCTACATCAAAGCGTGGTTTGGCTTGTGCGATTACATCAAGCATATGCGACCAATCAACCATCTCTGCGGCATTATCAATGAGATTACGAATATCAAATAATCCACTTTGATGACTGAGCATATGCGCTAAGGTAATTTTATCTTTGCCATTTTGAGCAAACTCAGGCCAATATTTCGCTACAGGAACATCATAGTCCAACTGACCTTCGCTCACTAAAATATGAGCCAATGTCGCCAACACACCTTTACCCGTCGAATAGCATACTGACAAGGTATCGTGTTGCCATTTTTCAGTGGTCGATTTTTGCCCTGTATAAATATCAACTACTTTCTGATTTTGAAAATAGATACATAAAGCTGCCCCACCTAAATGACGACGTGCATCCTGAAAGCGACTAAACTGAGTTGCCAAATCCTTAAACCGCGGGTCAACATGTCCTGAATAATGATCTTTGGCTGCAAATATATAATCTTTAATTGGTTGCATCATTCCATCCTTAGAATGCTTTTTCATTTGGTTCGATTCAAAGAAAAAAGCCTAAAACAAGTTTAGGCTTTTGATCTGCTTAGATTTCTTTGACGCAACCAGAAACATGTGGTTTTTGCGATTTACTATTTCGAATCAGGAAGTCGGTATCTTTGCCTGAAACTGCCGTCACAAATTGAACTTTCGAAGGTAAATACATCGGCAATTTAAACCAAACATCCGCTTCATAAGCATCCGGTAAACTTAAGCTTGCCAATGCACGTGCTTTGCTCCACATACCATGCGCAATCGCTTGTTTAAAGCCAAATGCTTTTGCAGTAATTGCATGAATATGAATCAAGTTAAAATCACCTGATGTTAATGCATAACGACGCCCTGTATTTTCAGAGACATCCCATTCTGCATTGACTTCATAATTCGGTACTTTGCTATCCGCAGATTTAGCAGCCGCTTTAGCATCAGATTTCTGACGCGACAAATAAGTCGTTAAAGCTTCAACGACAACCTCATTCCCCACTTTGACTGTAGTAATAAAGTCAAATTGAACGCCTTTTTCATGCGGCTGTAATTCACCAAACTTACATGACAAGGTCAGTTGTTCATTGACACCAATTTTACGGTATTGTTTGATTTGGTTACGAATATGTACCAAACCTAAAATTGGAAATGGAAATGCTTCAGATGTCATCATGTGCATCTGTAAACTTTGTGATAAAACAGTTAAATAAATTGCAGGAATATAACCATTATTTTTAAAGCCACACACTTCGTTATAGCTTTTTAAATGCTTTACATCCACTTTAAGTGAATCCACCACATATTCAACTTGCGGCAAAACTTTTTCACCTTTCGGTTTTTTGATAATCAAACCTTGAATCACTTTTGGATAAGCAAGATAGGGTTTTGGAAGTTGACTAAAATGGCGTGTATTCATAGTGAACCTTTAAATAATTTTATCTTTATTAGATTTCCCTCGACTTTCATGAGGGTTTAGGAATTTTCTGATATTCCCATTCTATTCTAATCTACCTGAATCCCTCTTTATGAAAGAGGGACTTCCCCTCCCTTTAAATAAAGGGAGGTCGGGAGGGATTAGATTAAGCCCCGAGTAAGCTTTGACCACAAACGCGAACCACGTTACCGTTCAAACCTGTTGATGCAGTCGCAGCAAACATTGCAATCGTTTCAGCAACATCGACAGGTAAACCACCTTGACTCATCGAGTTCATACGGCGGCCAGCTTCACGAATCGCAAATGGGATTGCAGCCGTCATTTGTGTTTCGATGAAACCAGGTGCTACAGCATTAATCGTGATGCCATTTTTCAGTGTTGGCGCAGTAAATTTCACAATACCAATCACACCTGCTTTAGACGCAGCATAGTTGGTTTGACCTAAATTACCCGCAATACCTGAAATTGAAGATACACACACAATACGACCATTCGCATTGAGACCATCGTTCGATAACAAGTAGTCATTCACGCGCTCAATGGCTGATAAGTTAATGTTAATCACTAGATCCCAAAGCTCAGGCTTCATGTTTGCCAAAGTTTTGTCACGGGTAATACCAGCATTGTGAACGATAATATCTAAACCACCTTTCGCCGCGGCTGCTTCCTTAATTTTTTGACCGGCATCTGCAGCAGTAATATCAATACCGAGGGTTGAACCGCCAATTTCGCTTGCGACACGATCTAAATCCGCTTGTTGTTGCGGAACATCTAGGCAAATCACATGCGCACCATCACGCGCCAAAATATGAGCAATGGCTTCACCGATACCACGGCTTGCACCTGTCACCACAGCGGTTTTACCTGCAAGCGGTTTTGTCCAATCTACATCAACAGTATCCGCTTTAGAGACACGAATCACTTGACCAGATACATAAGCAGAACGTGGTGAAATCGAAAAACGTAGAGCAGATTCTAAGTTTGCTTCAGCACCAGCATCGACATAAATCAGGTTTGCAGCAATGCCCTTTTTAAATTCTTTACCAACAGATTTCACAAAGCCTTCTAGCGCACGTTGTGCAATCGCTTGTTTCACTGTTTTTGCCGATTCAGGGGTTGTTCCTACAACAACCACGCGACCAGATGCTTGAATTTGACGCGCAATCGGATTGAAGAATTCATAAAGTGATTTTAATTGCTCAGAGTCTTGGATGCCTGATGCATCGAAAATCACCACTTTAAACTTAGATTCTTTGTCACCTGAATTAAAAGCGCTTAGGTTTAGACCTGCTTGAGCAGCTGCTTGTTGTAATTCTGCATTGTTACCTGCATAGCTATTGGCATGAACATTGGAAAGCACTTGCGAAATCGCAGCAGTTAATGAACTTGTAGGAGCTGCACCGAGTAACACCGCACCTTTTACTACAGGTGTAGCTGAATCAAAACGATCTAGCGAAGTTGGTGATGGCAGACCCAAATTTTTAATGACAAATTTACCAATGGGAGATTTTGCGAAAGTTTGATATTGGTCAGTCATGTTTATTATCTCTCATACAAATTAGTTTTTGATTGATCTAAAGTTATCCTTAAACTTCAATATGATGTCAGATACTTATATTTCAATAGATCCATCAGTTTCATTCTAATCATACTTGAGATACTTTATGGATGTCTTGACCTGAGCGCATTCTCTAATGTCATTGGAGTCAATTCAGCCTATAGGCAACTATGCTAATGTACGCTATAAGATGATGATCAATTTGCTTGGAAAAGCCTTATGAGCAATACAACTCAAGAAAATCCAACAGTCGAAAATTCTGCCACGGAAAAAGTGTCAAAACCATCAACACGTGCTAAACGTACTGCAAAAAGTACCACTGCATCTGCTACAGATACAACTACAGTAAAAAAACCACGTACTAAAACTTCAACGACCGCAAGTAAAAGTACTAAACAAACACCTTCTAAGACTACACAACCTTCTGCTTCACAGGATAAAACTATGAGCCAAAACACTGTTCGCCGCGTTGCAATTATTGGCGGTAACCGTATTCCATTTGCACGTTCAAACGGTGCTTATTTCACTGCATCTAACACAGATATGTTCACCGCTGCATTGAATGGTTTGGTTGAACGTTTTAATCTTCAAGGTCAACGCTTGGGTG
This sequence comes from Acinetobacter sp. NCu2D-2, assembly GCF_001647675.1. NCBI lineage: Bacteria > Pseudomonadati > Pseudomonadota > Gammaproteobacteria > Moraxellales > Moraxellaceae > Acinetobacter > Acinetobacter sp. NCu2D-2. The sequence continues at coordinate 1,448,915 of NZ_CP015594.1, forward strand.
AAGTTGTTGCGGGTGCGGTGTTAAAACACAGCCGTGACTTCAACATGACTCGTGAATGTGTATTAAACACTGCACTTGCACCAGAAACTCCAGCTTATGATATCCAACAAGCATGTGGTACAGGCTTACAAGCTGCTTTCTTAGTCGCAAATAAAATTGCACTTGGTCAAATTGAAGTGGGTGTTGCAGGTGGTGTCGATACAACTTCTGATGCACCAATCGCTTTTGGTGATGGTTTACGTAAAGCATTGCTTGAACTGAATATTGCAAAAACAGGTAAAGACCGTCTTAAAGCACTGACTAAAATCAATGTTAAAGATTTAATGGATGCACCTAAAAACGGCGAGCCGCGTACTGGTCTATCAATGGGTGATCATCAAGCGATTACGACACTTGAATGGGGTATTTCTCGTGAAGCGCAAGATGAACTTGCTGCATCTTCACATCAAAAAATGGCGGCTGCATACGAAGAAGGTTTCTTCGATGACTTAATTACCCCATTCTTAGGTTTAGAACGTGACAATAACTTACGTCCGGATTCTTCAGTAGAAAAATTAGCGAAGTTAAAACCTGCATTTGGTAAAGGCGATGCGCGTACGATGACTGCGGGTAACTCGACACCTCTTACAGATGGTGCATCATGTGTGCTACTTGCTTCTGAAGAATGGGCTAAAGCAAATGGTCACGAAGTTTTAGCATATTTAAGTTTCCAAGAAACTGCTGCTGTTGACTTTGTAGAGAAAAAAGAAGGTCTGTTGATGGCACCGGCTTATGCAGTTCCACGTATGCTTGAACGCGCAGGTCTTAAACTGCAAGACTTCGACTACTATGAAATTCATGAAGCATTTGCTTCTCAAGTATTGTCTACGCTTAAAGCATGGGAAGATCCGAAATTCTGTAAAGAACGTTTAGGTCTAGATGCACCACTAGGTTCAATTGACCGTGCTAAATTAAACGTTAAAGGTTCTTCACTTGCTGCGGGTCACCCATTTGCTGCAACAGGTGGTCGTATTATTGCGACTGCTGCAAAATTGCTGAACCAAAAAGGTTCAGGTCGTGTTCTTGTTTCGATCTGTGCTGCAGGTGGTCAAGGTGTGACAGCAATTATTGAAAAATAATTAATTTGCACTATAAAAAAACCGCTCATATGAGTAATGCCAGTCAGTTAAGCAAAAAAAGTTAAAATACTGTAAAAAGAGCGTATGTAAATACGCTCTTTTTTTATGAATTTATCTCAGAATTTAGATTTAACATTAAAACAAACCCTACCTTCACTTTCACAATTCAGTGAATTGATTGATTTAAACTGGATTGAAGATTGCTTAAACCAAACAGGTAAAGCATCAATTCGAAAAAGAAAACTGCCTGCTGAACATGTTGTTTGGCTGGTAATCGGACTTGCTCTATTTCGAAATCAACCGATTTGGTATGTGGTTCAACAATTGCAACTTGTTTTCGGTACGGCAGAATACTGTGTACCGAGTGCATCCGTACAAGCAAGACAGCGCTTAGGCTTAGAGCCCATGAGTGCTTTATTTTCGACATTAAGTCAGGCATGGTTTAAAGACTCACAACAACAATATAGCAACTTTCACGGTCTATGCGTTTGTGCTGTAGATGGTGTGGTTTGGTCTATGCCTCATACAGAAGAAAACTTTAAGCACTTTGGTTCATCCAAAGGCAAAACAGCAGCTGCCCCTTACCCACAAGTCAGAGCGACTTGCCTGGTGAATACCAATACACATGAAATGATTGATGCCCAAATTGGCAGTATGGATCAAGGTGAATTAACCTTAGCCAGTCAATTAAAAGCACCAGTTCGCAGTATTACCCTATTTGATCGTGCTTACTTCTCTGCTGATTTTTTAGTGAGTTGGCAATCTCAGGCAGAAGAGAGTCATTGGTTGATGCGAGCAAAGGACAACCTGCGTTATGAAGTGATTCATCATAATGCGGCCCATGACTTTCAGATCAAAATGCCTGTTTCAGCAAGAGCAAAAAAGATAAATCCGTCATTGGGTGACTATTGGGAAGCACGTTTAATTGAAGTTGAATATGCAGGAAAAATAAGACGTTACATTACATCATTAACAGATTCTGAAGTTTATCCATTCAAAGACCTTGCAATGCTTTATATCCAGCGTTGGGAAATAGAAATGTGTTATCGGGAAATTAAAAGTGATTTACAGGATGCAAGAATTTTAAGAAGCAAACAACCTGATTTGGTCTATCAAGAATTGTGGGGGGTATTTATTGCTTATAATATCTTAAGAAGACAGATGAGGTTTATCGCTGAACATGCAAAGGTGAGTCCTTTAAGGATCAGTTTCCATATTGCATCTATGAGTATTATCAATATCTTAAGGCACACACCTTTAGAATCAGCAGGAAATCTACCCAAACATTTAGCACAATTATTTGAACAATCTAAAATATTTGTATTACCTGAAAAAAGGCAAAGGCAATGTCCGCGAGTAGTGAAAATTAAAGCACAAAAATATCCAAGAAAATGCCAGTCAATTTCTTAACTGACTGGCATTAGCTCATATGAGCGGTTTTTTTATACTTATGATATTAGAAGCGGTAACCCACACCTAAATAAGTAATTAACGGATCAATATCCACTTTTGTAGATGAATGAATCATCTGTTGCCCAGTCGTTTCATTCAAAACTTTAATCGTAGCCTGATTATTAAGTTTTGCATACGAAACGGATGCAACGCCATACCAACTTGGAGTAATGTCATAGGTAAAACCAGCGGTTACGATTGGCGCAATGGCAGTATCGGTATCAACATCGACTTTCATACGACAACTAACCCCACCACATTCACTTGGTGTATATGAACCATTTTCAGACCTATCTCTAGGAATCTGTAAGGCAGCTGCTGCATTATCTCCGATGATATTCTGAATCATGTGCCCAGCAGCCACTAAATCTGCCTCAATACCCTTATCCAGTTTAATTTCATTAAAGTAAGCATACATAACACCTACACCAAGATATGGTCGGAATTTATTGATTCCAGACTTACCAAATTGGTATTGCACTTACAATGCAGGCGTCCAAGCTCGTGCAGTAGATGCCGTTTTACGCGCCCCTAAATTGGTAATCGGAATATCTTGTAGTAATTCTATACCGTCTGGGAATATAGATTGCAAAAGCTCAGAAGGTGTTGCTGTACCATACATATTTGCAACAATTTCTCCTTTCCCTTTAATATCCACTTTGGGCGGAATCCCACCTATCATTTGTAGTGATACATTATCATTAATATAGTAATTGAAAGTTAAGCCCAGAGTGTCTACATCTTTCGCTTCAAGGCCTGTACCTTGATTCACCCATTGATCAATACCATTTAGTTGAGCATACCCAGCTGATTCAGCACTCAACGCTGATTCTGGATCATCATTATCTACCAGTAAGCCTAGCATTTGAGCGAATGTTAATCCGCCTGGAACTGCAGGAATAAATGTCATTTCCATAAGCTGGGCTACAGTCAACCCTTCACCTGGAACTTCAGCATTCAAATCCACTGCATCCATGAAACTAGCTTGAGAAATTTCACCTACTGCGTATTGTTGATCTCTGTCAACCAATGTGTTGATAGAAAAAGGATTTGCCTTACCTTGAGGCATCACATGTAACCACCCCGCTGAAACAGAGAACCGTTTAAAGTTATCAGCATGAGTTGTCGTTACAGCACCCATTAAAAGTGTTGAGATTCCTAAGCTATATCCAAGGTATTTTTTTATTCTCATCATTTCATATCCATTGCTTTTTTTGATGAGCTAAAAAATACACCCTTAAACTATTAAAAATAACTAAATAATGACAAATGGATTTCAATTAAAACTAAACAACGATTAATAAGATAAAATTCCTCTAGTCAAACCTTGCTATACTTAGCAAAGATAAAATTTTAGATGAATTTAGTAATATGAAATTCATCTAAACAAAAAATTACCTTTTGTAATCAATATCACACTTATATTTATTTAATTAAAATAGTAGTGCAATATTTTTAGAAAATCTAAACTTTAGATTGTATTGGTCGAATACCTAAATGCTCTTCAATCAAGTCATAACACCATTGGAAAATAAACGTATAGATAAAAATGCCCATCGTCAGTGCTAAATCTAGCATGATCGCATTCCAAATCGGAAGATTTAAGGCATAGGCAATCATTGGCGTAGTTGCAATCATGAGTCCACCTTCAAAACCAATCGCATGCAATATCCGTACACCAATCGTTCTTCTAAACTTGTATTTTTGCTCAGCTCTCTCAAAAAAATGATTAAAAATCATATTCCAAAACACAGATGTTACTGCCATCGCAATACCCAATGTACCTGTTAGTTCCATCGAAGCATCAAAAAGATGACTGAGTAACACAGCAATAATTACGAGCAGAATAATTTCATAACTTAAAGCATGAATAATTCTTCTCTTGGAAATTAACATTTCAAATACTTTTAAAAATTGGATGTGCTCATAATATTTTTATTTATTTGAATGATCGAGTTAGAATCTATCAATAAATTTGAAAGATAGCACAATGAATATTCATCAAGAACAGCTATTAGTTTTTAAAACTGTCATGGAAACCAAATCTTTTTCTGCAGCAGCCCGTGCCTTAGGTAAAGTACCTTCTGCTGTAAGTATGTCTATTGCCAATTTAGAAATTGATTTGAATCTACAATTATTTGATCGTCGTGGACGTGAACCTGTTGCTACAGATCAAGCTAAAGCGCTTTATGAAAAAACCCAACAACTTTTGGTTGAAATCAATCAGTGGTATCAATATGCCAATTCTTTAAGTACAGGTTTAGAGTCAGAGCTGAATATTGTCGTTGTTACGGAACTGATGCATACGCGTTGGACCGATTATATTGTCTTACTCGAACAAGAATTTCCTCAGCTTCAAGTCAATGTCTTTAGCGCGCCGCAAGAAGATGCTCACCAACTTCTATTTGATGGTCATGCCCAATTGGCGTTTATGTTTGAACGTGAACAACTTGAAGCACGTGAACAATTTGTGGAATTGAAAAAAGAAGTCCTTGTTAGCGTTGCAGCAAAACATCACCCACTTAGCCAATTGAAAACCGTCAGCTATGAAGAATTGGTCAAAAATCGACAAATCGTAGTTGCTAGCCGTAATCGCGACATTAAACCTGAATTACTATTTTCTAAAATCTATTGGCGTACGGATAATCATCATTCGGCATGCAGCATGATTAAACGTGGTTTAGGATGGGGTGTTTTACCATTAGAAATGCTGAGTGAGCAGCCTGAATTAAAGCGAAATTTAAAAGTTTTACAACTGTCTGACTTCACGCCAAAATTTGAATACTATGTCGATTTAGTCTGGAGTAAAGAAACGACTCTTGGTCAAGCTGCTCATTTTTTAATTGATCATGCACGAAATAAGCGAAAAAACACTGAATAACGTGGCAATTCAGCCATGACATACTTCTGCTCTGCCCGCTTTATGTTATAAAAGAATGTATAAGTAATAACCTAAGAACTAGAGACAAATGACTGCGAATGCTTTAACCCAACTTAAAAAATTAACGACCATTGTTGCTGACAGTAGTGATCTTGCTGCGATTGAAAAATTTCGTCCATTAGATGCAACGACCAATCCGTCACTGATTACAGCAGCAGCAAATCAAAAAGAAAATAAACAGTTAATTGAAGATGCTTTTCAACAAGCACAGCAAGAAGGTTATCAAGACGAACAACTGATTGAACGTACAATTGATATTCTGACTGTTAAGTTTGGGGTTGAAATTTTAAAGCTCATTGAAGGGCGCGTATCAACCGAAGTGGATGCTGCACTTTCTTATGACACTGCTGCAACCATTGCCAAAGCCAAAGAGCTGCTTGCGCTTTATGCGAAGTACGGAGTTTCATCTGATCGTATCTTGATTAAGATTGCTTCGACTTGGGAAGGGATTCAAGCTGCAAAAGCTTTAGAAGCTGAGGGCATCCATACTAATCTCACTCTTTTATTTGGCTTACACCAAGCAAAAGCGTGTGCAGATGCGAATGTGACGCTCATTTCACCTTTCGTTGGTCGTATTTTAGATTGGTATAAAAAAGCTGAAAATGTAGATGCCTACCCGATCGATCAAGACCCGGGCGTTTTATCAGTGAAGCAAATTTATTTCTTCTACAAACAACACAACATTAAAACTGAAGTGATGGGTGCAAGTTTCCGTAGTATTGATCAGGTATTGGGTCTGGCTGGTTGTGATTTATTGACCGTTGCACCGAATCTTTTGGCTGAACTTGAACAAGATCAGCGAGAAGTGGTTGCCCAGCTTTCAACTGATCACGCCCATGCACATACTGAACATCCTCATACCCCAATTTCAGAAGCTGCGTTTAAAGCTGAACTTGAACATGACCTTATGGCATCACAGCTTTTACAAGCAGGAATTGATGGCTTTATTAAAGCGCGTGAACAATTACACAGCCTATTAGCTGAATCTTTTGGCGTTATCCGTGAGATTAAGGCTTAAGTCCTACGCTCTAAAACAGCCGATGTTGCTATAATGCAGCATCGGCTTTTTTTATGAATGAGTGTTTTGTGTTTGGGATTACAGATTTAACGACTTTTATCATTGGTACAACGTTAATTGTGATGCTCCCAGGACCAAACTCTCTGTATGTAATGTCTATTGCTTCACGCTTTGGTATTCGTGCAGGTTATATTGGCGCTTTAGGTGTTTATACAGGCGACCTAATTCTTATTCTTTTGACCGCACTGGGCGCAGCATCTTTACTGCATAACTTTCCCATTTTATTTATTGCATTAAAAATTATTGGTGCAGTTTATCTGAGCTACTTGGGAACAAAATTACTCCTTGCGGCTTACCATACCATTCGACCACGATCACGCATCAATATCGAGCAAGCAGCCTCAAAGCCGCAAACATTAAAAGAGGTTCACCCTTATCGTACTGCACTCACGATTAGTGTGCTGAATCCAAAAGCGATCTTATTTTATTTATCGTTTTTTGTGCAGTTTGTAGATCCAAATTATGCTTACCCTGCACTGACCTTTACCTTACTGGCAATTATTCTGCAATGTATCAGTATGGCCTACCTGTCAATTCTCATTTTCTCAGGTACAAAGCTCGCATCATACTTCAATCAAAACTATAAACTTACTGCAAGTGGCGTTGCCTTAGTAGGACTCTTATTCTGTGGATTTGGTCTTAAACTCGCAACATCAACACTTTAAAACATCATAGAAGATGATCAATAGATCATCTTCTTTCAAGCGAAACTTTTAAACCGTTTATTGAGTACGCTGTTTAAGAAAATCTAAGGTTGCCGCAAAGGTTTGTTGGCTTGCTTCCTTACTCATCATAAATTGATACTCATGAAACAAGATTTCTTTAGAGTCGGGATAGAACAAAGTTGTGACTGGAATTTGATATTGTTCTAATGCTTTGACAAAAGGATAAGACTGACTTTTTGTTAAAAAATCTTTATTCCCGCCACTAATCAGCACAGGCGGATAGTGAGCACTTAAATGTTGGCTTGATGAAATACGGTTCAAAAATGCCACATCATCTTTTTTCCCACCTGTATAAGATTGTACAAGATTATTCACGCCCCATTCTAGAACACGCATTTCCTGTGGTGCAGTCGCAACAAAACTGGCCATATCATATATACCACAGTGCAAAATCAAACCTTTGAGTTGAGATGGCTCAATATGCGTTTTGAAATTTTCACGCGATGCATAGTCCGATGTCGTTAACAATGTAGCATAGTGACTTGCCATATTTGCTCCAGCCGAATCACCTGCAAGAAAAAGCTGATTTGCATCAATATTAAAGTCTTTGGCATGTTTTGAAATATAAGCCAATGCTTCATCAATCTGCCCTAACTGCGTTGGATAAATATGCTCAGGTGCAAACTGATATTGCACAGCAACAACGTTATATCCCTCATTGGCTAATAACTTAAAATAGCCACTACCATGTAGTTTAGAACCTGAAATCCATCCACCACCATGAATCCAAACAATCGTTGGCCGTGGTGCTAAAGCGGCGATATTTTCCGGCTGATATAAATCAAAAGTTAAACTTTTATGTTGATCATCGAGTTGCGTTTGGTAGGGAATGTCACGTGTCACCAGTACATTCTGCGGTGCGCGTTTTTCAATAAATTTCTGTTGAATATCTGTCGATACATTAAAAACACTGGCAATAATTTTGCTACTTTTGACATGACTTTGACAGGCAGTTAAATACGCAACTGCAAACAACATTAATAAAGTTTTCAGCCAGATTTTCATTGAGAAGTTACACATCAGAGTCAGAATAAATGCATTTTAATATTTTTCCCGCACACCTGCTGATGAAATTTTACCGATGACCATAATTCATCAAATCAGACCAATTTGCTCGAAATAATTTGCCAACAAGTCGACAATTTATAAATATTTTTTTGTAATTTTGAGCTTATTTATTAATTTTTATTTATTTTACAATTGCAGCTTTTTTAGCCCTGTGCTATCAATAAATCAAAGGGTAAATATTTATTTTGTTGGAGTTTCATCCATGTCAAATCAACATATTTTAGTCCCAGTGGACGGTTCAAAAATTTCTTTTTCAGCAGTGAAAAAAGCAGCTGAAATCGCAAAAGCATTTAATGGTCAGTTACTGATTATTAGCTTAATTGCAGAAAACCCTTTTGATGATGCTGATTTTTACTATCCGTCATCCATAATGAAAGAATACTTTATTGAAGCGCATAAAAATGCAGAAGCAGCTTTAGCAGAAGCAAAAACGATTGCTGAAAATGAGCAAATTACTGCTGAAACTCGCATTATTACTGGTTTAGTTAATGCAGAAACCATTACTAAAACGGCGCATGATCATCAATCTGATCTGATTGTGATTGGTTCACATGGTCGTAAAGGCTTCCAAAAAATGATTTTGGGAAGCTTTGCCCATGACGTACTTGCTCAAACTGAAATTCCAGTTCTTGTGGTCAAAAAATAAAGTATCTTTAGCTTTTCTCAATTAAAAGAGCATTGGCCCGCTACATCACAACTTAATCTATATACGTGAGGTGCAACATGAGTCAATATGAACATATTCTGGTCGCAGTTGATGAATCCCCTATCTCCTACGCAGCAGTTGAGCACGCGTTAGAGTTAGCCCGAGCTTTTAAAAGCAAAGTGACCTTACTCAGTGTGATCGCGATTGATCCGTTTATTGCCGTGGACTTTTATAAGGTTGCACCCGCAATTACTGAACATTTCATTAAAGCCGAAGAACAAGCGTTACTGCGCTTAAATGATCTGAAAAGTAGTTTCGAGCGTGATGGTATCGATGTCAGCGTAAAAGTGGTTCATGGCGTTTCACCATCGGAAGGCATTTTAAAAACGGTCGAAACAGATAGCGTCAGTTTAGTGATGATGGGATCACATGGACGCACTGGTTTACAGAAAATGGTTCTCGGTAGTGTGGCACAAAATGTACTGAATGCTTCTGTCGTCCCTGTATTTATTGTGAAGCAATAAAACTGGATATAAAAAAGCCTGTCATCGACAGGCTTTTTTATTAACGAATTTTTTGATTTAGATCATTTAAAAAGATTTCAGCATCAATCTGACTATCAAAGACTTTAATGTATTCAGCATTGGTTTGAATAGACGACGGTGTGTATTGAAGTTTCATTTCAAACAAACCGCTTGAAACATTTCGACTGACTTGAACTGAAATAATATGCTGAGAGTTTAGATAAAAACCATCTTCAATTTTGACTAACATTTTAATGACCTAATTGTTAACCATATTCGGTTTTATACATCGTCTATGATGTTAAAACACCTGTACAAGTCGTGATTTTACAAATTTACAACATCACGTGATTTGTATCACAAATTCTAACGCCAATTGGTTTTAAAATCAGCATTATTAAGTTTAACTGCACATTAAAAAACCGAATGCTTACACATTCGGTTTTAAGTTTAACGAGGTTTAAGTGTGAATTTAAGCACTCAGCATCGTATTTAATGTTTCAGAAACGTTCTTCGATTTCACCACAGGTTTCAAGGCTTCTAATTGCGCTTTAACTTGGCTACGTTGTGGTTCAGCCAATGTATACCAACGCGAAAGAACTTGAAGTAAACGAGAACCGACGATTGGATTTTTCTCATCCAGGTATTTCGCCAAGTCAATATAATGTTGAACACCAAAGCTCCAAGTATTAACTGGATTACTGTTTAAACCACCACTCACCGCACGAATACGGTTTGGCACTTTAAGATCGTAATCTGCATGAGCTGTTAATGCTTTAATGCTTTCTGCAGTTGCTTTTGGATGTGCAGCCTGAATCATAAACCACTGATCCATCGATAATGCTTCATTTTTAAAGCGATCATAGAATAAATCTAACGCTTTTTGAGCTTGTGGGGCGTCATTCCATACCAATACTTTAAGTGCACCTAAACGTTCAGACATATTGGCTGTCGTATTGAACTGTTGTTCAGCAAGTTCAAATGCCGACTCATCACCTTGACGTGCAATCATCATCAACATGATATTTTTCAATGCACGGGTACCCATTGCTTGAGAAAAATCAGATTCAGCGCTTGGATCAAGACTTAAATAAATCGCTTTTGCCTGTTCACCAAATGCACGTGCCAATGTATCTAAAAGCGCATTCCGTTTCTCTTGAATTTTCTGCGGTTCATAATTCTCATCAATACGACTGCCTAGATAGCCTTCCGATGGAACGTCAAATAAACGTGAAACCAAGAGTGGATCTTGTTTCAACAAACTTGGTACTGTGTTTAGCATTGCTTGAATATAAATATCTGCTGGATGATCATTCAATAAAATGCGGTCCAACAAGGTTTGCGTTGCCTGCCATTGGTTAAAACCATTGGTTTCATGTTGCAACAAGAACGCCAATTCTTCATCTGAATAATTAAATTCAAGATTCACAGGTGCAGAGAAATTACGTAATAACGATACAACAGGTTTCGCCTGAATACCTTTAAATTCGATCGTTGCAAGTTCTTGATCAAATAAATAAACGCCATCTTTTGCGTTGTTTTCAACAAGACTGCTCGAATCTAGTTGTAACTGCTCGCCTGTTGCAGCATCAAACAATGCGAGGGCTACTGGAATCGGCACTGCTTTAAGATTTGGATATTTTGGATGTGTTTTCAAGCTTTGCTTGAAAGTTAAAGAATAAGTTTGAGCCTCTGCATCATACTCACCTTTTGCTTCTAGTTTTGGTGTACCAGGTTGATTATACCAAGTTAAAAAGGCTGATAAATCTACACCTGAACCCGCAGTCAGTGCTGCAACCCAATCTTCAACTGTCACGGCTTGACCATCATGACGACGGAAGTATTCATCTGTACCAGCACGGAACTTTTCTTTACCAAGCAAAGTTGCCATCATACGGTTAATTTCCGCACCTTTTTCATAAACAGTCGCTGTGTAGAAGTTATTAATTTCCACAAAGTGATCTGGACGTGGTGGATGAGATAATGGACCAGAATCTTCAGGGAATTGATGCGCTTTAAGTACCGCAACATCATCAATACGTTGTACTGCTGCCGATTGTAAATCTTCCGAGAAAGATTGATCACGGAATACTGTCAAACCTTCTTTTAAGCATAATTGGAACCAATCACGACAAGTGATCCGGTTACCTGTCCAGTTATGGAAATATTCGTGAGCAATCACAGACTGTACACGCATAATGGCTGCATCAGTGGTGTATTCTTCATCCGCCAAGACACATGAAGTATTAAAAATATTTAAACCTTTATTTTCCATTGCGCCCATATTGAATGCGCTGGTCGCCACGATCATATAATTATCTAAGTCATAGGGACGACCGTAATGCTCTTCGTCCCAACGCATAGAATGCTTTAATGCTTCCATGGCAATATGACATTTCGGAATGTCTTTTTCTTCGGCATAAATTTCTAATGCAACATTACGGCCTTCTGAAGTCACATAAAAGTCTTTGAGTACTGCCAAATCACCAATTACACAAGCAAAAAGATAACTTGGTTTTTTGGTTGGATCTTGCCAGATCGCATAATGACGACCCTCACCTGCTTCACCTTTCTCAATCAAGTTACCATTGGCAAGTAAAACAGGGAATTTTTTATCTGCTTCAACACGTGTTGTAAATACAGATAAAACATCTGGACGGTCAGGATAGAACGTGATTTTACGGAAACCTTCAGGCTCATTTTGAGTAACGAACAAATCGCCTGCTGCTTGATATAAGCCTTCAAGTTGCGTATTGCTCTCAGGGTGAATCTTCACCACAGTTTCAATAGTGACTTGATCTGGTGCATTCGGAATAACTAACTGTTCAGCGTCGAGTGTGTATTCTGATTCAGTCAGTTGCTTACCATTTAATACGATAGCTTGAAGCTCTAAGTCACGACCCAATAGTACCAAATCGCCTTCAGTTTGACGTTGCATCACCAACTTGGTGCTGACATCGGTATGATCGTCAAATACTTGAATATTGAGGTCAATCGTATCTACAAGAAATGAAGGTTTTTGATAGTCTTTTAAATAAATGGTTTGATCTGCAACGACTGCAGGATTTGCCGCAATATTCATGTCATATCCTATTTAACTGTCTGTAACGACATTGTATTTTTAAAATCATACGCCAAGTTCATGGCACTGTCTGCGTGATTTGCAACTGATCTCTAATATGGGTCTTGATGGTGCAAGTTTCAAATAGATTTGTATATTGAAACAACATTTAAATCTGTATAAAAATGGATGTAGCACATAAATATAGATTAAATATTTTCTTACAAATAGTTAAATCATTATTTTTAAATAAAATTATTAAATTTAAATTGATTATTTTTTAATCTGTGCACGGTTCTTGCTTCTTTCTTTTTGAGCGTCAAACTAAATTGGTTAGACAACAACAATAACAGAGGTGAATCATGTATCTAAAAGACCATATTGTACGCATAGAAAATATTAAAATGATGCAAGCACTTGATCATGCCAATATCGACCATAAAGTTATTGCACTGTTTTTGAGTTGTGAAGGCATTCCTGTTCAGGCCCATGAGGTAAGTGCAATGTTAAACAGCTATGATGCACTTGGTAGCAAAAAGCTCCCTTCAAAAAAGGTACAAGCCATGATTGATGCCAAAGCCCTTGGCGAAACAGATGAATCCCTACCTTGTCCAGTTTAATTTTCCTTCATATAAAAAGGCTACTGATGTAGCCTTTTTGTTTTCCACCTAATCTTCGTCTTGCACATTTCAGTCAACATGAAGTTATTCGCGTAAACCGATTCAATTTTTTAAATCTGATGTGGTCGCTTCTCTGTGTATAATAGCCATTACATTATTGTGGGTTAAAGAATTGAATGGCTATTAATGTTCTGCGTAAACAGTTAGATGAAAGCACACTCTGTCCTTTGTGCCATGCATCAATGTACTGGGTGGAAGCAGAACAATTTGATCAAGAAATCAATTATCATCAATGTAGCCATTGCTCACATCAAATTCATCAAAATAATAAAAACAATTGCTACTGTGAAAAATGCCTAAATCAACGTAAAAAACAATTGAGAGATACCCGTGTTCAAGAAACACGTCAACGTCAAAAGAAACATGATATTCAACAGTTTGAACTCAACCAACTGAGCTTTATCAATAAATTATTTTTATTGGCAATTCTGGATGAGCAAGTCCATGAAAATATGCAACATGCTGAATATATCGACTGGGATACCATTAAATATCATCATATTAGCCCAAACTTTATGATGCAAAATGCTTTGATTAAACGCCTCGTTAAAGATCAAATCTTATTACACCGCGATGCCAATACAGATCAACAACAGTTTTATATTAATGTCCGATTAGATGGCTACGCCGAACCGAGTCTATTTAGTATCACTCAACAGTTACGGCATTGGTTTTACCAAAATTTAAGTATGGGCATTCCGTTTAAAGATGCCGAAGAAGTTAAATCCGCACTCTACTTTATGCTGTACCAAGAAGTAATTCAGTTTGCGCAGTTTTATTGTCGCCCATGGAATATTCAGATTGCAGGTAATGCAAGTTTTCAAGCCTTTTGCTATCGCCTGCTCGATGTACTCGCTGTCGGACAAATCTATTATTTGGTGCAAACGGCTTTAGAATATCTATATAAACAAAAAGCACTGCAACCACGCAATGAAAACTTTATTAACACCAACTTGTTAAAAAAGACCTTACAACAATATCGTGAACGTGCTGTCACGGAAAAGTGGGAAACGTCTACCTTACCTCGTCCTCCACAACTCATTCTAAGTAAAATGAGCGGAATCTTGTTTTATCGTTTTCTTTGCTATGATGAAAAAATCTTCTTCCAACCCGTATGGCGATCTTGGAAAAAAATTGAGTCAAGGTTAAATTTCTATTCCACAAAACGTTGTATGTATTGTGGCTCGAGCGAATTAACCGTTGAATACGATGCCAGCGACTATGTCACTCTGCAATGTAGAGTATGTAAACATCAGGACCACTATTTCACTCGTTAAGTACTTATGCTTAAACTTTTATTCTTATATAAACCCATTCATTATTTAATTTAATGAACATAGCGTCCCATAGTAAGATTCCATGTGGTTTCGATAATGGTTTTGAAATCCAATAAACAAACACACATCAGCCCCTTACCTTCAAAATAGTCAGGTACATGCTGCATAAAGAAGCGAATATGATCGTCTGAACGATTACGTAAACGGATCAATTGATCAGGTGTGACCTTAGGCATAACAGCACGACAAACATAAATCCCATCACTTCGTTCTTCCGCCTGCTGGTTACGCGATAGCATCAGTTCAATAATTTTGCGATGGACATCAGGCATTACGACATTATGACGTGGGAAGAAATATTGAGAACGCGAAGCAAACAATGTATAGACTTTCGGTTGCATCAAAGTGCTTACAAACCATAAAGGTGCTTTTGGATAACGTAGTCGATGTCGTATTGCAACACGAATCGCGGAACCCAACGTTAAATTTTTATGCCTATACTCGGCTAAAACACCCGCTCGAGAAGTCACCACATAAATTGGCTTGCCTTCCAACTGTAATTGTAAAATCGGGATAACGTTCTGCCCGATTAAACGTCCATTATGATGATATTGCACTACAGGCACAGAAACTGCATTAATATCATACATATAGTCATACAACTCCTCCACAGATGAATGTGGAAAAATCTGCCGATCAAATGACAAGATTTCCTGAAAAAAGTTATGCTTTTTTTGAGTAGACAATTTTGCAAAATCAACAATCGTCTCTGTTATTTTCATAGGATCAGCCTGACACTAATTATATAGAATGACATTGAGGCAACATGGTGTCTCGTTGGTATAACAGTTCTGATAAGATGAATAATTCAATGACATCAATATTTTTAATTTTTTTGAGTAATCTGCATCTAAGCAAGCTCAATTAAAACGATTTATTCAAAAATTTAACAACATTATTAAGTTAGGTTTATAAATAATGTCTAACATCTCACAATAATTATTCTTAAAAGAGATAATTACCCGTTATTTATACAACAATTCTGTAAAAAATGTAAATCTTTATATGATATAGAGCACATTATTCATTTGATGTTTTGTATTCATTTTGAAAAATAAGCAAATGCTATATCTACATGATCTGGTTTAAGAAATTTTCTTGATTAGAAAGTCATATAGATTATTAATTTCCACAGCAGAATTTACAACCCTTTTCACATAACTCACAACTGTAATTTTTAGATCTTGTACGATGTGTCTTTTAGAGTAATTTGATACCCCAACTAGTTCTAGGGTCATGATAAGGTCAATATAAAGTTACCAACTCTTCCACTAGAAAAAATTAAGGTAAAATATTCAGAGAAAGTTATTATTTTATGTTTACAGACAATTAGGTAATAAACTGCTAACCCAAGTGCACGAATATGTTATTACGATTTAGGATCGAATTTGGATGAATAAATTAATGATCTAACAATTTTCCTGAATTGATTTTTAACCGTAAAGCAGGCTTTGTTATTATATGAGCATTTTTCATGAAATACGATTTAAATCACACATCTACATGATGCTTATGTACCATTTCTACCTTTATTGAACTTCACATGAAAAGATCATGAAATAATCTAAAATAATACTTGAACTTTATATCAACATTTTCATAGAATAAAACTGCCTTACAAAAATAAATACAAGGAACAATTTATGACTAAAAAATATGCTAAATTTTTGCCTACGACCGATGATTTCTCTCTTGAAAATTTCCCATATTATTGGGTAACGCAAGTGCATGCCCAGTATGTACTTAATGTCGATCATGCGCTTAAAAAATATGGTGTAGATAACTCTCGTCGTCGCATTCTACTGGCACTTAAGTCTCGACCTCATGCGAGTGTTTCTGAACTTTCAGAAATGGTTGTTTCTAAAATGTCGACTACCACGAAAATCGTTTATCGTTTGAAAGATGAAGGTTTAGTAGACACTTATTCATGTGAAGATGATGCACGTATTACACGTGTGGTTCTGACTGAAAAAGGTCAAGAAATGACTTATAAAATCAATGATTTAACTAATATTGTATTAGAACAATCATTTGAGGGTCTTACTCCGCTGCAAATTGAAAAAACGATGGAAAGTTTGCGTCATATTTTCAAAAATTTAGCACGTTAAGATTAATGAGCTAAAGATCGAAAAAAGTCATTTGGGGGCTTATTTTTTCGATCTTTGGCTTAGGTACATATGAACATTCAAATTCTTCTACAGGGAAACCTTGTATAAATAATTGAATGTTTGGACTGTTCCAGCTGAGCCATTCATCCAAACGTTCATGTGGAATCACGATAACAGATCTTTTGATATCCCCTGGCTCATGAAATTCCCGCATCATAGAATGATCGATAGCATCCATAGTAATCATTGTTGCTGAACGTATAATTTCATCACCCACTCTCGCGATTTCATATAAAGCAGCAATATAAAATGCTTTCCCATCTTTACGCCGAACACCCCACCGCTGTGGTTTATTGTCAAAGTATTTAGATTCATAAAACTCGGTCACTGGGATGACACCAAATTTACTTTTCATAGTCGCTTCAGCAAATGTGGGCTTCTGCAATAAGGTTTCATTTCGAGCATTATAAGTTTTCGAGCCAATCGTTTTATCGTCAGCCCATTTAGGAATTAAGCCAAAGTTGACTGCACGCCATTCCAAACCTTTTTCGGACTTAAACAATAAGGGCATGTCATAATTTGGGTAAACCTCATCCGGATACTCAAAAGGTATCGGAGGTAAACCCAATGCTTCTACTTGTGCAGAAGTCAAAGGTTTGAAATTAGCACACATGTCAATTCACTTTTATTAATGACCACGAACACATACTGGTAAGTAACTCAACTCATTTTACCCCTCATTTGGTGTCGTCATCCAATGAGTGCGAGTAAATTCTTCGAAAATCCATCGCCCATTGAAACGCCCGAGTCCAGAATTTTTCTCCCCACCAAAAGGCGCGTTAGCATGATCTGCCACACTAATGCTATTTATATGGGTCATGCCTGCATCGATGTTATAAGCAAAAGCTCTTCCACGTTCAATATTCGATGTACAGACGGCACTTGATAGTCCAAATCGAGTGTTATTGGCTAAATCTAGCGCATGCTGTTCATCATTGGCTTTTAAGATCGGTAAGATTGGACCGAAACTTTCTTCTTGAGCAATCGGGAAATATGGGTCGACATGGGTGAAAATATGTGGTGCAACGACATTCCCCTCAATTCCACCCTCATATACCAACTCTGCACCTAAATCCTTGGCGTGTTGAATAATTTCTCGATGCTTGTTGACCTGCCCTTGATTAATGATAGGTCCAATAATCGTGTCAGGTAAATTAGGATCACCGACTGGAATGGTTTTAACACGTGCAAGTAATTTATCTAAATATGCATCATGAATAGATGCATCAACAATCACACGGTTGGTACTCATGCAAATTTGACCTTGATGCATAAAACGTCCCATGACAGTCAATTCAACCGCCAAATCCAAATCAGCATCATCTAAAATAACAAGTGGCGCATTGCCACCAAGTTCTAGCGCAAGGCGTTTAATATAAGAACTTGAAAGTGCTTTAGCACCAACCCCTTGCCCAACCTCCGTAGACCCTGTAAATGAAATCATTTTTGGGGTTGGATGCTCGGTAAAATAATCTCCAATTTCACTGCCCGAACCTGCAACAACATTTAATGCACCTGCAGGAATACCCGCCTCTTCAAACAGTTTCCCGAGTAATGTTCCGCCTGTCACTGGTGTATCACTGGCTGGCTTTAAAACTACTGTATTACCACAGGCAATGGCTGTCACAACTGAGCGCATCGATAGATGAAATGGAAAGTTCCAAGGGCTGATGACTGCAATCACACCGAGAGGTTTACGTACAACATAACTATTTCGACTCGGATCTTGACTTGGAATTTGCTCTGTCAGCACCTGATCTGGGAACGATAAACTTTCCTGAATAATGCCTAATGCTGCATCGACTTCAATATTGGCTTTCAAGCGTGTACTGCCCGATTCTTGTATTAACCAATCTATAATCTCATCACGTCTTGTTTGAATTACTTGAATCAAATTTTGAATCATGTTTTGACGTGTTTCAGCTGGTTGCAGCACTCCACTTTGAAATGCTTCAAGTGCAGCTCGGTAAGCACTATCTACATCATCAGTATTAGCGGCTTTTAATTCAAAAATAATATCCTGCGTATATGGATTAGTATTTTTAATGGTTTTTACTGAGTGCCCGGAGATCCATTCCCCTGCAATAAATTGCTGATCTAAATTGACGTAAACATACATAATCCGATCCTGTATATATTTTTAATTATGAATACTGTAGCAGATCAGGTTGGCTTAGAAAGCTCAGCCGATTAAAAGTTACGTATTTAAACGAATAGTGAACTCTTTATAAAATTATAGTTTGTCGTAGATCTAAATAAACTTCGAAATTTTATAAATCCAAATCCAATAAAAAAAGCCTCCGAAGAGGCTTTTTAAAGTTAAACAGGATTAGTCACCTGTATAACCTTTTAACTTTAAACGTGCAGCGTGTAGAAGTGGCTCTGTATAACCCGCAGGCTGTTCACCACCTTTGAAGATCAAATCAGACGCAGCTTGGAATGCGATATTATTGTCAAAGTCTGCAGCCATTGGCGTATATAATTGATCATTGGCATTTTGCTCATCCACAATTTTAGCCATGCGTTTCATGACATCTTCAACTTGCTCGCGCGTTACGATACCGTGACGTAACCAGTTTGCCACGTGCTGAGAAGAAATACGGAGTGTTGCACGGTCTTCCATTAAGCCAACGTTGTTAATGTCTGGTACTTTAGAACAACCTACACCAAGATCAACCCAACGTACTACATAACCCAAGATACCCTGACAGTTGTTTTCAAGCTCTTTCAGTTTCTCTTCTTCTGTCCAATTCGTGTCTTTTGCAAGCGGTGGCGTTAACAAATCATCAAGCGGTAACGCTTCTTCAGATAGCAACTCTTGTTGACGATTAGATACACTTGTTTGATGGTAATGAATCGCGTGAATCACAGCACCTGTTGGTGATGGAACCCATGCACAGCTCGCACCTGCTTGTGGATGCTCAGCTTTGGTATTGTACATATCAAGCAGCATATCTGGTTTTGGCCACATGCCTTTACCAATTTGCGCTTTACCACGTAAACCTGTTTGTAGACCCACCATCACGTTACGGTTTTCGTATGCAGGGAACCAAATTTGACCTTTGATTTCGCCTTTACGAACGAATGGACCTGCTTCCATAAAGGTATGGATTTCGTCACCCGTACGGTCCATGAAGCCTGTATTAATGAAGATGGTACGATCTTTAGCTTGAGCGATACAGTTTTTCAAGTTTACAGATGTTCGACGTTCTTCATCCATAATACCGATTTTTAACGTTTTCGCAGGTAGACCAAGCGCTTGCTCAGCACGTTCAAACAGTTCTACTGCAAATGCAACTTCTTCAGGACCATGCATTTTTGGTTTTACGATGTACATTGAACCTTTACGTGAGTTCTTGATCGTATTTTCACCGCGAATATCTGCAATGGTGAGCAATGGAGTTACTAACGCATCCATGATGCCTTCGTAGATTTCTTCGCCATCAACAAGAATCGCTGGATTCGTCATTAAATGACCAACGTTACGAAGAAGCATCAATGAACGACCGTGAACTTTAGTTTCACCACCTTCAACATTTTTGAAAGTACGGTCTGCATTCAATTTACGAGTCACGGTTTTACCGTTCTTTTCAATTGATTCTTCAAGCGTGCCACGCATCAAGCCTAACCAGTTACGGTAGCCTTCTACTTTCTCTTCAGCATCAACCGCAGCAACAGAATCTTCCAAGTCTTGAATGGTCGTTACAGCAGCTTCAAGAACAACGTCTTTTACGCCAGCTGCGTCTGTTTGACCAATTGCACTTGCTGCATCAATTTGAATGATTGCATGTAGACCATTGTTTTTAAGTACAACTTCAGTCGGTGCAGAAGCTTCGCCGTTATAACCTACAAATTTAGATGCATCTGCAACAGTTGTAGTCGAGCCATCTTTTAAAGTGACAACCAGCGCATTTCCTTCAACAGCATATTTGCTTGCATCCGCATGCGAGCCTGCAGCCAATGGGAAAGTTTCGTCTAGGAAGTTTTTCGCAAATGCGATAACTTTTTCACCACGTTTCGGGTTATAGCCTTTACCTTTTTCTGCACCATCTTCTTCTGAGATCACATCAAAGCCGTAAAGTGCATCGTATAAAGAACCCCAACGTGCGTTTGCCGCATTTAAGCAGTAACGTGCATTACGTACAGGTACAACCAGCTGTGGACCTGCGATCAATGCAATTTCTTCGTCTACATTTTCAGTGGTAATTTGGAAATCTTCTACTTCTGGTAATAAGTAGCCAATTTCAGTCAAGAAAGCTTTGTAAGCTTGTAATTCAAATGTGTTATTGCGGTGCCATTCATCAATTTTGGCTTGAATGTCATCACGCTTAGCCAAAAGTGCTTTATTTTTAGGGCTAAGATCAACAACGACTTGCTCAAAGTTTTTCCAGTATGTGTCACTGTCTAAACCAGAACCTGGTAATGCTTCATTTTCGATAAAATCGTAAAGTTCTTTAGCAATCGCTAACTTGCCTTTTTGAATTCGTGCAGTCATTGTCTTTCCTGATATTGCTACTTTTTATACAAGAGATTCTAGTATACTGATTAAAATCTAGCTGAATAGTACTATCACATTGCTAAATAATGATCATTTTTTATGAAGTGATTACCCTCAATCACCATTCAAACATCACATTTTTTTGCTCTGGATTTATTTATCTGCTAAATACCCTAATGACAGTGTATAAAGTTTTCTAAATGTAGAAATTAGACTTAAGTTCAGAATTTTGAACAATAAATACACATTCTTATCATATTTGTCATTATTGCAGTTCGATTAAGCCATGAAAAAGTTGAAATGTCGATCAACTCAAAAGTCATTTCAATAAAAAACGCTGGTCGATGCCAGCGTTTTCATAATGAGCTTATTCAGCTTCACTCGTTGCTTTCTTTTCAATCTGTCGATGTGCGGAATTCAGATAATCATCTGACTGCATTTCAAGTAAACGTGAACGTGTACGCTCAATTTCAAATGCCAGCTTTTCGCCCTGATAGATATCAATAATATTATCTTCCGAAGTTAAAAGAAGTTTTACACCACGGTCATAAAATTCATCGACAAGGTAAATAAAACGGCGTGTTGCATCATTGACGTAATCGGTTAAGTGCGGAACATTGCTGACCAATACCGTGTTATAGACATTGGCAATCTCAATGAAATCTGCTGGACTACGCGGCTTCAAACATAGTTCTGAGAATTCACACCACAAGACATCTTCAGTATGGGCAATGGTTTCCACAATACGATTATTAATAATAATCGGTTCTTGTGACTGGGTTTGGCTCATAGTTAAAGCACCAAAGCGCTGCGCCATCCAGTTTTTGTGTTCGTGGGTCAGTGGGAACTTAAACAGTTGTGCTTGCTTAAGCACACGTAAACGGTAATCCACACCGGCATCGACATTTAAAATTGTGCAGTTCTGTTTAACCAATTCAATGGTTGGCAAGAAACGATCACGGTGAATACCATTTTTATATAGACCATCTGGCGCTATGTTTGAAGTTGCAACCAAGGTAATGCCGCGTTCGAATAACTTTTGGAATAAATCGCTCAGAATCATCGCATCCGTGACATTTGATACAAAGAATTCATCAAAACAAATCACCACGGCTTCTTTATAAATTTGATCTGCCACTGTATCGAGTGGATTTCGCTGCCCTGATAATTTATTCAGTTCTTTATGCACATGCTGCATAAAATGGTGAAAGTGCATGCGTGTTTTACGGCGAAATGGAATCGAATCAAAGAACTGATCCATTAGCCATGTTTTACCACGTCCCACACCGCCCCACATATACACACCTTTCGGTGCAGTTTGACGACGGAAGCGACGAAAAGCTTTTTTAGAGGCCTTAAATCGTTGAATCAGTTCAACCCAAACACGGTTTAATTCCTGAACCGCAATGGCTTGTGCATCATCAGGCATGAACTGACCAGAGGACAGTGCTTGTGCATAGCGATCGGCTGGAGAGAGAGGATTAAATGCTGTGCTATGTGAGGAATTTATATCGGACATAAGGACTAATACTTTTCTAGATCAATTTCATTATAGCGAAGAATTATCTTCCCACTATAACACTTTGGGCTTAACCCACGGATAAACTATGAGGATTTAAAATATTGGCGTGGGCTCTGTCCAAACCAACGTTTAAAGGCATGATTAAAAGCTGCAGGTTCAGAATAACCCAGCAATTCCGCGATCATTTCAATGGAATACTGCTTATATTCAATCATACGGAGTGCTTTATCTTTAATGATCTCTTCACGAATCTGTTTATAACTGGTACCGAGCTGCTGTAACTGATGACGCAATGTGCGTTCAGGTACGTTCAGTGCATGTGCGGTTTCCGCCATACTTGGCATCAAGCCGGTCTGCAGCTCTAAATAATCCTGCACCCGCTGTAACAAACTTGGCGTATCTTCATCTTCATTTAAACGTGCTAACTCAGCAATACATTTGTTTTCATAGACACCAAATGTAATACGGTCTGCCGATGGAATCTTGACGTCCAGAACGGCTGGATCAAACCAAAATGCAGCCTTTTCAGCATTAAACTGCACCTGTTCGCCGTAGTAGTCATGATATTTTTTTAAATCATCTGCTGAGTCAGGATAATTAAATGGTAATTCGATTTTTAATTCAGGTTCAGGTAGACCCATCATTTTGTATAGATCACCGATAAATTTAAAAGTACCTGAAATTTCAGATTGCGCCATAAGTAGCCCTAAATGGCTATCTAAGTCTCGCGGCTTGTAACACAAGGCAATTCGAAATTGTCCCATTTCAAGGGAGAGCTCACCGGTTAAATGGGTTAAGCGCTGAAAGCGAATCCCTTCATTTAAGGCATCACGAACAGTATAACTGGTGACTAGAAGCATGAGCAACGGTCCATAGCCCGCCAATGCATAATGCTGACCGACAAAAAGACCTCGAATTGGCTCGATATCTTCCCCGACAACTTTGAGAACATCATATTCTAAACTTGGATGAATCACGGAACTCGGATCAAGTGCATCAACACGCAAGCCGATTTTTTGCAGTTTTTGATCGACATCGACCCCAGCCTTACGCATGCCTTGAATCAAATACATTAGACTGAGAATCGAACGCTTCATAAACAAATACGGTGTCATTTTTTTATTATATTTACACTATTTCTATGTAAGACACTATTGCCGTTTTGATCAATTTTTACGTCATTCTTATCATATTCAGTATGATGAGCTTTGATTAGTCTAAGATAAAATAAGTGCTAGGATTGCAAACATGTCACAACAACAAGGAATTTCACCAGCTCAGTCAAAAACAAAAATTGCCATCATCGGTGGTGGTTTTGGTGGCATAGCGATGGCCATACGCCTGATACAAAGTAATATTCATGACTTTATCATTTTGGAAAAAGCATCTGACTTTGGTGGAACTTGGCGTGAAAATCAGTATCCTGGGGCTGCATGTGATGTACAGTCACATATGTATTCGCTGTCTTTTGCACCGAAAACTGATTGGTCTAAACGTTATGCAGAAGCGCCTGAAATCTTTAGCTATATACAAGGACTGATTGAACAATTTAGTCTTCAACAATACTGCCAACTCAATACCGAAGTACTATCAGCTCAATATCAAGAGGATCAATGTGTATGGCATCTTGGCCTCAATAATGATCGTCAACTTGAAGCGCAATATGTCATCTTTGCATCAGGTCCGCTGCATGTGCCACAAATCCCCCATATTAAAGGCATCGAAAAATTCCAAGGCAAAGTGTTCCATTCCTCACAATGGGATCATCATTACAACTTAAATGGTAAAAATGTCGCTTCAATCGGTACGGGTGGTAGCGCAATTCAATATATCCCTGAAATTGCACCGCAATGTAAAAAACTCTATGTGATGCAACGTACAGCAGCTTGGGTCATCCCCCGTGACGAACGCCTATATCACGATGTTGAGAAAAAACTTTTTGCTAAGTTTGATTGGTTCCGTAAATTTCATCGTGCGCGCTTATATTGGTCCAATGAATCACGGGTTGTGCCGATTGTGAAACCGACAGTGATGAAATATACCCAAAAGTTGGCTGAAGCCTTTATCCGTTATCAGGTTAAAGATAAAACGATTGCGCAAAAGTTAACACCTGATTACATCATGGGCTGTAAACGTATTTTGGTTTCTAACAAATATTTTCCAACTTTTAATCGACCAAATGTTGAATTAGTCACAGATGCGATTCAGGAAATTACTGAAAATAGTATTACTACTAAAGACGGTGTTGAACGTCCTATCGACTGTTTAATCTATGGCACTGGCTTTATCACCGATCCACGTATTTACCTTAAATCATTTAAATGTGTGGGTGAAAATGGCATAGAGCTCAAACAAGCATGGGCAAATGGTGCAGAAAGCTATTATGGAATCAACACCAAGAATTTCCCTAATTTATTCCAACTCCTTGGGCCAAATACTGTTCTCGCACATAACTCAGTCGTGTTTATGATTGAATCTCAAGTGGAATATATTCTCCAAATGATGCAATTGGTTGAAAAAACGCATAGCTCTGCAATTGTCGTGAAAGATGAAATACAGGATCAATTTAATCAGCACCTGCAAGAGATTATGGCAGGTACAGTGTGGCAATCTGGATGTGTGAGTTGGTATCAACAAGACGGTGGGAAAAACTTCGCTCTTTGGCCAACCTACACATGGAAATATTGGCTGAAAACCAAAACTTTAAACCCCGCGGACTATCGTCTGCTGAGTCGAAAATCAGGAAGTCATGCAGCTTAAACAATAAATCGGCATAATAGTGCGGTTTCAATGAGTATTATGAGCTGCACTATATATGCAATCGATCTGGCTGATTTTTCAGCTTCTGTTTTGTTTAGCAATTGGATTTGTTTTAGCACGTCGACTCCCGCTTTGGCTCGAACGTTTATGCTTTAAAATCCTACCTTATTTTAGTTATGTTCTATTGATTGCGATTGCGATCGAATTTGCTCAGACGCTAAATACCATTCAAAACCCACAACTGATTCTAAGCAGCTCACTCATTCTCTCAGTGACAACAAGCATTAGTGCATTTGTATGTTGCTATTTCCTTTTTAAAAGTATTGGTTATCAATCTAGCCAAGGCAAAGTCTCATCCTCTCTTTTTTTCAAGTCATTAATTAATATTAGTTATGCCTTTCTTGCATTAGCTTTAGGCTACGCACTGGCTGAAAGTTTTGCCTACTTTGACTATACCCTTCATATCAGTACGTGGCATTTGTTATTGGCTTTTATGTTCTTAATTGGACTGGATCTGGCTTATTCGCCGCTTGATCGTTCTTGGCTAAACTGGAAAATTATGCTGGTACCTGTCGGATGCATTATCGGCTCATGCATAGGTGCTTTAATCAGTGCAGGTTTTATTTATCACATTAGCCTTAAAGATCTCATCATGTTATCACAAGGCTATGGATTCTATTCGATGACGGGTGTTGTCGTTACAGAACTAAAAAATGCTGAATTAGGCAGCATTGCCCTAATGAATGATTTATTTCGAGAAATTATTGCTATTTTACTGATGTATATCATTGGATGGCGTTATCCACGATCAGCAATTTCAGCCGCTGCTGCAACTGCCATGGATGTGACCCTACCTATGGTTAAGCAGGCTTGTGGTAATGAATTTATTCCGCATGCCATGCTAAGTGGTTTTATTTTATCTGTGCTAGCACCGATTGCAGTGAGTGTGTTAGCGGTGATGTGAAGTTTCACCCTCTCCTCAATCCTCTCCTAAAGGGAGAGGAAGACTTTAAGAATGAGATAATTCTTTCTCCCCTTGGGAGAGAGTTAGAGAGAGGGAGGTTAGACGGATTACAATGTCGCCAAAATATCTTTTAAAGTTTGGCTTGGATTCTCAGATTTAGTAATTGGACGACCAATCACTAAGTGAGTAGAACCATCAAGCATCGCTTGTTTTGGCGTCACAATACGTTTTTGATCATCAGCATTTGAACCTTCAGGGCGAATACCTGGTGTCACCAAAGCGAAATCTTGACCTAATGTTTCGCGTAACATTTTTGCTTCTTGTGCTGAACACACCACACCGTCTAAACCACTATCTTTAGTCAATTTAGCAAGTCGTTGAACCTGCTCAAATGGCTCAATGTCCAAGCCTAAATCTCGTAAGTCTTCACGACCCATTGAAGTCAGTACAGTCACTGCAATCAACTGGGTGTTGTAATTGCCTGCTTTTAAACGTTCAACACAGGTTTCCATCATTTTACGACCGCCTGAAGCATGAACATTGACCATCCACACACCCATGTCAGCAGCTGCACACACAGCCTGAGCTGTTGTATTTGGGATGTCGTGAAATTTCAAATCAAGGAATACTTCAAAACCTTTGTCCTGTAAGGCTTTTACCACAGATGGACCTTCGTGGGTAAAAAGCTCTTTTCCAACTTTCACACGGCAAAGTGCTGGGTCTAATTGCTCTGCAATCGTCATTGCGTCATATTGGCTTTTGGCATCTAAGGCAACGATAATACTCATGAAGAAGACCCTCTAAATTGAAAAAATCAAGGCATTATACGGATACAGTCGTTATGGACAAAGTAAATTTTTCACTAATTAAAATTATCATTAAATTTAAGTGACTTATTCAAAATAGTTTTTCTCAAATATTTAATTATTTCACTTTAAAAATCTAATCGACATAAAAAAACACTCTAATGAAATCCATTAGAGTGTCTTTAATACATCAATTAAAAAATTAAATCATGTGTTTACAAATACCACTTAAAGAGGTGTAGATGGTCGATCATTAGGATAAACATCGGCAACCGTTTTTTCATGACGTGTATTTGCAGCAGCTTCTGCAGCCATAAGTTTCGCAGAATTCAACTGTTCTTTACGCAAGTGATCGATGTCTTTACGTAGACGTTTAATTTCCCAATTGTTTTGGAATACACGGAAGACTTGCACACCTAACAATAGACCCACAACAATACCCAACACTAAAGTGAGTAATAACAGTAGCCCTAAACGCATGGCAGGTACTTGTGTAAACAACAAGTCAACTGAAAGCTCAGTTCCATTTTGTAGGACGAGTGCTAAGGAATATCCAAATACAACGAGTAATAAAACGACTAATACGTAACGCATAAACACTCCATAAATTACTTGCCAGCAGATTCGTTTACTGCATCACGTAAAGCTTTACCTGGTTTGAAGTGAGGTACTGCTTTAGCAGCAACTTCTACAGATTTACCAGTTTTTGGGTTACGACCTACGCGTGGTTCGCGATGGTGTAATGCAAAACTACCAAAACCACGGATCTCAATACGATTATCTGAAGATAATGCTTCGATCATTTGATCGATCATAATTTTTACAGCTTCTTCAACTAAAGGTTCAGCCAAATGCGGGTTCTTTAGGGAAATGCGCTCTATTAAGTCAGACTTATTAAGTGCTTCAGTAGTCATCTGCGACCTCTTTAATTATCAAGCTACTTGGAATCTATTTCTCGATAATAACCTGTTTAAATACAAAACGGTAGCGCAATATATGAATACTACGCTACCGTTTATAGTAATTGTGTAAAAAGTATTGCTTAACTTACATTAACAATACAATTTAACCAGTTACCAATTAGTTGCTCATTTGCGCTTTGATCAAGTCACCAATAGTTTTTGGACCATTGTCTTGGCTTGATGTAGCTGTTTTCAAGTTAGCAACAGCTTCTTTCTCTTCAGCTTCGTCTTTCGCTTTGATAGACAAGTTGATAGAGCGAGATTTGCGATCTACATTGATGATCTTAGCTTCAACTTCTTGACCAACTTCTAAGAATTTAGTCGCATCTTCAACGCGGTCGCGGTTGATTTCAGATGCTTTAAGAGTTGCTTCAACTTCGTCAGCTAACTTAACAGTAGCGCCTTTAGCGTCAACTGCAGTTACAGTACCTTTAACAAGCGCACCGCGTTCGTTAGCAGCTAAGAAATCGTTGAACGGATCGCTGTTCATTTGTTTGATGCCAAGGCTGATACGGTTGCCTTCAGCGTCTACAGAAAGGATAACCGCTTCAACTGTGTCACCTTTCTTGTAACGACGAATCGCTTCTTCGCCTTGTTCGTTCCAAGAAATGTCAGACAAGTGAACTAGACCATCGATACCGCCAGGTAAACCGATGAAGATACCGAAATCAGTGATTGATTTGATAGTACCTGATACTTTTTCGCCTTTGTCATGGTTTTTAGCAAACTCTTCCCATGGGTTAGCACGAGTTTGTTTGATACCAAGAGAAATACGACGACGTTCTTCGTCCACTTCAAGAACCATAACGTCAACTTCGTCACCGATCTGAACAACTTTAGATGGGTGGATGTTTTTGTTAGTGTGGTCCATTTCTGAAACGTGTACTAAACCTTCAACGCCTTCAGCGATTTCAGCGAAGCAACCGTAGTCAGTAAGGTTAGTTACGCGAGCTTTAACGATAGAACCTTTAGGGTAACGGCTCATGATCGCTAACCATGGATCTTCGCCTAATTGTTTAAGACCTAAAGATACGCGGTTACGTTCGCGGTCGAATTTAAGTACTTTAACAGTAACTTCTTGACCCACTTCAACAACTTCTGAAGGGTGCTTGATACGTTTCCAAGCCATGTCAGTGATGTGAAGAAGACCATCAATACCGCCAAGGTCAACGAATGCGCCGTAGTCAGTAAGATTTTTAATAGTACCAGTAACTGTTTGACCTTCTTCAAGCTGAGCAAGAAGAGCTTCACGGTCAGCTGAAGATTCAGCTTCCATAACAGCACGACGTGAAACAACAACGTTGTTACGTTTAGCGTCAAGTTTGATTACTTTAAATTCTAACTCTTTACCTTCTAAGTGAGTAGTATCACGAATAGGACGAGTATCAACTAAAGAACCTGGAAGGAATGCACGAACTGGACCGATGTCAACAGTGAAACCGCCTTTAACTTTACCAGAGATAACACCAGTAACGATTTCGCCGTCTTCAAAGATTTTTTCAAGTTTAGTCCAAGTTTCTGCGCGTTTAGCTTTTTCGCGAGAAAGAACTGTTTGACCCATACCGTTGTCAAGAGCTTCAACAACAACGTCAACAGTGTCGCCAACTTGAACTTCAAGTTCGCGTTGTTCATTTAAGAACTCAGCACGGTCAACAACGCCTTCAGATTTAAGGCCAGTGTCAACAGTTACCCAGTCAGAGTCGATGCTAACTACAACGCCTTGGATGACTGCACCCTTTTCAACGTTGAGGTTTAATTCGCTTTCTTCAAAGAGGGCTGCAAAAGATTCGGTCATGATATACCTGATAAAGTCAGCGGTCTTGGATCAGACAAGGCCGGTTTAATTAAGCATCTACATAGTCCGTATAAACTGATCAAGCTATGCGTCTGCTGAAAATATTAAGTTATTTGGCTAACTGCTGATCGATATAAGTCGTCATCAGCTGGAATACTTCATCAATGTTCAATTTAGAACTATCAATGATGTAAGCATCGGGCGCAGGTTTAAGCGGTGCAACTGTACGTTCCATATCGCGCTTATCGCGTGCCTCGATATTAGCTAAAATGTCGCTTATTTTAACATCCAGCCCCATACCCTGCAACTGCTTTACGCGTCGGTTCGCACGTGATTCAGCCGAAGCGGTTAAATAGATCTTGGCTTGAGCATTTGGGAAGATTGAAGTTGCCATATCTCGACCATCTGCAACAAGTCCTGGCGCTTGTGCAAAAGCATGCTGACGTGCCACAAGTGCGGTTCTAAGTTCAGGAATTGCGGCAACTTTTGAAGCATACTCACCGACTTGTTCAGTACGAATGGTTTTTGAAACGTTTTGACTATCCAATAACACATCAACGCCTGTATCAGTACTGATAAATTGAATATCCAAATTTGTTGCGATTTGTATACATTCTTCAAGTTTTGTATCAAGTGCATCGAGTAAGGATTTTTGTTGTAATGACAATCCAAGTAAACGATATAACGCGCCAGAATCTAAAAGATGAAATTGGTAATGCGCTGCAATTTTTGCTGCGAGTGTACCCTTACCAGAACCACTTGGTCCGTCAATTGTAATAATCTGAACTGTCATTGCTTACCCAAAGTTATTTATACAGATTTTGCGAGTTTCGCGAAGCCTAGTTTAATCCCCGCTTTCAACTGTGCAAGAATTAATTTACTTACAAAGGGTGCACGTGCTTGTAATTCGATCGTATAAGTGACCAAGGTTTTATTTTCACTCACCTTTTCAAATTGAATAATTCCTAAGTGATGCTTAACCAATGGATTTTTAATAATCTTGTATTCGATTCGCTGATTTGGCTCAAGTAATGTAATTTGTTCTTTCAACGGCTTGATTGGACCTACACCTAAACTTCGTACTGAACCCACACCATCTGGACGTTCTGGATCTGCAGAATCTTTAATACGCTCCACTTGAATCGGCGCAAACGCAACATTATAAGTTGCATGTTTAGATAATAGTTCAAAGACTTGCTCAATCGGCGCAGGAAATTCCTTTTTGACTTGCATAGAATTCATTTTTATTTCTCTTTATAGACGTTATGAAAAATCAGATGCTATTTTTGATTGATTCAGCATCATTATCCAGTTTTTCTTGTAACTGTTTTTGTTCGAGTTTCAATAAGCGCTTTTGCTCACGGCGCATTTTAAAAAATTCACTCAATAGGGCTGAGCAGGCTTCTTGCATACAACCTGATTCAAACTTAAATACATGGTTGTAATAACCAGAATTTAAGAGCTGACGTGCGCTCACTAAAGAACCAGCTTTAGATTCATACGCACCAAAAACCACACGCGAAACCCTTGAATGCACTAAAGCTCCCACACACATCGTGCACGGCTCCAAGGTCACATACAATACTGCATCATCAGGTAAACGATAATTTTTGATCTGCTGACAAGCATCACGTAGTGCGACAATTTCAGCATGTGCGGTTGGATCATTTAATGAAATGGGCGCATTAAAACCACGCCCAATAATTTGATTTTGACTGACAATCACAGCACCAACAGGAATTTCCTGTTGTTTTGCCGCAAGTGCAGCCTGCTCATAGGCAAACTGCATCCAATATTCATCACTATATACAACATCCGTCATTAAAAATTAAATGACCTCATACTGCTTCAGGAGAGCATTCCAACTTTCAATAGTTGTCACAGGTGGATATGCAGCAAGAATACCTTTCAGGCTCATATCTGAACCAATTGTCCATTCAGGTGACAAGTCTTTATCCACCAAACGCGCGCGAACACCTTCCACAAAGTCAGGGTGACGAATTTTCCAATCCGAGATTTGACGTTCAAGCTCAAAAACTTCATTCCAAGAATGAACCTGTTTACCCCATTGCCACAACAACCAAGTCAATGCAGCTGTGGTTGGTGAACCCTTTTGTAGGTTTTCACTCGCTTGACGCAACCAATCACTACGTGCATCACTTAAGCCAACAATCGCTTGATAGTCACTTTCAAAACTCACACCGCGTGAAACGCTTTGAATTACATCAATTGAGTTTTGTAATGGACCAGGACCTACTGGACGGTGCAGACTATTTAAGGTGTCATCAATGGCGCGGAAATGCCCTGCTGGATAATGATCCCAGTCAATATTCACTAATTTATCTAACACTAAAGCACGTTGTGCATCACAAATATGGGTTGCCCAACCAATACCATATGCCCCTGCGGCGGTCATAATCGAGCCAGTTAAGCCTGTGAATAGACCAATTGCACCACGATCTGCAAGGAAACGTGTTCCGCCCACATCAGGATATAAGCCAATATTGATTTCCGGCATAGCGAGGCGTGAATAAGGTGTCACCAAGCGGAAAGGCGCAGCCATAAACAGACCAAGTCCACCACCCATGACATAACCTTCGCCCCAGATCAGCACGGGTTTTGCATAGTTATGCAAAAGTAAATCTAAAGCATATTCTTGTTCGAAAAACTTATTCGCGGTATCGACTTCATCATTGATCACCAATTGACGTAACTTACGTACATCACCACCCGCGCAGAATGCTTTCGGCGTGGTTGAATCAAGCCAAATTGCTTTTACGTCATCGTCACTATGAAAATCCTCAAAGACTTCCAATAAAGCAGTAACAATCGATTCATCTAAAGCATGTAATGATTTAGGTCGATTTAAACGAACAATACGCCATCCATTTTGCGCTTGTTCAACAATTAAGTCAGGATGGTACTGTTTAGAAACAGGAGAATAAGTCATGCGTCCAGCTGCCAATCTATAGGCTCAATGCCATGTTGTTTAAGATAATTATTCGATTTAGAAAATACTTTACACCCAAAGAAACCGCCACGATTTGCAGCCAATGGAGAAGGATGTGCGGCTTTTAGCACCAGATGTTTTGTTTCATCGATGCGCTGCCCCTTACGCTGTGCATAAGCCCCCCATAAAATAAACACCACGTGCTCACGCTGTTCATTTAATACATCAATGACATGATCTGTAAAGGCTTCCCAGCCACGTTTTTGATGTGATGTCGGCTGACCTGCTTCAACTGTAAGCACAGCATTCAATAACAAAACACCTTGTTCAGCCCAGCGCGTTAAATTGCCATGTTTAGGAATTGCAACACCCAAGTCAGAATGTAACTCATGATAGATGTTTCGTAAAGATGGTGGAATCGCGACACCCTTTTGCACTGAAAAACTTAAACCATGCGCTTGGTTCGGTCCATGATAAGGGTCTTGCCCTAAAATCACGACTTTGACACGATCCAGCGGCGTCGTATTCAATGCATTAAAAATGAGATGGCTCGGTGGATAAATCACCTTGTCCGCTTTTTTTTCTTCAAGTAAAAATGCTTTCAACTCATCCATTTTCGGACTGAGTAAGAAATCACTTAATCCATATTTCCAGCTTTCATCTAACTGAACTTTACTCAGTTTTTGCAGTTGCTGTTCAGTTAAAGACATTCTTCAATCCTAAATCTATGCCAGTTGAATCACATCATTCTAAAGAATGATTTTATAGTTTAACTTGTAAGTCTACAGTTGGGTTATGAAATGGAATGCCTTGTTTCAATTTTGCAAACATTTCAGGATCAGTCCATTCCGCTTGTACTTGTTCAGAAAATTCAATTTGATCTAGCGCAAGCAAACCCATTTGTTCATTTTCAATATCTTCAATGAAGCTTTGTGCATAGCCTGTATCGGTTTCATGCACGATCACTGAATAGACTTCAACATCACCTTCGCCATTTTGAGTAATGGTAGAGGCCAACACTTGTTGTGCTAAAAAGAAGAAAATTCTTGAAAACTGCTCTGCTGATGGTGACACAGGCAAAGACACCCAACGTGCACTAAAGTTTTTGCAGGCTTGAATATATTCAGCACTGTCATTTTGCCAAAAACAAATCGCATGATCAAAAGAATCAAAAAAGTCCTTAATCACACCTTTCAGCAAACCAAAGTCGTAAACCATTTGTCCATGGTCAAGTTTAGAAGCTTTCAGTAAAAGCTCAACTTTATAGCTATGTCCATGAATCGAGCGCTTACAGCGATCTGACGTGCAATTACGCACGATATGAGCGTTTTCAAACTTGAA
The DNA here is from genome assembly GCF_001647675.1 of Acinetobacter sp. NCu2D-2. Classification (NCBI taxonomy): domain Bacteria; kingdom Pseudomonadati; phylum Pseudomonadota; class Gammaproteobacteria; order Moraxellales; family Moraxellaceae; genus Acinetobacter; species Acinetobacter sp. NCu2D-2. The sequence continues at coordinate 1,483,311 of NZ_CP015594.1, forward strand.
TAACTTACGAATTAACATGTGCCGTAATGTCGTCAAAAAATAGGTGAATTAGTTTTAATTATAAAGCAAAAGTAAACCCATGAGGATTAATTTTACTGTTTAGCTTGATTGGTCAATTGGATGATCAAAAAAAATTACACATCCTTGAAAACTAAAATGGCGCCATACTTCGATAAGCCACGTAGACATGTTTATCTTGGCGCACCAATTGACTGGTCAATTGACGGCGTCTTTCACTCAGCATCACCTCAATACGTGCTTTAAACACCGAAGACTGCACACCCAATTGATCATTAAACAAAGCTCTTTTACTGGCATCGACCTGATTAAAGGGTTCAATTTCCCATAATTCCGAGACATTTGAAAAGTACTGATTATTTGCAGCACGTTGATCTAAAACTTTTTGAATACGTTGAGGCTCTAACTGCTCATCTAAACTGGCAAGTAGGTTCGCACTTGCTGTATTAATATTCACTTTTGCTTCTTTTAACGGTGATGCTGTCACGTCATTTGCAATAAGTTTATATTTGTTATCTTCAAAACCACGGATCAGCTTGAGCTCTTCAACATCGTGAAATGGACTATTGGGAGGCAAGGCAGCATTCGGCAAACCTTGATAATAACTCGATTCTGCACCCATCGCCCCAATTGGCGTTTCATCTACGTCTTGCCAATCAATCACTGCTTCACTGAGCTGCTCAGGCAATCCTGCTCTCTTTAGAATCAGTTCAAACCACTGTTTAGCGGTTTCATTGACCTCGCCATTTTCTTTCACCAAACTGTTCAGATTAAATTTTCCTGATTCATCGACCAGTTGCCCTGCGACATAACCATCTTCAACAGGAAAAGGTGGCATCGGCTGTGCCCAAGTTTCCTGCAAATGATCCGATTCAGCAGCATTTTCAGCATCATCCAGCAATAATTCAGAAAAAAACGCTTCGGCACTTTTTGCATACATTAAAGATTGATTTTGTCGCATCAAGTAAGCGGTACTTTCTGAAGTCGCTGCCTGACGCTTTGCAATGGTTGCAGCCAAAATCGTTGCGAGTGCAACCATGACTAAAATTGTAATTAGTGCTATGCCACGTTGCTTTGAGGAATCAAACTGTTTCATGGCTGAGCACCTTGTTTAGCCTCAAGAAACTCAGTATTTAGCAAACTGAACAACCATTCATATTCAACTTGATTGATCACAAGATTGATTTTGATTCCGCGTGGCAATTTCTGTTTTGCAATCAAATCCTCTGAATTCGCACTTGGTTCAGGCCATTCAGTCAAACTATTCGGATTCAGCACTTCAACGCTAAATCGCTCAACTTGATCAAGCATCACACTTGAATCAGGTTGTTCACGCCCTGACTGATTTAAGTTTTGATAACGCAGCCGATACAGTTTTTGCTCATCTTGTCGGTACAGATATTCTACGCGTTCATCAGGTGCAATGCCCTGCTGTAAAGGATCTGTTACACCTGATTTACTAAAACTAATTTTATTATTTTGCAGAACCAGCGCAGGTCGAATTTCAACATTTAAATTTGAGGTTAAAGGCACGAGTTGAACAGTATCTCTTAAGATTTGCTGATAGGTCTGCTGTAATTGATCTAAACGTTGCTCATGTACAATATTTTGATCTTTGGTCATCACAATATGATCAAACACCTTCCAGCCTAAAGCAGACAATACGGCGAAAATCGCAATTGCCACCAATAATTCAACGAGAGTAAAACCTAAATGTCTCATGGTGTGTCTTTCACCTTTTGGTTAAAAAACACAAGACTACTGATGCCTGCTTCGACCTGCTCTGTTTCTTGATTGACTAAACTGACTTGAATATCAATTCGCTGTACATTTGGGCTTATGGTGGCTTCGGCTTTTTTATCGATTTGCCACATTTCACCCTGAGATGTTTTTTTCTCAGATGAAGTTCCAGTTAACCACTCACGGTTAATATCCATCTGAGCCGCTTCATTTAACGCGACAAACTGTGCTTTGGTTCTTAAAATGGCATGTGAGGTTGCTTGGGTGTATTGCATGGAAACTTTCGTCAAGGTCATGGCTGCTGTGGCAAATATTGCAAGCGCCACCATTACTTCCAACAAGGTAAATCCTGAGCAGCGATGAGTAAAACGCTGTTTCACCGCTGCGCAAAACGAATATCTATACTTAAAATGCAGACAATGAAATCGATCAGCACTCGACTTAAATGGTTTGATTGCATCTGCTCCAGCGCCCCGATTGAAATATCTAGATATCATTGATCTTACCCAAATGATCAATTTCAATGGCTTGACCAATCGCTTCACCTGACAAATACAATTGAATACGTACAGGCTTCGCTTCACCATTACCGAGCCAAATCAATTTAGGTGCATTATTTTCTAATAATTCACGGTTTTGAGCATTTTCATAGCGTTGACTGAGACTATCAATGTGTAGACTTACACCACTCGGTAAATAGCGTACTTTAAAATCATCATAACTTTGCCATTTTGTTTTTGTCTGTTGTAAAGCAGCGCTTGAATTCGCAGGTATATATTCTTGAATAGTATATGAAGTATCTGAGACATCAGTCGCAGGATGAACCACCAATGCTAAAATTCTTGATTGATCAACAGATTCTCGTTGTATCCGTTTCAAATCCAGAATCAGCACTTCCCGTGCTTGCAACGCTTTACGGTAATCAATCCCATCAATATTTAAAACAACAAGTGTGGCCATAATTCCCATGATCACAATCACTACCATCACTTCGATCAGTGTAAAGCCATGTTGTGATCGTTGAGAATTATGCTTTATCATCACTTAAACACATTGTTCTAGGCGATTCATTTGTTTTGGTAAAGCAAGCGCTTGATCAATATAGGCAACTCGCAAAGTATCTCGTGAACCTAAATAACGCTGATAGAAACTAGAATTTAAAATAGCAGCCGCACCATGCGTTAGCGACCAAATCGAAGCCAAATAATCTCGACAACTCATTGAACTGCCAATGGAGATTAAATAGCTTTCAGTCATACGAATGATCAAACGCAGACGCTGTTTACGCACTTGATAAAGTTCGCTAAATAAATGCTGGATGCCTACACCTGTAGTCGATAAGCGTTCCTCAATTTGATGGAACAATACCGTACGCTCAGGATGATGTAAGTGATGGAGCATAAAGAAAGCAAGGTGCTCAGGGAATGCTTTATCAGTATCCTGAATCATTTCCAGCAACATGCGCTCATTACGAATAATCAGCAGCATATAGAGTTCATCTTTACTCTGAAAATGTTTATAAAGTGTTCCTTTCGCGAGATCAAGCTCGGCTGCAAGCGCATCCAAGGTCATGCCTGCTTCGCCATTTTCCAATAATAGCTGCTCGGCAACTTGAAATATCAAAGTTTCTCTTGCTCGAAACTGAGCTTGACGATCCATCTTCACCCTATAACTCTCTTATGCTCTTATATCAATTCAAATTATTTACTTCATTTTTAGAAGATTCTCGAAGTTCTGCTTTGTAATAAAAGCCATCTCTTCCAGCGTCTTATCATATACATCACAAAGCGCTTTGGCTACATAAGGCACATATTTAGGTTCATTGGATTTACCACGATATGGCATCGGTGCGAGATAAGGACTATCTGTTTCAATTAAGACACGATCAAGCGGCACTTGCTTTGCCACATCACGTAAATCTTGTGCGTTCTTAAATGACACAATACCTGAAAACGATACGTAATAACCGCAATCTAGAACCGCTTTCGCTGTTTCCCAGTCTTCAGTAAAACAATGCAAAATCCCATGAGTCGATTTTTCAGCACGGATAATATCAACGGTATCGTGTTTTGCTGAACGGGTGTGTACAACGACTGGTTTTTTGACAATTTGAGAGGCGTGAATATGACGCGCAAAACATTCTTTTTGTTCAGCGACAAATTCTGTGCTGTGGTAGTAGTCTAGACCTGTTTCACCCAATGCCCATGCTTTTTCAGCTTGTGCCAGTTCAACAAGATATTCTGTGGTTGCTCGAGCCATGGTTGCTGCATCTTCACAAGGATGCACGCCCACGCTATAACCAACGTCGTCATGACGCGCAGCGATTTCAGCCAATTTAATGTGATCATCTAAATCGACTGAAATGCTCATAAATTTTGAAACACCAGCTTCACGGGCTTGTGCGAGCGCTAAATCTAAATCCCCATCATAGGGTGTTAAATCAAGCAAAGTAAGATGACAGTGCGTATCTACAAACACAATGAGTTCCTTAACTGGGTGGAAGAACTACATAGTGTAACTTTTACGCCCATCAGATTTAAGGCCTGCAACTAAACGTTCTGCTTCATTTTTGAAATAAACGCCTTTTTCACCGGTCAATTGAATACCAAAACCTTGGGGTTTAATGCCATTTTGTTTTTGTGAGACCCAAATCACTTTACCTGTTAAAGGAATTTTTTGTGATTGTTCAGGCAATGTGGTGAGCACGAAAACTTCTTCGCCCAATTTAACGGCCTGTTTTGAAGGAATAAATAATCCACCGCCTACGACATATGGCATATAGCTTGCAAACAAGGTTTCAACATCAGGAATATTCGCCTGAATAATACCGCCCATACGTGGTTGCATCCCCTTCTCCTTACTTTAAGAGACATTCATTAATTTAATACATAATTCATCAAGTACTAAATTCGATTGAACGTTCTGTGCTAAATATTGTTTTGTTTTTTGAAAATCTTGATACAAATTAAATAATTGCTCAAGTGAATATTGTTCAGCCAATTCTTCGCAGTTGATATCAATATTCTTTACAGTTTGATTGAGCTTGACACAAATTAAATCAGACAACAAGTACTCAAACATCTGACTAAAATCAGAAAAGCTTAAAATTTTATTCCATTTGGTTGCGGTTTGTATCGGCATATTTTTGTCGATGACAAGCTTTTTCCAATCTTGAACAAAGTCCTGACGCTGTGGCAGCCATGCACTTTGTGCAACCTCAAGCGCCTGCAAAGGCATCTGATTGGACAAATTCAGCAACAATTGTTGCTGCGTTGTACCCGCATCAGGCAAATGTTGCTGCAAATATGCCGATGCTTGTGCTGGAGAAATTCGATCCATAGCAAAATGCTGTAAACGACTACGAATCGTTGCAGGTAATTTTAGATAGTGATCTGCAAGCAAAATAATAACTATATTTTCACCCGGCTCTTCTAAAGTCTTTAATAGTGCATTTGAAGATGCAATATTCAGTGCTTCAGCAGGCTCAATCACAATTACACGCCAGCCATCACCCGTTTGCTGAACAAAAGGCTGTAAATCACGAATTTTCTCAATTTTGATTTTGGCATTTTGTTTTTTATTTTCATCATCTGTGGTGATGTGTACATAGTTGGGATGTGTATCTGCTTTTAGCCATAAACAACTGCCACATTCACCACAGGGCTGATTGTTTTCATGCCGATTTTGACAAAGCACCCACGCTAAAAACTTCTGAGTAAAAGCTTCTTTACCACAGCCTTTTTTTCCATAAAAAAGTAAACCATGACCCAGCTTTGGAAAACGCTCTGTCAGCGTATTCCAGACTTGCTCTTGCCATGGGTAAACTTGTGCTTCGACATCAAAAGGCATGTTTTCTTCTCATTTAAGCGAATGCAGAGGCATCCATTTGATTTAAACGATCTAAGTCTGCTTGTGTGTCGACACCGGGTGGTAAGTTCGCCTCAGCAACTGCAATCGCGATACGATGACCATTTTCCAAGACGCGTAATTGCTCTAGGGATTCCAGCTTTTCAAGCACCCCCATATCCCAAGTCACATATTCTTGAAGTAATTTCACACGGTAAGCGTATAAACCTAAATGGCGATATGCCTGATCATGCAAGTGTTGTTCAGCTTGCTTAGCCCCATCGCGGTCATATGGAATTGTTGCACGACTAAAATACAGCGCTTGATGATGTTTAGACATCACAACTTTAACGATACTGTCACGTTGAAACTCTTCAAGTGAATGGATTGGTTCGCATAATGTCGACATCGATGATTCAGGATGATCTTCAAGCAGCTGTGCCACTTGTTTCACCAATAAAGCTGGGAGTAATGGCTCATCACCCTGAACGTTGACAATAATATCGTCACTCGCCCAACCTTTGATTCGTGCAACTTCGCTTAGACGATCCGTACCAGATGGATGATCTTTTGATGTAATGACAACATCTACACCATCAGATCGGCAAACTTCAGCAATACGTTCATCATCGGTTGCTACACATAGATCATCAAATCCTTGAACCTTCTTGGCCTGATCCACCACACGTAAAATCATCGGACGACCATGAATTTCAAGTAATGGCTTACCCGGCAAACGTGAACTTGCGAAACGTGCAGGAATGACAATATGTTTCATATGAACAACCTTTTTAAATTTGAATACCGTGTTGTTGTAACTGCTGATGCAGCACGTCATAACAAGCATCGGAAAGCACTGCTTCTACAGGAACTACCCATATTTCGCGCTGATAATCTGGATATTTTTGCAAGAGCACAGCAATTTTTACTGCATCTTTTTCAGTAGTAATAATTGGACTGGCATCTTCAAAATGTAAGTCTTCAATTGTGTAATCATGATGATCAGGGAATTCGTGTGCTTGAAAAGCATTCACACCAATGTCCTGCAATGTTTGATAAAAACGCTGCGGAAAACCAATACCCACAACTGCATAAAAACTTTGCTGAGGATTAAAATATTGTTCAGCACTCGCACTGAGTAAATATGGCTGGCTTGGTGCTAGATGCATATTCAAGGCAGAATCTGCTTGAGATGCATGCTCAATTACAGTGGCATCTTGTAAACGTTGCGGTGACTCACGCAAATAACCTTCAGGCAATAATTTTTGATTACCTAACCCACGATTATTATCTAAAACAATCCACTCAATCTGACGGTTTAAAGCCCAGTGCTGCAATCCATCATCACAAATAATTAGATCTAGCTCATGCTTCTCAAGCAATAACTCAATACTTTGCTGACGATTAGGACCGACTGCCATTGGCACTTGTGTCGATTGGACGATTAATGCAGGCTCATCACCCACAACTTCGGGATGTGGGATTACATCGACATAAGCTGGAAATGGTCCTTTGCCACCATAACCTCGACTAATCACCCCTACACGTACATTACGTTCTTTAAGATGATTGACTAGTTGAATAAGCAGTGGTGTCTTACCACTTCCACCAACGGTGATATTCCCAATCACCAATACAGGAATCGGTGCTGTATAACTCGATTTAATCCCTTTGGCATAAAGTGATTTATTGAAATCAAAACCCACTTTATACAGACAAGACAGCGGACGTAGCACAACCAACCACTTTGCCTGCTTATTCCAAGCATCCTGAATCACTTGTGCTAAAGACATGAATTAGTGTTCCTCGAAGTTACGTTGATGCAATTGATAGTATGCACCTTGCTTCGCCAATAATTCTTGGTGTGAACCTTGCTCAATAATACGACCTTGATCCATCACCACAATACGATCAGCATTTTCAATGGTCGATAATCGATGTGCAATCACGATTGTAGTACGCCCAATCATCGCTTGATCAAATGCTTGTTGAATGAAGTATTCTGATTCATTATCTAAAGCACTGGTGGCTTCATCTAAAATTAAAATGGGTGCATTTTTCAAAATCGCACGAGCAATCGCGATACGTTGACGCTGACCACCAGATAAGTTTAAGCCCTGCGCACCAAGTGGTGTGTCATAACCTTGCGGTAAAGCCATAATAAAATCATGTGCATAAGCGGCTTTTGCTGCCGCAATAATTTCATCGTCAGTTGCACCTTCAAGCTGACCATAAGCAATATTTTCACGTACGGTACGGTTAAACAATACCACTTGCTGATTGACCATTGAAATCTGAGTTCTTAATGCATTAAGCTCAAATTCTTCAATATTTTTACCATCAATTAGAATTTCACCCGAAGTTAATTCTTGGTAACGTACTAGTAGATTTACTAGAGATGTTTTACCCGCACCTGAACGCCCTACGAGTGCTACGGTCTCACCTTGCTTCACCTTTAAATTAAAATCATGAATCGCATGAAAACCATCCGCATAGACTAAATCTGCATGTTTTAACTCAATATTGCCTTTGATTTTATCGTTGATAGTTCCGGTATTTTTTTCTTCTTTCATATCCAACAGTTCAAAGACTGAATAGGCTGCCGCCATACCCCGCTGAATTTTTTCATTCACATCAGTCAATGAACGGATTGGTTTTGCTAACATACCTGCCGCAGTAATATAAGAAACAAATTCACCTGCAGAAATGTCCTGCAAAATTTGTGGCTGCAAAGCGATATACATAATGATACTAAGGGCAATTGACATAATCAGCTGAATAACAGGACTATTGAGCTGCTGTACCACCACCATTTTTAGACCACGGCGCAAGTTTTCCATTGAGCTATCATAGAAACGTTTTTGCTCATAGGCCTGACCACCAAAGCCTTTCACCACCATATTACCGTTCACCATCTCTTGCACAACATGGTTAACATCTCCCATCGTGTCCTGCACTTGAGAAGATAATTTACGCATACGTTTTGAGGCTTTACGGATAATTAAACCGATCAGTGGACCAAAAATAAAGATAATTAATGTCAGACGCCAGTTGGTATAAAACAAATACCCTAACAACGCTAAGGTAATTGTACCTTGTTGCAAAATAGTTCGAAGAGACTCAGTCGAAGCCGCCGTTAACTGTTCAACGTTATATAAGATTTTAGCTGTGATATGACCGCTCGAATTATCCAAATAATATTGCGACGGCAAGCGCATTAATTTATTAAAAACTTCCTGACGGATATTAAAAATCAAATTACGAGAAATGACCGCAGTAAAATATCCACCCATAAATAGACCAAGGCCACGGACAAACATCAACAGCACAACAAATAGAGGAAATAGTGTGGTAAAACCTTGATCTTTATGTTGAATGGCATCAATGATTTTTTTCAGTAATGTCGCGACAGAGACTTCTGTCGCCGCATTGAGTGCAAAACCAACAACCACCAATAAGCCTACACCCCAAAATGACTTTAAATAGTTTAATAGGCGTAGGTAGACCTTAAAATCGTGCTTCACTCATAACCTCTAGTAGGTACTTTCGTACTGATATTGACGTTCACAAAACCCAATTGCCCTGCAACGTCCATAACGCGAATCACATCTTGATGTGTTGCCTTCGCGTCAGCGGCAATCACAAACATTAAATCACGTCGATCCTGAGAAATCTGTTTAATTGCGGTATTCAAGTCAGCCACTTCTTTACTCGCAATAGATTGACCATTCACTGCATAATGCCCATTGCCATCCACTACAACTTCAATTTTTTGATCAAACTCTTTAGGTGGCACACCTTGCGCATCTGGCAAGGTGAGATTAAGACGGCTAAACTGATTAAAAGTGGTCGACAATAACAAAAACACCAAGATAAACAAAAGACAGTCAATCATTGGCGTTAAGTTAATGTGAATATCTTCAACTTGGCGGCGTTTGAACTTCATTATTCGCCTCCTAGCTTGCTTTTGAGATATCTAGATCTGGAGCTTGAAGATAGAACAAATCAGCATGGAATAATGTCGATTGTTGCTCTAACTCCGCAATATATTCCTGAACCAAACGTTGAAAATATCGATAGGCAAATAATGCAGGAATCGCAATCAACATCCCTGCCGCCGTGGTAATCAAGGCTTTAGAGATCCCCGGCATCATCATCGCGGCATCGGTATTACCCATATCCATCATCAAAAATGATTCGATAATACCCATGACCGTGCCCAGCAAACCAAGCAAAGGCGCAACTGCACTGAGTGTTCCCAAAAAATTGATATTTTTTTCCAAATAGCCAATTTCCTGTGAAGCCACGACTTCCATTTGAGCACGTGCATATTGTTCAGTTTGCAATCGACTATTAAAACCCGCCTGAAAAATACGTCCTAAAGCACTTTTTTGCAGTGCTGCGCTTTGTGACAACTTTTCAATCGCTTGTTCAGCCTTTTGCTCAGGATGAATCAGAAGAATATTGGGGATGACGAGATTTCTTTTCAAGCGGATAAAGCGTTCAATCGCAATCGCCACCATAAAAATAGAACACAGCACCAAAGGCAGCATAAGCCAGCCACCCGCTTTAACCAGTTCCCACATCTGTTTATCCCCAAATCATTTTTATAATTTATTCATCGCCTAAGATGCTTAAAATACCATCCAATTCATCTAATGAGCTATAACTAATCACAAGTTTTCCTTTACCTTGTTTGTTATAGTCAATTTTCACATCAGCACTAAAACGCTCAGAAAGACGTTGTGTTAATTGTTGAATATCAGGCGCAATGACCGTTTTGGGTTTTTCAGCTTTCGGTGCAGCATAGTCGCGAACAAGCTGCTCTGTTTGACGGACCGATAAACTTTTCTCAATGACATGCTCTGCCACTTTCAACTGATCTTTGGCTTTAAGTGTCAATATTGCACGTGCATGCCCCATATCTAAAAGACCTTGTTGCATAAAGTCTTTGACGGGTTCTGCAAGCGTTAATAAACGCAATAAGTTACTCACCGTTGTACGGGCTTTACCTACGGTGTCGGCAATTTCCTGATGACTTAAACCAAACTCTTCATGGAAGCGTTGTAATGCCATGGCCTGATCGATTGGATTTAAATCCTGACGTTGAATGTTTTCAATCAATGCCAATGCAATAGCAACTTGGTCTTGAAGCTCGCGCACAATGGCAGGAACTTGAGTCAAACCCGCAAGTTGAGCCGCACGCCAGCGTCGTTCACCCGCAATAATTTCATAAGGAAAGCGTTCATCATCAACTGGACGAATCACAATCGGCTGCATAATGCCGTGCTTTTCAATAGACGCAGCTAATTCTTGTAAATCTTGCTCATTGATATAACGACGCGGTTGATATTCACCACGTTTTAGCAAGTTAACATCAATTTGTTTTAGCTGGCCATGATCTAGACCTTGTGCTTCAAGTTGTAATTTTTCTTTTTGAATGGAGCCCAATAAGGCATCTAAACCACGACCTTTTGCGAGTCCACGTTTCTTCACGGTCATGCTTTACTTCCTTTTTTCACTTTGCTTTTTTTTAACATTTCAGCTGCTAAGTTTAAGTAAGCAACTGCACCCTTTGAACTTTTTTCAAAATAAATCACTGGTAAGCCATGCGCAGGCGCTTCCGCCAAACGAATGTTACGTGGAATCACCGTGTCGTATAGCTTTTTGCCAAAGTACTGTTGTAATTCTTCAGAGACATCACGTGTTAATGCATTACGCGCGTCATACATGGTACGTAGCACACCCACAATCTGTAAATCTGGATTAAGTGCTTGTTGAATACGGTCAATGGTTTGAGTCAAATCTGCTAAACCTTCAAGCGCATAATATTCGCATTGCATTGGAATAAGTACACCATCAACCGCTGCCAAAGCATTCACCGTAATCAAGCTTAAGCTCGGTGCGCAGTCAACAATAATATAGTCAAAAGCATTTTCAATTTCTTGCAATGCTTCACGCAGAATAAATTCGCGCCCCGGTTGCTCGGCAATGGCCAATTCAACTCCAGCTAAATCACGATTGGCACCAAGAACTTTATAGCCGACTTCAGCTTTTAAAATCGCTGTCTCAATCGGGACTTCACCCAGTAAAACATCCGTCACCGAATACAAAAGATCATTCTTTTGTATGCCAGATCCCATCGTGGCATTACCCTGCGAATCCATATCGACTAGTAATACGCGCTTTTTTAACACAGCTAATGATGCCGCCAAATTTACCGCGGTCGTAGTTTTACCGACGCCACCTTTTTGGTTGGCGATCGCAATAATTTGTGCCATGTTGACCCCAATTCCTTTGAAAAATCTTAAATTCGTTTTAATAAAAGTAAATGACGTTGTTCGTCTAAGCGCGGAACTTTAAGTTCAATAATGTCACAGCTAAATTCATTTTTGTGCGCTTCGACTTCATCATCAGGAATTAAGCCCTTCATTGATGCAATAATCGTATTGTCATGCATATACGGTTTAGACGCTGCAATAAAGTCAGTCAATGATGCAAATGCACGACTGGTAATCACGTCAAATTGACCCAGTTCATTGATACTGTCTTCATTTTCGACACGGGTTTGCACTGCAATCACATTTTGTAGTTTTAAATCAGCAATAAACTGCTTCAAGAAACGAATCTTTTTACCGTTTGAATCGAGAAGTACACATTGGCGCTCTGGCTGACATAATGCAATGATCATGCCCGGCATACCACCACCTGTACCGATATCAAGCAAGCGACCTTGTGGCAAATCCTTTAAAATACTCAAACTATCTAAAAGATGTTTCACCAGCATTTCTTTTGGATCACGGATCGCAGTTAAATTGTATGCCTTATTCCAAAGTACCAAAGCATCTTGATACTTCAATAATAAATTTAAAGCTTCATCACTGAGCTGCAAACCTAAGGCTTGGCTACCCTGCTTCAGTTCATTAAAAAAAGTATGCATAAACAATCAACGCTCGATTAAATTAGGTGGAAGTATACCGTTTTCTCTATATTGTCACAGTAGGGAGTGCTTAGTGAATATTCAGTTAAGCATACTTCCCAGCGCGAATTTCAGTGTCTAATACGCTTAAGCGCTCTGGCGTACCTACATCCACCCAAGCACCAAGCAGCTTAGATGCAGCAATTTTTTCATCTAGCATGGCTTGTTTAAGTAACGGTGCTAATGGACGCTTTCCTGCTTCTAAACCTGCAAACATTCTAGGGTGAATCACAGAGATACCACTAAACGTTAAGTCTTCACCTTCGATATTTTGCTCAAAGGTAAATGCCTGACCATTGGCAAGGGTAAAGTCACCATTTGGATGTTGTGTTGGATTATCGACTAAAACCAAATGCGCAAGATTTTCACCGAGTTTCACATCCAATAATGGTGCAAAATCCATGGTGGTCCACACATCACCATTGACCAAAATAAAAGGCTCATCACCCAATAATGGTAAGGCATTAATAATGCCACCTGCTGTTTCTAAGCCTTCACCTTCATGCGACCATAAAATTTTGATGCCAAACTGTGAACCATCACCGAGCGCTGTCGCGAGTTTTTCGCCCAACCACGCGGTATTAATCACAATTTCTTGAATACCAATGGCAGCAAGTTTTTCAATATGCCAAACAATTAAGGGCTTCTCGCCTACTTCAAGCAAAGGTTTTGGTGTATGCAAAGTTAGTGGACGCATACGATTGCCCAAGCCTGCAGCTAAAATCATCGCTTTCATTAAGCAACAACCTCATATGTACCATATTTTGCTTCAAACGCTGGCAGTACACGCACACGGATAAACTGCATGAAGGCATCGAGTTCAGTATAGCCTTGAGTCTCTTCAAGCAAATACCACATCACACGTGGAAGATCTTTTAAGTAGCCTGATTTACCGTCACGTTCAAACAGACGCACAAAAATACCTAAAATTTTGATATGACGTTGAATCGCCATCATATCGGCATCTTTTTTAAATTGGTCAAGATCACGATCTACTTTCGTTGATGCAGGAAGTAAGTTATAGAAGGTTTCAAACCATCTATAAACACGGTCAGCATTCCATTGCACGTAGGCATCACGGGTAATCGAAATCAAGTCATACGTATCTGCACCAATCACAGCATCCTGAAAATCAATCACGCCAAGTTCAGTGTCATCACCTACTTTCATTAAGTTACGGCTATGGAAGTCACGATGCACAATGACTTGCGGCTGAGCAAGTGCGGTATTGGCTAAAATGGCAAATGTACGCTTAATCAATGCTGCTTCATCTTCTGTTGGAACAATCTTTAACGCAGGTAACATCCAATCTGTTAAAAGCTCCATTTCCGAAATTAATTTTTCGTAGCTATAGGCTGGAAAATGTTCTTCACCTGAAATAGATTGCAACTGAATCAATTGTTTAAAACTTTGCTCATAATAGGCATCGACCGTGTCATCATTTAATAAAGTAGATAACAGCACATCACCAAAATCTTCGAGCAATAAAAAGCCATTTTCTAAATCTTTAGCCACAATTTCAGGCACACGCACACCGTGCTGATGAAAAAACTCATCAATCGTCACAAAAGGCACACAATCTTCTTTTTCTGGAGGTGCATCCATGAGCATAAATGTTTTATTATTCAGTTTGATTCGTGCATAACGACGGAAACTCGCATCGCCTGCTAAGAAAGAAATTTCAAATTGATCTGACTCAAGTACAGATGCAACCCATGTTTGTATCAATTGTTCACGTTGTGTATTCATTTGCAATAAATTCTAATACAGGCTTAGTTTTTAAAGGTGTAAGTGTAGCTACTTATCAACTTTTTCTCTATGATGCGACAATAATTAATTGCGATTAAGCATGATTGGTTAATGAGACAAAATGAAGCATCAGTTTAAATTTCATCCTTTAGCGACTGCAATCTTTACCCTACTCTGCGGTAGCTCGGTATCTGGCTATGCGGCTTCTGACCAATCATCAAATGCCAATGCAGAAAATATAAAAAATAGTATTAATGAGACCTATCCAGGCGAACAATTCTTTTCACAGTATTATGTCGATAAATCTGCGCCTGAAGCACAGCAACGTCAGGATCAATATTTAAGTTCAGCTTTTTGCCAAGGTGCGTGGATTACACCAATTCCGCCAACCACTGAAACAATTGATCCGAATGAAGCTACTTCAACAGTTACAGCAGATTATGGTTTGTTTGACCCTAAAGGCGATTCTTACCTCGAAGGTAATGTCATTTTAGAGCAGCCTGGTCGTCAAATCCGTGCAGATAAAATTACTATCGATCAAACTCAGACTTACGCCAAAGCCGAAGGTCGTGTGCAACTCGCTCAAGGCGGTTTAATTTCTCAAAGTGATGATATTAACTATAATTTAAAGACCCAAGAAGGCGATCTTTCAAATAGCTTCTTTATTGCAGAACAACAACATGCGCATGGTCGCGCTGAGAAAATTATTAAGTCTGCAAACAATACAATTAATTTGCAAAAAGCGACCTATACCACCTGTCCGCCTGAACAAAAACCAGGTTGGAAAATTCAGGCAGATGAAATCAAGCTGAATCAAGATACAGGTCGTGGTGAAACACGTAACACTAAACTTTATGTAAAAGATGTGCCTGTTCTTGCAGTTCCGTATTTCAATTTTCCTATTGATGATCGACGCACTACAGGTGTCTTGACGCCAAGTTTTGGTTTTACCAATGATGGTGGTGTTGAACTCGGTGTACCAGTTTATCTTAATCTTGCACCTAATTATGATGCCACCATTACACCGCGTTATTTAGCGGATCGTGGCTTAATGCTGGAAGGTGAATTTCGTTATTTAACCAACTTTGGTGCTGGTATTGTTTCAGGCGGATATTTAGCTTCTGACAAAGACTACAATGATGAAGATCGTAAGAGCTTACGTTATTTACATAACTGGCAAATCAATGACCAATTCTCGACCAATTTAGAATACAACTACGCCTCAGATAAAGATTACTTTGTTGATTTAGACAATAATCCAAACTCCAAGACTGACCTTAACTTACGCCGTGCATGGGAACTCAATTATAAAAATGGGATTCCAGGTTTAAAAGCGCAATTAAGAGTTGAAGACTTCCAAACACTTGACCCAACTGTATCGGTTGAAAAGCGTCCTTATGCACGTTTGCCACAATTTTTACTAAACTACAAAGTCGGTAACCCGCTCGGCTTCCAGTACGAATTTAATAACGATACGGCTTACTTCAAAAAAGATATCGATGCGCTGAATTTACAACCAGGTTCTACTTATGAACCAAGCGGTACCCGTATTTATAATGATTTCAGTGTGCGTTATAACCACCGCACACCATGGTCGTTCTTTATTCCTGAAGCAACACTGCGTAATGTAAACACTTTCTATGATCAGGATACGATTGACAATACCAGCAATGAAAATCGCTCTATTGTCGTGCCTGAGTTTACTTTAGACATGGGTTTAAACTTTGAAAAACAAGGTCATTTCTTACAAACTCTGACCCCTCGTCTATTCTATGCGTACTCAAGTTATAAAGACCAAAGTATGCAGCCAAACTTTGATTCAGCAACTGCATCTATTAATTATGACCAGCTATTTAGTCCGCGCCGTTTCTATGGCCATGACCGTCTTGAAGACAATAATTTTGCTTCTCTCGGTTTAAGCTATAGTTTATTTGATGACATTGGGCTAGAACGTTTACGTGCCAGCATTGGTCAAAGTTATTATTTCTCAGATCGACGCGTTACCCTAAATAGTGATGCAGATCAGTTCGACCGCGAAACAAAGACTGGTCCTGTGATTCAGGTATCAAGTCAAATCTCAAATAACGTTAATATTAATTTAAATTCGGCATGGACATCACGTGGCAATAATGCACAACGTGATATACAAGTGTATTACACGGGTGATCAAGGCAATCTTTATAACGTTGGTTACTTCTACCGCAAAGATATTCCAAACCGCCAAGATCGTTATGACCATATCGTCGGTTCATTCATTCAACCAATTTATAATAACTGGCGTTTGATTGGTCATGCACAATATGATTTAGACAACAGCATCGCACGTGAATACTTACTCGGTGTGAACTATGAATCATGCTGTTGGGGTGTGTCGGTTTACGGACGCTCTTATTATAATGATTTAGATGATGTAAATTCACCAGACGTTAAACCTAAACGTGCCATTATGGCAGAGGTCAGCTTAAAAGGTCTGGGTGGCTTCAACAATAAATT
This sequence comes from Acinetobacter sp. NCu2D-2, assembly GCF_001647675.1. Classification (NCBI taxonomy): domain Bacteria; kingdom Pseudomonadati; phylum Pseudomonadota; class Gammaproteobacteria; order Moraxellales; family Moraxellaceae; genus Acinetobacter; species Acinetobacter sp. NCu2D-2. Next base: position 1,500,136 of record NZ_CP015594.1, read on the forward strand.
GACATCATTACTAGAAAATCGCATCTTAGGCTTTAATAATATTAATCAAACTTGGACTGAACGTTAATGAAGACAATGCAGTTAAAACAATTTTTCAAAGTGACCGCACTTGCGCTGTGCCTTTCTACAGCTTTACCAACTTTCGCTGCAGAAACCAAAGATGAAGTTGTAGCCGTTGTCGACAATAGCGTTATTTTGCGTAGTGACTTAACGCAAAGTATTGCAGAAATTACACATCAATTCGAAAAATCAAATAAACAGCTTCCACCTCAACAATATATTGAGCAACAAGCCTTAGAACAACTGATTATTCGTGAAGCACAACTTGAGCAAGTAAAACGCTATAACATCCGCCCTGATGAAAATGCCTTAAACGAAGCAGTACTCAAAGTTGCTAAGGATTCAGGTTCAAACTCTTTAGAAGCCTTCCAACAAAAGCTTGATAAAATTGCGCCAAATACTTATGCAGGCTTACGTGCACGTATTGCTGAAGATTTAGCGATTAATCGTTTGCGTCAGCAAGTTGTTACCTCTCGGATTAAAATCAGTGATCAAGACGTTAAGAACTTTTTAAATACCCCTCAAGGTCAAGCGCTTGTAGGTAATCAAGTTCACGTTTTACATATACGCGTTGCTGGTGAAAATGCCAATCAAGTTGCCAATCAAGTCAAAACTGAACTTTCAAATAGCAATGACATTCAAGCCATTAGTAAGAAATACAGTGTAAATGGCGTTCAAGTCGATGCAGCAGACATGGGCACTCGTAGCCTATCTGATGTTCCAGCAGAGCTTGCGGCACGTATTACTACATTACAAGAAGGTCAGACTTCTGAACTGATCGAATCACGTGATGGCGTGCATATACTCAAACTTTTAGAACGTAAGAGCACTCAGAAAAAAGCCATCGTGCCGCAATATCAAACTCGTCATATCTTGATTCAGCCTTCTGAAGTGATTTCTCAAGACAATGCTAAGCAGATGATTAACAGCTTGCATACCCGTCTTAAAAATGGTGAAGACTTTGCAGTTTTAGCTGCGACCTTCTCTAATGATCCAGGTTCAGCACGTGATAGTGGTAGCTTAGGTTGGGTAAGTCCAGGTGTAATGGTACCTGAGTTTGAAGCAGTGATGAAAAGCACACCGAAAGGACAAATCAGTGAGCCATTCCAAACACAATTTGGCTGGCACATCCTTCAAGTCACTGATACCCGTGATCAAGATATGACAGCTGAATATCAAGAACGTATGGCACGTCAGTTACTAGGTGAACGTCAGTTTGATGCAGAGTTAGATAGCTGGTTACGTGAAACACGTAATAATGCTTTTGTGGAAATCAAAGACCCACAACTGGATCGCAAACAAAATAAATCCTAATACCATAAAAGAAACCAGCCTTGCGCTGGTTTCTTTTTAAAACATAATAGATATAAAAAAACCTCTCAAATGAGAGGTTTTTTTATTGTCGATTCAATTAACGATTGTTTTCGTCTTCTGAAGAATCTTCAAATTTTGCGTCGCCATCAAAGCCAGCACCTTGACCACCGAAGCCGCCTTGTGCACCGAAGCCACCTTGACCACCGAAGCCACCTTGACCACCGAAGCCACCTTGACCACCGAAGCCACCTTGACCACCGAAGCCACCTTGACCACCGAAGCCACCTTGACCACCGAAGCCAGCAGGTTGACCGCCAAAACCAGGTTGACCGCCAAAGCCAGCAGGTTGACCGCCGAAGCCAGCACCTTGAGGACCAGCAGGCGCACCAGCAGGACGTGGGTTACGTGCAGGAACAACTGTAGAAATCGCGTGTTTGTAAACCATTTGGCTTACTGTATTTTTTAATAAAACAACGTATTGGTCGAAAGATTCAATGTGACCTTGTAATTTAATACCGTTAACGAGGAAGATAGAAACAGGAATACGTTCCTTACGAAGAGAATTCAAGAACGGATCTTGTAAAGTTTGACCTTTAGACATGTTATAACTCCAAAAAATTTAAAAAATCAGCGCAAAAACTATCTTTATTTTTCAATTAAAATTTATAAAAAAGATAGTCCCTAAATTTTGCTTTATCCGTGACAGTTTCGCAAGTCTTCTTGAGCCTGCTGAGTGGTTAAATATGTAGTAAATTTATGCTTTTCTTGCAAAGATCTTAACCACGTATATTGACGTTTTGCAAGTTGTCGTGTTGCAAAGAGTGCCTTGTCCTCCATTTCACGTTGCTTTTCACTACTTCCGTCACTATTTTTTAGAAAATCTATCGCTTGGCGATAACCAACTGAACGCATGGAAGGTAAATTTTCATCAAAATCGTATTTTTTCATTAAAGATTTTACTTCATCCAAAAATCCGATTTTCCACATAATTTCCAGTCGTTTTTCGATGCGCTTATGCAATTCTACACGATCAGGCATCAGTGCATAATTATGAAAACTGTAACGATATGGTAAATTTTTAGGTTGTTCTGCTTGCAGCTTGCTAATCGGTTGACCTGTGACTTTAAATACTTCTAAAGCACGTATAATGCGTTGCTTATCGCTGACTTTAAACTTAGCCCCTGCAACTGGATCGACCTTACATAATTCAGCGTATACCGCTTCCCATCCTTCCTGCTCGCCTTTGGCTTCAATTTCAGCTCGGATGGCATAATCTGCATTCGGTAAATTATCTGCCAACCCTTCTAATAAAGCTTTGAAATACAGCATGGTTCCACCGACTAAAATCGGGGTTTTACCACGTGCATGGATATCATCAATTAAACGTGTCGCATCATCAACAAAATTAGCCGCTGAATACACTTCTAGCGGACTGATAATATCAATCAAATGATGCGGATATTGGATAAGTTCTTCTTTGCTTGGCTTCGCAGTACCAATATCCATTTCACGATAAACCAGGGCAGAATCGACTGAAATCAGTTCAAAATTTCCTTGCTCATAAAGCTCACATGCCAAAGCGGTTTTACCACTTGCAGTAGGTCCCATTAAATTGATGACCGGCAATTGATTTGACATGTACAACTACTCTCCTCGAGCAAAAAGTTTATCTAATTGTGACAATGGAAATGCACGCCAGGTTGGACGTCCATGGTTACATTGGCTGGCAAATTCGGTTTGTTCCATTTGACGCAATAATGCATTCATCTCGGACAGACTCAGCATACGGTGTGCACGTACAGCACCATGACATGCCATTCCAGCAAGGATTTGGTCACGCTTTTGTAGCAATGCTTGTGCTTGATCGTTTGGATCTAAATCATCGAGCAATTCAGGTACTAATTTTTCTAAATCTGCCTTATGTAAAATGGCAGGAACACCACGGACAATCACTTGATCATCGCCATATTGGTCGATTTCAAGCCCTAGTCGTGCCAACTGTTCTTTTAAATCATCCACCCGTGTTGCTTGCATACGGCTGATATTAATAACTTTTGGAATCAGCAACTGCTGTGATATCCAAAAATCAGGCTTATCCCAAGCATTTTTCATTTGTTGTAATAAAATCCGCTCATGGGCTGCATGCATATCAACTATGATTAAACCTTCAGTATTTTGCGCAAGAATATAAATCCCGTGTAGCTGCGCAATGGCAATACCCAAAGGGTGTTCATCTACTTTAGCGTTGAGGTGCGCTTGGAAAGACTGTTCAGGTGTTTGTATAGGCTCAGGCTGACGCAGTGGTGCAAGATAGCTCTGTAGAGCACTATTTAGTTGCTGTGAGCCAGCTTGCGTGTAATCCTTCGCGTATTGCACAGTTTGTGGACGTGCACTTTCGAAATCTGTCAGCACATCAATATATTCATCCACCTTAGGTGCAAGATGAGATGCTGTATTTGAGACAGGTGTTGCCGCTTGATGTAAGTTAAATTGCTCTTGATAGCGCGGCTGAACAATCACAGGCTCATTCACATCTGTTTTCATTGCTTCCGCAAGATCTGCTGAAGCAGTTTGAAATTGCGACAACGTTTCTTTTGCGAAATGTCTGACAAATTCGTGGACTTCACGCTGATTTAAAAAACGAATCTCATGTTTAGTCGGATGCACATTAACATCGACATTTTCAGGATCGACTTCCAAAAACAATAAATAGGCAGGATGTTGATGCCCATGCAAAATCCCATCATAAGCCATGCGTAATGCATGTGAGATGGTTTTATCCTTAACAATACGACCATTCACATACACATATTGTAAATCGGCTTGTGATCGAGCATCCGAAGGATGTCCAAGCCAACCTGACAGTCGCATGCTGATACTGTCTGCATCAATCCAATAGGCATTTTCAGTAAACTGGCGACCTAATAATTGTTGTACACGTTGAAAACGTAGCGCACCACTATCGGCAACAGGTAAATTTAATTTGATCGATTCATTGTGTTCAAGAACGAAACGAATATCAAAATGCGTCAAAGCTAAACGGCGAACAATTTCTTCAATATGACCAAACTCAGTGCCCGGCTTTTTAAGGAATTTACGTCGTGCTGGAACATTGAAAAACAAATCCTGCACACGAATGGTTGTCCCTTTTGCAGCCGCGACTGCCTGAATTTCTTGATGATCAAATGCGGTACCATTAACTTCAACTTGATATCCGACACCTTCATCATCTTGTGAACTTGATATTGTTAACCGTGATACCGCTGCAATCGACGCCAATGCTTCACCGCGGAAACCCAAACTGGTAATCGCGTGTAATTCTTCTGCAGTTTGAATCTTGCTGGTCGCATGACGCATGACTGCTAAAGATAAATCTTCGGGATGGATTCCGCGACCATTGTCAATAATTTCAATTAAGGTACTACCGCCTTGCTCAATACGAATAATCAGCTCAGTGGCGCCCGCATCAATTGAATTTTCAAGTAATTCTTTCACTACAGATGCAGGGCGTTCAATCACCTCACCCGCAGCAATTTGGTTTGCAAGTGCAGGATCAAGTGAACGAATACGGCGTACGCTTAAATCATTAACCATGAGGGTAATGTGACTCCAAAGCCTGTTTTAATATTTCATTATTTGATGTTAATGTCGCTGTACGAGTTAGCTCATCTTCTGATTTTAGAATTTCAATAATCAGATCAGCTTGTGGAATTTCTTCACCGCCTTTTGATGGCCATTCAAACAAAAATAAAGCATTTGGTGTTTCAAGATAGTCACGAATACCCATCAGTTCGAGTTCATACGGGTCGTTTAAACGGTATAAATCGAAATGGAAAATGTCCTGACCTTTAAGATTATAAGGTTCTACAATGGTATAGGTTGGGCTTTTTACCGCACCTTGATGTCCCAAATTTTGCAGGTAATAACGCGTAAGTGTAGTTTTGCCTGCACCTAAATCACCAATCAAATAGACCACACCCGTGTTAAAACTTTGCGCCAGTACTTGGGCTAAAGCTTGGGTATCATCCTCATTGTTTAAAGTAATATTAAATGAATAAGACATATGACTCACGACGTGATGCAAAAGAACAATTATGATAGCATCGCAGCGCTTTAAAAGCCCATTCTGATCATTCAGAAAATGTATTTTTTCAGCACATCTGTTTAAGCTTTGAGTTTCAATTCATCATGACATCAACTTCCGATTTTATTCCCCCTATGCTCGATGGCGTTACCGCCAGTAAAGTTTTCTTAAAATCAGTTGATCCTTTACCACAAACCATTTTTGATTATTTGTGTGCTGAGTTTCCTCACATTTCACATACTGAATGGACATCACGTTTTGAACAAGGTTTAGTCTATGATGCATTGGGCAATAAGTTGAATCAATCAAGTTCGTACCAAGCCAATACGCATTGTTTTTACTATCGCTTTCTTGAACATGAAATACATGTGCCATTTGAACATCAGATTTTATTTGAAAATGAACATTTGCTCGTGGTTGATAAACCGCACTTTCTAACAATGTCACCTACCGGTCAATATGTTCAAGAAACACTTTTAGTACGTTTGAAAAAACAGATGGGTAACCCTGATCTAACCCCCATTCATCGCTTAGATCGTGAAACAGCAGGAATTGTGCTTTTCTCAAAAACACTTGAGTCACGTGGTGCATATCAACAAATGTTTGCCAATAGGCATGTACAGAAGACGTATCATGCAATTGCAGCTTTCAAGCCTGAGCTTAAACTCCCCTTTACTACACGTTTAAGAATGGAAAAAGGCCATCCTTTTTACACCATGCAAGTGATCTCGGGCGAACCAAATAGTGAAACACTAATTAGCTTGCTTGAGCATAAAGATTCGCGTGCAAAGTATGTACTACAACCTCATACAGGTAAGCAGCATCAGCTCCGCGTGCATTTAAATTATTTGGGTATTCCCATCGAAAATGATCCATTTTATCCAGTAGTCGCGCATAAAGCAGATGATGATTTTTCTGCACCTTTACAATTACTCGCTAAAGAAATCGAGTTTATCGACCCGATGACACAACAACCGATGCATTTTGTGTCGGAATTTGAATTGACACTGTAATGGGCTTGTCATTACGCTTTATTTTTGTATTTCCATCTCTTATGCATTGAATTCTAATCACAATAGATTAGAATAAATGCGAAAAGTTAAGTAATTTAAAGCTTTGAAAATATTATGAGAAAAACTGAAGTCTATCAAATTCGCCTGGATTCCCAAGAAAAGAAACAGGCATTTGCAGTATTTAAGCAATTGGGGATCACACCAGCACAAGCGGTGCGACTGTTCTTTAAGCAAGTGGTTTTGACTAAATCAATCCCCTTCTCGATTGAAAATCAAAATATCAACTTAGAGCAATTGATTAAACTGCGTAAGTTAAAGCAAAACGAAGTGAAACATGCCAATTCGTTGGGGCTAGTCGCTAATCAATCTGAACAAGCAGATTTAGACTTGCAAACTGAAGATGATGATTTTGATTTGTTTGAAGAACTAAATGCCATTCTAGGTGAAAGTGATAAAACCTAATCCTGTAGCATTTTCAAACAATTTCTCACGCAATTGCACAGCTAACTTAGTTATGCTTCATGCTAAAACCATAAAAACAATGCATGGAGTATTCAATGATCGTCCGACAGGCTCAAGCTGAAGACCTCGAAAAACTCACTATTCTTTTTGATGAGTATCGTCAGTTTTATGGTGCTTCATCCAATCTCACCTTATCTGGTGATTTCTTAGAACAACGTTTTAAGGATGGTCAAACAGTCATTTTTATTAATACTAAAGATGATGCATTTACAGGTTTTATCCTCCTGTATTTAGGTTTTTCTTCGGTTGCATGTTCCACTTATTTTATATTGGATGATGTGTATGTCACACCCGCATTTAGACGCCAAGGTGCGGCACGTCAACTGATTAATACCGCAATCTTATACGCAAAAAGTCAAAATGGTTTACGTATTAGCCTCGAAACACAGAAGAATAATTTCCAATCCCACGAGCTATACGAGTCCATGGGATTTATGAAAGACAACGAATTTCAGACTTATCACTGTTTCTTAAAATAATTGAGATGATCAAGCATCAGTTGAACGGAACTTAGCTTGCGTAATTTGTGCTTCATTTAAGAAGATCCATTCACCTTCAGCTAAATCATTCAGTTGTAATGTACCAATCTGAGCACGATGCAAACGCTCTACTTTGTTGCCCACTGCAGCAAGCATGCGTTTCACTTGATGATATACACCCTGATGAATCGTCATGTGCAAGGTGTGCGTATCTAATCGCTGCACATCCGTTGCAGCAAATACACCATCTTCATTACGTAGTTCTACACCCTTCGTGAGTTGTTGTATTTGTTCATCTGTCACCGCATCCGCAAGATCCATCTGATACACTTTCGCTACATGTTTTTTCGGGTGCGTCAATGCTTGTAAAAACTGTCCATCGTCAGTTAAAAGCAAAAGCCCAGTGGTATCTTGATCAAGCCGCCCCACACACTGAATATTGCGATTCAACAAAACATCATCAAATAAATCAAACACACTAAAATGATGTGTCGCTTGATGTGAACATTCATAACCTTGCGGTTTATTTAAGGCAATGTAGACTTTTTCTCGATACTGATATCGATGACCATGTACGGTATATTCCAAACCATTTAAATCCAGTTTAGTTTTTGGATTATCCATGATTTCACCGTGAATAGTGACCAAGCCATTTTTAATCAGTTGCTGACAATGTTTGCGTGATCCAAACCCCTGTGATTGCAACATTTTCTCCAGTAGCATCGCGCAAAGCCTTTCCATATAAATAATTGGCACATTTTATACTGAAAGCTCAATATTCTTCAGCCTTTATCTCATTAGAGCTTGGCGCAAAAACAGACTACAATGCAGATAAATTCTTTCTGTTTTGATTTACATGTCCCAACTTGATCTGAATCTCCTCGTTTTATTAATTTTATTGGCCTGTGGCATCTTCAGTCACAATACCGCTGTCACAATCGCAGCTGCAGTGCTGATTGTTTTAAAAATTACGCCGCTCAGTCAGTTTATGCCCTATGTGCAAGCGCATGGCTTAAATATCGGGATTATCATTTTGACGATTGGCGTATTAAGTCCGATTGCAAGCGGTAAGATTTCGGGTGAAAGCATTTTAAAATCATTCCTGAGCTGGAAGTCTTTGTTGGCAGTTGCAATTGGTGTTTTTGTCGCTTGGCTTGGCGGTCGTGGTGTCAAATTAATGGGAAGTCAGCCCAATATCGTTGCGGGGCTACTGCTTGGAACCGTTGCCGGTGTGGCATTACTTCGTGGAGTACCTGTTGGACCATTGATTGCAGCAGGGCTATTATCCCTGTTGATTGGCACGAAATAAATGAACTAACCCTTTAATGAATATCACTAAAGGGTTCTTTTATACGCATCTAGCTCGATAACACTGCGTCCTTGATTTGTTTTTTTGACACCCATCGATAGAGCAAAACGCAGAGTAGAATTCCAAAGGCTGAAAACAGCGCCATAATTGCACTCGCAAATGCCCACGAAGCCGTTTGTGTTACGACAAAAGCAACCAAAGGTGGCATCATAAATTGAGAAATGGCTGATAACTGTAAAATCAGTCCAACTGTTGTACTAATTGCCATTGGATTTGGAGCATGTTCAAGTGCTTGTGTAAATACACATGCCGCGATAAAACCACCCACCAATGAAAATAAAAATGCAATCACGAATTGAATTAAGTAATGCAGCTCTGTCGTAAAGGAATAAAAAATGCTGGTACATAAAGCCAGTACGATAAAACTTTGTATAAAGATTTTTTTAGCTGAGATCCCACGCTGTAACATCAAGCCACAAATAAATGTTCCAATCGCATTAGTAACAGATACAGTAGCTGTCATGACACCTGCCAAAGTCGGCGAAATCTGATTATTCGCATAAATCGTAGGCAAAAAACCGACTAGCGCGAGCCATTGACCCGAGTAACTAAAGAAAATGAGCGCCAGACACCATGCAGGCGGATGTTTAATGGTCTGTAGAATTAAATGTTTTACTTTTACAGAAGATGGGTGTTTGTCAGGTGCGGGAATATATAAAGCCAAGCCAGCCAACACAATCAAGGTGCAAAAAGCATAGCCAAACCACACCGCAGACCAACTCAGCTGCTCAATAAGAAATGGCGCGGAAATCAAGGCAATGCCCATACCACCGCCCATATAGGCTGTCCAAAGTCCCATTTTTGCAGACAAACTTGTAGTTGGGACTAAATGTCGAATTAAAGCAGGTCCTGACAGCGTAATAAGTAAGAAACCAATGCCTTCAATCACGCGTGTAGCAAACAACGCAATAACAGATTGTGTCAGTCCCGCAATAATACTCCCAAGACTAAGTAAAGAAAGTCCAAGCAAAATACAATTTTTTAAACCGATTTTATCGTTATTACTGCCAATTAAGAGTGCAAAGAACATCCCACAACATTGGATACATGAGAGTAATAACCCCGACTGCACCAAAGACAAACCTAGTTCGGCTTGAAGTACAGGAATAGCGGCTGGAAGCTTCCCCACATGCATCGCTGCAGCAAAACCTGCTGCAATAATCCATAGATCTTTTGCTATCCATTGCACTTTCGGCATGATTCATCCCTCTCACACTAAAATTTTAGCGAGAATAGCAAAGATGAATCCTACTGCCTATACATTGAAAGTCGAATAAAAATATCAATATGTGATAATTTCATAGAAATACAAAAATCTTCATACCTTAGTATGAATTGACAAAAATATGATGTTGTTCTATTCGACAAATAATAAGGCTAAACGCACTTGATCATAGCCCATACGCGGAGAAGTTAATTCCACGATTGGACGTAACTTGATAGACCCATCATCATTGAAATGTTCTGCATTTTGGCGTTTAGTTAAACGTTTATAAATTTTTCTCACTTGCTCAACAACTTCATCACCCGGATGTGCAACAGAAATATCCAAACCTTGTTCTTTATGCAAACGTCCTAGATGATTGATAATTGTTGCTGGGGTTAAGCCACGTTCTGTCGCAATATCTGAGATCTCATAACCTTCTTCAAATAACTCGCGCGTTTCATCTAAGGTTGCTGATGCATAGTTTTGCTTTGTCGCATTTCGTGCAATTTTCTTTTCATTGCGCTCAATTTCGACTTCATTTAGCGTACCGCCACAGTGACGGATAAAGGCTTTATGCTGTGGAGTTAGATCAATATTATCAAAGTGGTCTTCTGCTTCATTGGAAAGCTCCTGAAAACGGCGATCTGCTTTAATAGCTAGACTGTCTAATTCCAAAGCTTGATCATTAAAACCTTTCAAACGTAAACCATCTAAAGTTTTTAAACGCGATAACGCCACATAACCCTGACCATTTTCAAAGGTATGACTTAAATCAATTTCTGCCGCCTCTAAGGTCATACCTTGTGATTTATGAATAGTAATCGCCCATGCAAGACGAAGCGGGATTTGTTGGAAGCTGGCAATGGTTTTACCTGCATCATTATCGACTGACCAAGTCTCGGGTTCAACCAGTAAAGTTGTTCCATCGGTGAGTTTCACTTTCGGCAATACACCATATTCATCATCCTCTTCAAAACCTATCACTTCACCTAAGCTACCGTTGATATAACCCATATCAAAGTTATTTTTCACAAACATGACTTTAGCGTGTTTCTTTAAAGTGAGTGATTCAGGTGCACGTACAGAAGATTTTAAAGTTTCAATCAGTTTTTCATTCCCATCGCACTGGGCATCAAACTGACGAGGTTCATTATCAATTTCATTTAAATGACGATAGTTAATACTATCGACATCCATATTATGGGTATATAAACGCGTATAGGTTTCACCAATATCTTGATGACGTGTTCCCTGTAGCGCATTACGATGTTCAGGGGTAATGGCTTGAGCGCGAATCGCATTTAAAATATCGTTCAGGTAATCATTTCCTTGACGATGTTGCTCTGTTAGATAACACACTCGGAATTTGGCTTCCACCCATGCATCCGACATAAAGCAGAATTTATCGCGATTACGTTCGTCGTTTTTACCTACAGGCGGTAACTGGAAAAAATCCCCTGCCACAATCACTTGAATGCCACCAAAGGCTTCATCAGATTCTTTAAAATATTTAAGGACTTTATTGACTAAATTTAGCTGTTTGGCATGCAGCATGGAGATTTCATCAATAATTAAGACTTGGGCATTTTCTAAATGTTCTTTTAAGTATTTGCGCTCTTTCATGCGCTTGAGATCATCTTCAGACAAGGCATCTTTAATTCCGATCCCTGCCCATGTGTGAATCGTCATCCCATTCATATGGGTCGCTGCAATCCCTGTCGAAGCTGTGATCGCGACTGCCACTTTACGCGCTTTTAGATAATTGATGTATTGATTCAACGTATAGGTTTTACCAGCACCCGCAGAGCCTGTTAAAAAGACATTTTCCCCTGCTTTGAGTAACTTAAGCGCAGTTTCCTGTTTCATAGAACCAATACCGTAAAAGAACGGCTATAGCCTAACGATTTTTACCGCAAAAGTTAAGTCACCGCTGACTGACTTATTGGCAATTCCACGACAACTTATGACCAGTCTTGCTTAAATCATTGCCAACTCTACTGACTCAATTGCTGATTAAACCAATTCACAAAATGAATTGCGATATTGCAGTATTCCGCTTCGGCCTTTTGGTTATTCGGATATTCAAGTTGATCGAAGACCAAATGATGACTTCTTAAATAACAACCTAATAGCAAAGGTTCAGCCAAATCGCGGTGACTCATATGGAATACGGCGTACTCCCCTTCAATAATTCGCTGCGCGTAACTTGCGGCTAAGCAATTCCTGAAACGCTTAGAAGTTTCAATAATGTCATCAATGGTTTTAAGTTCTTCGAAGTTCCAATTGAAGTACTGCACAACAGGTGTATGACTCAAACTTTTCCAACGTGCGAGGGCAAACTCTTTTTTCAGTTTGGCAATAATTTCCTGTTTTTGAATCATGTCGTGCCATTCTACTGCTTGGTGGAACAGTCCATTCCACGTCAAACTTTTTGGCACATCTTTATGCGAAGAAAAATAATCAGCCAAATAATCCCGTACATAACTATCAAAGACAGATTCACGGACATTGCCTAACTGTAAATAAAAGACCTTTCTAAAATCTTCAAGCTGAATACGATAACGCTGTAAGACGGTAAAAAAATCGCGATTTTGCTGCTTCTGTGGTCGGATAAAATCGAGTAAATCTTCCGATAAATGCTCTGTCATTTTGTGTAGATGCTGCATATAAGCCTGCATAACACGGCTAAGCCCGATATAGACTTTCTTCAGAACCGCATCATCCATTTTGACTACATCACGGATTAAACACATCCATTCATCTAAATACAAAATAGAAGGACTAATGGCAACGCGATGATCATCAACCGCCTGACGTGTTCCTTTCAGCACCACCTGTTTATTATTTTCATGTTGGAACCAACCGTGCTGCATCGCCATATGATGCGCAGAATGAATAAATAAACGTGCAGATGCATATTGGAAATATTGCAAGGTGGACAAAATAATTTGTGGGTGAACATGATGCGTATCGACAAAACTCATTGCCGTTACAGCAACACGCACACTACTGTGCTGGATATTGGCACTCAGCCAATCTAAGACTTCAGGCGATTGTTTAAACACCCAATTCACGGCTCGCCTACAATCAAACAATGGCAGTTTTGCGACTTTCTTTTGCCAGAGTGTCGGACTGACTTCCAAAAAGTTTTTCTTGGCTAACAGGTTATCTTGTTTCCAGTAGTCTCGATTCATTAAACGAACAAAACCGAGCATATTGTTTCGTTCTAAAGCATGCTGAAATAATAAATTGACATCATCCTCATGCTCATTCAGCTCTTGCAAGTTGAAACGTTCTTCAAATGACAAACTCATAATGCGATAGATCTCAGGATTTAAAAACTCATCCGCACTAAAACAAAAGTCATCCAAACACTGCATGAGGCTTTGCACAGATAGAAAATCATCCTCAGCTAAATAATGCAGTGAGAAAATATCTTCTAATATTTCGATGATCGATTCTGGAATTGCCTCATCATGCATGACATGATTAATCATCAATGGTTTTTTATAAAATCCTGCTTTAATTAGCAGATGATCTAATATATCTGCTTGCACGTAAGACAGTTGCTCTAAAAAGGCCTGCACACGACGTTTGCCATTGACCCAGCGATACACTTCATCAATGATCATTTGTCTTAAATGCTGAGCTTTTTCACGCAGAAAAATAGAGTGCTGCGGCTTTTGGTCACCTGTTAGAAAATAAAGATCTTGTAAGAAAAATTCTTCTAGTTTTTCTGAATAACAACTCGGCTGTTTAACTTCAAATACCACCAAAGCCTGTTCGGCATGTTTGCGCATGGTACGCGGTGTATGAAACTGCAGCTCAAATAGACCATCTAGCAAAGACACAGCATGCTGTTCTTGCAGGATTTTAAACATATTTTGAGCCGTCAAGTTACCCACAATCGCCATTTGATCAACATAGATCGCATTTAAATTTTGAGAAATCCGTGTCATCTGTTTGGCGAGTCGTTGATACTGTTGTACTAAATGATCCTGTTCCATACACGTACCTTTTATAGCCTTTGGACTATTAAATCATATTCGGCAATTTCTACACAGAACAGTACTGGCAACTAAAAGTCCAAATAATGCACACAGAACTATTGATATAGTGACAATACTCACAAATAATAATTAAAATTTTTCAGGATAATCCAATTTTCTTTTCTGTTTTAAGTCATTTAAAGCCGTGTAAATACTTTGTTGTAATGTATCTCGATAGTCTACAAGCTCTTCCTGAGTCTGAATATGCGCAATAGATTGGGGCGCTAAAAACTGAAAATAAAATGGTAAGCGTTTTGGAATCAGATGTTTAGGTAAAGATGGAATTACATCACCATGACGTAAAAAGGAATCTACTTTTGGAATTTTAAGTAATGATTTAAACAGTTTATTGTCCGTAATACGTGTGGCATCAAGCCCAATCTCATAAAGTTCATCACCGCCTAAGGCAGCAAAAGGCACAATATCATAATTAAACTCTTGAGCGAGTTTTAAAAACCCATAGCGCTCTTTCCAGATGAGTTGATATTGTTCCCCATCCCTTTTGGACACTTCCCGACCGCCACCAGGAAAAACCAATATTGAATAGCCCTGCCGCATGGCTTCACGAACATATTCTTTCACACCATCAATAGCGCCAAACTTTTTAAAAATATCGCGCCAAAGCGGAATATAAAAATGGCTATGATCAGCAATACTGACCACAGCCACTTTATGTTCGTTGTAGAGGTAATCCACAATAATAGGTGAATCAAATACACCATAGATTGAATGATTACCGACATACATCGCAGGTTTGGAGGCATCAATATGCTCCGCACCTAAAAAAGTGGGCGTGAAATACAATTTAGATAAGGCGGTTAGTCTTTTGATCCATTTCGCATCATGCCCAATGTGCATATTGGACTTCCTTAAGCCACAACATGTTTCTTAACAAGTACAGAACCCACTGAATAACCTGCACCAAATGAACATAATACGCCGTATTCGCCGTCATTTACTTGGTCAGCTGTACGGTGTAGAGCAATGATCACACCTGCAGATGAGGTATTGGCAAATTCATCCAAAATGATTGGCACAAGATCAGGCTGCGCGTGTTCTTTACCTACCACCAATTTCAGAATGAGTTCGTTCATGCTGGCGTTGGCTTGGTGTAACCAGAAACGTTTTACATCTTGCGGAGCAATTTGATTTTTCTCCAATTGCTTGGTAATCATTTTTGCAACCAATGGACAGACTTCTTTAAATACTTTACGACCGTCTTGGCGGAAACGTTTGTCATCAGCATTGGTGGTTTCACTTGGGTTTAAGAAACCAAAGTTATTGCGGATGTTGTTTGAGAACTGTGTGAATAATTGAATGTCTTCAACTTCAAAACCAGTCTTAGTTTCAGTTTCTTCAATAATTGAAGCTGTTGCCACATCACCAAAAATGAAGTGACAGTCACGTGAACGGAAGTCTGTATGACCTGATGTAATTTCAACATTTACTAGTAATACACGGCGCGCACCTGCTTTAATCGCATCGTACGCTTGCTTAATACCAAATGTTGCAGCCGAACATGCCACGTTCATATCATAGGCATAACCTTGGATCCCAAGTGCAGTTTGAATTTCAATCGCAACCGCAGGATATGCACGTTGTAAGTTTGAGCAAGACAAAATCACCACATCGATGTCTTCAGCAGTCACGCCTGCATTTTCCATCGCTTGTTTGGCAGCAGTTACGCCCCACTCTGCTTGAATCGACAATTCATCATTTGAACGTTCACGTAGCAAAGGACGTAAACGTTTCGGATCTAAGATCCCGCTTTTTTCTGCAACATAACGCGCTTTTACGCCTGATGCTTTTTCAATAAATTCTGCGCTAGAACCACGGCGTGCTTCGAGTTCGCCTGCCGCGATTTTTTCAGCATTTTCGCTGTTGTACTGTTCCACATAAGCATTAAGTGCCTCAACCAATTCTTCATTGGTGATGACATCTTCTGGATGATAAAGACCTGTACCCGTAATGCGGATGCCCATGTAAAACTCCTTTTAGAAATTACCTATATCTTAACTGATTCCAAGCTTATCCCAAACTTTTTGCAAACGTGTGGGCGAAATTGGACCTTTTGTTTTCATCGGTTGTGAAAATAATGAGATCCGCAGTTCTTCAGTCATGAAATACAATTCTTTCAGGCGAGCGTCATTTTTAAATTTGAACAATTTTTCCATCCAAGGGTCGACTTGATCAATGGCAGAATTGTCCCTTTGTAAATTATGCGGCAAGCGGTCAAGTCGAATGATCAGCGCTTTTAAATAGCGTGGAAATTCGACCCATATGTCAGCAGATTTAGTGTACACAAAGTCAGAAAGATACATTAAATCAAGCTGATCTTCGATGTCATCGATATTTTTCCCAAATACAGAATCGTCTAAAACCAAGAGTTTCCGACGTATTTCTTGCCACTGTGTGTAAATTTCAGTGATATGACGTAGCGCCACCTGCCCATGAGTGAGGAAAGATTTTTTTACATCTTCAAGCAGCTTTTGGAACTCTTGCGCATTGACAGGAAGCTCATTTATTGCAAGGTGCAGTGTGGCATAAACTAACATTTGCTCAAGTTTCGCTTTATCACCAAGGGGTGAATAAGCCAATGCAAGCGGTTTAGAAATTTGTTTTTTCAGCTGACGGATCAAATCGCCCAATTGCATGTGAATGAGTCGAATCACACCGGCACGGTGTTGTTTAATCGCTTCAGCTTGATCATTAAAGGTTTGAATCACCACACCTGATTCATCTTTTTGTTCCAACGCTGCAAAGTCTTTAGTCGGCACTAGGGCTTGGTATTGCTTCACCACCACACCGGTCACTTTTTGCGAAGCTTCAAAGACAAAATTCTCAGGAAATTCTTTAAATTCGCCTTTGAGTTGTTTCACCGGACTATGCGTTTCAGTACGGCAGCGCGCTTTGAGTTCCTCTAGGTCACGACCTTTCTCAATCACACGACCTTTTTCATCAATGACTTTGATCAAAGGCAATAAATATTGCTCGACGCGCTCAAGATCAAAGTCTTTTTCTGTGATCTGTTCACCGCGCAATTGGAACGCCAAGAAACTAAAAATATGCTTTTGCAAATCTTGTACATCTATCTTTGCCATGAGTTTTTTGGCTGTGTCTGGAATCGGCACCAAATTACGACGTTTGTCTTTCGGCAGACTTTTCAGCAGTGCTTCAATTAAATCTTGTCGCCAACCCGGAATACCCCAAGACCATAAGTTTTGATCAACTTGTGGTAAAGCTTGTACCGGAATTTTGACCGTTGCACCATCTTCATCATGGCTTGGGTCAAAACGATAACTTGCGGCCAAACGTAATTCACCATTCCGTAAATAATCAGGGAATTGCTGCGTGGTTGGACGATCATTCATCCATAACGCATCATCATCCACAAATAAATATTTCGGATTTTTCGGTTCGACTGTTGCACGCCAATCTTCAAATGAACGACGGCTCGCCACTTCACTTGGCACTTTAGAGGCATAGAACTGATAAATCGTTTCTTCATCAACAACTAAATCGCGACGGCGTAACTTATCCTCTACACGTTCTACTTCTTCAAGCTTTTGTAAATTATGCTTTAAGAATGGCGGTGTAATACCAAGATGCCCCGTGGTGAGTGCATCCCGCAGGAAAATTTCATGTGCCGCAGGTTGATCGACTTTTTCATAATTGACCTGACGTTTTGGTTCAATGATTAAACCAAATAATGAAATCTGATCATAGGCATGCACCACACCGGCTTTTTTCGACCAATGCGGTTCAAAGTAATGGTGTTTGAGCAAGTCACGCGCTGCCAATAAAATCCATTCAGGTTCAATTTTGGCAAGGGTACGAATATACACCTGAGAGGTTTCTACCATCTCAAAGGCCATGACCCAAGGCGTATTGGTCTTGTGTAAGGTCGATGCAGGGAAAATACGTGCTTTTTGCTGACGTACTGCCATAAACACATTACGTTCATCAGTTTTATTGGCAATAAAGGATAAAAGACCGGTCAGCAAGGCACGGTGTAAGTTTTCGTAGCTGGCTTTTTTCTCATTAAATGACAACTTTAAGCCTTGCGCCAAATCCACCAATTGTTCATGGGTCTTTTTCCATTCACGTAAACGCAGCCAACTTAAGAAATGATTACGCGCAAAGGTGCGACGCTTGTTCTCGCTCATCTCACGGTTGGCAACCAAGGCATCCCACAATTTAATGTAGAACAAAAAGTCAGAATCTGCTTCACGGAATAAGGCATGTTTTTGATCGGCTTGCATTTGTTTATCTGCAGGACGTTCACGTGGGTCTTGCACCGCAAGGGCAGCAACAATAATTAAGACTTCATTTAAAACACCAAAATGTGCCCCGCCTAAAATCATACGGGCAAGACGCGGGTCAATTGGCATCTTCGCCATTTGATGACCGATCTTAGTCAGAGAGTCTCCAACCTTAGCATTTCCCCTTTTTTTGAAGGAAGTGGAAGTTGTTGATTGCTTCTGATCTACAACGTCAGGGGATTTTTCTTGAGAAGAATGAGCTTTCTTCTCCACCATCGCACCAAGCTCAATCAAGAGCTTACGACCATCATTTACTAAACGATGATCTGGTGGTTCAATAAAGTCGAATTCTTCAAGCGTACCTAACCCTAAACTCTGCATCTGTAAAATCACCGATGCCAAGTTAGTACGTTTAATTTCAGGCTCAGTAAACTCAGGACGACTTAAAAAGTCTTCTTCCGAATACAATCGAATACATACACCTGGCGCGATACGACCACAACGCCCTTTACGTTGGTTGGCTGCGGCCTGCGAAATAGCTTCAATAGGCAAGCGTTGCACGCGTGAACGGTAGTTATAACGCGAAATACGTGCAAAACCACTGTCAATCACATAACGGATATTGGGTACGGTCAATGCCGTTTCCGCAACGTTGGTCGCGATAATAATGCGTCGTCCACCACCTGATGGATTAAAGATTTTTTGTTGTTCAGCTAATGCCAAACGTGCATACAGCGGTAATACTTCAGTATGTCGTGGGCCATGCTTAATTAAAGTTTCTTGTAACTCACGAATTTCCTGCTCTGTTGAGGCAAAGATCAAAATATCTGCGTGTTCAGGATGACCTTTCTCTTGTGCATCTTGGAAGCATTCTTCAACGGCTTTGACTACCGCGCGTGGTAGATTTTCCTCAAAGTCATCAAACTCGTCGTCATCACTACCACCAATGGTCATTTCTGAAATTGGACGATAACGCACTTCAACAGGGAAACTGCGCCCTTCTACTTCAAAAATTGGCGCGCCATTAAAGTAATTGGAGAAACGATTTACATCTAGAGTTGCCGAGGTAATGATGACTTTGAGATCTTTACGACGTGGCAACAGCTGCTTTAAGTAGCCCATGATGAAGTCGATATTCAGCGAACGTTCATGCGCTTCATCAATAATAATGGTGTCGTATTTTGTTAAAAATCGGTCATGCGCGAGTTCAGCCAACAAAATACCATCCGTCATTAGACGGACAATCGAGTCTTGCGACCCTTGTTCATTAAAACGAACTTTAAAAGAAATCGACTCACCGAGTTTTTCACCGACTTCTTCTGCGATTCGCTGTGACACGCTACGTGCAGCAAGTCGACGTGGTTGGGTATGACCGATCAGACCGGTTAAACCACGACCGGCCAACATGGCAATTTGCGGAAGCTGTGTGGTTTTACCCGAACCCGTTTCACCGGCCACAATTATGACTTGGTTGTCTTGAATTGCCTGAATCAGCTTGTCGGCATATTGAGTGACCGGCAAATCTTGGTTGAGTTTAATATTTGGAATTTTCTCAACACGCTCAAGAACTTTTAAATGTGACTTGTCAAATAATTCTTGATACTGCTCCGCATTAGCATCTTTACCTTTGCGTAATCGATTTAAACGGTGGCGGTCACGTGCCATCACCATATGTTCTACATTTAAACCTTTCGCAGCCAAGTCAACGTCCTACCACTATTTGAGAATCAGCTATTCTACTCACTTTCCTTATTTTTCCCAATGATATAACGGTATCGTTCCCTTATAATTTTTGCAGCGAAACCCTATGGTTGTATATTTCAAACCCAATATCAAAAATACTTAAAGATGATTGGTACGTTTTGAATGAAGTAAAATCTCATAAGCTCAAGCATGTATCCTTATTGAGTTTGGAGTCTCTTAAACTTTTATATAAACACAAAAATTAAAGGCTTCGAAATCATTGAATTTGAGCGTAATAAAAAAATATTGATGATTTATTTAATATTTAACCTTGAAATTGTCATGCTATGACTTCATCTCTTAATGCGTATTGATGAACTGCTTCATTTTGTCATCACAATATCAATCTATTGATATTTAATTTATAAAATGGAGTTCAATGAGATCGGTGTTTCGGGCCTAATTCGGTTTTTCCGATTTTTGTAATGTAAAAATACCATTTTCGCTACAACCCAAAGTTCGATACTCTTAATTGAAAATTAAAGACTAACCTCAATCATGGAGACAATGATGAGCTTGATTAATACTGAAGTTAAACCATTCAAAGCACAAGCATTCCAAAACGGTAAATTCATCGAAGTTACAGAAGCTGACCTTAAAGGTAAATGGTCTGTAGTATTCTTCTACCCAGCTGACTTCACTTTCGTTTGCCCAACTGAACTTGGTGACCTTGCTGACAACTACGAAGAATTCAAAAAACTTGGTGTTGAAATCTACTCAGTTTCTACTGACACTCACTTCACTCACAAAGCTTGGCACGATTCTTCAGAAGAAATCAAAAAAATCCAATACGTAATGGTTGGTGATGCGAACTGGACTCTTGCTAAAAACTTCGACGTTCTAATCGAAGCTGACGGCCTTGCTGACCGTGGTACTTTCGTAATCGATCCAGAAGGTAAAATCCAAATCGTTGAAATCAACGCTGGTGGTGTTGGTCGTGATGCTCAAGAACTTCTTCGTAAAGTTAAAGCAGCTCAATACGTACACGCTCACCCAGGTGAAGTTTGCCCAGCTAAATGGAAAGAAGGCGACGCAACTCTTGCTCCTTCAATCGACCTAGTTGGTAAAATCTAATTTGTTTTAGATTGAACTGATTCAAAAAAACCACGCTTTTGCGTGGTTTTTTTATATGGCGGATTCAAACGGCAAGTGCAACAGTATAAAAACCAGCCATAACTTCACTCGGTGTATACCAACCTAGTGTTTTTCTAGGACGATGGTTGAGTGCAAATTCTATCTGCTCTATTTGTTCGTTTGACACATCATCAAACGATGATGATTTTGGCAGATATTGACGGATTAAACCATTCGTATTTTCATTTCTAGCTCGCTGAATAGACTTGTAAGGATCAGCAAAATACGTCTCTATCCCAGCATTAGTAATTCTTTTGTGTTCGGAAAATTCTTTGCCATTATCAAATGTCACACTATAAGCATGGCTCATTTGTAAACGATCTAATGCACAAGTAATCGTTTGAGAGGATGCTCTCGTTGGCCCTAAATGAACAATATGTACATACAGGCTCTTTCGATCAACGAGTGTCAATAAAGCACCTTTATGATGTTTACCAATCACCGTGTCACCTTCGAAATCTCCTAAACGTTGTCGTTGATCAATGACCTGGTCTCTGCAGTGAATACTTGTTTTATCAATGATTTGCCCCCTACGATCCGTGTTTTTGTAACCGCGTTTTCGATATTTCTTCTGATGCCTTAAGTGTAGATGGAGTTTACCTCCTTGTGATTTATCTTGATAAATGTACTGGTAAATCCACTCATGTGAAGGTACATCCAGCCAACCGCGTTGTGTTAAAGCACCTGAAATTTGTTCTGGTGACCAGTCCAAACCAATCAAATAATCAATATAAGCGAAGGCAAATGCTGTCATTGATGATGAAGGACGGTACCGTCTTTGACTTGCAAATTTAGCTGCCTGTTGAGCTCTATATCCACGTTGCCCAGTATTTCTTTTTATTTCACGGTAGATGGTTGATCGTGAACGTCCTAACTCCCGAGCAAGGGTAGCGATTGAACTTTTACTTTTCAAAGTAGCATAAATTTCGTATCTTTCATCTTGAGAAAGTTGGGTGTATTTCTTCATTGTGTGCTTTCCAATTGCGAGTTGAAAAAGTCTAATGATTCTATGAATACACCTAACTTTTTCAACTAACTACAAATGTGTTGCACTTGGGATTTGAATCTGCGTATTGAGAATAAATGAATAACATTACTCCTTTATTTCATATTTTTTATTCTCAAGCCACATACTTAAGTTATCGAACTTGTGATTGAATTACCTGATGAATAAATCTAAGTTTCTCTTTGACATGCAGATTAATAACGAATGGGTAAAAATCATCATGCCCCATACTGCGATTTAGACTATTCATAGCAAGTGATACTGCCAGCCAAGCCTGATAAATATCTTCAAAATCTTCATGCAAATATGGATCAAACGTTTGTGGCAAATGCATAATATGCGTCAAATCATGCTGAACGACTTGAGGTTGTAATCGCATACCAAAAGTATCTGCTGTTTCCAGAACATCAATAATATGCAGGTAGTGCGCCCATGTTTCCGCCCAATCTTCCCACGGATGCATAGTTGCATAAGAGCTGATATAGCGTTCCATCCAATTTACAGGTGGCCCTTGATGATAGTGTTTGTCTAAAGCCTCTTGATAAGAAGCACGATCATCGCCAAACAACTCGCGACATGGATTTAAAAACTCAGTCTGATCGACCAATATATCCCAATAATAATGGCCAATTTCATGACGAAAGTGGCCCAATAAAGTCCGATAAACCTCATCCATATTTTTACGTGCCATGGCACGCTCAACATCATCTGCTTCAGCAATATTTAAGGTAATCAAGCCATTGTCATGCCCTGTTAATATGCGAGGTGCATTAGGACAATTCGGATCTGCTTTAAAGTCAAAGGCCAATCCACGCTTTGGGTCAATTGATTTAGGTTCAACAGGTAAATTCCAGCGCAACAGACTATACATTAAGCGATGTTTAGCTAACTCAATCTTCTGCCAACGTTTTCGATATTGAGGCTCACTTAAGTTGGGAATCACACGATTCACTCGACAAGCGATACAAAAATCATGTGAGTCTGATTTTTCTAAAATCCAATTACACACCCCATAGATATGGTTGGCACAAAACTTATATGTAATTTGGGATGCTGGTTCTTTATAGGACTGATTTTCTTCAGGTGTCAGTGCACACATTTTTAATTGACGAGAATCAAAGCCTAAAACAGAGTGACACGCTGTACAAAATTGGTTATCGAAATACACCACATTTTCACAGTGAGAACATTGAAATATTTTCATTTTTGACTCGATCGTTATTCTGTGATGAAACTTATTTTTCAATGCAGTTTAAAACTGAACTAACTTTCAAAATATGAGCTTTATGCAATAAATCGTAAATACCAAGTAAATTAAAAAGATGATGATTTTATTTATTTTTTAAGTTTTAAATCATGACTACATGAATACTCTGAACTTATACAATATCACTATATTTAAAACCATTTGATTGCACTAGCGTCAAGTAAACACATCAGTTTTTCCTTAAAAGTGAGGTGCATGCTTATGGGAGTACCACTTACCGTTGTTCGCTATTCTTATAATTATTCAAGCTATCATTTACAGATTTTTTATAGCAATGGAATGATTGAGCTTTACCATCCTGTTCCTGAATATATTTATGACAATTTACTCAGGCGTAAAGACAAAGCAGCCTTCGTCAAAAAATACTTAGAGTATGATCTAAACTTCAATAAACTTTATATTGCTTAATTTTTAACACTACTCAATTAAATCAATGAATGTGAAATATGCAATTTTTTTCCCTCTGCATATTTCACCCCTGACCCATTATTTTTCAGACTTAAAGTGCCTGAATCAGTTTAAAACGTTCAAGCTCACGATCGTCATCTAATGTCACGACCTCAGTAAACATAGTCAATGGTCGTACCCAAATTGAATAGTCGCCATATAAACATTGATAAACCACAAGTTCTTCACGTGTTTCGCTATGTGTTGCTACATGCAAGACTTGATAAAGCTGCCCTTTGTAATGTTTATAAATACCGCGTTGTAACATCTTTATATTTCCAATAGCCATTTGAGCTTAATCATACGTTAAATTGAATAACGCTATATGCACTTACTTGAAATTTACTGTTTCATCCCCATTTATAGCTATGAAAAAGCAGAGAAAACGCATCTAATATCTATTTTTTCGATTGTATTTATAAATACTAACCGTTTTACCTATTTATTGGATTCTATTACTATTCTCTCATCGAATGAACATTTACTCCTTTGGAGACGTTAGCAATGTTAGACACAAATACTACAGCTCAATTAAAAGCACTTTTAGAACGCTTAGAAAGTCCAATCGAATTGGTTGCGACTTTAAATGACTCAGACAAATCTGCCAAAATCAAAGAACTGGTTGAAGAAATTGCGGCATTATCTTCACTTGTGACTGCACGTTTTGATGGTCAAAACAAACGTGCACCAAGCTTTGGTGTGGCAAAAGCAGGTGAAGAACCACGTGTTTACTTCGCAGGTCTTCCAATGGGTCATGAGTTCACTTCATTGATTCTCGCATTACTTCAAACTTCAGGTTATGCACCAAAAGTGTCTGATGAAGTTTTGGCTTCAATTAAAGGTTTAGGCGTTCGATCTAACTTTGACGTGTTTGTATCGTTAAGCTGTCATAACTGTCCTGACGTGGTTCAAGCCTTGAACTTGATCGCGATCTATAACCCAGGCACAACAACAACCATGATTGATGGTGCATTCTTCCAAGACGAAGTTGAAGAACGCAAAATCATGGCTGTACCGATGGTCTTCCAAGACAATGAACATATCGGTCAAGGTCGTATGACATTGGAAGAAATCATTGCCAAGTTAGATACCAACTCTGCTGCCAAAGATGCTGAAAAATTAAATGCTAAAGATGCATTTGATGTGCTTGTGATTGGGGGTGGCCCTGCAGGGAACACTTCTGCAATCTATGCAGCACGTAAAGGCATTAAAACTGGGATCGTGGCTGAACGCATGGGTGGTCAGGTCATGGATACCATGGACATTGAAAACTACACGTCAGTGCAAAAAACTCAAGGTCCTAAGTTTGCTGCTGAAATGGAAGCACACGTTCGTGAATATGGTGTCGACATCATGAACCTACAACGTGTATCTGACATCAAAGGTGCGGACGAAACTGCCAATGGTTTAGTTGAAGTGACGCTTGAAAATGGTGCAAAACTTGAATCGAAAACTGTGATCCTGTCTACAGGTGCACGTTGGAGAGAAATGAATGTACCGGGTGAGCAAGAATACAAAACCCGTGGTGTTGCGTACTGCCCACACTGTGATGGTCCATTGTTCAAAGGCAAACGTGTTGCTGTGATCGGTGGTGGTAACTCAGGTGTAGAAGCGGCGATTGACCTTGCAGGTATTGTTGAGCATGTAACATTGGTTGAGTTTGATACCAAACTTCGTGCTGACCAAGTATTGCAAGACAAACTCAACAGCTTGCCGAATACGACTGTGATCAAAAATGCCTTGTCGACTGAAGTGGTTGGTGATGGTTCACAAGTGACGGCTTTGAAATACAAAGACCGTGCCACTGATGAAGAACACACTGTTGAACTTGCAGGGATCTTCGTACAAATTGGTTTGTTACCAAACACTGATTTCTTAAAAGAAACCAAAGTTGAGTTGACGAATCGTGGTGAGATTGTGATTAACGAGCGCAACGAAACCAATGTGAAAGGTGTATTTGCTGCGGGTGACTGTACAACAGTACCGTACAAACAAATCATCATTGCCACAGGTGAAGGCGCGAAAGCATCACTGTCTGCTTTTGATTACATCATCCGTTCTGGGCAATAATTTAAGTTTAGAGTCTAAAAAAGCCAGTCAAATGACTGGCTTTTTTATTGCTGTCATTGCATTACTCTCGCATTTATAGATGATTTTTTTACTGAATGAATGCGTTGCTTAAGATACAAATCCATTCACAAGTCATACAAACTTCAAGCCCAAAATGGTTGAATATTATAAATATAATAAGGATATAAAAAAATGAATAAGGAGGGATATAACAATGCACTATCAATATCATTGTGCTTGCTGCAATAAAGTTGTTTCTTCCATGGATAAAGAATGCACGAATTGCGGTTCACACAATATTCGAAGCCCATATGGTTTTTGGATTTTCTGCATTATTGCCTGCCTCATTGCAGTTGTGGCAATTAAAGGGATCCAAGCCTATGTCCAATCACATAACAATGAAGTGCCTGAGCAACATACTTTATTGGATGTGCTCGATCATAAAAATCCAAAGTAGCGACATTTGGATAAAACTCATGCACGCGCGCAAGTCTTTTAGCAGCTGAATACCGATATTTAAGCCCTATGCTTGCTGATATTGGTTAAAATAATCAATCCAGCAAGGAGAAAGATATGGTTCTACTAATTAAAAAAGGCGGATTACGCGAGCGTGCAAACCGTAGCCGTCGTTATCATGGTTCTGAAAATACTGAAACCACCCTCAAACCGAACCAATATCGCCAATCTTCAAATCAGCAAAGCGAGCCAACGGGAAATATAAATTCAGATGCCAGCGTTTTAAAGCCTCTAAATGAATCTACTTCAGATCAGTAAAGCTGCGTCATAACACAACCAAACTGCGAACATTAAAAACAGCACACCTGAAATCATATCGATATAACTGCCTGATCGTTGATACAGGTCTTTAATTTTAGGTTGTGAAATCAGCAGCATTAATACAGTAAATGTTAAAAATGTCTGTACTGGTATAATGACCGCCAATTGTGCTTTTAAATAATCCGAAGCTGAAGAACTTAAAGCCAACGAAAATACACTGCTGAAATAAATTAAGGTTTTCGGATTTGCGAGATTAGTAAATAAGCCAATTAAAAAATAATTCTGTGGGGCTTGTTCTTCACTTGATTCTGTCTGTGCTTGATGACGGGATTTAAAACTTTTTATACCACCATTCAGCATTGCCCACCCCATTTTGGCAAGAAAAACTGCCCCGACAATCATCAGGACTTGCTGAATCCATGGAAACTGATCGATGAGGACGGTAAAACCAACTAAGGTCAGCACTACCCATACGACAATCCCTAAGCTGATACCAGCAATCACTTTTAATGCATTCAGGCGTGTGGTCGATGCAGCACTTTTAGCAATCAATAAAATATCAGGTCCCGGACTTAACTGAGCCACAAAATGTAAAATACAGATGGTCAATAACAAAGACATTTCAAGCAAAACGGCGACAAAAATTAAGCTATCTTTTACACCGATCTGTCAGAAATTTCCATTAAAAAACCGAATCATTTGATTCGGTTTCTTTTGAGCAAAAAGATTTTATTTTGGATTAATGTCTTTCATTTCAATTTTTTTAGCATCTGGTGTTACTTCGCGAGCTTCACCATCAATGATAGTGGAGTCTCGTCCACCTTGTTGGTTTTGCATCTCTTGCATTTGACGCATCATATCTGCAAATGGGTTTTGACCTTGAGCACCGCCCATATCTCCCATCATGCCACCCATCATTCGTTCCATCATGGCTTGCTGACGTTTCATCATTGTTTTCATCATGATGTTCTTAAACGCTTGTTGCACAGGTGGAATCAAAATCAGCACTGCAATGACATCACTGATCAAACCTGGGATCATCAAGAAGAAACCTGCCAAAATTTTTGGAAGATTAGAAGCCAAAGCAGGATCGCCACTCATTTGACCCATTTGCATCTGTTGCATTTGAGGCATAACACCAGCGGAATACTTGCGAATCAGATTCAAACCAATCACAAAGGCTGCCACAAACCAGAAAAAGACGTACCACATGCTTCCGACGAGGTCACCCACGCCAATCCACACAAACACTTCGAGGACTAAGCTGGCAAGAATAATAAGAAATAATTTCATAAAAATGAATCTAAACTCAGTTTAATAAATAGAATGCTGTCATCAAGTGCTTAATCACGATCAAGCTTTTTTGATACGCTTATGTAACAATATGGGCATTATTTTATTTTTAAAGTGCAGGCATGTCATTAATTATCGGGATTGATCCAGGTTCACGTCTAACAGGTTATGGAATCATTCAAAAAGAAGGTTCAAAACTGACTTTTGTCGATGCCGGTACTATTAGAACTGAAACGGCGGAAATGCCTGAACGATTAAAACGAATTTTTGCCGGTGTAGAACGTATTGTAAAATTCTATGGGCCAACTGAAGCAGCTGTAGAACAAGTATTTATGGCACAAAACCCCGATTCTGCATTAAAGCTTGGTCAAGCGCGTGGCGCTGCAATTGCAGCTTTAGTAAATCTCGATTTACAAGTGGCTGAATATACCGCACGTCAAATTAAACAATCTGTGGTTGGCTACGGTGCAGCAGAAAAAGACCAAGTACAGATGATGGTGATGCGTATTTTAAATTTGAGCATTAAACCGCAACAGGATGCTGCCGATGCCCTTGCAGCTGCAATTTGTCATGCCCATGCCTCAGGCAGTATGAGTAAAATGGCAGTATTGAACGCCCTTGGTGGTATGGCACGAGGCCGTAGTCGCGTGAGCAGTAGACGAAGATAACTACAAATGAGTTTTAAAGTCACTTTGCATTTCTTTTATTGACGGATAGTGACTATAAGAAACAGCTAGTATTCGTCCAACTGGTCTAATCTCTTTAGAATTTCTTTGATTAATCCGAATAATCACTATTTCCTCTGGTTCATTACGGTGATTAATCTCACAAATCATATACGCATCATTTCGCTTAAGAATATGATATTGAGGAAAGGTTTCTTTTAAAATTTGTATAAAATTATAAGGAGCGACTTGAATTGCAGCTTTCTTAGCTTTAGGTTTTGTTATCTTTCCTAAATTAATAAGAAACAAAAAAATCAGTAAAATAAAAATTATAGCTATAATTTGTTGAACCATATTTCCCCCACATAAATATAATGTTTAGCAAAGCATTTAATTTTTAAATATTATTAAAACTATTGTAGTCGATTTAGTTACTGCTATTCACTACTTTATAAATCGCATGCTTCATATCCTGTGCCTGTAAACCACGCTCACCATGTTTAGCCAAGTCATCACCTGCAAGTGCATGCAAAGTCACCACTTGATGTAAAGCAATCTCTTGGTGAAATTGTGCTTTTAAACTTGCAATCATGCCTGCAAGTACATCACCCATGCCACCAGTACCCATGCCCGCATTTCCTGCGGTGCAAATATATAGTTCATCTTCGAGGGTTAAACTCCCCGATCCTTTTAACACCCATTGCCCTACGTATTTATCTTGTAAGGCATAAATAGCCGCAATACGATCTGATTCAATCTCTGAAGTTTTTAGCCCTAACAATGTTGCAGCTTCGCCTGGGTGTGGCGTGCAATAGGTTTGAGAATTTAACTTTTGGGGAAACTGAGCTAAGAACCATAGAGCATCAGCATCAAGGACCACTTCTAGATTGGATTGCTGTATTAATTTAAACCATGTTTCATATTGCATCTGTGCCCATTGATCGCGACCTAACCCCATACCAAAACAAACCGCATCGACTTGTTTTAACAGATTTACACGATCTTCTTCAGACATAGTGTTGATGTCTGCAAGCATGATATTAGGGGCACGCGATAAGATAGCTATATGATGTTTTGCATCACATATCACAGTGACCTTTCCAGCACCTGAAGCAAACGCAGCTTCCGCAGCCATAATCACCGCTCCGCCCATATTGCCATGTCCACCAATCACTAAAACGTGACCATACGTACCTTTATGTCCAAATGCTTTACGCATTGGCAAATGAATATTATGCGGACTCAAATATGCAAGTGGTTGAAGCATAGCATCTGCAGGAATCGCATCAATAACGTCTATATGTCCTGCGTATTGTTTGCCTAATCCTGTAAATAAACCTGCTTTGAAGCCCAAGACTGTATACGTCTGATCCGCCTGAATACAAATCGGCATGGGTCGACCTGTATTAGCATTTAAGCCACTCGGAAGATCGACTGAAACCTTAAATCCCCTTGCCTCATTAATAGATTGAATAATCTGTTGCCAATCTTGACTTAAGGGACGATTGAGCCCGATACCAAATAGCGCATCAATATATACATCGTAATTTTTTTGAAAATTAAAGTGGGGGTATATTTTAATCTTTGACTGTTGAGCTTCTTTATAAGCTAGATTCAGATCAGAAGACTGACCTAAACTAGAGGCATAAATCTCCACCTCAAAACCATGCTGCTTTAAATATTTGGCAATCAGATACCCGTCACCTGCATTGTTTCCTGCACCGCAACACACCGCGATTCGATGAAAATTCGAAGTTTCAAACTGTTTAATTAGGCGATTGCTAATTAGCCAAGCGACTTGCTGCATTAAACCATAGGACGAATTTTGCTGCGCAAACCAACGTTGCTCCCATGCCTGAATATCCTTGCTATGGTAAACTCGTTGCTGCATTTTCTAATCCCTGTCTTTGGTTTATGACAACATCCAATTCTTCATCACAAATTCAAGCGTATCAATATGATTCAAGTGAATTAACTGCTTGGATTAAAGCTCAAGCATTGGAATTGGGTTTCTCTGATTGTGTCATTGCCAAACCAGATGCTCAAGCAGAATTACCGCGCTTACAAGAATACCTTGATCGTGGTTATCATGCAGATATGGATTATCTGAAAGAAAACTTAGAAAAACGCGCAGATCCAACTTTATTGGTTCCAAATACGCAATCTATTATTTGTGTACGTATGGATTATTTGGTCGAGACTCCAAAACCACGTACTGTGCCTTATGCACCAAATTCTGCAATCATTGCACGCTATGCACGTGGCCGTGATTACCATAAAACGATGCGCGGTCGTCTTAAACAGTTAGCAGCCAAAATCAGACAACGTGTGGGCGACTTTGAATCACGTCCATTTGCTGACTCAGCACCGATTTTTGAAAAATCATTAGCCGAGAATGCTGGTATGGGATGGACTGGCAAACACACCCTGCTCATTCATAAAAAATCGGGTTCTTTCTTTGTTTTAGGTGAGCTATTCACCTCGCTTAAACTTGAATTTGATGAGCCGACGACTAAACATTGTGGTTCATGTAATGCCTGTATTGATATCTGCCCGACTCAAGCAATTGTTGAACCGTATATGTTAGATGCACGGCGCTGTATTGCTTATCTTACAATTGAATATAAAGGCGTTATTCCTGAAGAATTAAGACGTGGTATTGGCAATCGAATATTTGGTTGTGATGACTGTCAATTGATTTGCCCATGGAACAGTTTTGCCAAGAAAACCAATGTTGAAGATTTCTATCCACGACATGGACTTGATCAAGTGACACTTTTAGATCTCTGGCAATGGGATGAACCAACCTTTTTAGTCTCAACAGAAGGCAGTCCAATTCGTCGAACAGGCTATCAAAGTTTTATGCGCAATATCGCAATTGGACTAGGCAATGCACCATATAGCTCAAATATTGTGCAAACACTCAAATCAACTCGAGAAAATTTTGATGAGATCGTGCAGGTTCATATTGATTGGGCAATACAAGAGCAACTCGCAAAACGTGATCAAGCTTTAATTTAAGCTTCTCTTAAAGTTATCAGCTAAATTATCCCTATTTATTATTTTTAGCTGCATATTCAGCACAACTAGATTATTTCTTAATTTTTAAACTTTGTTAGCATCTTGCCGATAAAACACAAAACTCTGCTAATAAGTTTCATTTTATAAATTTCTTAGAAAATAAATTTTTACAGAAATTCCTTGCTATTTTAGAGTTCAAAATTGGCTTGGAAGTTGTCTAAATTTCAGTAAGATGAATAAAAATAATGCAACTTAGGATCAATAATGCTGCATCGAAATGATTGGACTCGCCAAGAAATACAAACGCTTTATCAACAACCATTTTTGGACTTAGTTTTTCAAGCACAGCAAATTCATCGCCAATTTTTCAAACCAAATGAAATCCAAGTGAGCACCTTATTGTCAATTAAAACAGGAAAGTGTCCCGAAGATTGTAAATATTGCTCCCAGTCTGCACATTACGATTCGAACTTAGAGGCTGAAAAACGCATTGCTGTCGAAAAAGTGATTCAAGAAGCCAAAGCTGCACGTGATTTAGGTTCTACTCGTTTTTGTATGGGCGCTGCTTGGCGTAATCCTCACGAACGAGATATGCCCTATGTATTAGAAATGGTACGTGAAGTTAAAGCATTGGGGCTTGAAACCTGTATGACCTTAGGCATGCTTAATGCTGATCAAGCCACTCGATTAAAAGATGCAGGATTGGATTATTACAACCACAATTTAGACACTTCACGCGAATATTACCCAAATATTATCAGTACTCGTGTTTTTGATGACCGTTTAAATACGTTACAACATGTTCGAGATGCGGGCTTAAATATTTGTAGTGGCGGAATTGTGGGATTAGGTGAATCTGAGCATGATCGTATTGGATTAATTCATGAACTGGCTACCTTACCGATCCAACCTAAATCTGTGCCAATCAATCTTCTTGTTCCGATTCAAGGGACTCCATTAGAACATACAGAAAAACTAGATGTCATCGAATGGATCAGAACGATCGCTATTGCACGTATTACCATGCCAAAGAGTTATATTCGTCTTTCTGCAGGTCGAGAAAGTTTGAGCGATTCAGATCAAGCCTTGGCATTTATGGCCGGGGCAAACTCAATCTTCTCTGGAGAAAAACTTCTTACCACACCAAATGCAGGACAAGGTAAGGATCAACAGCTTTTTGGAAAATTAGGACTACGTGCTGAAAAAGCCAAAACTGATCACTCAGATCTCGCAATTGATGCAATGGCTGAACTTATCAGCGCTGACTAAAATTATGTGCAGTAATGAGAATGCCATATTTTGCATTGAGATAATCCCCTTCAAGAATTTCATCTGTACCGTTGGCATGATGAACTTTCAAGGATTTCGTTAACACATCAAATTCAAAAGAATCATAGCAATCTTGATGTAAGCATAGCCAATGTAAGGTATCTGCTAAATTTGAGTCGACCACGTAGGTATCTTGAAGGAAATCTTTGCTCATAAAGCATAGCAATTAATTGAAGAAGTTGTAATTTTAAAACATTCAAATATAAAAAAGTGAGCCTATGCTCACTTTTTTATTGTTCAAGCTTATTCTTTGTTGATACCACACTTACGACATTCCTTGTGTGCACCAATTTCTTCCATTTGCTCGTATTCATAAATGTGCAAGCAAAAAATTTTCTTTAATAATTGAAGCATGTTTAAAACTCCCGTTTAATCATTATGGTTCTTGCTTCTCAATATTTCTTCCTGAAACATCTGATTTCGTTTAAAAAATCACCTATTATTAATTAACATATTTTTTAGTTTTGTAAAATGCATTTCATCATTATTTTCAGTTCTTCTACGCACTATAACCAACAACTGCACCATTGTTACACACTTAAAAAGAGATTAATTTCACATTTTTACTCAAATTTTTTAGAATTAAATTGAGTTATTTCAATTTATTTTCGTTTAATAAAATGAGATCAATCAATTAACTTATACAAATTTTTCCAAATACCAAGTTGAGTTATTTTCGTTTGAATGATCAAAATTATTTTTGAGTGATGATTGCACCAATACAAGGTAAATATAGAAGAATATAAATGGCATAAAAAAAACCTCCAAACAAATAATTTGGAGGTTTTTTGAATTTGGTGGGCCCACACAGACTTGAACTGTGGACCAACGGATTATGAGTCCGCTGCTCTAACCAACTGAGCTATAGGCCCTATAGGCTGAATTTGTTATTTATCAACAAGTTCAAACGCACTGAATACTAGCTAAGATTTTTTCAAAAGACAAGCACTTTTCTTTACAGTTGCACACTTAGACAACAATCCATTTTGCAAAATACAAATTCAAGTCAGTCTTTGGTCGAACTTAGGAAGCAGAAAATTTAAACTTAGGAAAAAGAGATGGATCCGGAAATTTGAACAACTCCTATAAGTGATATTCTGCTCCTCAAATGATGTTATAAACATCAATATATGGAGTATTTTATGGCACGTAGACCAAGAAGAAATCATTCAAACGACTTTAAAGCTAAGGTAGCACTTGCTGCGATCAAAGCAGAAAAAACACTTGCTGAATTGAGTTCTGAGTTTGATGTTCATCAAAACCAAATTATTGACTGGAAAAATCAATTGATCTCAGCTTCCTCGCAAGCTTTCGATCAATCAAAAGCTCCATCAGAACCCCCCATTGATCTTAAAAAGTTACATGCAAAAATCGGTGAGCAGGCATTAGAAATTGATTTTTTAGAAGGTGTGTTGAAGAAACTGGGCCGCTTCAACCACAAAAGTTAATCGATCACTCACTTCAGATTTCAGTATCTAAACAGGCTAAGTTACTGAAAGTCTCTCGTGGTTGTTATTATTATCGCCCAAAACCTGTTAGCTCATCAGATCTGAAACTGATGCGATGTATTGATGAATTACATATGCAATATCCTTTTGCAGGCAGTCGTATGATGCGTGATTTGTTGAATCGTCAAGGGCATCATATAGGACGACGTCATACACGTACTTTAATGAAGAAAATGGGTATTCAGGCGTTATATTGCAAACCAAATTTAAGCCAGGCTAATCAAGCTCACCGTAAATATCCATATCTGCTCAAAGGGTTGGCTATTCTGCGCAGTAATCAAGTGTGGTCTACGGATATAACGTATATCCCTATGGCAAAAGGCTTTGTTTATTTATGTGCTGTGATTGATTGGCATAGCCGCAAGGTACTTGCGCATAGGGTATCGATTAGTATGGAGGTGGATTTTTGTATTTCGGCTTTAAATGAAGCAATTGAAAAATATGGATCACCTGAAATATTTAATACAGACCAAGGCAGTCAGTTCACCAGTGATGCATTTATTGATGTATTGAAATCAAATGGCATTCAAATCAGTATGGATGGTAAAGGTCGATGGATTGATAATGTGATGGTTGAACGATTATGGCGGAGCGTTAAATATGAAGAGGTGTATCTCAAAGCTTATAGCAGTGTCACAGATGCGAAAAAGCAATTGAGTGCATATTTTGAGTTTTATAATTTGAAACGACCTCATTCGAGTCTAGACAAATTGACACCAAATGAGTTTTACTATGATCAGCTACCCCAACAAAACAAGGTGGCTTAACTAGAGCGGAATATCACTTATAAATACGCTTTTAGTTGTTCAAACAAGTGGGACCACCTCTAAACAAAATGATTTTTCAACTAAAGAAATCTTTTTATTCTCATTCTTATTAATTGGTTTTAGATCTTAATTGATTTCAGGTGGACTCAAATACCATTAAGCCCACACATCAAAAGTGTAATTAGGAATCCAAATATTCACTGTCAAATTCATCAGCTTTACGGACATCGAGATAAATTTCGATCAAAGACCATACAAAAATCATCACTAAGAGGATTAGAGCAAATAAAAAAGCAGTCAAATAGGTCATTTTTTGAAATCCCTGAAGAATTCTGTCAACTTAGTCAGATGAAACCGCCACTCTTCATCTTCGACAAAAGTCTAATGCCTTAACCCGCATAAGGATAGTAAATTTTGCATAAAAATAAGACTATTTTTATATTTGATAAGACATTTAATCAATTATGAGTAAATAATAAATACATAAAAAATATTAATAAATCTATTCAAGTTTCCACATATCCACCAATAAGAGTGTGTATTTATATTTTTTTAAAACAATTATTCTTGACTCAAAGTCTCAAGCGTAAGAAATTATGCCACTTCTCAATTTTTTTGCTTGAATTATGCTGAATAAATTTATTGGTGAATCTGCATTTAAACTTGCAGGTTGGAAATACCATGTTGAACCTAACGTTCTAGAACAGAAACAAGTCATCATTGGTTTTGAACATACCTCAATGATGGATGCTGTGCTTTCTTTAGCACTTTTCCAAATTTACGGCATTAAAATCCACACTCTAATTAAAAAAGAACTCTTCAAAGGTCCTTTTAAACCTTTATTAGAATCAATTGGTGGTATTGCTGTTGACCGTAAAGCCAATAAAGACATTGTGACGCAAATGGTTGAGCACTTCAGTCAAAATGAAACCTTTAATTTGGTGATTGCACCTGAAGCGACACGTGCTAAAAACGGTGAAGCTCGTCGTCCAATTCGCACAGGATTTTGGCATATTGCAAAAGCAGCAAATGTCCCAATCGTTTTAATGTATGCAAACTCAAAAACTAAACAAGGTGGAATTTTGGGGAAAATCTACCCTTCAGATTTAGCTACAGATTTAGCAACGATTAAAAAACTCTATAAAGAGAATGTTGGACTCGATATCGTTATTCCAGAATAAAACCAAAATTCGTTTTAACTGGTTTGAAAACAATCGTTACGTTTTAAAGTGCAATCTCGACTGCATATCCATTCATCAGTCATGTATTCAGGCACTTTAAAATCGTATATTTTTTGTTCCATCCCAATATTCTCAAAACCAAGCACTTTTTTTTAAAAAAAAGCTTATGGTAGAATTTCGTCATTCTGATAGGCATAAAGCCAATCTACAAGGAGCAACATTCGCATGGCGGGTCATTCCAAGTGGGCCAATATTAAGCATCGTAAAGCAAAACAAGATGCTAGCCGCGGTAAACTTTTTACCAAATACATCCGTGAATTAACTACTGCTGCAAAACTCGGCGGTCCAGATGCAGGTAGCAACCCACGTTTACGTGCTGTTGTCGAAAAAGCATTGTCTGTAAACATGACACGTGATGTGATCAATCGCGCTATTCAACGTGGTGCGGGTGGCGATGACAACGATGATTTAAAAGAAGTAACTTACGAAGGTTATGGTGTCGGTGGTGTTGCTGTTATTGTTGAAACAATGACTGATAACTTAAACCGTACTGTTCCTGATGTTCGTCACTGCTTTACAAAAACTGATGGTAACCTTGGTACAAACGGTTCTGTATCTTTCCTATTCACTAAACGTGGTGAGATCACTTTTGAAGATGTATCTTTAGAAGATCAAATCATGGAAGTGGCTTTAGAAGCAGGTGCAGAAGACATCGAAGTTGATGAAGATGAAATCTTAGTCATTACTACACCTGAAGCATTTGGTGATGTTCAAGATGCTCTAACTGCAGCAGGTTTAAAATCCGACAATGCTGAAGTTGTGATGAGCCCATCAACGAAAGCTGAAATCACTGACATCGACCAAGCGAAAAAAATCATGAAAATGATTGATATGCTTGAAGATCTTGATGATGTTCAAAACGTTTATACCAACGTTGAATTCTCAGATGAAGTTTTAGCTGAACTTGATGCTTAATTTTGTTTGAATTAAAAAACGCACCTTAAGGTGCGTTTTTTATGATCTCGTGTTTTTATTTAAACCTTATTTAATAAACCCGTACAGTTAAACACGTTATATTCCTTAATCACAAAGCTTGAGTGCAATGCCGTCACATGCTCAATTTTACCAATACGTTTAAGGAGAATTTCACTGTAGTTTTCCATATCCCGTGCAACCACTTCTACAATAAAATCAGCGGACTGCCCTGTCACTAAAAACGCATTAATTACTTCAGGAATACTTTCAAGTTCTTCTAAAAATTTCGCAAAAGTATCGCTGTCGTGTTTGCTTAACGACACCTGTAACAGCACATGTAAACTAAAGCCCAGCTTTTGATAATTAATCTCACGTTTTAAACCACTAATAATATTATGATCAATTAAGTGCTTAATAC
Source organism: Acinetobacter sp. NCu2D-2 (assembly GCF_001647675.1). Classification (NCBI taxonomy): domain Bacteria; kingdom Pseudomonadati; phylum Pseudomonadota; class Gammaproteobacteria; order Moraxellales; family Moraxellaceae; genus Acinetobacter; species Acinetobacter sp. NCu2D-2. Next base: position 1,538,096 of record NZ_CP015594.1, read on the forward strand.
GGCGGTGTACTGAACTGACAGATAAATTTACCCGTTCAGACAGTTCATTTAGATTGACATCTTCATGGGTTAAGATTTCTAAAATATTCTTGTCGAAACGATCTAATTCCATTCTTATCCCCTGCGTAGATACTCACACTTCTGTTGCATCTATGTTTTGAAAATTATTTTCGCTATTTAATTTGTTATAAAGCTTTATTTGAATTATTAAAACCTTTTTTAAATATAAATTATGAGTGTTTGCCTATTTTTTGATAAATTTTCTCCATATAGGCCTAAAACCAAATATTTCATAGCTGCTTGATTTTCATACCATTCATCCGAATCCGCTAAATTTAGATAAACTGCAAAAACCACTTAAAATAGTGTTTTCACTCACTTTTCAGTATGAACAAAATATTAAAATTGTGAGCCAATACACAGAAATAAGATTTTGATCGATTTCGGCTTAGTTTACAGCTGTATAAAAATACCTAAACTGTCTGCTGCAAACGCTTTGCCAGAAAACAACAATCAAAGCATAAAGATCAAAACAATAAAGGACTACAACCCAATGGCGATCAAATCCATTTTATCTTCAATCACAACTAAAATAAGTTCGGTTCTTTCACCTTCGAATATTATTAGTAACCTACTCACCCCGAAAACCCAGACTGTGGATCTCGGCTCACTTACAAGTTCATTGCCGCAAATCAGTTCTCTATTACAAGGTTTAAGCTCGGGATCAACACCAAGCCTTAATTCAGATGCATTAAAATCTGTGTTATCGAGCCTGCAACCTATTTTAGGTTCAATTAGTGGATCTTCATCCTCTATTGAAACAAGTCAATTAGTTTCAGCATTACCTCAGATTGTAAGCACACTTCAAAATTTAATTAATAAAACCAGCACAAGTGGCACTGTAAGCCCTGAACTGACCTCTGCGATTAATACTTTACAACCATTACTTAAAACATTAAGTAATGCAACTTCATCAACTGATGCTTCTTCTATCGTTACAACATTATCTAAAGTACTTGGCGCAGTAGGTCCATTAATTTCTGCCAATGGTGGACTTGCAAACTTAGACCTCAGCACAATTGCAACATCCGTTACCAAATCATTGATGCCATTACTTGCTTCAATTGTTCCTGCGGATTCAAATATCGATCTTGCACAATTGCAAAAAGCATTACCGACTGTTGTAGGCAGCATCACGACTTTAGTGACTACACTTTCAAATGCAGGTAATGGTCAAATTCCTGACACCATCAATGGTGTACTTAAAGGTATTAATCCATTATTGGCGCTTTTAGCAGAAAGTGATGCTTTAGATGCTGATCAGGCTCAAACCGTACAAACACTTTACGATGTGCTCAATGCTGTTCAAAAAGTATTGGCACTCATTAATAACCCATCATTATTCACCCTTTCAAATGATATTAATGGCGTGATTTCAGCACTTACACCTGTGATTGCCTTGATTGATCAAGATGGTCAATTCACAGACATCTTCGGCAATATCAATGTTCCATCATTGGCAGGCGTACTTGCAGGCTTAATTGGTGGCGGTAGTTCAGGTCTTGATCTTTCATCATTGACGAATTTATTAGCGCCCCTCTCAGGTGCAAAAGCTGCTGATGTAAATGTTGCTGGTCTCACCAGTGGTTTAACAGGTGGTGATTTTGACATTACCGCAATCGTTGGCTTAGTGACTCAATTGATCAATGGCAACTCGAATATCGATCTTGGACAAGTCACTCAACTCTTGGGTGGCTTATTAGGTGGCAATACCGGTGGTATCGATATTGGTTCAATCGTAGGTGTGGTCAGCGGCTTAATTAACGGTGGTAGCTTAGATATCAATGCAATTCTTCCACTTGTCAGTGGTTTAATTGGCGATAACTTAGGTGGTGTCGACCTCGATGCGATCGTGGGCTTGGTTGGTGGCTTAATCAACAGTGGTGGCCTGGATATTGAAAGCATCTTACCACTGCTGAGCGGTCTGATTGGTAGCAACTTTGGTGGTGTAGATATCAATGCAATTGTTGGTTTAGTCACAGGCTTAATGAACGGTGGCAGTCTTGATATCGGTGCGATTCTTCCTCTTGTTAGTGGTCTAATTGGCGACAATCTTGGCGGTGTTGATATTGACTCAATCGTGGGTCTTGTCGGTGGCTTAATCAACGGTGGCAATCTTGATATTGAAAGCATCCTGCCATTACTTAGCGGCTTAATCGGCAACAATTTAGGTGGTATTGATGTTGGTGCAATCGCGAATTTGGTTAGCGGCTTAACCAATGGTGGTGGATTAGATTTGGCTGCCCTTGCGCCTGTCATTAGCGATTTAATTGGTAACCAAGCAAGTGGCGTAGACATTGGTGCGATTGTTGGCGTTGTTGGTGGTTTAATCAATGGCGGTGAGTTAAATGTTGAGCAAATTCTGCCTGTGCTTGATGGTTTAATTGGCAACCAACTTGGTGGTATCGATCTTAGTTCGATTGCTAATTTGGTCGGTGGCCTGATCCAAGGTGATAACAATCTTGATTTATCGCAAATCGTAAATGTTGTTGGTGGCTTAATTGGCAACAACATTGGCGGTGGATTCGATTTAGGCGCAATTGGCAACCTAATTGGTAATTTAGGTCAAGCCGACAATGGCATTGATCTAGGCGGCTTGCTCGGCTCAATTTCTTCAGGTTCTGACGGTTTATCGGCAATCGGCGACTTACTTGGCAATATCGGTCAAGGTAGCGGTTTAGAATTACCAAATATCAGCGATTTGCTTTCTGGTATTGGTGGTTCATCTTCATCAAGCATCAATTTAGGTAACCTATTACCAGGCTTAGACAAAGTCGATGCATGGGTACCGAAAACTTTACCAAGTTTCGATTCATTCTCATTGTCTAACTTGTTTAAACCACTCGATATAGACCAAAACAACTGGTTCTAATCAGAGCTAAAAAAACGCGCTATATGCGCGTTTTTTTATTTATACCCCCCGCCAATCTACACGTGCTGCACGATCCCTTTTATAAGTTCTAATTACATATTGCCCAATGGGCATATCCATTAATTTTTTTTGATAATCACGAAAATCCTGTGACAACATTTCAAAGTGCTCTTTTTCCCACGGTGTTGAGGGAATCGCGAGTAAAGGTGCTAACATCGAACACACCGCAATATCAGCCAAACTTAAAGAGTGTCCCACGAAATAATCTGACTGCTGTGCGACATATATCTCATTTAATTCATCAATGGTTTCATCAATAAATTTTTTCGACTCTGCAACGCTGTCTTCCGTCAGCGCATAGCCTTTGGTCATTACCGCTTTTAAAATCGGTTTAGAAAAACGTTCAAACTGACGTAAATAACCCTTTTCCCCAATCAGAATCTCCATCGATTCTTGATCATCATTTAAGGCATGCAATAAGATCCAACGACGAATATGACGACCCAACTCTAAGGTCTTTTCGTTAATCTCAATGGCTTTTTGCCTGAGTTTAGGTTCTGTTGGCAATAAAGGATGTTCAGGATAATGTTGATCTAAATACAGTGCAATTTGCGTTGAGTCCGCAATATATTCCTGCTGATCTTTTAAGATGGGTAAACGATTTTGCCCTGTTTTTAAACGCGCAAAGGCACGATGCACCCCTGGCACTAAGTTTTGTGCAATGTAATCCAGTTCTTTGTAATCCAGCATCCAACGCGCTTTTTCACAAAAATGAGAAAGAGGAAACTGGTATAAGATTCGCATGCACACTCCTGCTACATCAACAATTTAAGCTTTCACAGCTGTTTATTTTCTTTTGCTTACTTTAGTCATTCGACTGTTTAAAGACAATGAAATTTTATGAAATTGTTAAGAATAAATCGATTTAAGCCTTTCGCTTTAACAGCATTCAGCTCAAGACCTTTGCTTAATTATTCCTGTTTGATTGAGTTTGTCACAAAGCCACAAGCATCACCTGACTTTATCTATGCTTTCATGTAAAATCATTGGCAATTTTTATATAACGCTTTGTGAGTTATTTCATGGGTTTTAATTGCGGTATTGTAGGCCTGCCTAACGTTGGTAAATCTACACTTTTCAATGCATTGACTAAAGCAGCTATTGCTGCAGAAAACTTCCCATTCTGTACGATTGAACCGAACACAGGTATCGTGCCTGTTCCAGATCCACGTTTAGACAAACTTACTGCTATTGTAAATCCGCAACGCGTTATTCCAACCACCATGGAATTTGTTGATATTGCAGGTTTGGTTGCAGGTGCATCTAAAGGTGAAGGTTTGGGTAACCAATTCCTTGCCAACATCCGTGAAACTGACGCGATTGCTCATGTTGTTCGTTGTTTCGAAGATGAAAACGTGATCCACGTTAACGGTAAAATTGACCCGCTTGATGACATCGCAACAATTAATACTGAACTTGCGCTTTCTGATTTAGAAACAGTGTCTAAAGCGGTAGTCCGCTTAGCGAAATCTGCCAAAGGTGGCGATAAAGAAGCAATTGCAACCAAAGCGGTGCTAGACAAAATCTTGCCATTATTGGATGAAGGTAAACCTGCACGTGCAGCAGACCTTGATGATGACGAACGTAAACTGGTACGCGGTTTTGGTTTATTAACGCTTAAACCAACTATGTATATTGCAAACGTTGCAGAAGATGGTTTTGAAAATAACCCTCATCTTGATGCCGTTCGTAAATTGGCTGAAGAAGAAAATGCAATTGTGGTTCCACTTTGCAACCAAATTGAAGCAGAAATTTCACTTCTTGAAGATGAAGATCGCGCTGAATTCTTAGAAGCATTAGGCATGGAAGAACCAGGTCTTAACGTGGTGATTCGTGCGGGCTACTCATTACTTGGCCTACAAACTTACTTTACTGCCGGTGTACAAGAAGTACGTGCTTGGACTGTTAAAGTTGGCGCAACAGCACCACAAGCTGCTGGCGTAATTCACACTGACTTTGAAAAAGGCTTCATCCGTGCTGAATGCGTAGCTTATGATGACTTTGTTCAATACAACGGTGAAGCTGGTGCTAAAGAAGCCGGCAAATGGCGTTTAGAAGGTAAAACTTACATCGTACAAGATGGTGATGTTCTACACTTCCGTTTCAATGTTTAATTGAAATAAAAAAGCCCCGATCATTCGGGGCTTTTTTTATATGTACATCATTTGACTTCAATATGAATGAATTGTGTTTTAGCATCCATCTCTGCACGAAGTTTACGTGCTTCAATCAGCATTGTCTCTTCCATAGGTTTACGAAAACCAAATAAAAATACCAATTCAGCCAAGACAAATAATGGCCCAATCGCTAAACCAATGACATCATCCATAAAGGCAGGCTTTTTCTTTTCATAAAAATGCCCTATAAATTGAAACACCCAGCCGACAACAAAAATCCCGATACTGGCTAAAAGCCAACTGCCTGTTTGCCACTGAGCGATATCATATGCAAATGGATATGCAATAGCAAAAACCACCGTCATAATGATAGCGAATATCCAATCCAAGCTGAGATAATACAAGACGGCTATGGTCAAAATAGCTGTCGCCAAAGTCAACTCATATCCGGATACCACAATGCCAAAACGCGCGGTCAAACAGATAATAGAAAACACAATCATGGGAATACCAATAAAATGTGTCAGTACATTTTTTCGGTCTAAATGATAAGCTGCATATTGGCTTAAAAGCTGTTCTATTTTTGACATATTCTTCTTCCTTGTTATACCTTTAGTTCGACTATAACCCAGATAAAAATAGAAAGTTGTCATGCAGACGACAATTCCAAATAAGGATTAACATTTTGGATCAAAAGTACAAACAACTATTGGATAACAATGTTTGGTTTTCTCAGCTTCCTCAGCATTACCAACATTATATTTTGCAGCACAGCTATATTCGCACCATTGAAAAGGATCAATCTATATTTTTATCGGGAGATGAATTTAATGGTATTTATTCGGTTTTAGATGGGTCGATCTACTTAGGCTATGTCAATATTCAAGGTAAACAAGCTATTTCTGCGATTGTTGAACCAATTATGTGGTTTGGAGAAATCTCTTTAGTCGATTCTCAACCCCGCTCGCATGATGCAATTGCATTACAAAAATCGGTACTGCTTTATTTACCTGCTTTGCCGATTAAACAGCTCATGCAAGACCATCCCCAGTTTTGGTTTCACATCGCACAGCTCACCAGCCAAAAATTACGTTATGCGTTTATGGAACTAATATCAATTCAAACCCAAAGTTTGAGTCAACGCTTAGCACAACGTTTGTTATTTATTTTAAATGGCTATGGCAATCATTTGAATATTGAACAGCTGACAATCCACTTTTCACAAGAACAATTGGCTCACATGATGATGTGTTCACGTCAGACTATTAATCAGGAATTACAGCAATTTGAGAAACAAGGCATCTTAAAAATTGCATTTAAGAAGATCGAGATTTTAAATTTAGATCAGTTAAAGCGTATTGCAAAAGAACATGAATAAGAGGTGAATGCTGCAGCTTAAGAAACAAGCTGGCAAACATTCACACTATCAAAACCATTGGTACATGGATAAACATCTTGAGTACTTGCTTCAGCAATGGTTTGTGATGTTTTAGGAACACTATGACAAGCCGTTAAACCTACCAACGCCAAAATAACTAATATATTTTTCATCTCAAAAACCTAATATTTAAAAATCAACAGGACATAAAAACTACACTTTTCACGCATTATTCTACGCCTTTTCTCTAATTATGATAATTTATTATTCATATCTCATTATTCTTATTAACGATTAGTTATATCTTTTAGCTATAAAAAAGCGAGGCATTGCCTCGCTTTAAGATGTATATACAACTTATACACCGATTTTCTTAGGGTCTGTATTACCCAGCTCAGGCTGATCTAAAGCATCACGACATTGTTTTTTATCTCGCTCATAATCGGCTTGTTTCTGATCTGCACCGCGCTCATTATTTAAAACAACACGCCCCCAAATTTCCAAATTGTTCAGCGCTTTTCGACAAAGTGCATATTTACCTTCAGTCACAGAATCGGTCATTTTGACATTAATACGCCAATCCGTACCGAGCTTACGTGCAGGTTTACGTACCTGATCTTCAATCAAGTTTAATTGCTTGTTATATACCAAGGCTTCGGTCTGATTCATTAACTCCCACGCTGCATGGGCATAAGCTGTCGCATCATTGGTTAATTTAGGTGCTGGCTTAATATCTACAGATTTATTGTCTGATTGATCTCCACCACACGCTTGTAACGTTAAACTCAGGCATATTACAGAAACAATAGAGAAACCACGGGCGATGAACTTCATCATTTTCAAGCTCGATTAAACAAACAATAGCATCATATGCTAGTGAATTCGCGTAGAATACTCAATTGTCATTTGACCTATTGTTCAACTCTCCTAAAAAAGGTACGTCGTGTCCGTGCGAAGCTCTCCCCCTCAACAAGCTGCTGGTTTTTGGCAAGGTGCGAAGGATAGCCAGGCGATTATTTTTACTTATCTGCCTGTTTCATTTGCGTTTGGCGTGTCGGCCACACAATTTGGCTTTACTGCTTGGGAAGCCCTATTTTTATCCTGTTCCATGTATGCAGGTGCAAGTCAGTTTCTTGTGGTCGCATTATTGGGTAGCGGCACATCAATTTGGATGACTGCCCTTACCGTAATTGCATTAGATATTCGGCACTTGCTGTACGGACCAGCGCTTAATAATTTGATTGCAAACAAACTCAACCTTAAAAAAACGGCGGTTTGGGCTTGGGGACTGACTGATGAAGTATTTGCTGCAGGCATGATTAAACTCACCCAACGACGTCAGGAATGGTCAGAATCTTGGATGCTAGGTTTGAGTTTATTCAGCTGGATATCTTGGGCGCTTGGCTCTTTTCTTGGTGGACTTTTTGCAGATCAAGTCAGTCATTTACCGCAGTTCTTACAAGCTGCGCTTGATTTCTTGCTCCCTGCATTATTTCTAAGTTTCTTATTGGCAGCTTTTGAAAAGAAACATACTTTTGTTGTTGCCATTACCATTGTTGTCTCAGCCATTGCCTGCTACTTGATTGATCTTTCAGCAGCAATCTTTATTGGCATTAGTTCAGGTATCTTGGCTGGATTATTTAAGCATTATGTACTGAAACGCCACGATCCTGAACATATGGGAGATCAAGTATGAATCTCGAAATTATCTTGGTGGGGATTATCGTCGGCATAGCTAACTTCTCATCACGCTTCGGTCCATTTTTTGTCATTCAAAAACTGCAACAAGGCAAACAACAGCGCGGTGCATTGTGGCTAAAGATTGCTTTAGGCGCGATCGGGATTTCGGCCATTAGTGCCATGTTAGTTGTTGCAACGCTTCCACCTCTCTTGGAAACACCAGACAAAAGCTTTGCCATGTTAGTGGGTTTTATCGTTCTAGCAGGTTTATATTTCAAGTTTAAACGGATTGTATTAGCAACACTGACCGCAGCACTGACTTACGGTTTGGTCTACACCTATTTTCCACTTTAATAGCTGATGCCATGATGCTTTAGATGCCTTATTTCAGAGTTTGATATATCTAAAATAAGGCAAAGTTTATAAAAAAAATTGTTGGAATATATCATTAATTTATGTGAATCAGACCTAAACAAGACATTCAGTTCTGCTATGCTAAAACTCCATAAAATCAAGCATGGATGATTTACATGAGCGTGACGATTGGTACTCCACTACAAGCATCAGCATTTAAAGTTCTCTTGTTAGGGTCAGGCGAACTTGGTAAAGAAGTGGTGATTTCATTACAACGTTTGGGCGTTGAAGTCCATGCAGCAGACCGTTATGACAATGCCCCTGCGATGCAAGTTGCCCATCATGCTTACACCTTAAATATGGCAGATGCCAATGAGCTTAAACAGCTCATTTTAAAAATTAAACCTAATCTGATCGTGCCTGAAATTGAAGCGATTGCGACACAAGTTTTGATTGAAGTTGAAGAGCAAAATCTGGCGACAGTCATCCCCTCTGCCAAAGCAGTGAACTTAACCATGAACCGTGAAGGAATTCGCCGTTTAGCTGCTGAAGAACTTGGTCTACCAACTTCTGCTTACCGATTTGCAAACAGTTTAGAATCATTCCGTGCAGCCTGTGACGATATCGGCTATCCAAACTTTGTAAAACCTGTAATGTCATCTTCAGGTAAAGGTCAGTCTCGGGTTAAAAGTTTTGACGAAGTCGATGCTGCTTGGGAATATGCGCAAACTGGCGGTCGTGTAAATCAAGGCACGGTGATTGTGGAATCACAAATTGACTTCGATTTTGAAATTACATTGCTAACCGTTCGTGCAAAAAATCCAACCACAGGTGAAATCGAAACTTCATATTGTGACCCAATTGGTCACCGTCAGGATTCGGGTGACTATGTCGAAAGCTGGCAGCCTCAAGCCATGACACCTGCTGCTTTGGAAGAAGCCAAACGTATTGCCAATAAAGTAACCGTTGCTCTTGGTGGTTGCGGTATTTTTGGTGTTGAACTCTTTGTAAAAGGCGACAAAGTATGGTTTAGTGAAGTATCTCCTCGACCACACGATACAGGCTTAGTGACTCTAGCATCTCAATTCCAAAGCGAATTTGAACTTCATGCGCGCGCAATTTTAGGCTTACCTGTGAATACAGCTCGCCATAGTGTTGCTGCAAGTGCTGTGATCTATGCGGGTGTCGATGATCAAAATCTCTCTTTTTCTGGCTTAAATCTTGCTTTAGCAGATGGCAATACTGACCTGCGCTTATTTGGCAAACCTGAAGGCTTTAAACGCCGCCGTATGGGTGTAGCCACTGCGCGTGCCGAGACGACAAATCAAGCACGTGAACTGGCAGCAAAAGCGGCAAGCCAAGTCAGTGTTCATCAAAACTAATTTGCAAGACTAACGGACGACTGTACATGATCAATACCCATCCTTTGCTGAACTATGCAAAAAGTAACCATGACATTAAAGCCATCAACCAATGGCGCAGTGATGTCGAATGCCAGTTACAGGAAAGTTTTGAAAATGGACAGTCGATTCGTGAAATTATTTTAGCGCGTTCAAATCTTATCGATGAAGCGTTGAAATTTTTATGGACACATGCTGAACTTGAACAAAGCGATTTAGCGCTATTTGCAGTTGGCGGCTACGGTCGCCGTGAAATGCTGCCCTATTCCGATGTCGACATTATGATCTTATCGGAAGATGAAATTAGCCCAGAACAAGAACAACTAATTTCCACTTTTATTTCTTCACTTTGGGATGTCGGTAACTTTAAACCTGGGATTAGCGTTCGTACCATCAAGGAATGTTTTCAACAAGCAAGTACCGATTTGACCGTTGCCACTTCACTCATTGAAGCACGTCTGATTATTGGTAATCAAACCCTTGCGAAATGGCCACGTCGAATCGTATCGCAAACATGGACTGATAAAACGTTCTTTGATGCCAAAATGGATGAGCAGCATAAACGCTATGCTCAACATAACAATACCGAAAGCAACCTAGAACCTGATATTAAGAATGCCCCAGGTGGGATTCGCGACATTAACCAAATCGGTTGGATCGCGAAACGCCACTTCCGTGTCAATCGTATTTATGACCTGGTACATTTAGGCTTTATTTCTGAATTTGAATTGGCTGTACTTGAAGAAGCTGAAAGTTTCTTATGGGAAATTCGTCATCATTTGCACCGCTTAACCAAACGTGATGAAAACCGCCTCTTGTTCGATTATCAGCGTGAAATCGCGGCAAAATTTGGTTATGTCCGTGAAGAAGGTCATCATCAGAATTATCCAATCGAACAATTCATGAAGCGCTATTATCGTACTGCGCAGCAGATTTCAAGTCTGAATGAAATGTTGTTGGCGTACTTTAATGAATCCGTGATTACTCCACGCTTGCCAAATTACGAACGTCAAATTGAAGAAATTAATCATAATTTCAAATTAGTCGATGGCAAACTTGCGGTACAGCACCATAAAATTTTCTCTGAAAATCCAAGCGCGATTTTAGAAATCTTCTATTTATTGGCTAATCGCCCTGATATCGAAGGGATCCGTGCACGTACCTTACGATTATTGACGCTTGCGGCGAAGCGAATTGATCAAGCCTATCGGGATAATCCTGTACATCAAGCCTTGTTTATGGCGATTATCCGTTCACCACATCGTTTATACGAAACTTTAGTGGCAATGAAGCGTTATGGTGTATTGGGCAAATATATTCCTGCCTTTGGAAAAATCACCGGCTTGATGCAATACGACTTGTTCCATATCTACACCGTAGATGCACATACACTTTTACTCCTTCGCAACCTAAACCGTTTTAAAGAACCTGAATTTGCCAAAGACTTCCCTGTAGTCAGCTCAGTGTTCCAGCGTTTAGCACGTCGTGACATCGTGTATTTAGCTGCGATTTTCCATGATATTGCCAAAGGTCGCGGTGGCGATCATAGCGAATTAGGTGCAGCAGATGCGATTGAATTTTGTCGTCAGCATGGCTTTACCGAACGTGAATGCAATTTGGTGGCATGGCTGATTCAAAACCATTTATTGATGTCGGTCACCTCACAGAAAAAAGATATTTCTGATCCGGATATTGTCAAAGAATTTGCCGAAAAAATGGGCGACATGGAGCATTTAGATTATCTTTACTGCTTAACCGTGTCAGACATTAATGCGACGAACCCATCGCTTTGGAATACGTGGCGTGCATCGCTCATGCGTCAACTTTATACCCATGCGCGTGACGTAATTCGTTCTGGTCTCGGTCGTCCTGTCGATTATCAAATGCTGATTGAAGATACTAAATTTGCTGCAAGTGAATTATTGGTTCAGGACTTCTCCTTAAGTGATGTTGAAACCGTATGGCAAGAACTTGGGGATGACTACTTCTTAAAAGAATCTGCGGATGAAATTGCATGGCATACCCGTGCCATTCTTGAACATGGCGATAACCCTGCACCCCTTGTTCTCATGCGTGCTCATCGTAAATATGCACAAGATGCGGTACAGATCTTTATTTACACCCAAGATCAACCTAACCTCTTTGCGACTACAGTTGCCATTTTAGACCGTATGAACCTTGATGTTCAGGATGCACGGATTATTACGGCAACCAAAGCATTTAGCCTTGATACCTATGTGGTATTAGACCGCTTTGGTACGTTGTTGACAGATCCTGAACGTGAAGAAAGTGTCATCAGTGCACTACAAGAAGCATTAAGCCATTCGGATAAATATCCTGGTCTTATGCAACGTCGTATTCCACGTCAGTTACGTCATTTCGATATTGAAAATACCGTGGATATCACCTTAAACGCTGCGTTAAATCAAAATATGGTTGAGATTGCCACTCTCGATCATCCCGGTTTACTTGCCAAAGTCGGTGGTTTGTTTATGATGCAAGGCTTAGACATTCACTCGGCTAAAATTGCCACCTTGGGTGAGCGCGCAGAAGATATCTTCTTCGTGACCAAAAAAGATGGCAACCCAATGACTGATGAAGAATCCACATCATTCGCTACTGCCTTAAAAGCAGCATTGGATGAAGCTTCAAACCAAGTCAATGCACAACACTAACTTTAAATGTTTGGTAATTTTTCATGAACTCTAGTCTGTCTCTATTGCATCCATATCCTTTTGAAAAGTTGAATAAACTTTTTGCGGATATTCAGCCTGCAAATATGCCTTTAATTCCGCTATCTATTGGCGAACCAAAGCATCCAGCACCTGAGTTTGTGAAACAAGCCATTAGCGATAACTTCAAGCATTTATCGACATACCCAAACTCAAAAGGTTTGCCTGAATTACGTGAAAGCATTGCACAATGGTTATCACGTCGGTTCAAGCTCAACACTATTAGCGCTGAAAGCCAAGTATTGCCCGTTTCAGGAACACGTGAAGCGCTGTTCTCTTTTGTACAAGCTTTGGTAAACCGTGATGAAGCCCCTTATGTGGTCATGCCGAATCCGTTTTATCAAATTTATGAAGGTGCGACCCTACTTGCAGGCGCTAAACCGTATTTCATCAACTGTACTGAAGAAAATGATTACCTCGGTGATTTTGATGCTGTTCCTGCAGAAGTTTGGGAAAAAACAGCCTTATTATTTGTGTGCACACCAGGCAATCCAACAGGTGCAGTGTTATCTAAAGAGCAATTCAAAAAATTGATTGCGCTTTCTGACCAATATAATTTTGTCATTGCTTCTGACGAATGCTATTCAGAATTATGGTTTGATGAAGCACCTGTCGGCTTACTCGAAGTGTGTGCTGAAATCGGTCGAAATGACTACAAAAATTGTGTCGTTTTCCATTCACTTTCAAAACGCTCTAACTTACCGGGTATGCGTTCAGGCTTTGTCGCAGGTGATGCAACGCTGCTTAAACCTTATTTACAGTTCCGTACTTATCACGGCGCTGCAATGCCTGTTCAACATCAACTTGCGTCTATTGCTGCGTGGAATGACGAAACTCACGTTGAAGAAAACCGTGTGCAATACCGTGCGAAATTTGATTTATTCCAACGCGAACTTGGTCATCTATTGCCACTCAAAAAACCAGATGCAGGTTTCTACTACTGGTTAAAAGTGGATAACGATGAGGAATTTGCAAAAATGCTCATGGAAAAAGCACACATTAAAGTATTACCAGGTCGCTATTTATCACGTGATACTGAACAAGGTAATCCGGGTGAAAATCATGTTCGCCTTGCACTTGTGGCTGATATTGCACAGTGTGAAGAAGTGGTCAAACGCTTGAAAGCAATTTTATAAAATTTAAATCCTAAAAAAGCCGATTTAATATCGGCTTTTTTTATTTCAAATCAATCACATGTTCAAGTTCATAGACGACATTTGGATCAAATCCTTTTAGCGGCTGCACACTTGAAATCAAGACCGCTTTTTTAATTTTCTCATCCACGGACTTTAATCCCGAAGACTCTAAAAGATCAACCTTACCAATATAACCTTTTATGGCAATCACGGTCATTTTGACTTTAACCTTCGGCTTAACTTGGGCATATTCTTTCGAAGTTAAATCTACTTTCGGTTCAGCAATCCAAGTCACTTCATAATGTTGATGCAATAGTTTTGGATTCACTGCATCTTTAAGAGATGGCAGATGATATTCAGGCTGTGGCTGAAGAAGTTGTTGCATTAACTTCTGGTTTTTTTCATCATTTGCATATAGATGACCAGAACAGATAATTGGAAAGACAGCTAAATAATATGAGAAAAGCTTGGGATAACGCATATTCATAATAAATAAGGCGACCGAATGATCGCCTGTATCTTAGAAAACCTGCCCCATTAAAGCAGCTTTTCGATTTCCGCTTCAAGTGCTTCTGGTTTCGTGGTTGGCGCGAAACGGTTCAAAACCTTACCATCCTTACCAATTAAGAACTTAGTAAAGTTCCATTTGATGCCATTACCTAATATCCCTTTTGAGTTATTGGTCAAATAACGAAACACTGCATGTGCCTCAGGACCTTTTACATCAACTTTCGAGAACATCGGGAATGTCACACCATAGTTCTTTTGGCAGTAAGCACCGATTTGTTCATTTGAACCTGGGTCTTGCCCACCAAACTGATTACAGGGAAAACCGAGTACTTCTAGCCCGCGATCCTTATATTTTTGGTAGAGCTTTTCTAGACCTGCAAATTGCGGGGTAAAACCACATTTACTTGCGGTGTTAACAATTAATAATACCTTTCCTTGGTAATCTGCAAATTGCTTGTTTTTTCCATCTAACAATTCAGCCTCAAACTGATATATGTTGGTCATGGATAGGTTTCCTCATCATTTTTTTCTTGTGTTTTTAATTCTAAAGACGCTGAGTTGACACAATAGCGCAGACCAGTCGGTTGTGGACCATCTGGGAATACATGCCCCAAGTGTGCATCACAATGATGGCAAACAATTTCAGTTCTGACCATACCGTGTGTCGTATCAGTATGTTCTTCAATAGCTGAATTATTTAGCGCTTTATAAAAACTTGGCCAACCGCAGCCACTGTCGTATTTGGTTTCTGAACTAAATAACGGTTCGCCACAACAACGGCAAACGTAAGTCCCATCTTGTTTTGTGTTCCAGTATTTCCCTGTGAAAGCAGGTTCAGTTCCTTTTTGACGTGTAATACGGAACTCTTCAGGTGATAACTCTCTTTGCCATTCTCGTTCTGATTTATTGAGTTTACCCATGATCACGTACCTTTATCTTGCTATTTAAAATAGGATAATCCTATATTTACGTGATTCATTTTAAAAATTCTAGTGTTAAATCGACAATTTACAAAAGACCTATAAATACATAAAAAGCAAAAAGTAAGCAAATTTACAAATCAAAGTAAGCAATTTATAACAAATTTGCTTTTTTGTGCTTAGAATACGTGCTATTCTTCGTTCTATTCTTGCTCAGGATTAAAAAATGTCGCAAAAAAAGAGCGTAATTTTTAAAAATCTGCTGCCCGTGATCAAAAAATATCAACAGGCAGGATTTACGCATGAAAAAATTGTTGCCTTACTTCGAGATGAACACAATCTTGATCTTGTAACGACAGAGACATTTAAAAGCTATTTATATCGTTATGCAAAAGTGACCTCCACTCCGTCTGAGAACATCAACATGCCAAACCCAGTTCAAACTCCTCGCGAAATCAAAAAATCGTCTAAGCTCGAGCACGTATGCTACGACATTCGCGGACCTGTGTTACGAGCGGCCAATGAGATGGAAGAAGCGGGTCACAAAATTATTAAACTAAACATTGGTAACCCTGCACCGTTTGGTTTTGAAGCACCACAAGAAATTATCAATGACGTGGCATTAAACCTTCCAAATGCCATTGGTTATACAGATTCAAAAGGGATCTTCCCTGCGCGTAAAGCAATTTGCCAGTATTACCAGCAAAAAGGTATTCTCAATATGCATGTTAACGACGTGTATGTTGGTAATGGCGTATCTGAGCTGATTGTAATGGCTATGCAAGGTCTGTTGGATGACGGCGATGAAATGCTCATTCCAATGCCTGACTATCCACTATGGACTGCTGCAGTGAATTTGTCTGGTGGTACAGCGGTTCATTATCGTTGCGATGATGAAAATTCGTGGTATCCAGATATTGCGGACATGGAAAGTAAAATCACAGCGAACACTCGTGGTATTGTGATTATTAACCCAAACAACCCGACAGGTTCGGTTTATCCACGTCATGTCTTACAGCAAATTGTAGACCTTGCGAAAAAATATGATTTGATTTTATTCGCAGACGAAATTTACGACAAAATCGTCTATGACGGTATTGAACACGTATCAGTTGCTTCTCTAGCAGGTAATCAGCTTTGTGTGTCATTTAATGGTTTGTCTAAAGCTTATCGTATTGCAGGTTACCGTTCAGGTTGGATGGCAATCACAGGTGATAAGTCACGTGCGCTCGACTACATTGAAGGTTTAGACATGTTGGCATCTATGCGTCTATGTGCCAACCATCAAGCTCAATATGCGATTCAAACAGCACTTGGTGGCTATCAATCCATTAATGATTTGATTCGCCCAGGCGGTCGTTTATATGAACAACGCAATATTGCATGGGAAATGCTCAATGAAATCCCAGGTGTATCTTGTGTAAAACCTGAAGGTGCAATGTACTGCTTCCCTAAACTTGATCCGAATGTATATCCAATCGAAAATGATGAAAAACTCATGCTTGATTTGCTACGTGCTGAGAAAGTTTTATTGGTTCAAGGAACAGGCTTTAATTGGCCAACACCAGATCATTTCCGTGTTGTTTTCTTACCTGCTGAAAATGAGTTACGTGAAGCATTAACACGTTTAGGTCGTTTCCTTGCAAAAATGCGTTAAGCCTATGCATTAAAATAGACTTGAAAAACCGCACATTAGGTGCGGTTTTTTTATTGTTTGGGCTTGAGATAGGGATAAGGATTCACCGCCCCTTGACCATTAAGATAAATCCCATAATGTAAATGCGGTGGTGTGGTTTTGGCATTACCCGTATTACCAACATAAGCCAGCGTTTCACCCGCTTCCACCCAATCACCTTCTTGGATATGTTCAGCATAATCATCCAAATGCGCATAATAATGCTGACTTAAATTCGGTCCCGTCACCCAAATAATTTTACCTCCTAAATTATTTGTACCGATTTTCCTCACGATGCCCTGCGTTGCACTTACAACCGCTGTACCACGCGAAGCAAAAATATCAATTCCTTCATGCTTGCGACCTTGGCTACGCGCTGCACCCCAAGTGTCATTGAGTTGCAATGTCTTTACACCTTCCACAGGCAACGTCAGTGGCGCATTCAAATCTTGCCGTTTTAACTGCCAATATAAATATGCACTTTTCCAACCGACCGCTTCTCCTGACGGAGGTGGCTGACAAGCACTCAATATCAAGCCAAGGCTTATAATGGTCAGGATTTTAAATCTTTTATAAAAATGCATATCCAATTCAAATCAAAATACGTAAATTCAGCTTAATTTTTATTGAAAAACCATACTGTTATGTTTTGTGGAACTTTCATAATTAAAAACAATAAAGCCCTCTCATGAGGGCTTTATTGGCAAATGGGTTGATATCTTACTTACTTTTCTTCGCGCGAGGTTTTCTCTTTTGAGGTTGCTGTTGCTGTTGTTGCTCATCAGCCTGAGCGGTTTCTTTCTTATCCTTCTGTTGTACCTGTTTATGTTTTGCCTGAGATTTCGCCATACAAAAAACTCCTTAAAACAGTGTATTAAAGTGCATCTCAAACGATGAATAGATGACACTTTGAACACTCTAACGTGTAAGGATTTTTTTCCAATATTGAAGCTGTATCTAAATACTTCAATGTAATGACAATGTGTGTAAACCATTCATTTTACGCATCCAAAATTTAGTCTTTATTACAAAATTTACATGTTGTAGCAAAGTTCACTTTAAGCGCTATTTTTAGAGGATCTATAAATCATGTCCAAATATCGAAAAAGCCAAAAACACAAAAATATTTGCCAATAAACAACATTTCCAAGCCATCTTCCCTCATAATATTGGGATATACATTTATCTTTTAAGCGTCATTTGGGTATTGGACTAATTTCTTGACCAAATTCGCTATGTTTTCCTTATTTTAGTTATTAAAGAAGTTATTTCTTATGAAAATCGTCATTCTAAATAAACCTTATGACGTCCTCTCCCAGTTTCGTAAAGACGAAGCCCATATGACGATGTCTGATTTCGTAGATGATCCTAGCTTACGTTTGGCTGGTCGTCTGGATATGGACTCAGAAGGTTTGGTCTTTTTAACCGATCACGGTGGTTTAAACCAATTTATTACCAATCCTGCAAATAAAAAATTCAAAACTTATTTGGTACAAGTTGAAGGTGATATTACTGACGAAGCTTTGGCTCAATTAACCAAAGGCGTTGAACTAAAAGATGGTATGACTTTACCTGCACGCGCTTACAAAGTTGAAGAACCAAGCTGGTTATGGGATCGTGATCCTCCTGTACGTTTCCGTGCTTCTGTACCGACATCTTGGGTTGAAATTTCAATTTGTGAAGGTCGTAACCGTCAAGTACGTCGTATGACTGCAGCTGTTGGTTTCCCGACTTTACGTTTAATCCGTACCAAAATTGGCTCTATTGACCTTGTTCAATTGGGCTTACAACCGGGTGAAACCAAAGAGATTGAACCTTTACTTTACCCAGATTTTAAAGATGTACCTGCTGAAGAACCTTATCGTTCACGTTCTTACGTGAAAAAACCGGGTGGTACAGGTGGTAAACCACTCAATAAAAAAGTGAACAAAGACGGTACTAAGAAAAAATCTGGTACGCCTCGTATTTGGCAAATGGATGAAAGTGAACGTCCACGTCGTAAGACCAACGGCACAACACGTCCAAACAATAAGGCACCACGTGGTCGTGGCCGCGGTCGTGGTTAATTCATACTGAGTTACAAATTAGGGTGCGCGGGCACCCTTTTTTATACAGAACGCAAATTGAGTTACAAAATCTCCTCCCATAAGATGATCTTTATAATTTAAAAATATTTGAGATCTCTCCCATGCGTTATGCACTATCTTTTCTCACTGCTTCTTTGCTCCCGACTCTTTCCTTTGCTTCAAATAATCCATTGAGTGTGCATGTATTGAATCAAACTCAGGGACTGCCATCTAGCAATATGCTTGTAGTTTTAGAAGCACAGCAAGGCGATAGCTGGATAAAGTTAAATGAAGCGAAAACCAATAAAGATGGACGTATTACTGAGTTTTATCCGAAAGATAAACCTTTAAAGAAAGGAATTTATAAAGTGACGTTTAAAACTGGCGATTGGTTTAAAGCGAATAATCAGCGATCTTTCTTTCCAGAAGTGCCTGTAGTTTTTGTCATTGATGGGCGTCTAGATCACTATCATATTCCGTTATTGTTAAGTCCTTATGGGTATTCAACTTATCGAGGGAATTAATTTTTTAGATTTTGATACAATTCATCTATTTCCTTCAGACTCCAATAATATTTAATTTGCTCATATGAATCTTCCTTAATAAAATATCCAGCAAAAATAATGGGTTCATTTTGTTTTTTAGATTCCAATGCTGCTAGGTGAATTGAATTTAAAGCATAAAAGTTAGGTTCGAAAGAAATAATTTCTGCTACTTTATTAAAATACTCCTGATCAAAATTCCAGCCTTCTATTTCATAAGATATACACCCTTTATCGTAAGAGTCCGCTGAACCCCATGCCTATTTTTTAATTCGGTTCAGGTTTCCAGCGGTGTGGTAGCAATTCTTCAATCTGAGTCACTTTATGTGTCGGCAACCTTTTCAGCACATCACTTAAATAGGCATACGGATCCAGCCCATTCAGCTTTGCTGACTGGATTAATGTCATGATATTGGCTGCTCGCTGACCGCTGCGCAGCGAGCCAGCAAACAGCCAGTTCTTACGTCCCAACGCCCAGGGGCGCATCTGGTTGTCGGGTAGTCAGACGCAGTTACCTACGTCCAACCCCCTAAGAACCGTGCATGCGAGTTTCCCAGCACACGGCTCAAGCCTCTGCTAAGGCGCCATTCGGCACCCGGTTATACATCGTTGACATTGGCAAACTGAACATTCCTCGGACAATACAGATGGTAAATCTCAAGATTAGCAACTGCATCCGTTCCACCATGACTTAGCTTCACAATATGACGGCTGTGCCATGGTGTATCTTTGGTGACTGGTTTAAGACAGGCGCAGCAGCGACCACCTTGTTTTAGCCACACCCGATACAGCTTGGCTCGCCCCTTTGCGGAGACCAGCATTCTTTTACCCCATCGGGATTCGAAGTACTCATCCCATGCGGGGTCATGAGGGTTAGCAGCAGCCTTGATCTTGATATGTCGCACAATTGGCGTGTCCGAGGCAGACACTAATGTGTATTGTCGCTTCCGACCATCGGCGGACTGTTCATCACATGAGAACACCCATCGACGCGCTCCTTGTACTTTGAAATACCGATCTTTGACCCATCGGAGTGTCTTGCGAGGGTGGCGACGTACAGCCCATCGCCAGAGCATTTCCCACACTGCGTTGTCTACCTGGTTGAAAACCTTCTTGGCAACGACATGACTATGATAGTTGGCCCAACCCCTTAGAGTCGGGTTGAGCAAACCGATCAAAGTGGCCTGTCGTGTCGCTTTGTTTGCATTGATTAATGCTCGCAGCTTGTCAAGGTGAGCGCTGATGTTTGCCTTTGACGGCTTGATCAGTAGCTTGCCGTTGTACTTACGTACGTTCCAGCCAAGAAAATCGAACCCGTTCCCTATGTGCGTGATTTTGGTCTTTTCCTGAGAGAGCACGAGACCGCGCTGCGCCAGAAATTCAACCACGGCAGGACGAACTTCATTTTCGAGCCACTCTTTAGAATACCCCGTGATGATGAAATCATCCGCATACCGTACCAGTTGCAGCTTTTTGCCTGTCCATTTGGCGTTAGAGAACCTCTTAGCCAGCATCGTTTCCAGTCCGTCCAAGGTCATGTTGGCCAGCACCGGGGAGATAATACCTCCTTGCGGTGTTCCGGAAAGACTGGGAAACAGCTTGCTTTGGTAGACGTAACCGGCTTTGAGCCATTTCCGTAGAATCACCTTGTCCATTGGGAGGTTGGCGATCATCCAGTCATGGCTGATATTGTCGAAACAGCCTTGAATGTCACCCTCTAGCACCCACTCCGCACTTACTTTTCTTGACAGCACACCAAAGCACTGTGCTGCAGCATCCGCGGTTGAGCGTTGCGGTCTGAACCCATAAGAGTTCCGATCAGCGATGGTCTCCGCGATGGGTTCCAAAGCCAGCAGATGGAGCGCCTGCATGGCCCGGCATTTCATCGTGGGTATCCCGAGAGGTCTCATCTTGCCATTTTTCTTCGGAATAAGGACTCTCCGAAGCGGAAGGGGCGTGTAACCTCGCCTCTTCAACGACATCATCGCACCGGTCTTGGCCTTGGGTGTATTCCAAGTCACCTTGTCGACCCCAGCCGTGTTTTTGCCTTTGTTTTCAGACACTCGTTTGACGGCCAATGCTTTGCCACTAAACGAGTGAGTCAGCAGCCATTGCAAAGCTTTCGCCTTGTTATGCCTGCCGTCTTGTACCGCCTTCACAATACGCGCTTGCAGCCCTCTGACATGACGCTGTACAGCAATCCAATCGATGCTGTCCCACGATGTGCTGGAAGGTGCACACGCTGATACTGCTGCATTCATTTGCTCTCCCTCCATTAAAAGGGTTCTACACACTCTCTTGTGATGAGAGACCATAAGGACGTCAGCCCGCTTTCGCGTGGGGTAATGTTTCAACCTCTATCCAACCCATTACAGACTGGCATTCGCTTTTTCCTCGTTCCTTCGCCCGCATCACCATGGGCAGTTTTTGCAAACTGCTTTCCCAATGGGAGTAATACGGGATTTCCACGTTCCGCTTACTGAAGTACATCGGCTTAGGTGCCTGCTATCGACCGGGAGGCGTATGGGTCACGAATGCGTAGTCGAAAGACGCAATTCCCACCTCCATTACCGTTTTGGTTCGAGCGTATCAGCCATTTCCGCTCGTTCAACTTAACGATCGTTACGCAGATTCACATGTGTTCACCATACCGATTATCTAGCCCTTGTCCGGCTATGGCTGCCAGAAGGGTACGCCTCTCACGATTGATACCCCACACCTTGCGGTGCCTCGTTACATTGTCGAAGGCGCTCTTTATTCAGCCTTCTAGATTCACCCGGTGACACGGGTGGTTCCCGCAGGGGGAACAACTTCATTAAGCGACTTCGTGTCGCACCTCGACCCAATTATTGCAAATCGGTAGATTGCCATCATCCAAATAGCGGCTTAAAGCTGGCCAACGCTTCAGAGTGTAATTGATGGCCTTGGCGGTGGGAGAACTCGATGGCACCGTCAGATGATGTTGGTTGAGCCATTCATATAGTTGTTGCATCACTGGTTGACTATGCTGTTGTCGGTATTCGCGGCGGTCTTCCGCTGTACCATCGGTCTTTTTCCTGAGTTCTGCTTCTATCGCATACAGTTTCTGAATCAGCACCAATGCCTGTTCAGCGACCTGACTTTTCCCGGTCACATGCAGTTCATGGAATTTACGACGTGCATGGGCCATGCAGCCCACCTCTATGACCTGGCCTGATTTAAAGCGTGCTTTATAACCACTGTAATCATCACAGACCAGATGGCCCTGCCAGCCTTTCAAGAACTCTGCAGCATGCTGGCCTGAACGACTATCCTGAAAGTCATAGATCACTGCCTGAACTGGATTGTACTGTGTAGTGGCATAGGCCCAGACATAACCTTTCTTCGGTTTTTTATCATTCTCACCCATCCGCATGATGGTGACCGGTGTTTCATCTGCATGCAGCACCTGCTGTTGTAGTACCACCTCTTTTAAGGCATAGGTATCTACACAATTTCCATGTTTTGCGTTAAATTGAAGAGCATGCTCTTCAATTTTAACATCTCTCGCTTAGATCAGCGCCTTGTCAAACGTTACAACAACCTTGTTCAACTCAATATGAATCCTCTTGCTTCACTTGCTCCTGCAATCAAAGATATTGCCTCTGCTCAAAAAAATAGTTTCGCAACGACGCAAGCTGTATGGCGGTTTTTAAATAATGATAAAATCTCATTTAAACAATTAAATGAACCTATTCAAAAACTTGCTTGTGATCAGATTAAGACATCGCTGCATCGTTATGCTTTAGTTATTCATGATTGGTCACAAATCCAATATGTGACACATCGTAATAAAACCCAAAAACTCCAAAGGACACATCAGTACGACTCAGGCTATGAATTACAAACGAGCTTACTTGTTGATGCTGCTTCTGGACTTCCTGTTGCTCCATTAGCTCAGACCCTTTCTAGTGCTTCAGGTTGCTATTCGACATTCAATGAGCAACAGACCGAACGTAAAACCCATTTAGACTCCCTTTCTGAACAAATTCAAAAAGTTGAACAGTTTCCTCTTGATAAAACCTGCGTACATATTATTGATCGTGAAGGAGATTCCATTGCTCATCTCAGGGAATTAAGCAGTCATGGTTTTCAATGGCTTATTCGAGCAAAGGAAGGAAATCGGATTGAGCATCAGGGTGAAATATGTAAAGTTGGAGAAGTTGCTGAACGTATCGAAATACAGCAAGTGAAACCCATTTCTTATAAGGGTAATCAACATATGCTTTATGTTGGAGAAACCAATGTTCGGCTTACCCGTGCTGCAAAATCAAATAAAAAAGATTGTTTAGGTCAAAGAGTTACTCCTCAGAAAGGTGCTGCAATTGAGGCTAGACTGATTATTGCGGTGGTTAAAGATATTAATGAAAAGACAGTTGCAAGATGGTCATTGATCAGTAATGTACCAACTGAGATTACCGCAGTAGAACTGACGACTTGGTATTACTGGCGTTGGTCAATCGAATGTTATTTCAAACTTCTCAAGCAAGCAGGCCATGATATTGAGTCATGGCTTCAGACTACGCCAGAAGCGATTTTAAGGCGTTTGCTAATCAGTTGTATGGCTTGTGTGTTGACGTGGAGAGTACAGCGCTGTACAGATGAACAAAATCAGAAAGTCCGTGCATTTTTGACTAGACTTTCAGGTAGACAACAGAAAAGAGGCAAGGTAGAGAGTGCGCCTGCCATATTGGCAGGACTCTCGATTTTACTAAATACTCTTCAACTGCTCTCAGAATATTCAATAGATGAACTGAATGAAATCGCAACTATTGCACTAGGTACCTAAAGATGTGTAGATACCTATGCTTTTAAGGCATTGGCCAGAGGTTCCAGTTCTACACCGCAGCGACCTATCCAGTCAGATAAAGTTGATCTAGAAAGTTCGATTCCCGCCCGCTGATAGATCAGACGTTGACGGTACAGCGGCAAATGATCGGCATATTTCGATACCAACACATGGCTGAGCAGTTCAGGTGAAGCAATGCCTTTATCAATCACATAGGCGGGCATCGCTTGCTGAGTCAGGGTGTCACACTGATCACAGACCCATTTACCACGCACATGCTGTTCCTTATAGAACTGTGCCGGTCTGAAATGCAGTTTTTCACTGACATCTTCGCCGATACGACGGAGTTGGCAGCCACAAGCGCATTGGGTTGATGCAGGTTCATGCTCAATACGGATGGTGTGTAGATGATCTGGCAGTGGTCGACGTTTAGGTTTATTGGTTTTGGCTTTCTGTGTCGCTGCATCGGTTTTGTCTGCATTTAGCCGTTCCAGTTCTAGATCAACCGCGGCAATATCTTCTTCAACCGCTTCATCCCAGAGATGGATTTGTTTTGCGGTGAGATGTTCGTTTTTACTGCCGAATTTGTGCTGTTTAAACAGCGCCAGTTCATGCTCGTATTTTTGATTGAGAATGGAAAGATGTTGAACTTGAGCATCTAATTGCTGATTGGTGACTTCAAGATGCTGAACTTTGGTATCTAATTGTTGGTTTGATTTTTCTAATTCTTGATTTGATTGTGCCAGAGACTGATGCTGCATTGCCAACTGCCGGGTGAATTCCAGCAGTTGTTCATGGGTCAGTTGGCTTAAGTCAGGCAGCGTATTCATGACCGCAGTATGCCTGAGGTCATGAGAAGAATGAAATAGAACGTTTGGAGAATAGCAGAATGGAACAGCCTGGTTTAAAGCATCGTCACCACCTGCTGTCGTCCAATGCGCTGCCAGGGCAAACCTTGGATCAGTGCCTGTAACTGTTCCGGGCTGAGGGCCACGGTTTCACCTTGGTGAACTTGAGCCCAGTGAAATTTGCCCTGTTCCAGCCGCCGGGCACACAGCCAGATGCCCAATCCATCATGTACCAGTACTTTCATGCGATGGCCACGTTTATTACAGAACAGGTAAGCACAATGCGGTTTGATGTAGCCAAAGGCTCTCACCACCTGAGCCATGGTCGTATCCATACCTGCACGCATGTCCATGGGCTGAGTAGACAACCAGATTTCATCAATGCGGATCATGTTGCAAGTGCCTTGAGTAATTCTGCTAAAGCAGATATTTCTGATACTTGCCATTTCAAGCCAATTTCTACTTTTGAGTGGGGTAAAGTAATTTGAACCGTTAACATGTCAGTAGGAGTAGGATCTAATGGTGCAGAGCAAGATAAGGCAATAAATGCAGGTTTATTCGGTAGTGGTGAGCGATCATTCCCTGGCTTACCATCAATTAAGCGAATCCATTTGGATACAAGATTTGTATTCAATCCATGTTGCAAAGCGACCGAAGCAATGTAAGCGTCCGCTGAACCCCATGCCTATTTTTTAATTTGAGTTGGATTTCCAGCGATGTGGCAGTAATTCTTCTATTTGGGTCGCTTTATGCGTCGGCAGCCTTTTCAGCACATCACTGAGATAGGCATACGGATCCAACCCATTCAGCTTTGCTGACTGGATTAAAGTCATGATATTTGCCGCTCGCTGTCCACTGCGCAGCGAACCTGCAAACAACCAGTTCTTACGGCCCAATGCCCAGGGACGCATTGAGTTCTCTGCCCAGTTATTGTCAATGGGTAGATTGCCATCATCCAGATAGCGGCTTAAGGCTGGCCAACGTTTTAGGCTGTAATTGATCGCCCGGGCGGTTGGAGAACTCGATGGCACCGTCAGCTGATGTTGGTTGAGCCATTCATATAGTTGTTGCATGACCGGTTGACTATGCTGTTGTCGGTATTCGCAGCGGGCTTCCGCTGTACCATCCGTCTTTTTTCTTAATTCTGCTTCTATCGCATATAATTTCTGAATCAGCACTAATGCCTGTTCAGCGACCTGACTTTTCTTGGTCACATGTAGTTCATGGAATTTACGACGTGCATGTGCCATGCAGCCCACCTCAATGACCTGACCTGATCTAAAGCGTGCTTTATAACCACTGTAATCATCACAGACCAAATGACCCTGCCAGCCTTTCAGGAAGTCTTCAGCATGCTGGCCAGAACGGCTATCTTGAAAGTCATAGATCACTGCCTGAACTGGATTGTACTGTGTGCTGGCATAGGCCCAGACATAACCTTTTTTGGGCTTTTTCTCATTTTCACCCATCTGCATGACCGTCACCGGTGTTTCATCTGCATGGATCACCTGCTGTTGCAGTACCACCTGTTTTAAGGCATTGGCCAGAGGTTCCAGTTCCACCCCACAGCGGCCAATCCAGTCAGATAACGTTGATCTAGACAGATCAACACCTGCGCGTAGAAAGATTTGACGTTGACGGTACAAAGGCAAATGATCGGCATACTTTGACACCAGCACATGGCTAAGCAATTCAGGTGAAGCAATGCCTTTATCAATCACATAGGCGGGCATCGCTTGCTGAGTCAGGGTGTCACACTGATCACAGACCCATTTGCCACGCACATGCTGTTCCTTATAGAACTGTGCCGGTCTGAAATGCAGTTTTTCACTGACATCTTCGCCGATACGACGTAACTGGCAGCCACAACTGCATTGGGTTGATGCAGGTTCATGCTCAATACGGATGGTGTGTAGATGATCCGGCAGCAGTCGACGTTTAGGTTTGTTGACTGTGGCTTTGTGTGTCGCTGCATCGGTTTTATCTGCATTTAATCGTTCTAATTCCTGATCAACGGCTGCGATATCTTCTTCGACCGCTTCGTCCCATAGATGGATTTGTTTTGCTGTGAGATGTTCGTTTTTACTGCTGAATTTATGCTTTTTAAACAGCGCCAGTTCATGCTCGTATTTTTGAGTGAGAACAGAGAGGTGTTGAACTTTGGCATCCAATTCTTGATTTGATTGCGCCAGAGACTGATGCTGCAGAGCCAACTGTCTGGTGAATTCCAGTAGTTGTTCATGGGTCAGTTGGCTTAAGTCAGGCAGCGTATTCATGACCGCAGTATGCCTGAGGTCATGACGCAGAGGAAATAGAACGTTTGGAGGATGGCAGAATAGCCGAGCTTGGTTTAGAGCATCGTGACCACCTGCTGTCGTCCAATGCGCTGCCAAGGTAAACCCTGGATCAGTGCCTGTAACTGTTCCGGACTGATCGCCATGCTTTCACCCTGGTGAACCTGCGCCCAGTGGAATTTTCCCTGTTCCAGCCGCCTGGCACACAGCCAGATGCCCAGTCCATCATGTACCAGCACTTTCATGCGATGGCCACGTTTATTACAGAACAGGTAAGCACAATGCGGTTTAATGTAGCCAAAGGCTCTCACCACCTGAGCCATGACAGTATCCATCCCTGCTCGCATATCCAGAGGTTGGGTAGAAAGCCAGATTTCATCAATGCGGATCATGTTGCAAGTGCCTTGAGTAATTCTGCTAAAGCAGATATTTCTGATACTTGCCATTTCAAGCCAATTTCTACTTTTGAGTGGGGTAAAGTAATTTGAACCGTTAACATGTCAGTAGGAGTAGGATCTAATGGTGCAGAGCAAGATAAGGCAATAAATGCAGGTTTATTCGGTAGTGGTGAGCGATCATTCCCTGGCTTACCATCAATTAAGCGAATCCATTTGGATACAAGATTTGTATTCAATCCATGTTGCAAAGCGACCGAAGCAATTGAAACGTCCGGTGCTTTACAAGCCTGAACGATCTGCTGTTTAAATTCAGCACTGTATGTTCTTCGTTTTTTCGCAAGAGATGCGATGGATGTCTGGTGATTTGTAGTCATAAATTTTAGTCCCCACTTGTTTTTAAGTGGGGACTAAATTAAGGCTTATAGGATGAATTCATAAGGTGTGTTCAGCGGACGCTTACGAAGCAATTGAAACGTCCGGTGCTTTACAAGCCTGAACGATCTGCTGTTTAAATTCAGCACTGTATGTTCTTCGTTTTTTAGCAAGAGATGCGATGGATGTCTGGTGATTTGTAGTCATAAATTTTAGTCCCCACTTGTTTTTAAGTGGGGACTAAATTAAGGCTTATAGGATGAATTCATAAGGTGTGTTCAGCGGACGCTTACCCTTTATCTACAAATTTTTGGCTATATTTATATCTAGGTGCATCTTTAAATAAGTCTTCTATTTCCACCATTTCAAACTTATAAGTATTTGGTTTTAGTCTAATTTTATAATATTTTATCCTTCTCCCCCTTAATGCAAACATTACATCTTTTTGTGTAACCTTTTTTAGGCTAGATGAAAGTGATTCATTGTTTTTGCTGACTTCCTGATTTGTTTCAGGCATTCTTAGACCAAAATAAATAGCTTTCACAGCCCTAAAGTCATATTCAATTTTTCCAAAATTATCCATTACCAAGCGAAATTCATCTTCATGTTTCCAAGCATTAGACTTTGTTCCTGAGGTGACTTTTAAAGTTTCAATTAAACTTTCATTCTTATTTGACAAAAGAATATCTAATGAACATTTAGGAACATCATCCTGATATACAACATCAAATTCACCAGATGAACGAATAGATCTTTTTAATTGGTTCCAATCATATTCAATGCAGAAACCTGTATGTGCATCAGCATAATAAGCCCATAAAAGCTCGTCTAACACATTCTTACTCAAAGAATATATCCCTACATTTTCTCTTATATTTTTAAGTAATTGATAGAATGCTTGTTTAAACTCATTATTAGTTGTCCCTTTTTCCATCGAAAATAGTGAACAAAATTTATTAAGATCATCTTCAATAAATAAATTTTCACAAGGATCATTTAATTTTGAGGGATGAGGCGCATAAAAATAATCTTCTTGCAAAGAGAGTAGATCCCGTTGTGATCCATACCGATACTTATATAATTTCATTTCTTATAATAAAAAACCGATGCCTAAACATCGGTTTTACATGGTTTTTATCGCTTATGCAAATTAAGCTTTAAGCCATTTTTTAGCTTTTGCTTGATCTTCAACTTTAAGTTCTACTTCGGTCAAAGCTGAACCGCTTGCTTGAACTTCAAAAGTCATCAATTCGTCACGACGGAATGCATGAACGGTATACGTACCTTCAAGTTTTGCATATTTATCCAAAAGTTTGGTCGTTGCTTTTAAACCATCAATTGCAATAATCACATCATTGGCAGATAGCCCCGCTTTAGCAGCAGCACCATCACGACGTGTTTGTTGAACCAAAACGCCTTCAGGTTTATCTGCACACTTCGCACCAAATGCTAAAGATTTATCATTTTTCAGTGTGTAGCTTAAACCAAACTCTGGGAATAATTGATCAAGTGGCAATTCATCAGTGGTGTTAATCAAATGATTAATTTGTTCTGACCAATCATCACCTGTTAATTCATTACATAATTCAAAGATAGTACGCTCATTAACCTGAATACCATTTTGCGCATTTTCATACAGTTTACGCATTAATGCATCAAGACTCGAACCACGTAGACGTAAGCCCAAATCTAGGCAAAGCGCAACCAAACAACCTTTGTTGTAATAGCTTGTACCTGCATTATTTGAGTTTTCATCCTGACGGTAGAATTTTACCCACGCATCAAAACTAGACTCCGATACGGTTTGTACAAATCGACCTGGGTTTTGCAGGTAACGATCAATCTGGGCCTTTAATAACGCGATGTATGAGGCTTGGTTAATCACACCACTACGAAGCAAAATTAAGTCGTCATAATATGATGTAAAGCCCTCAAAGATCCAAAGCAAAGAGGTGTAACCTTCTTTGTTCAGGTCGTAATTCACAAAGTTTTCAGGACGGATAAACTTCACCAACCAAGAATGGAAGTATTCGTGACTGCAAAGCCCTAGGAAACGTTGATAATCTTTCGATGGCTCTTCAGGCTCATTGGCTTTTGGTAAATCATCACGTGGTGAAATCAAGCTAGTTGAATTTGGATGCTCTAAACCACCATAACTATTACCTGTTGCCATGGTCATAAAGGTGTAGTGTTTAAATGGTGCAGAACCAAACATTGAAATTTCTGTCGCACAGATTTTCTCAATATCTTGCTTCATACGTTGTTCATTCATCGCATGTTTGCCTGACACCACAAATTCATGCGGAATGCCATTGGCTTCAAAACTAAAACGAGTTTGATCTGCAAGTTCAAATGGTGCATCAATCAATTCAGCATAGTTTTTTGCTTTTAAAGTATATCGACCTTTAATCAGGCTTTTTGAAGTTAAACCTGTCGCAATTTGTAAGTGTTTAAGCTCAGGTGGTAAGAATACTTCAACCTCAACTTCTTTATGTTCCTGACCTAACAAGCCCAAACATACGCATGCTGGATTTACATATAAGCGTGTTTGATCGACATATGCACCACGCACCGATAAGTCATAAGCATAAACATCATATTCAACTGTAATCAGCTCATGATCGGTATTAAATAAGCGCCATTGGTTCTTTTCAAATTTCTGAATTTTAAGCTGACGACCATCTTCATCGTAGGCACGTACACCTTCAATATGCTTTGAAAATTCACGAATCAGGTAACTTCCCGGGATCCATGTTGGCAAAGTCAAGATTTGAGTTGGGTCTGCCAAAAAGCGAACTGTCACGTGAATTAGATGCTGACGATAATCGTCAAATTCGATTTGATAATGCAACATAATGGACGATATAAAATAAAAATGATTAAGGTATGCCTTAGCTTAACATTTTTTGTTAATACAATGCGGAACTGTCTTAAATGTCTACAATTACGACTAGTCAGCACTTAAAAAAAGGCATAGCATCGCAAAAAAATTTATCGTTCACCAGTGGACTGGTCGTTAAGGAACCCCTTTGAAATACATCACGGCAATCGTTGCAGTTTTCAGCCTTCTTTTTTCTGCAATGGCACAGGCAGCATTACTGAATATCAAACCAGAAAGCGTTGAGGCAGAAGCCTGGTCTATCCTCGACACACAAACAGGTCAGGTCATTGCGGAGCATAATTCTCATGTTCAACGCGCTCCTGCTTCACTGACCAAAATGATGGTTGCGTATGTTGCTTTAAAAGAAATTCAAGCGGGAAAATTAAGTAAAAGTGAAATTTTAACTGCGACGCCTATCGTGCAAACCGTGATGTGGGATGAATCGCAAATGTACCTAAAAGCGGGTGAGCAGATTTCTGTTGATCAATTGCTTGCGGGATTAATTGTGATGTCTGCCAATGATGCTGCTGTCACATTAGCTGAAAAAATTTCGGGTGGTATTCCACAATTTGTAGAACGTATGAATAAAGAAGCGAAAGCTTTGGGCATGCACAATACCCATTTCCAAAACCCGGCTGGTATTACTATGCCAGAGCACTATTCAACTTCAGCCGATCTTGCTTTATTAGGTCAGGCGTTAGTCAAAGAAGTCCCTGATTATTTATATTATTCAAAACAACAAAGTTTCTCTTATAACCAACGCTTCCACCGCGCAACCAATCGCTTACTTTACGTTGACCCAACGGTAGATGGTTTAAAAACAGGCTTTACCAAAGCTGCAGGTTACAACCTTGCTGCGACTGCGAATCGCCCTACAGGCAGTACGGATGCACCAAACCGTCGATTGGTGGTGGTTGTACTCGGTACAAAAAGTGCGACTAAACGTGCTGAAGTTGCACATAAATTGATGAATCTTGCTTACACCTATACGCGTAATGAAGTTGCACTCAAAGATAAGCAATTGCTTGCTGAGCTTCCAGTGGTTCAATCGACATTGAAAATGTTTAAAGTCGAAACCAAACAACCAGAACTCATGACCACTTCTTTGGCAGATCAAAGCTATGCGATTGATTTAAATGATTTCGACCAAAACACGCAGCGTATTACTTTAAATATCGGTAATGGCGTGATGCAAACTATTGAACCGTTAAATGAAACACAAACCCGATTAAACGTCGAAGTCAAAGAAAAATCTTTAACTGCCCCTCTTGCTCAAGTGATGCAGCTCGCGACTGTCAATATTTATCAAAATAACCATCTGATTCGTAGTATTGATATTGAAGATAAAGTTGAGATTGAAGAATCAAGCGCATTTACTCGCTTCATTCATTGGATTACCAGCTTATTTGGACTGTTTGCTGACAGCACACCTGAAGTAAAAATTTATCCAATTCAACACTAAGTGTTATTAATAAAAAAAGAGCCTGTCATGGCTCTTTTCTTTTAGAGCAGCACTCAAAAATGTAACGGGATTTTGCATATTGCTACGTTTTGTAAGCTGTATAACAATTCTCTTCAAGATCGTTCAACAAGCCTGCCATATTATGTTTTAACTTCTATTTCATTAGAAAAATAAATAGGTTAAACATATATGACTGCACATAAAATTGTAATTATTGGTGGTGGTGCTGGTGGTTTAGAGCTAGCTACCCAATTAGGCGACACATTAGGTAAAAGCGGAAAGGCTCAAATTACGCTGATTGACCAAAAACTTACCCACGTTTGGAAACCGCTACTGCATGAAATTGCAGCAGGCACACTGAATCCTTCTGAAGAAGAAACCAATTATCTTGCTCATGCCTCATCGCATCATTATGAGTTTGTCTTAGGTACATTTACGCAGTTAGATCGTTTAGCCAAACAAGTGGTTGTCGAGACATCTTATCAATCTAAAAAAGCTAATCCTAAAAAAACCACCTATATTGACTATGACACCGTGGTCATTGCGGTCGGTTCAACCTCAAATGACTTTAAAACCGAAGGTGTTAAAGACTTCTGTTACTTCTTAGATAGCCGCGCTCAAGCAGATGTGTTCCAGCAAGATTTATTACATTTGTATTTGAATGCGCAGCGTGAAGCCAGCAACAAAGAATTAAAAATTGCGATTATTGGTGCAGGTGCAACAGGTGTTGAACTGGCAGCCGAACTGATCCAATCCAAGCATAATTTCTTTAAATATGGTTTAAATAAAATTGACCCAAACAAAGTCAAAATCACACTGATTGAGGCGGCTGATCGCATTCTGCCCGCACTGTCGCAAAAAACTGTTGATCACACCATGAAGCAGCTTAAACAGTTCGGTATCGAGGTACTCACACAGCACCGCGTCGCCAAAGTTGATGAAGACAAAATTTACTTTGCCGATGGTACGAGCTTAGATGCTGAAATTAAAGTCTGGGCAGCAGGCATCAAAGCCCCTGATGTACTTGCTCAACTCGAAGGCTTAGAAAAAGACAATATTAATCGTTTGAAAGTGTTTGCTACCTTACAAAGTGTTTCTGACCCCAATGTCTATGCCTTTGGTGACTGTGCACATTGTCAACCTGTTGCAGATGAGCCTGTACTCGCACCACGCGCACAAGTGGCAAGTCAACAAGCCAGCTTCTTGGTGGGTGCACTCAAAGCACGTGTGAATCAAGAATCTTATTTGCCAATGTTTAAATTCTCAGACAAAGGCTCGCTCGTTTCACTCAGCCAGAACAAAGCTGTCGGCGAACTGTTAGGTCAGGTAAATGTACAAGGCTTTGTGGCGAAATCCATGTATGTGTCTTTATATCGCCTACATCAAGCGACCATTCATGGCTATACCCAAGCGGGAATTTTGACAGCTAAAGATTTTGTGGCTAGAAAAATATCACCTAAGATAAAATTGCATTGAAATTTTAAAATGTGCCCCGATTAAGAAAAAAACGTCATTAAAATGTTCAAAATTGATTTTTTTTTACTAAATTTAGTCTACAAAAATCGAATTTCACTTTATGATGTACCCTTTAAAAAATTTGAATGGATCAATATCATGACTGCTATTGCAAATGACCTTGTGGTTTCTTTCCACTACACGTTGACAAACGCAGAGGGCGAAACTTTAGACCAATCTCAAGGTGAACCACTTGTGTACTTGCACGGTGCAGGCAATATCATCCCTGGCCTTGAAAATGCATTACTTGGTAAAACTGTTGGTGACAAATTCACAGTAACAGTTCCTGCTGCTGAAGCTTATGGCGAATACAACCCTGAACTTGTTCAAGAAGTTCCTGCGAAAATGTTCCAAGGCGTAGACAACATCCAAGCGGGTATGCAATTCCAAGCTCAAACTGATGACGGTGTTCAAATCGTTACTGTTAAATCTGTTGAAGGCGACAACGTAATCGTTGATGCTAACTTCCCACTTGCTGGTCAAGACTTAACTTTCGAAGTTGAAATCGTTGACGTTCGTGAAGCTTCTCAAGAAGAATTAGATCACGGTCACGTACACGGTGCAGGTGGTCACCACCACTAAGATCTTCTGATCTTAAGTGCAAAAAGGCAAAGTTTTTACTTTGCCTTTTTTATTGCGCAGATTCAAATCCCAAGTGCAACACATTTGTAGTTAGTTGAAAAAGTTAGGTGTATTCATAGAATCATTAGACTTTTTCAACTCGCAATTGGAAAGCACACAATGAAGAAATACACCCAACTTTCTCAAGATGAAAGATACGAAATTTATGCTACTTTGAAAAGTAAAAGTTCAATTGCTACCCTTGCTCGGGAGTTAGGACGTTCACGATCAACCATCTACCGTGAAATAAAAAGAAATACTGGGCAACGTGGATATAGAGCTCAACAGGCAGCTAAATTTGCAAGTCAAAGACGGTACCGTCCTTCATCATCAATGACAGCATTTGCCTTCGCTTATATTGATTATTTGATTGGTTTGGACTGGTCACCAGAACAAATTTCAGGTGCTTTAACACAACGCGGTTGGCTGGATGTACCTTCACATGAGTGGATTTACCAGTACATTTATCAAGATAAATCACAAGGAGGTAAACTCCATCTACACTTAAGGCATCAGAAGAAATATCGAAAACGCGGTTACAAAAACACGGATCGTAGGGGGCAAATCATTGATAAAACAAGTATTCACTGCAGAGACCAGGTCATTGATCAACGACAACGTTTAGGAGATTTCGAAGGTGACACGGTGATTGGTAAACATCATAAAGGTGCTTTATTGACACTCGTTGATCGAAAGAGCCTGTATGTACATATTGTTCATTTAGGGCCAACGAGAGCATCCTCTCAAACGATTACTTGTGCATTAGATCGTTTACAAATGAGCCATGCTTATAGTGTGACATTTGATAATGGCAAAGAATTTTCCGAACACAAAAGAATTACTGATGCTGGGATAGAGACGTATTTTGCTGATCCTTACAAGTCTATTCAGCGAGCTAGAAATGAAAATACGAATGGTTTAATCCGTCAATATCTGCCAAAATCATCATCGTTTGATGATGTGTCAAACGAACAAATAGAGCAGATAGAATTTGCACTCAACCATCGTCCTAGAAAAACACTAGGTTGGTATACACCGAGTGAAGTTATGGCTGGTTTTTATACTGTTGCACTTGCCGTTTGAATCCGCCTTGCTATAAATTATTAAATATAAAAAAGCAGAGCCTCAGCCCTGCTTTTTCATTCACTCATAATCAAACTTGATTATTTGCGTTGATTATACAGTGCTTGTGCTGCAGGTAAGTTTTTACGCATTGCTTCGATACGCTGTGCATTTGATGGGTGAGTCGATAAGAACGAAGCACCTGAGCCTGATACTTTATTCATTTTTTCCCAAAGCGTAATCGCAGCTTGTGGGTTATAACCTGCACGTGCCATCAACATTAAGCCACCTTGGTCCGCACGGCTTTCTAGGTTACGTGAGTAAGGTAAACCAATACCAATCTGACTACCCAATTGTGCTGCTGCAGTCGCGCCCTGACCTGCACCTGCCGCACTTAAACCAATACCAATCGCAAGGTCAGTTAATGCCTGAGCACCAACTTTTTGTTTCGAGTGCTCTTCAAGCGCATGCACCATTTCATGACCCATTACTGCTGCAATTTCTGCATCAGTCAGGTTCAATTTATTCACGATGCCTGTATAAAATACAACTTTACCACCCGGTGCGACATAAGCATTGATTTGGTCTGATTTTAAGACAGCCAATTGCCAATTAAATTTCGTTCCAGTCTGGTTAATCTGATCCGCGTAAGGACGTAATTGATTGAATACAGTGTTAATACGTTTATATGTGCTTGAAGATGTATCCAGTGTCTTATTGCTGCTTGCTTCTTGAACTGTTTTATTAAAACCTTGTGCTGCAGCTGCATTCAAAGTTGCTGAGTCTGCACCCGCAATATCTGCAATGGTTGTACAGCCAGAAAGTGTAAGCGCAGCAGCTGCACCCATGCTTAACATCAATTTATTCTTCATTATTTCGTGCTCCACCTTTTATAAAGGTCAAATTTGTTAGGCAAATTATAAATTAAAAAACAATGTCCTAGACACTAACTAATACTTCATCTTGTTATTAATTATGTAAAATTCAGCTCAAAATTTGCAGCAATATCCAATATCCCAGACATAAAATATTTAACACCAAATAAAAATGTCCTACAGATTCAATTTTAGATTGCCAATCGGCATGTTTACGCTTTAAAAATAAAAAAACATTCTGAATTAAGATCAGTGGTACCAAAATACAGGCAATAATCACGCTTAAACCTATCAATGCTTGATAAATCACTTCAGGATGATCTGTCTGTGCACGAATAATCATCATGGCTATGGTGGGTGCTCCACCCATTGCAAAAAGAAGTGAATAAAACATGGTTAAAGAAATTTGATTGTGCATCCTGCATCCGTTTAAAAGTATTCTTGTTATTTTGATTCTAACAAGCACCCTACCGAAATACGGTGCTTATTTCTTGCAACTTTAGTCGTGATCAATCACTCACTTTTTAGCCTTTGCTGCAACTTTGTATTGTTCTAAAGCCTCAGGCATCATCTTTTGCAATCCTGCAATACGATCATTATTTGATGGATGCGTCGACATAAATTTCATCAGTGGATTATTACCACTACTGTCCTGCGCATTCATTTTCTGCCATAAGGTTACGGCTGCATTCGGGTTATAACCAGCTTTTGCCATTAACATTAAGCCACCTTTATCAGCACGGCTTTCAAGGTTACGTGAAAATGGCAAGCCAACACCAAACTTAGCACCCATATCAAGTAGCAAACCGCCATAACCACCTGCAGAGTTACCGACATATTTTGCACCTAAACCAACTGCCATATCGGTCAGTGCCTGAGCCCCTACTTTATTTTTAGAATGCTCTTCCAAGGCATGCACCATTTCATGCCCCATAATGGCAGCGACTTCATCGTCTGTCAGCTTAAGCGTTTCAACAATCCCTGTGTAGAATACGACCTTACCACCCGGTGCCACATACGCATTAATTTCTTTCGACTTAATTACCGCGACTTTCCAGTCAAATGCATGACCAGTTTGGTTCAGTACATCCGCATGTGGTTTCATTCTTAGAAATACACGATTGACCTTTTTATACGTCGCGGATGTCGTATCTAAAACTTGCTTTTGCTTTGCTTCAGTTAGCATTTGGTTATAACTTTGCGCTGCACTTAAATTTAATGTTGCCGAATCAGCACCCACCAAATCCGCCACAGTTGTACAACCGCCCAATGTTGCCGTTAATGCAACAACCCCCAGAATATTTTTATATTTCATAACCTTCTCTATCGTTTCAAGGTCAGAACACTATAGAGAATTCAAACGATTACACAAGTATAAAATATTCCATTATTTATAAAAAAACCCTGTGAAATCACAGGGTTTTTTTGAATTCTAGCTTAATAAATATTAAGCATCGAATGGGTGACGCAAGATGATTGTTTCATCACGGTCAGGACCAGTTGAAATGATGTCAATTGGACATTCAATCAATTGCTCAATACGTTTCACATAGTTAATTGCATTTTGTGGCAATTGATCTAGTGATTTCGCACCGAAAGTAGACTCAGACCAACCTGGCATAGTTTCATAGATTGGTTTTAAAGTTTCAAATGCAAGCGCATCAGAAGAACCGACGCAACCTGAATCTGCAGCTTCATAACCTACACAGATTTTCACTTCTTCTAAACCATCAAGAACGTCAAGTTTAGTTAAGCAAATACCAGAAAGTGAGTTCACTTCTACTGAACGACGTAGAATTTCAGCATCGAACCAACCACAACGACGTTGACGGCCAGTAGACGCACCAAATTCTGAACCAACAGTACCCAAGTGTTTACCAATGGCATCACCTGTATCTGTTGCAGCATCGTATACAAGTTCAGTTGGGAATGGACCAGAACCTACACGAGTTGTGTACGCTTTAGTGATACCCAATACATAGTCAAGGTGTAATGGACCAAGACCAGAACCAGAGCTTACGCCACCAGCAGTTGTGTTTGAAGAAGTCACATACGGATATGTACCGTGGTCAACGTCAAGAAGTGAACCTTGCGCGCCTTCAAACATGATTTTCTTACCGTCTTTACGGTAAGCGTGAAGTTCACCGGTTACATCCATCACCATAGGTGCGATGACTTTACGCCATTCGTCACATAGAGCAAGAACGTCTTCAACTTTAACGGCTTCAACACCGAAGAATTGAGTCAATTGGAAGTTATGGTATTCAAGAAGCTCTTCAAGTTGAGCTTTAAGATGTTCGCCACCACGTACAAGGTCAGCAACACGGATTGCACGACGAGCAACTTTGTCTTCGTATGCAGGACCGATACCACGACCAGTTGTACCAATTTTTGCGTTACCACGTTTTTTCTCACGTGCTTGGTCAAGCGCGATGTGGTGCGGCAAAATCAATGGACAGTTTGGAGAAATACGTAGACGTTCACGTACAGGCACGCCTTCTTTTTCCAAAACTTCCATTTCATGAATTAAAGCTTCAGGTGAAAGAACAACACCGTTACCAATTAAGCACAATACGTTGTCACGTAAAATACCAGATGGAATGAGGTGTAATACAGTTTTCTTACCACCAACCACTAGCGTATGGCCTGCGTTGTGTCCGCCTTGATAGCGAACTACCGCTGCCGCTTGATCTGTGAGCAGGTCAACGATTTTACCTTTACCTTCGTCGCCCCATTGGGTACCAAGTACCACAACATTGTTGCCCATAATAGCCTCATTACATCATGCTGTTAAAGTTGATAGCTTGACTTGATGACATGAACACCAAGTCCAGCAATTTAAATAATTTGTACTTTCCACTCGCCGTTTGCATTCACCAATTGGTGCGTTGCATAAGGCACTGAGCTAAGTTGGTCATCACCAAGCAATTGAATGACTTTATAGCCTTCAGCACGTAATGACTGAATTGCTGTAAGTAAGTCTGCTTCAATACCCTTTGGCGCAACCACAATTTCAGCCGTTTCAAACTTACCTGCACTCAGTGCATATAAGTCAAACGAGAAACCTGTAGCAGGACGCGCACGACCAAAGTGTTCACCAATACCATCATAGCGACCACCTTGAGCTAAAGGTGCTGCACGGTTCGGTGCATAAATCGCATACATCAAACCTGTATGATAATGGTATGAACGTAATTCTACGACATCAATACCGATCTCAAGTTCAGGCCAACGTGCTTGAATCGCTTCACGTGTGCTTTGTACTGCGTCAAGTGCTTGCTTAAACTCAGGGTTGTTTTGTACTTCAGTGCTTAGATTCGCTTTTAACGCATCCAAATCACTAGCATAACGACCTAGCGTATAGAAATCTTGACCAAAGTTCAGTGTTGCTGTGAATTCTTGTAACTCAGGCAACGCTTTACGTTGGTATAAATCTGAAAGTCGGTTTTCAGCAGCTTTGCTCAAACCCGCTTGAGCCACAAGACTACGGAACATACCCACATGACCTAAATCAAGATGAATACCTTCTGCTAAACCTGCTTCCTGAATCAAACTGATCATCAGATCAATCATTTCTACGTCAGCATCAATGCTATCTGAACCAAACAACTCTGCACCTAATTGCAGTGGAGCACGCGTGGTATTAAAGCCTTGCGGTTTGGTATGTAAAACCGTACCTGCATAGCAATAACGAGCTACACCTTCAACTGGATGTACATGCGCATCGATACGTGCCACTTGTGGTGTCATATCGGCACGCACGCCAAGCAAACGACCAGAAAGCTGATCGATCACTTTAAAAGTGGCCAAGTCTAAATCTTGATTCGATTCTGAAAGAGAAGATAGAGATTCAATGTATTCAATGAATGGCGTGTACACCAGCTGATAACCTCGAGATGCGAGGAAATCCAGTGATTTACGGCGCAAAGACTCTATGACTTGCGCTTGTTCTGGTAATACATCAGCTACACCATCAGGTAATAACCATGTCTCTGAAATGGGCATGTTGTAAACCTAAATTCTTGTCAGCGCGGAACGTATCCGCATAAAAAAATCGGGAACACACCCGATTTCTCCTAGTTTAGCACGATAGTTTTGACTGTGCATGGCAAATTTGATTATTTTCAACCGTTCAATACATGACATGCAGAAAATACATTTTTGCTTGATAAAACATTAAGTTAATAAAATTCATAAAATTATAAATTTTATTTTTATACTCGATTAATCATATATTTAATTTAACCATAAAACTCTAAATAACGTACTTACCGCCATCTAAACTGGAGAGTTTAACTGTACAAACGAGAAAGTAATTCATAGTCTAAAATTTAGCTCAGCAGCATTAGCTGCATAAAATAACAACAGTCAATTGACTTAAAATGGTGCTGCACCTGTGAAATTTAACGACCGCACAATCTGATATTAGCAATAAAAGTCAATGTAAATATGTATTGTCCTGCTGCCTAGGGTTGCTGTTTATACTTGATTGATTCAGCCACCAAAGCAACCAATTCCGCATTTTGCAACTCAACTTGCTGTAATTTTTGACTGGTTTGATCTAAAACTTCCTGTTGGGTATGCATTTTTTTTGCAAGCTCTTGCATAATTTCGAGTGTCTTTTTTAGATTATCTTCGAGATTAGCAACTTTTTGCTCGACCGCTACACCTTCTGTCGCAGGACTTGAATCCGCATCATTAAAATGCAGCCAAATTAAAAAAATTACTGCCAAAGTCAGCAGAATAATAAATCCCCAAACTAACATCATATGCTGCTCTCTTATTCTTCAACATTTTTATCTTAGCTAAAAATAGCATGGCTATTGTAAGTATTCTATTGAATGACTTTATTATTTCGTCTTTTCATTAATACTCACATACTAAATGTATCTTTGGGGATTCTTCGTATGAAGTAGGAATACAATAAAGATAAATGCCCTCTATAAAAAAAGCGCTGAATAGCGCCTTTTTTATTTATGATTTGAAAGAATGACAAAGATCAAGCAAGCGGTTTGCATAGCCCCATTCATTGTCATACCACGCAAAGACTTTGGCATGTTTACCGACCACCATTGTTTGGTTCAAATCGACAATAAGTGAATACGGCGAATGATTAAAGTCTGAAGACACCAATGGCTCATCGGTAAAAGACATAATTTCGGCATAGTCTGTTCGTGCAGCATGAATTAAAACTTCATTAAGCTGATGATCCGTAATGGCTGACTGCGAAACAAAGCTTAGGTCAATTGCAGCAACATTAATGGTCGGAACACGAATCGAGTATCCATCTATACGGTCTTCCATTTTTGGCATCACACGTTTTAGTGCACCAAGCGCTGAAGATGTTGTCGGAATAATATTCTGTCCTGACGCACGTGCACGACGTAAATCACGATGAGCATGATCAAGTACCGACTGATCAGCAGTAACAGCATGAATCTCAGTCATGAGTGCCGTATCAATTCCAAAAGCATCATCAATAATTTTAACCAATGGCACCAGTGCCTGTGTGGTACAGGACACACTCGAGATAATCTGATCTGTCGCTTTTACTTCATGCTGATTTACACCATAGACAATCGCAGCATCGACGGTATCAAATGGTGCAGCCCCAATAATCACGCGCTTAGCGCCGGCTTGAATATGCTGTGTTGCAGCCTCTCGAGAACGGAACAAACCCGTACATTCCAGCACAACATCTACATTTAACTCTTGCCACGGCATATTGGCAGGTTGTGCCTCACAGAGCACTTCAACTTTGAGCTGCTGTGCGCCACATATTGCATGTAAGTAAACATGCTCTTGATCATAACTTAAATCGGCCTGACCAGGAAAACGACCATGTGTAGTGTCGTATTTAAATAAATGTAATAAGGTTTCTACATCGGCAACATCATTAATCGCAACAATTTCAAAATTA
The DNA here is from genome assembly GCF_001647675.1 of Acinetobacter sp. NCu2D-2. NCBI lineage: Bacteria > Pseudomonadati > Pseudomonadota > Gammaproteobacteria > Moraxellales > Moraxellaceae > Acinetobacter > Acinetobacter sp. NCu2D-2. The sequence goes on from NZ_CP015594.1 coordinate 1,580,653, forward strand.
AAATCTTTTGGATTCTCAAACCATGCACGTAGTACATTGCGTCCGATTCGCCCAAAACCATTAATTGCGATACGTTGCATACTGCCTCTGTATATTCAATATTTATAAATTAAGTCCTGTTATTTTAACGGATTTAAGCGATTCAGATTGCTATATTTCTATACCTTTCTTAAATTTGCTTTGATCTTTAGTATAATAACGTTGCTACAACATTTTTAGTACAATAACTGTAATAAAGCTCAACCAACTAGCCTTGTATTTTCAAAAATTGAAAATGAGGATTCTGACTGTATGCCATTTTTAACCAAACTAAAGAATCACATTCCTAGTTTATCCGTTTTCCAACTCTCTTTACTTCTTTCGCTTTGGTTAGGAATTGGGCTGAATGTCAGTTTCTATCTTAAACTGAAAAGTCTGACCCCTTATGTTGGGCTGAAATCCTTTTTCTTCATTTTATCAGCCGTTATTATTGTGGTTGCAGCCTACCATTTAATTATGCAACTGCTCTTATGGCGTTTTACCACTCGTCTGTTTGCGGTCATTTTTATCTTTTTAGGCGGCATGAGCAGTTATTTTGTGTCGAGTCTGGGCATTATCATTACCCCTGATCAAATTCAAAATGCCATGCAGACTGACACCAAAGAAAGTTTGGATTTATTGTCATGGCCGCTTATACAGTGGTTTGTCTTGTTTGTCATTCTTCCGATTGCAGTTGTATCTAGCGTTCAGATCAAACCAACTGAGCTCAAAAAGCAGCTCTTGTATAAAGTCATTCATATTTGCTTGTCTTTCGCACTGATTCTCGGCTCACTGTTTGTTTTTTACGTCGATTACGCAGCGATTTTTAGAGAACACCGCGAATTAAAAGGCATGATTTCTCCTCAGAATGTCATTGCTTCAACAACCTCTTATTATCGCAAAAAATCACCTCGAAAAGATTTACCACTCGTACCTTATGGGACTGATGCACATCTGATTCGAAATGCCAGTGTGTCAGATAAACCTAAGCTCATGGTACTCGTAGTCGGTGAAACAGCACGTGCAGAGAGTTTTTCGCTCAATGGTTATGCTAAAAACACCAATCCACAGCTCTCTAAGTACGATGTTATTAATTTCACCAATGTCAGTAGCTGCGGCACAGCCACCGCAGTTTCACTGCCTTGCATGTTCTCAGGCATGCAACGTCGCAATTACGATGAAAAATTAGCGTCACACCGTGAAGGTTTACTCGATATTGCACAACGTGCAGGCTATAAAGTCACATGGATTGACAACAATTCAGGCTGCAAACGCACGTGTGACCGTGTTGAAGAATATAAAATTCCCGAAGCCCTACGCAAAAAATGGTGTGATGCAGACAATGAATGCTTTGATGAAATCTTAGTCGATACACTGCAATACTACTTGAAAAATATTGATCCCGAAGACCGATCTTCACGCTTGATTGTATTACATCAAATGGGGAGTCATGGACCTGCTTACTACAAGCGATCCACGGAAAAATTCCAGCCATTCCAGCCAATGTGTAAGTCAAAAGCGATTCAAGGATGCAGCCAACAGGAGTTAATAAATGTCTACGATAACTCTATTGTGTATACAGATCATGTATTAAGCCAAACCATTCATACCCTGCAACAACTTTCCAACTATCAAACTGCATTTTGGTATTGGTCGGATCACGGTGAATCTACGGGTGAGCATGGGCTATATTTACATGGTGCGCCTTATCGAATTGCGCCGAGCCAGCAAACCCATATCCCAATGCTGATGTGGTTCTCACCTGCATGGCAGCAAACACATCAAGCTCAACAGACTTGTTTAGCCCAAAGTAAGCACAAAGAAATCAGCCATGATTATTTATTCTCGACTGCATTATCTTTACTTGATATCAGAACTGAAGCTCATCATGCCGAATATGACTTACTCCATTCCTGCCCCACTCAAACACCACTAATTAAAGCTGAAGCTGAGCCACAAGCGGCTACAGCACAGATGACAGGATAATTTTATATCAATGATCTGTACTCATTGTGTGGGAGGAATCTACTTACAGCAGAAATTTTAATTTTGTGACAGATTATTGGATCCAAAATGAAGCTTAAATTAAGTTAAGCTTCATTTTAAAAATCTATAAATTGCTGACCTTTTGGTCAAAATTGTAGATATTTTATCAACGTCCTGTCTCACAATTTTATTATTAAGTACAGCCTTACACTGACGAGCCACAACAGACGACTCAGGATTCTTTAATTTCGCCTAAAAATCATTGGTCGATTAGGGTTTTTCCGTTATAATTTGGCGTTTTTTATTATTTAAGCCCGCACTACAGCAGAGAACATTATTCTTATGAGACTGTAGTGCTTTTGCCAAATCAGACATTAATGGAGAGACTTGGTTGTGAGTACTCGTTTTATGACATCAGCTGAAATTCGCGAAGCTTTTTTAAGCTACTTTGAATCGCAAGGGCATACACGTGTCGCGTCGAGTTCTCTAGTACCTGCCAACGACCCAACTTTGTTGTTTACCAACGCAGGTATGAACCAGTTTAAAGACTGTTTCTTAGGTCTAGAAAAACGTGATTATGTTCGTGCAACATCTTCACAAAAATGTGTCCGTGCAGGCGGTAAACACAACGACTTAGACAACGTTGGTTATACAGCGCGTCACCATACCTTCTTTGAAATGTTAGGTAACTTCTCATTTGGTGACTATTTCAAACAAAATGCGATTAAATTTGCCTGGGAATTTTTAACAGGCGACAAATGGCTTGCGCTTCCTAAAGATAAACTTTACGTGACTGTGTACCACACAGATGACGAAGCATTCGACATTTGGCATAAAGAAGTCGGTTTAGATGCCAGCCGTATCATCCGTATTGGTGATAATAAAGGCGAAAAATACGCATCTGACAACTTCTGGGCAATGGGCGATACAGGTCCTTGTGGTCCATGCTCTGAAATCTTCTATGACCACGGTGATCACATTTGGGGTGGCCTACCAGGTACGCCTGAAGAAGATGGCGACCGTTTCATTGAAATTTGGAACAACGTCTTCATGCAGTTCAACCGTACTGCTGATGGCGTGCTTCACCCGCTTCCTGCACCTTCTGTTGATACCGGTATGGGCTTAGAGCGTATTTCTGCAGTTCTACAACACGTAAACTCAAACTACGAAATCGATCTATTCCAAAACTTGTTGAAAGCTGCGGCTGAAATTATCGGTTTAGACACTTCTGAACTTGAAGCAAAAGCTAAAGCTGAAAACAAACCAGTTGAATACCCTGCATCTTTAAAAGTAGTTGCTGACCATGCGCGTTCATGCTGCTTCTTGATCGCAGATGGCGTCAACCCTTCAAACGAAGGCCGTGGTTATGTGCTTCGTCGTATTATCCGTCGTGCAGTACGTCACGGTAACAAATTAGGTGCGACTGGTTCATTCTTCTACAAAATGCTTCAACCTTTAATTCAAGAAATGGGCGCTGCTTATCCTGAACTTGAAGCGAATAAAGCACGCATCGAAGCTGCTTTATTGAAAGAAGAAGAACAATTTGCCAAAACACTTGAGCAAGGTTTGAAATTGCTTGAAGGCGAATTGGCTCACCTCAAAGGTTCAGTGATTCCAGGTGAAACCGTATTTAAACTTTACGACACTTACGGCTTCCCAACAGACTTAACTGCCGACATCGCACGTGAACGTGATTTAACCATTGACGAAGCTGGCTTTGAAGTTGAAATGGCCGCTCAGCGTCAACGTGCACGTGATGCAGGTAAATTTGCTGTTGACTACAACTCTATTGTGAAAGTTGAAGGCGAAACTCAATTTGATGGCTATGACGCAACTCAAGGTCAAGGTCAAATCGTTGCAATCTATAAAGATGGCGAGCAAGTTGACGAAGTCGTTGAAGGCGATGAAGCATTAATCGTACTCAGCCAAACACCGTTCTATGCAGAAAGCGGTGGTCAGATTGGTGACACAGGTATCTTCAAAAACGAAACAGGTATTTTTGAAGTTCAAGACACCAAAAAATCTGGCGGTGCATTTGTACACCAAGGCATCGTGACTATGGGTAGCTTAAAAGCAACTCAGTCTGTGGAAGCGATTGTAAAAGCAGACATCCGTGCTGCAACTGCGCGCAACCACTCAGCGACTCACCTTCTACATGCTGCCCTTCGCCAAGTCTTGGGTTCACACGTACAACAAAAAGGTTCATTGGTCGCATCTGACGTTTTACGTTTTGACTTTGCCAATGACCAACCGGTGTCTTTCGAACAACTTCAAGAAGTTGAACGTTTGGTTAACCGTGAAGTGATTGCTAACACAGCAGTAACGACTGAGCTACTTGATATCGAATCTGCGAAAGCAAAAGGTGCGATGATGTTGTTCGGTGAGAAATACGGTGAAGAAGTTCGCGTACTGTCTATGGGTTCAATCATTGAAGAGAAAAACTTCTCGATCGAGCTTTGTGGTGGTATTCACGTAAAACGTACTGGTGACATCGGTCTGTTTAAAATCACTTCTGAAGGTGGTGTTGCAGCAGGTGTACGTCGTATTGAAGCAGTCACAGGCACAAAAGCAATTGAAGCTGCACAAAAACTTGATCGTGACATTCATGCGATTAACGATGTGCTTAAAGCGCAAAAAGACCAAACTTTAGAAAAAGTAGAAGCTTTAGCGCATACAGCATCTAGCCTGCAAAAACAAATTGAACAGTTGAACCAAAAACTCGCTAGTTTCCAAGCTGCTGAGCTTTTAAGCCAAGTTCAAGACATTGCAGGTCGTAAGACTTTAATTACCACTGTTCAAGGTGTCGATGCGAAATCACTTCGCAACTTACACGACGGTGTGAAATCGAAGTTAGACAATGCTGTCATCGTGATTGCTGCTGTGGATGGTGACAAAATAGGCTTAATTGCTTCTGTTGCCAAAGAGTTTACAGCTGCTGTTAAAGCGGGCGACATCATCAAACACTTAGGTCAAGAACTTGGTGGTAAAGGTGGTGGTAAACCTGATATGGCGCAAGGTGGTGCACCATATAGCGACAAACTTGCGCCTGTAATGGCGAGCTTAAGCGACTGGTTAGCAGCTAAATAAGGTTTTTATATTGCCAAAGTGAACAGGATGTGAGGGTCTCATCCTGTTCATTGTATAAAAGCCAAACACTTGTTAAGTTTGGTCTCATTTTTTAGTGAAGCTAAACCAATGACATGATAATAATGATGGAGTCTTGCAAAATCGTTCATCTTTGAATTTTGCAGACATAGTATCTCTCTTTCAGTTCAGCCTATTTTAGGTTCAATTGACAAGTTGCGTGGTATGTTGAAGCCGTTCCAAAGACGACTTCAAGTAAGTAGAAGTGTTTTAAGTCAGATGACTTATTTACTTGGTAAGGATAGTTATGGCATTAATCGTTCAAAAATATGGCGGTACTTCAATGGGTACTCCCGAGCGCATTTTAAATGTTGCTCGTCGTGTAAAGCGTTGGCATGACCACGGCCACAAAGTTGTAGTGGTTGTATCAGCAATGAGTGGCGAAACCAATCGTCTACTTGCTTTAGCTAAGGCCATTACCGAAACCCCAGACCCACGTGAACTCGATCAAATGGTGTCAACTGGGGAACAAGTAACGATTTCTATGCTTGCGATGTCGCTCAACTCAATTGGTGTTGAAGCTAAATCTTTAACTGGTCGCCAAGTGGGTATCCGTACTGACAGCGCTTTTACCAAAGCACGTATCGAATCAATTGATACTGACGTATTGACTGAAAACTTAGATGCTGGCCGTGTCATTGTTGTTGCAGGTTTCCAAGGCTTCGATGCCGACGGTAATACCACAACATTAGGTCGCGGTGGTTCAGATACTTCAGGTGTTGCACTTGCTGCTGCTCTTAAAGCTGACGAATGCCAAATCTACACAGATGTAGACGGTGTTTATACCACTGACCCACGCGTTGCACCAAAAGCTAAAAAAGTGGACCGCATTTCATTTGAAGAAATGCTTGAAATGGCATCACTTGGTTCTAAAGTCCTTCAAATTCGTTCTGTAGAATTTGCAGGTAAATACCAAGTACCACTTCGTGTACTCTCTAGCTTCGACAATGACAACGATGGCGCATTTGACGAAGACTTCAAGAAAAATGTCGGAACTCTAATTACTACTGAATCGGAAGACAATATGGAACAGCCAATTATTTCTGGTATCGCGTTTAACCGTGACGAAGCTAAATTGACTATTTTAGGTGTGCCTGACCTACCTGGTATCGCATCTAAAATCTTAGCCCCGATTGGTGCTGCGAATATCGAAGTCGATATGATCATCCAAAACGTAGAAGAAGATGGTACGACTGATTTCACATTCACGGTAAACCGTGGTGAACTTGCTAAAGCAAAAGCAATTCTTGAAGCAACAGCGAAAGAAATCAATGCCCGTGAAGTTGCAACACGTGATGACATCGTTAAAGTGTCTATCGTAGGTGTGGGTATGCGTTCACATGCTGGTGTTGCAAGCAAAATGTTCACTGCACTTGCAGATGAAGGCATTAACATTTTGATGATTTCAACCTCAGAAATCAAAATCTCTGTGATTATTGAAGAAAACTACCTAGAGTTAGCAGTACGTTCGTTACACACTGCTTTTGGCTTAGACCGTGAATCTGGTGTATCTAGCGCACGTGCTTAAGCCTTAAAAATTGTAAAATAAGGTCATTGTCAGACAGTATTTTGCAAAACTCTACAAAAAATCAGAGCCACTATAGTGTTTTTTATAGTGGCTCTGTTATATTAGCCTTGAGGACTTATAGAAAATTGCGATAGTTCATCTTAACCATGACGGTGACAGGTCTCTATCAAAGTTTTTTTTGTGATTTCAAATTTGTTTCACCATTAATTATTAAATTTAAAACGTTTGCAGGTTTTGCATTTTGCAAGGAGATAAACATGCTGATTCTGACTCGACGTGTCGGAGAAACATTAATGATCGGAGACCAAGTCAGCGTGACTGTACTTGGTGTTAAAGGTAATCAGGTCCGTATCGGTGTGAATGCACCTAAAGAAGTCTCTGTACACCGTGAAGAAATTTATCAGCGCATTCAACATGAACGTGCTATGCATGAACATCTTCAGCATCTTGATCAAGACTATCAACCTTCTTTTGAAGATGATAATCAAACACAGAACGACTTTAATCGTTGATTCTGTAAGAAATAAAGCGGCTTCTAGGCCGCTTTTATTTTGCTTAATAATTTAGATTCATGCTCTATAGCGCTAAATCTTGCTGTACTTGCGCAGCTGCCAAAGCATTACGCACCGGTCCAAAACTACGACGATGCTCATCAATCACGCCATATTGAGCAATCGCTTCAAAATGTGCTTTGGTTGGATAACCCTTATGCTTAGCAAAGCCATATTGAGGATACTCCACATCAAGCGCCAGCATTTGATGATCACGTGTTACCTTCGCCAAAATACTGGCTGCAGAAATTTCAGCATGTAGCGCATCCCCACCCACTACAGCCTCAGCACTAATGGTTAAATTTGGAATCAGCTTGTTGCCATCAATTAAAACATGCTCTGGTTGTATCTCAAGTGCTTCAATCGCACGTTTCATCGCAAGCAAAGATGCTTGTAAAATATTTAGCTCATCAATCTCTTTTACAGAACTTTCCGCGATTGCCCAAGCTAGTGCCTTTTCTTTAATTTCGACGAAAAGTTTTTCACGTTTTTTTTCAGTCAGTTTTTTAGAATCGTTTAATCCTTCTATAGGATTATTCGGGTCTAAGATCACTGCTGCTGCTACGACAGAACCAACCAGTGGTCCACGCCCTGCCTCATCTGTACCTGCGATTCGCATGACTATCCTCTCAAATAAAAACGACTCAAAATGCTGACATTTTGAGTCGTAAATTCATATTAAAAAATGAATTAGTTTTTCAATGTATCGACTACACATGCATTTAATGTAGAAGTTACAACTTTAGAGATTAATGTCGCTTGCGAAGTTTTATCCATTGCGGCAACTACTAAGTCAGCAGCAGTGATGCTTGTAGTTGCTTTCTCGCCTACACATGAGCACACTTCAGTTTGTAATTCTTGTTTTTGAGTTTCAGTTAATAATTTTGAACCAGTTTTCCAATACGTATTATTGTTCAACTCAGTCACACACTTCGCTTGCACACCCACTTTTACAGCCATCATAGCTAAGCTGTTTGTTGTATTCGCAGCTGTACCTGTAGTTGTACCAGTTGTTGACACACAAGCGGTTAAAGCTAAAGTTAAAGGAGCAAGAACTGCGATTAATTTTTTCACGTGAGTATCCCATTGAGTGATATGAAATTATAAGCGGCTATTGTGCCTAAATTTGAAATATTTAGAAATAGTTTATTGAAGCCAATCTAAATTACATATCAAAGCGAGGTTTTGGATTGAAAGGATTTATACTGATCAGGGCTTCACATGCTTTTCGATTAAACAACCTCTTAGGCTATTCATCACCGCTTGCCTAACGACTTGATTTTTAGTGTCTTCATCAATGGTGGCTTTTAACAACGTTTTTGCTGGCACATTTTTTAACGCATGCTCACCAATACAACTGCATACTTCATCTTTTAATTTAGACTTATTATTTTCATGCATAAAATAAGTCGATGCCTTCCAAATTTTTGAATCATTCAATTCTGAAGTACATTGATATTCAATGACAGGTTTTAAAACCTTCTGAGTCATTGTCATCTGGCCAGATGCAAGACTAGTGATGAGTAAGGTTAAAAGTAGTAATCCGTATTTCATAGCAATTTCATTTCACAACATTAAAAAAGGTGGACCAATGTCCACCCTTAGTGGAATGAATTTTACACCAAATTTTCAATCAGGTTGATCCATTTTTGTTTTTCTTCTTTAGCAATAAATGACGCCTCAAAAGAGTTTGCCGAAAGTTGCTTTAACTCTTCAGATGTTAGCGCTAAGGCATCCGCAATCGCAATAAAGTTATCATTCATATAGCCACCAAAGTATGCAGGATCGTCAGAATTCACGGTCACATGCACACCTTGTTGCAGCAAACGACGAATATTATGTTCCGCCATATCATTCACCACACAAAGCTTTAAATTTGATAATGGGCATACTGTCAGTGGCATTTTTTCCTGAATTAGTCGCTGCATGAGCTGAGGATCTTCTTCTGAACGCACACCATGATCAATACGATTTACGTGCAGTAAATCTAAGGCTTCCCATACATATGCAGCAGGACCTTCTTCTCCAGCATGTGCTACGACAAGAAAACCTTCTTCACGAGCTTTTGCAAATACACGTTCAAACTTAGAAGGCGGATGCCCCATTTCACTTGAATCTAGACCGACCCCAATGATGAGATCTTTATAAGGTAATGCCTGCTCTAGAGTTTCAAATGCAGCGTCTTCACTTAAGTGACGTAAGAAACACATGATCCAGTGGGTAGAAATACCAAGTTTTTGCTGCGCATCCTGACTTGCACGAGTTAAACCCTGAATTACCACATCAAAAGAGATTCCACGATCCGTATGGGTTTGTGGATCAAAGAAGATTTCTGTATGAACCACATTATCTGCCGCACATTTTTCAAAGTATGCCCAGGCTAAATCATAGAAATCTTGTTCATGAATCAGGACATTCGCCCCTGCATAATAAATATCTAAGAACGACTGTAGATTATGAAAGTTATACGCCTGTTTAACTTCTTCAATAGACTTGTAAGGAATTGAAATATTGTTTCGCTGTGCAATGGCGAACATGAGTTCTGGCTCAAATGTTCCTTCAATATGTACATGCAACTCAGCTTTTGGTAATGCTTTAATTAATGCAAGTTGGCTCATTCACAGTCCTCAAAAAATTAAAATAATAAAAAAGGGCGTAAACTCAGTTTACACCCTTTTGAAAGCTTGGGTAGCTTAGCCACCAAACATCGCGAACTTCAATGCCCATAGCGCTGCAACAATCCAAACCATATACGGTACAGTTTTCGCTTTACCTGTTAATAGTTTGATAAGTGCATAGCTGATAAAGCCCATCGCAATACCATCCGCAATTGAATATGCAAATGGCATAAAGATAATCGTTAAGAATGCTGGAACAGCTTCCGTAATATCATCCCATGCAATGTTCACAATGCCTTGAATCATCAACACACCCACGAACAATAAAGCAGGTGCAGTAGCAAAACCAGGAACCGATTGAGCAAGCGGTGCTAGGAATAAACACAATACAAAAAGAACACCAACAACAACTGCAGTTAAGCCAGTACGACCGCCTGCAGCAACACCCGCAGAAGATTCAATATAAGGTGTAGTTGATGAAGTACCCAGTGCTGCACCCGCAACAATTGCCGACGAATCAGCAAATAATGCTTTTTTCAGACGTGGTAATTTTCCATCTTTAAGTAAACCCGCACGGTGTGAAACACCAACAAGCGTACCTGTTGAATCGAATAAATCGACAAGGAAGAATACGAAAATCACACCGATTAAACTTGCACTAAATAAGCCAGCGAAGTCCATTTGCATGAAAGTTGGTGCAAGTGAAGGAATCTCACCGACCACGCCTTGGAATTGGTTATAACCTAACGCAGTTGAAATCGCAGTAATCACCAAAATACTGATAATGATCGCGCCGCGCACTTTAAAGTGGTGCATCACCACAACCATTAAGAAACCAAGTAAAGCGAGTAAAACAGATGGTTGTTTAAGATCACCAAGTCCCACTAATGTCGCTGGATTATCAACAATAATGCCTGCATTTTTTAGTGCAACCAATGCAAGGAATAAACCGATACCACCGCCAATCGCAAATTTAAGCGACATTGGAATCGCATTTACGATGGCTTCACGAACTTTTAATAGGCTGATCGCAATGAAGATAAGACCTGAAACAAACACCGCACCAAGTGCAGTTTGCCAAGGCACACCCATGCCCATACATACTGAATATGTAAAGAAGGCATTGAGACCCATACCTGGTGCCAGTGCAATTGGATAGTTTGCAATAAGACCCATTACAAAACAGCCAATTGCAGCGGCAAGACAAGTCGCTACGAAGACAGCCCCATGATCCATTCCTGTTTCGGATAAAATCATTGGATTGACAATAATGATATAACACATCGTTAAGAACGTGGTTATACCGGCCAGAACCTCAGTGCGAAAACTGGTTTTGTTTTCGCTTAGTTTAAATAAGCGTTCTAGCATATTTTCAGAAGATGGATTAGGAGTCGTCATGACCTAGCCCCTATAGAGTAAACTTTATGCTTTAAGCATTTCGTAAATATCGTGAAATTATTAAATAACACTTATCTATGAATCTCTTAGCAACAAAAATGCCAGCATTGCTATTCGACGGGTCAAAAGCTTATAGCGTTGAAATAGAATAATCGCACACTAAAAACCGAAAAAATCAAATAAAAAAGCTGCATAACTCTTATGCAGCTCAATTTGATTAATCGAATCAATTACTTACAATTGTAAGATTTTAATTCGATTTTTAATTTTTGAAATTATAACACACAGTTTTTTGAATGCTTCCAAAATTTAAAATTAAATTCGGAAATCTAAAACTCGTTGCAACTCAAAGTGCTAGGCTTACCGAATTTTTATGATCATTAATGTGTATGGCGATTGGACTCAATCAAATTCAGAGATTGATTCGCATCACTCACAACACGTTCGATCTCCTGCTGACGCTTTACCTCAGCTTGGCGATGTACAAAAAAAACTAAGGAAATCACAATTATCACAATGATCGGCACTACAAATATCTTCATATCCATATGCAATACGTCTACATTCTTTAATTTATGCTAACAAAATACCAATAATAAGTGTGACTTGGTACACATTTATAACTATTTTTTGTAACGTATTTTAGATTTTCTTCAGTTTAAATATGTTAAATCTCGTATAACAAATCTCATATTTGCAATTTTTTCGTATTGGCATTTTTATACGCAATTTTTAAATGTTTTATAAGAATTATGCTTGATTTTGGTGATCTACTGGCATTTTCTACCTAGAACCCAAAAAGTAAAATGCTTTATTTTAGGACATGTACAGTATCTTTTAGTGCTTACACCAAATGAGAGTTAAAGGATTAATAAAATAAAAAAACCGATGAAAAGTAGGGTTTATGTGACTATTATAAATTTTAATATCTGTTTTAACTCAACATTTATACGTATTTTAAGCACAAAAAGACCAAGATCACTTTTTGTAATCTTGGTCTGAAATTTTATTTAGGCTGCGTTAAGCTCATCGCGCTTGAATACAAGTTCTCCATTCAGCGTACTTTCGGCATCAAAGTAGTAACCATCAACATTGAACCCTTTCAGATCCTCAATAGTCGTGATTTGATTTTCTATGATAAAGCGCGCCATCAAACCACGCGCTTTTTTGGCATAAAAACTAATAATTTTATATTTGCCATTCTTTTGGTCTAAGAATACAGGTTTAATAATTTGTGCCTGAATTTTAGATTCCTTCACAGATTTGTAGTATTCATCCGATGCAATATTCACGAGTAATTCAGAATTCGCTTCTGCCAAATCAGCATTAATTAAATCGGTAATGATATTGCCCCAAAACTCATAAAGGTTTGCACCACGTGGATTGGCAAGTTTAGTGCCCATTTCCAAACGATACGGCATCATTAAATCAAGCGGACGTAATAAACCATATAAACCTGAAAGCATACGAAGATGGTGCTGCGCATACTGAATTTGCTGATCATTTAAGTGATAGGCATCTAGACCGGTGTAGACATCACCTTTGAAAGCAAAAATGGCTTGACGTGCATTTGAAAAGTCAAAGTCTGGCTGCCAGTCACGGAACCGCTCCACATTTAACTTTGCAATTTTTTCACTGACTGACATCAGACTGGCAATTTCTGTCGCAGATAACTTTTCTGCAACTTCAATCAGCTGCTGAGAATGATCAAGTAAACGTGCTTGTGTAAACTCGTCTGTGGGTAATGCAGTTTCGTAATCTAATGTCTTTGCAGGAGAAATAAGTGCAAGCATAGCCATCCTAAGTGATTTTTTTCGTTGCAAGCACTATATCAGTTGAATTATTTCTTTGCCAATTTGTGTTTTTAATAAACATTATCTGTAGAATATGCGCTCTCCCGTTATCCCATTCTATTTTCATCAATGTCTGAACAGCTTTTTATTCAAGGACCCGTTGGTCAAATTGAAGTTTTCGTAGATTATCCACAAGGTGACGTGAAAGGATTCGCAGTTGTATGCCACCCACACCCTTTGCAAGGTGGCACACCTCACCACAAAGTACCCACATTGTTGGCGCAAATGTTCTTAGAACATGGCTGCATTGTCTATCGTCCAAGTTTCCGTGGTTCTGGCGAAAGTGCTGGTGTACATAATGAAGGCTTCGGTGAAACTGAAGACACATTAACTGTCATTCAATATGCGCGTGCACAACATACTACTTTGCCATTCTATGCTGGTGGTTTTAGTTTTGGTGCACACGTGATGGCTAAATCTTATGACAGTTTGCCTGTTGAACTTCGCCCAAAACAAATGATTTTATGCGGCTTACCAACTGCAACAGTGGCTGGTCTACGTCATTATCAAACCCCAGCCATTCAGGGTGATATTTTATTCTTACATGGTGAAGCTGACGATATTACTTTATTGTCTGACTTAATCGCTTGGGCGAAACCGCAACGTCACTTGGTGACCATTTTGCCCGGAGCAAACCATTTCTTTACTGGTTATTTAAAGCAGCTACGCATTGCGATTAGTCGTTTCTTAATCTCGAATTAAGCTCACATAAAAAGCCCATCTTCAGATGGGCTTTTTATATCATTAGCTTATTGATCATACTTCCATTCGAAATCGCTAAATTTCTCATCTTCTTTTAAGGTATTCTCAACCGCTTGGGCTAATTGATTCAATAGACTTTGTTCGGTAATCCGGTCTAGCCAGTCTTGTTCTTCTTCAGGATAAGATGAAATCTCACAGACCAAATGCCCTTGACTATCTTTATGCTCACAGCTAATCGATAAAGGTAATTCATGCTCTTCTACACTGACAGCAATATGCGATCCACTTTGCGGCAACGTCTTAAAGCCATATTTCTCTAAATCTTGTGCAAGCAGTTTCGCCACATAATCTTGCGTATGTTGCGTGCTTTGCTCATTCGACTGTTGACTGTTATTCGCCATAAATTTTAGTTTTCGCATTATGCCATCCTATCAGCTTTTTATTATCACTGTTCAGCATAGGCTACTATAAACAAAATAGCCAAGCAAAAGCTTGGCTATTTGTTACCTTTTTCGAATTATTCGGTCACTTGAATATTCAAACCTGCACGTGCAGTCAGCTCAGTAAATGTAGGAAAACTGGTTGCAACAGTTTCAGTACCAACAATACGAATTTCTTCTGAATTGCGTAGACCTGCAATCGAGAAACTCATAGCAATACGGTGGTCATGATGCGATTCAATTTCACCACCTGTAAAGATTGGACCCCATTCACCTACTTTACCTTTACCTTCAATGATAATGCCATCTTCAGTTGGTGTGCAGTCAATGCCCATGGTTTTCAAACCATCCGCCATCACTTGAATACGATCTGATTCTTTGACACGAAGCTCAGCAGCACCGGTCAAAATCGTGCGACCTTCTGCACATGCAGCTGCAATAAACAGTGCTGGGAATTCATCAATCGCCAATGGCACTTGATCTTCCGGCATATGAATACCTTTTAGGGTACGTGAACCACGGATATGGATATCTGCAATCGGCTCACCACCTGCAATACGTTCATTTTCTACAGTCAGGTCAGCGCCCATCTGTTTCAAAATTTCGATCACACCTGTACGCGTCGGGTTAATGCCTACCGCTTCAAGTGTCACATCTGCATTTTCTGTAATTGCAGCAGCCACCATAAAGAAAGCAGCAGATGAAATATCAGATGGCACTTGGATATTTGTACCTACTAATTTTCCACCACCTTGCAGTGAAATACGGTTACCTTCGGTTTTTACCTCATAACCAAAAGCACGCAGCATACGTTCAGAATGATCACGTGTTGGCTCAGGCTCAGTCACAGCCGTTTCACCTTCAGCCCAAAGACCTGCAAGTAAAATACCTGATTTCACCTGAGCAGATGCCATCGGTAAATTGTATTCAATTCCTTTTAGCTGTTGATTACCGCTAATAGACACTGGCGGTGTACCACGTTCACCTGTGGTTTGAATTTGTGCGCCCATTTCACGTAAAGGTTTGGCAATACGCTCCATAGGACGTTTTGACAGTGACGCATCACCGGTCATCACCGAATCAAACTTTTGCGCTGACAACATACCTGATAACAAACGCATTGATGTACCTGAGTTACCCATATATAGCGCAGTTTTCGGTGCTTTTAGCCCATGCATACCCACGCCATGAATGGTTACTTCACCATTTTTAGGCCCTTCGATGCTGACCCCCATATCGCGAAATGCCTGTAATGTTGCAAGCGCGTCTTCACCTTCAAGAAAACCTGTCACATGCGTTGTGCCTTCAGCAATCGCACCAAACATGATTGAACGATGTGACACAGATTTATCGCCTGGCACAGTAAACTTACCTTGGAAATTTTTAGCACCCGGTAAAATGGTAAATTGCTGAGTCACTTTGGTTTTCTCCATCAAAGGTTTTTTCGCCAGCATGTGATTAAAGTGCTGGCGCGCGGCTTGCGCGTGTCCTAATAAGCCCATTAGAGCTTGTGAATCTTCATCTTCAATCAGTTTACGAATGACAGCCAATTGCTGTTCAAATCCATCTACTGCATTGAGTATTGCTTTTTTATTGGCAAAGAAAATGTCATGCCACATTTGTGGATCGCTGGCTGCAATACGAGAAAAGTCTCTAAAGCCGCCTGCTGCATAACGAAAAATATCTAAATTGTCTTCTCGGTTAGCAAGTTGCTCAACCAAATTAAAAGCCATTAAATGCGGAAGATGGCTTGTATGTGCCAGCACTTCGTCATGCTTATCCACATCCATACAAATCACTTCCGCTTTAGCGGCTTGCCACAGTTGAATCAGTTTTTCGACCGCCCATTCACCGCTGCTCGGTAAAGGCGTCAAAATCACTTTATGATTGGCAAATAAATCGACTTTACCCGCATGTACACCTGTCAGCTCAGCTCCTGCAATCGGATGACCGGGTACAAAACCTGCTGGCAGCTGCTCACCAAAAACCGTTTTCGCGGCTGCAACCACATTACCCTTGGTACTACCGACATCAGTAATAATGACATGTTCAGCCAAATATGGTTGAATTTGTGCCAAAACTGTCTGTGTCGCTTGCACAGGTAATGCCAAAACAACAAGATCTGCACCTTGTACAGCATCAATCGGGCTTTGATAACCCGCAGAAATTAGACCAAGTGCTTTGGCATCATCTAAAGTTTTCTGTGAGCGTGTAGATGCAACGATTTCATTTGCCAATTTTTCAGCGATAATGACACGCGCCAGACTTGAGCCAATCAGCCCAAGTCCGATGAATGCAACTTTTTCAAACAGTGGCTGCATAACTTACGCTTTCGCCTCTCGACCTAACACTTTCGCAAGTGCAGTCAGGAATTTCGCATTTTCAGCTTCAGTACCAATGGTCACACGTAGGTGATTTGGAATACCAACAGGACGTACAATCACACCTTCTTTTAATAGTGCATTGAATGTTGCCGCTGGATCTGCCTGAACATCCACTAAAATGAAGTTAGCACGTGAAGGCACAAAGTTCAGACCTAAAGCTTTAAAACCAGCTTCCAGTTGAGCCATACCCGCTTTATTCACTTCGCGAGATTTTTCAATGAAGTCTTTATCTTTTAATGCTGCAACCGCTGCAACCATCGCCAAATGGTTGACGTTGAAGGGTTGACGGATACGGTTTAAGAAATCAGTCACTTCAACAGATGAAATAGCATAGCCAACACGAAGCGCCGCCAAACCATAGCACTTAGACAATGTACGGCTGATGATTAAGTTTGGATATTGCGCTACGAATTTGAAGCTATTGAAGTTTTCTGGGAAATATTCCACATAGGCTTCATCAAGTACCACAATGACATTTGCAGGTACTTTTTCCATAAACGCTGCAAATTCTGCTTCTTCGAACCAAGTCCCTGTTGGGTTATTAGGATTCGCAATAAAGATCAGTTTGGTATTGTCTTTAACTGCTGCTGCCATTGCATCAAGGTCATGAGAGAAACCTTTTGCAGGTACTTCGATCGCTTCGGCATTGATGGCTTGTGTCACCAATGAATACACGGCAAATGCATGTTGGCTATATACAACTGAATCTTTCTCAGACACAAAGGCATGAGCAAAAATTTCGAGCAAGTCGTTTGAACCATTACCTAAGGTAATTTGATCATGGTTAAAACCAAATTCAGTTTTAATTTGATCTTTCAGGATAAAACCACCGCCATCAGGATAACGACCGATTTCAGCAATTTCAGCAGCCACAGCTGTTTTCACATGCTCAGAGCAACCCAAAGGGTTTTCATTTGAAGCAAGTTTGACAATATCGGTAATCCCTAGCTCGCGCTCAAGTTCACTGATTGGCTTACCCGGTTGGTAAGGTTTTAATTTAGAAATACCTTCATTGGCAGGAACAAACGACATTTTATACTTCCGATTTAACGTGTAAAACAGTGATCAGCACCCTCGCACTGACCACATCGAGCTGTAATTAAAGTACAGCTGCTGGATAAGACCCCAATACGCGAATTTCTTTCACAAGCGGACGAATTTCTTCAATCGCTGCTTTTACGCGCTCTTCCTCAACGTGCCCTTCAAGATCAATAAAGAAGACGTAAGCCCATTTTTCAGGAAGTGCTGGACGTGTTTCAATACTTGTTAGACTAATGTTGTGTTTCGCAAATGGCGCTAAGATTTCAAGCAATGCCCCAGCACGGTCATGTGCAGATACAAGTAAAGATGTTTTGTCATTGCCACTTTGTGGCACTTTTTCACGACCAATCACCAAGAAACGTGTCGTGTTTTCTGGGTTATCTTCAATATTGCTGTGCATGATCTCAAGACCATAAATGCTTGCAGCAATTTCAGATGCAATCGCAGCAGAATGCCATTCATTACGAATACGGCGTGCAGCTTCTGCATTTGAGCTCAGTGCAACACGTTCAACACCAGGATAATGCGCATCGAGCCATTTACGGCATTGTGCCAATGTTTGTTGGTGTGCATAAATTTGTTTGATGCTGTCTTTGCGTGTATTTTCAGACACGAGGAACTGATGGTGAATTGGAAGTTCGACTTCACCAATGACATTTAAATGTGACGATTTAAAGCAGTCGAGTGTGTGATTGACAACACCTTCAGATGAGTTCTCAACAGGTACTAAACCATAATGTGCACTGCCCGCTTCAACTTCACGGAACACTTCATCAATCGTTGGCAATGGACGAACAACTGCGTCGTGTCCAAATTGTTTTAAAACAGCTGAATGCGTATAGGTACCGATTGGTCCAAGGAAAGCAATACTTTGTGGTGCTTCCAATGCCAAACACGCTGACATAATTTCACGGAATAAACGCGCCATTGTCGTATCGGATAATGGTCCTTCATTACGCTGCATCACATTACGTAAAACTTGGGCTTCACGCTCAGGACGGTAAAACAGTGGATTCTCTTCAGCTGCAAATTTAGCTTTTGCAACAGCTTCTGCTAAACGTGCGCGGCGGTTAATCAATTGTTGGATTTGCTGATCAACAGAATCGATATCTTCACGAATTTTTGCCAAATCAAGAGAAGTCGTAGTGTTTTGATCGTCGGTGATCATTGTAATGTCGCCCTTCATAAATCTTATCTGTTTCAGTATACCAATAGTTCGCTTTCAAATGTTACAGAATCAAACATGAATCTCTGTGAAATCAACAAAGGTTTTGCATGTTTCAACAAAAGCTGAAATTTGAAATTTTCTGTAACACTCTCAATAGCTTATTCTGTCAATACACATTATAAATTTGTATATTAACTTATCCATCTTAACTGATTTTACTTCAATAGAATCATCATTATTTCTTAATCTAATTAACGATTTTAGAAATATGAAAATTTCAATAAAAACAGAAAATTGCTAAAAGTAACTTGGCTCTAAAAAACTTTATCATTTATGTAATAAATATAATTGGTCTAAATTTTTATATGTTTTATAGCTACATGGAATAAGTAAAACATTACAAGGATATACACACTGTTTATTTTTTCTCGCTAGTTTGATGTCAATGCCAAATGGTGAGTTCAACAATGTCTAAACGTATTGCTGTACTTGTAAGTTCGAATTATCAAGACCATGCCTATTGCTTGCCTGTGGAAGCCTTTCGTGCTGCACGCCACAGCATTTGCAATATTGAGCATCATGCAGGAAAGATCGTCTATGGATCAGAACTGCGTTCACATGTAACGATTGATCGTGAGCTTACACAAACTCGCGTCGATGATTTTGATGCTTTGCTGATCCCCGGTGGAGAATCGGCATTATGGTTTAGTCAGGATCCACATGCACTAGCATTTATTAGAGCTTTTAATGACGCTCAAAAACAAATTTTTAGTTTGGATGATGCTTCGCTATTGCTTGCCTCGGCAGATATTTTAAATAATCGCATGATTACCAGCATTCGGGATCATTATCCGCATCTAAGGGATCGTGGAGCAAAATATTATGATGCAGAATTGGTCAATGATAATAACCAAATTATCTCTTCACGCGCCCCTGCTGATCTGAATATCTTTATCCATGAGTGCCTACAGGTCTTGCGCTCATAACCAAATAATAAAAATAAAAAAGGGCCGTTATCGGCTCTTTTTTATCACTGAAAGGTTAGCGACCCAAAATGCTTCGTGCCACAATCTCTTTCATAATTTCATTGGTACCACCGTAGATCCGTTGAATACGTGCATCGACAAAGAAACGTGAAATTGGATATTCAGTCATGTAGCCATAGCCACCAAATAACTGCAGAAGATTATCGGCAATTTTCATTTGCATGTCTGTAGAGAAACTTTTGAGTGCAGCAGCTGTTTCTACATCCAACTTACCTTGCATATATAACTCTAGGTTTTGGTTATAAAAAGCTGCAGTTGCCAATTCATCAATTTTTGCTTGCGCCAATACGAAACGTGTATTTTGGAATTGCCCAATGGCTTGACCAAACGCCTGACGCTCTTTGACATAAGCCGTGGTGACATCAATTGAACCACGAATTGCGCCCAATGCTGTTGCGGCAATCGCTGTACGTTCACGTGGTAATTCCTGCATTAAATAAGCAAAACCTTGACCTGCATTACCTAATAATTGCTCTTTAGGTACTTTAACATTGTCAAAGAAAAGTTCTGAAGTATCTTGAGAATGCAGACCAATCTTGTCGAGGTTTGTGCCTTTTTTAAAGCCGTCCAAATGGGTATCAACCAACATAAGTGAAACACCTTTGGCGCGTGCTTGTGGATCGGTTTTCACTGCAAGTACCACTAAATCCGCATGCTGACCGTTAGAAATAAACGTTTTTGAACCATTTAATACGTAATGATCACCCTGCAAAATGGCACTGGTACGCATGGCTTGTAAATCGGAACCAGCACCTGGCTCGGTCATGCCAATCGCACCCACCACTTCACCTGTGGCCATTTTCGGCAGCCAGTATTGCTTTTGTTCTTCTGAACCAATATGCAAGATATAAGGTGCTGCGATATCAGAATGACATGATAAACCTGTAGAAATTGCGCTATAGCCCGCACGTGCAGATTCTTCAATCAACATCAAAGAATAATGTGTTGGTACACCATAGCCACCGTATTCTTCAGGCACATCGACACAAAGGAACCCATTTTCACCCAATGCATTCCAAAGTGAACGCGGTACCATACCCTCGCGTTCCCATTGTTCATAATACGGAGCCACATGTTCATCTAAAAAGCGTTTAAAGTTATCTTTGAATAATTCTAAATCGGCATCGTAAGCGAGCATTCTTATATCCTTGAACTGTTATTTTTGCTTTACGTATCACAGGCTATAGCGTTTTGATGACGCTGTCATGGGCTCAACGTTATTTTTTTCAAACTCCATGGTCAATAAAAAAGGAAGCCGAAGCTTCCTTTTTTTTTACTTAATATTCTCAGTGTGCGTTTTTATCATGAACCATTTGTTCATCAATCGCAGCTGGATTATTTAACGCATAATTCAGTTTTTCAGTATCAAGCTGACCGACCCATTTTGCCACAACCAAAGTTGCCAATGAGTTACCAACAAGGTTCGTCAATGCACGTGCTTCAGACATGAAACGGTCGATACCTAAGATAAGTGCCAAACCTGCCACTGGAATATGACCCACTGCAGATAAAGTCGCAGCCATCACGATAAAGCCGGAACCTGTAACACCTGCAGCGCCTTTTGAAGAAATCAATAAAACAAGAAGCAAGGTTACTTGGTGAGTCACATCTAACTGAGTATTGGTTGCTTGTGCAATAAATACCGCAGCCATGGTTAAGTAGATTGCTGTACCATCAAGGTTGAATGAATAACCTGTTGGAATTACGAGACCAACTACTGATTTCTCAGCACCCGCAATTTCAAGTTTTTTCAACATACGTGGTAATACAGATTCAGAAGATGATGTACCTAGTACAATCAATAATTCTTCACGAATCAAGCGAATCATTTTCAAAATACTAAAGCCACAGATACGTGCAATAGAACCTAAAATAATGAAAATGAATAGCAAGCAAGTAATGTAGAAGCAAAGAATCAATTGACCAAGCTGTGCCAATGAACCGATACCATATTTACCAATGGTAAATGCCATCGCACCGAACGCACCGATCGGCGCAAGTTTCATGATCATGTTCACGATGTTAAAGAATACATGTGAAATTTGATCGATGAATTTCAATACTGGCTTACCAGTTTCACCCAATTGATGCAGTGCAAAACCGAATAAAATGGCAAATAAAAGAACCTGTAAAATCTCACCTTCTGCAAAAGCACCAACCACAGTACTTGGGATGATGTTCATGAAGAAATCAAGGGTTGATTGTGCAGCACCAGATTCTACATATTTTGAAATCCCTGCAGTATCTAAAGATGCAGGATCAACGTTCATGCCAACACCTGGTTTTGCGATGTTAATTACCAGCAAACCAATAATAAGTGCAATTGTGGACACGATTTCAAAATACAGAAGTGCAATACCACCTGTTTTACCTACAGATTTCATGCTCTCCATACCTGCGATACCGCTCACTACGGTACAGAAAATCACAGGTGCGATGATCATTTTAATCAAACGAATAAAACCATCACCAAGTGGTTTAAGTTGTTCACCTAAACCTGGGACATATTGTTCAGCACCATTAATGATCTGGGTACCACTCGGAGAGAAGTGTCCCACAAGGATACCGGCAATAATTGCGACAATCACTTGGAAATAGAGCGACTTATAAATTGGTTTCTTAGCCATGACATTACTTCACGATATATTTCTATAACTAGAAATATTCAGTTTTTGTCTATTTAAAAAATAAACAGCCTTAAAACTTATTTATCGTAGACAAATAAGCGCCTATGTACCGAGATAAATCTGGTACTGAGAGATTCAAATGTGTAGTTGTGATTACAAATCACAGAAACCCTTAATGTTTTAAGATCAAGAGCAACGTTCAGGAGATGAAGAAAACACAATAACTGCGCGAATTTTACCTGTTTTTTTACAACTTGTTTCAGCCGAAATGTTAAGTTTGAATAAATAGTAAACAATTTTACCTAGACCATCGTCTAATTGATCGCAATTTAACCCCTAAAATAAGCGTAAAAAATACCAATATCATCGTAAAATATACCTATACTTCATCAAAGCTTTAGAAAGAACTGATATGAACACCAAACGAAATATCTATAAAGACGTTGAACATCCATTTGCACAATTCGTGCGAATTATTGGTAAAGGTAAAAATGGTGCACGTTCACTGAGTTTTGATGAAGCCTATCAAGCCTTCAGTATGATCTTAAAAAATGAAGTGCTCGATGTTCAGCTTGGTGCCTTTTTAATGTTATTGCGTGTTAAAGAAGAATCAATTGATGAGCTTACTGGTTTTGTACAAGCGACACGTGATCAGTTGAACTTTAAATCACTCGATGTAGATTTAGATTGGTCATCTTATGCAGGTAAGCGCAAACATTATCCGTGGTTTATATTGGCAGCACTGACACTTGCAAAAAATGGTTATAACATTGTGATGCATGGTGCCTCAGGACATACCATTAACCGAGTGTATACCGAACAAGTCCTCGAGTTTTTAGGCTATCCAATATGTAAAAACGACCATGAAGTTGAACAAGAACTTAATAAAAATCACTTTGCATACATACCTTTAGAGGTTATTTCGCCGATTCTTTCAGAATTAATTTCCCTTCGTAATGTGATGGGGCTTCGCTCTCCTATTCATACCTTAGCTCGTTTAATTAACCCATTTAATGCCAAAGCCACCTTACAAGCGATCTTCCATCCTGCTTATCGTAGCTCACATCAAAAAGCGGCTTATCAACTCGGCTATAAGAACAGTGCCGTGATTAAAGGCGAAGGTGGTGAATTTGAACGTAATCCAGATGCAAAGACGTTAATTTGCGGTATTCAGGAGGGGGAAATGTATGAACATGAGCTACCTAAACTGACAGATAACCGCAGTCCGATCGAAGAAGAACTAAATTTAGATTTCTTTAAACAAGTGTGGTTAGGACATGCGTCTCATGAATATGGTGAGATTGCGGTCGTAGAAACTATGGGGATTGCCCTCTATACCATGGGTAAAATTCCTAACTTTGAACAAGCCATGCAACATGCCAAACAACTATGGCTTAACCGTAACATGGCATAATCTGACAGAACTTATTCATATTTTTAAACCTTTCAATATTTAAAATATATTTCACGGTTTATATAATATTTGCTCAATAAAAAAGGACCGAAATTCGGTCCTTTTTTTGTTCATTTATTAGATGAAACGAATAGGCTTAAACTCTGGTTCTTCTACATGAGAATCACAGTGTTCATCTTCCTCTTTAGTCCCGCGGTCAATATAACCACTACGTTCAGTTTCAGGCAGATTTTTCATTTCCCATGCATAGACCGCTTGCATACAGGTCTGGCGCTGCTCGGCAGTCAGTGCCACACCATTGGGCCATTTACCAATTTCAATTGCTGTACGTAGACGAGCTACAATCTCAGGATCGAGTACAGCTAGCATTTTTTCAATATTCATTTGTTAATCCTGATTGTAATAGTCAAAATCACGGTTCCACCCAAGTTTGGTACGGCAAGCCATATAGAAGTCATAACCAGGTGGGTGCAATAAATGCAATTTAAATGGATGCTTGCGGATATGGATAGTATCGCCGACATTCAGCGCCACACTGTTCTGTCCATCCGCACTGACCATAGGTAAAATTCGGTTTTCACGAATTTCTAAACGAATCTCACTTTGTCCACCGACCACAATCGGTCTTGAAGACAAGGTATGCGGATGCATCGGCACCAATGCAATGGCATCCATACTTGGGTGTAAAATTGGACCACCACCCGACAATGCATATGCCGTTGAACCTGTAGGTGTTGAAATAATCAAACCATCACTATGTTGGCGGTAAACATACTGACCATCGATATTTAATTCGAAGTCAATCATATGCACCGAACGACCTGAGTGTAAAACAATATCATTTAGCGCGATGGCATCATGAATGGTTTCACCTTTGGTTCGAATTTCCATCTCTAACAGAAAACGGCGTTCGAGCTGAAACTCACCTTTCAGCACCTGATCCAATTTAAAGATCACTTCGGTCGGCTTAATATCCGTTAAGAAGCCTAAACGCCCACGGTTTACACCAATCACAGGAATATTATATTTCACCAATGCGCGTGCAGCATGTAGCAACGAACCATCGCCGCCAACCACAATCACCAAGTCAACCACTTCACCTAGCAATGCTCGGCTTACAGTTTGGGTATTTTTATAGGGTACTAATTCTGCTGTATCTGCATCAAAGACAGGATGCAAACCTAAATTCAGCAGATGATCATGAATAAGACATAGTGTTTCAACTACAGAGGATTTATCGGGTCGTCCTACTAAACCAATATTTCGAAATGTCTTATGTGAAAATATCACCTGTCGTGTCGCTCCACTACGATTCGACTCTATAATAGCATTAAGCTAAGGTAGATTGACAATCACTAACACAGCCAAGTCACTGGAAAATTCTTATAAAATTGTGACCAAATACAAGCAAAGTTCGTCTGACTGATCTTAATTTTTACCTTAATAAAACGTTTAAATATTGCAAAAATCTCAAAAGCTTCGCATGATTAGCAGAATTTAGAAGGTTCTTATCTTTATTTATGAAATCTGAACGTGGCTTAGGACTGATTGCCTTAATTTTTTCAGTCTTGGTGATCTCTGCATTTGTAGCTTTTAGTATCTATTTGATTCGCCTAGACAATATTGTACGTGAAAAATTTGAGGGACAACGCTGGGATATTCCCGCTAAGGTCTTTGCACGTCCTATGGATTTGTATCCAAATGCGCCCATTAGTGAAGCAGATTTCTTAGAAGAACTTCGACTTTTAGGCTACAACAGTTCAGATAGTTATACCAAATCCGGTAGTTATGTGACATCAGGCAATACCTACTATGTCCATACCCGTGGTTTTGACTTTGGTGATCGTGTTGAACCTGAACAAGTTCTAAAAATTGGGTTTAACAATAATCAAATCACAGAATTAAGTGCAACTAAACCTTCATCAACAGGAATGGTACGCCTTGAACCGATGCTGATTGGTGGTATTTACCCACAGCATAATGAAGACCGTGTACTGATCAAACTCAATAAAGTTCCGCGCCCTTTAATTGAAGCCTTAATTGCGACTGAAGACCGTAATTTTTATCAGCATCATGGTGTATCACCACGCGGTATCGCACGTGCGATTGTCAGCAACGTGACAGGTGGCAAACGCCAAGGTGGTTCGACCCTGACCCAACAATTGGTGAAGAATTTCTATTTATCGCCTGAACGTACGATTAAACGTAAAGCCAATGAAGCCTTTATGGCACTTTTAATTGAGCTTCATTACGATAAAAATGAAATTTTAGAAGCCTATTTAAATGAAGTGAACCTAGGTCAAAATGGTAACTATTCTATTAATGGTTATGGCTTGGCTTCTCAGTTCTATTTTGGCTTGCCACTGAAAGAACTCAATATTGCACAGCAAGCCTATTTAGTCGGTTTGGTACAAGGTCCTACACTCTATAACCCTTGGAAAAATCCAGAAGGTGCAAAAAACCGTCGTAATGTAGTTTTGCATAATATGTTGGTGATGGGTTATTTAAGCCAATCTCAATACGAAACTGAAATTGCACGTCCATTGGGTGTTATTTCTAAACCAACACTTGGCCCTGCTCGCTTCCCAGATTTCCTCGATATTGTACGTCGTCAATTACGCCATGAATATCAAGAGGGTGATATCACCAATCAGGGCTTAAAGATTTTCACAACTTTAGATCCTTTAGCGCAAACACGTATTCAGGAAAGCTTTAAGCAAAGTGTTGCCAACTTAAGTAAAGCTAACCCTAAACGCTTACAGGATTTACAAGGTGCAGTTCTCATTACCAATCCTGATAATGGTGAATTGGTTGCTGCTGTCGGTTCAACCCAAGACTTTACAGGTTTTAACCGTGCAATTGATGCCAAGCGTCAAGTGGGTTCACTGCTTAAACCTATTATTTATTTAAGTGCCATTGAATCAAATCGCTATACGCTTGCAAGTCCAATTGAAGATTCAGAAATCAGTATTCAAAGTGATGGCAAAGCATGGAAACCTCGTAATTACAGTGGCAGTCCGCATGGTGTCGTGC
Source organism: Acinetobacter sp. NCu2D-2 (assembly GCF_001647675.1). Lineage (NCBI taxonomy): Bacteria > Pseudomonadati > Pseudomonadota > Gammaproteobacteria > Moraxellales > Moraxellaceae > Acinetobacter > Acinetobacter sp. NCu2D-2. The sequence goes on from NZ_CP015594.1 coordinate 1,607,604, forward strand.
CTTTATCGCAAGCCTTAGCAAATTCTTATAATTTATCTGCTGTTCGTCTAGCCCAAGAATTTGGACTATCTAACTTTATTAATCAGCTGAAAAAGTTTGGTGTTACTTCTGAAATTCCATCTTATCCATCTATTTATTTAGGTGCAGTGAATATGTCCCCGATGGAAGTGATGAGCATTTATGGCAACTTCGCTTCAGGTGGCTTTAAACATCCAATTAGTGCGATTCGTAATGTCGTCGATGCTAAAGGTCAATCTTTAGAGCGCTACGGCATGACAGTACAAACCACGATAGATCCATCATCTGCCTATATCCTAAATAATGGCTTACAGCAAGTGATGCGTTCAGGTACAGGTCGTGCAGCCTATGCCACCCTACCACAAAGTTTGGGTCTAGCGGGTAAGTCAGGGACAACCAATGATACTCGTGACTCATGGTTTGCCGGTTACTCAGGCAACTATTTAACGGTGGTTTGGTTAGGTTTAGATAATAACAAAGTCACTGGTTTGACAGGTTCGTCAGGTGCATTACCCGTGTGGATTAATGTGATGAAGAATTTACGTTTAAAACCGGTTAATTTAACACAGCCAAATGATGTACTTTGGCAATGGATTGATGGTGCAACAGGTAAACTTTCAGGTAAAGGTTGCTCAGGTGCGCTATATATTCCTTTGACACGTCATTCAATGCCAAATCAATCTTCAGGTTGTGGCATTACTGAACATGCACCTGAACCATACGATATTAACAGTGAAGAACCTGTCGATCCGTTTAGCAATGGATCAGGTGGTTATATTCAAGAAAGTGAGGATTATGGCGATAACCGTTCGGGCGAAACTCTAATTCTTTCCAGCGGGAGTTATAGCGCAGAATGAAGAAGTTTATCTTTATAGTTAGCATGATACTTGGCTGTTCTGCATGTCAAAATACTCAAATCTCATCACCACAACTACCAAGTACCCCAGTACATGTAAATAACAATGTTCCCACACCGGATGGCATTGTCATTACACCGTATGAATATCCTGAAATTAAGCGTGAAAAAATCATACTTCCCTAGAGAAGTATGATTTCCCTCGATAATATCAAGTGAATTAATAGAAAGGTGACTCGTTAATCTACTCTTTTAAGTTCTGTGAAATCACTATTCATTGCATCTAAAGCAGTAAAGATAGGGATATTCACCTTTTCCTTTAAATCTTGAATTTGTTTCGAATTGAATACTTCGCCTTCACCTACAGTGATTGCAATCGCATCTACTCCTAACTGCATTAAGCGTTCTACATCCTTAAGATCACTACATTGAGCAATAACACGTTTCCCTAGTGGTAATTCAATCGCGGTTTGGTAAAGATCATCGGTCGACAGATAAATCGTTTTTAGCTTTGTCTGAAGTTCATTTGTTAGTTCTTTAAAAGTTTTGAAACAAAGAATCAATTGATCAACTAAATCTGTTTGTAGTTCATTCAACTCATTAAGCTCAATTGAATAAGGTTCAATATTCAACAATAACTGTGCATCAGTTTTTAAATCTTTGAGTGAATCTAAATCTTTTTTACACATAATATGTTTAGGCCAAACCAAACGTTGAATGATCGCATCATTGGCTTTAGGAAAATTCAATGTGCACAGTTGTTCGCGGTCATACCAAGTCCAAGGTGATTTAATCAGTTGAAGCTGTTCAGGCTGAACTGCTGCATGAAATAAATGTAAATGAACTATGACATCCTCATATTCATGGCGAATAAAATCAAAATTGTGCCATTGTTGAATGTCTATACCGACTTCCTCATAAATTTCCCGTGTGCATGCCTGTTCTGGACTTTCACCCTGCTCGACCTTTCCCCCTGGAAATTCATATTTGTTGCCTTGATGTTGCTTGGCTTCCCGCCAGCCCACAAGAATTTGATCAAGGTATCTTAAGATCGCAATAGAGACATGAATATTCGGCTTTGACATAACAGCACATCATTAAAATTTTAGGTAAGTGTATACGCTGGAATCCTTTTTATGAATTCTAAAATAAAGGATTGACAGGCCTATTCGATAATGATTATCATTTATATTAATCCATAATACACCACGGAGTCGATGGAATGAACGCACCTTTTAACTTTTTCACTCGTAGCAATGAGCAACAACATGCCTTACCTATGTTACATTCCAATAATCTATTTGCACTCGGTCGTGAGATACGCATCATGCATGCAGGAGAAGAATATCGTTTACGTTTGACACGTAATAACCGATTGATTTTGACCAAATAACGATTAAAAGCCAAAACAATAAACGTGGTAACAAGCAGTATGAATCAGCGCATACTGCTTTTTTTATGTTGTAATTTTAAAATTGAATATGAATATTTAGCCCACCATGCTCTGACGCTGCTATGCTTAATTTCGCATGATGTAAATCTATAATTTTTTTGGCAATAGACAATCCCAATCCAGAACCTTGTGTTTGTGTCCCCAAAACTCGGTAAAACCGTTCACCTAAACGTGAAATCACATCTTCAGACAAGCCCTCCCCTGAATTTTCAATTTGTAGATATTGGCCTATCTGATTATTGCCAGCTTGCAAATAAACATCACCATTGACAGGCGTATATTTCAATGCATTTTCTATAAAGTTACGCAGCGCAATCACCATAAAATCTTTGTGTGCCTGAATTTGCATATGGTTTAAATGCAGGTGAATCTGAATATTCTTCTTTTGAATTAAAGATTCAAAATCATTCAGGATTTCAATCGTGATTTGCTCTAAATCTACTGTTTGCTTTTGCTCAGTCAATTGTTCAGTTGGATCGAGTTGAGCAAGCAATAATAGATTTTCAAGTACCTGCGTACCACGATTCACATCTGTCTGGATGGTATTTAAATCTTGTTTGAGGGCGGTCTGGTCCTGATATTTGCGCTGTAACACTTGTAAACGCAAATTTATTGCCGACAAAGGTGATCGTAATTCATGCGACGCATCGGCAGTAAAACGTTGCTCGGCTTGTAAAGCTTGATCAACACGCGACAACATGCGATTCAGTTGCTGGACGATCGGCTCTAACTCTTGAACTTGTGGCTCCGTATTCTGAATGGGACTTAAATCTGTGGCTGACTTTGCTGAAATGGCTTGGGAAATATCATTTAAAGGCTTGAGCTGTCTTTTGACCAAGACATACAGCATGATCAATTGAATAAGCCATAAAAACAAAAGCAATAAACCAAAACTCAAGATACTTTGCCAAACATCTTCAAAACGAATAGAAATCGGCTGAACGACATTAACTTGGAGTTGATCACTTTGAGCCGTATAGATGCGTAAAAGTCTTCCATCTTTATACTCAAAGCGGTAACCATTCTTTTGAGCTTGGATCGGATGATGATAAGTTTGATCATCAGATTGCGTTAAGATCTTGCCATTCAAATATAGGGCATATTGAATCTCAAATTCTTCACTTAATTCATCAATTTGGGTATCACGTGCTTGATTCACATCTCCAGTAAGAAATTCTGAAATTTCCTGCATAAACTCATCATGTAATTGCATTGTTTGATAGCTTGAAACCACAATTAAACCCAGCCATGCGATCAAGCCTGCTATGACTGAACTGAGCAATGCATTTTTAATAAGTTTACTTTGCAAAGAAATGCGTTTAGCCATGCTGAGTATCTGCCTTTGCCATGCGGTAACCGAGACCTCGAATCGTTTTGATCATGTCTGAACCAATTTTTTTGCGTAATTGGTAAATGAACACTTCGATCGCATTACTCTCAATCTCATCGCCCCATGCATATAAAGATTCTTCCAACTGCTCACGGGTCACAATATGTTCAGGCTTCTGCATCAATTTATATAAAATCTGAAACTCTTTGGCAGTCAGATGAATCAGCTCATCAGATTGGGTAAGCTGTTTGGCTTTTAAGTCCAATTTTAAATTATCCCAAACTAAAATATCCGTTACGGTATTTTGTTTAAGTCGCAACTGTGCACGAATTCTTGCCGATAGTTCTTCAAGGCTAAATGGTTTGACCAAATAATCATTTGCACCCAAGTCCAAACCTTGCACGCGGTCTTCAATACGATCTCGAGCTGTCAAAAAAATGACTGGGGTATTTTTATTTGATGTTCTCATTTGATTCAGAATATCGTCCCCCGTGGCTTTCGGTAGTCCACGATCAAGAAGTATACAATCATATTCATGCTGTTCGATGGCTAAAACCGCGTGATCACCACGAGCAACCCAATCAATCACATAACCATCCATTTCTAACCAAGATTGGATACTTTCTGCTTGTGACGCATCATCCTCAGCCAATAAGATCCGCATGATTCACCCTCTAAACAATTGATTTATCTTGTATATGATTCATATAAAAAAACCACATGCTTTTTGTAAAACATGTGGTTTTGTATTTACGACATGATGCTTCGATTAGAATCGAACTTGATCAACATCCACTTCAACACGTTTGGTTGGTTTATAATCTACATCAATCTCACCAATGATGGTCACTGGTGTTTTTGCAGAAATTGGTTTACCCATCCATAATTCATCATCAATTTCGACATTGATCACGCCAGTCGCATCACGGAATTGGTATTTCTCATCACCGATTGCTTTCACCACATAGCCTTTCAGTTCAACTTTACTGTCATCCTTTAAACTTAAAGCCTGTTTTACAGTGGTCTTTTGTGCAAATGCTGTTTGGTTCACAGGTTGATTCGCAACAGCCCAAGTGGTTGCCGAACTCATCGCTGCTGTGATTAATAACGTTTTCATAAATGTATTCATGTTCTTTACCTTTGACTGTATTGTTTCGATGTGAGTATTAAAACAGCCAAAGATGAATTGAATCTTAAGATTGATTTTTTAATTGAGTGGCACCACTCTAAGCACTTCTGCCATCGTGGTGATCCCCTCCATCACCTTACGAGCACCTGCAATTCTTAAAGGTTCAATGCCTTCTTTTTTCGCTTGTGCTCTTAGCTGATTTAAATCGGCATTTTCACCAATTAAGTGTTTTGTATCTAAGCTGAGAGGCATAAACTCATATATCCCGACTCGACCTTTATAACCGGTGTGTCGACATTCTTCACAACCTACAGGTTCAAAGACAAATTCAGGACGGGTAATTTTGTAGTCACCGGTTAAATGTTGCCATTCTTGCTCTTCCATAAAACCTTCACGCTTGCAGTGCGGACAAAGTGTACGGACCAAACGCTGAGCCAACACACCTAAAATTGTGGCGGCAGTTAAAAATGGCTGTACCCCTAAATCATGCAATCGGGTTAAACTAGACGGCGCATCATTGGTATGTAAAGTCGATAAGACTAAATGTCCTGTTAAAGCAGCCTGAATCGCCATATTGGCTGTATCGTGATCGCGAATCTCCCCCACCATAATAATGTCAGGATCTTGACGCATCAGCGCCCGAACCCCGTCAGCAAAGCCCAAGTCAATCCCTGTATTTACCTGCATTTGGTTAAAACTTGGTTCCAACATTTCAATCGGGTCTTCAATGGTACAAACGTTGACTTCTTCGGTCGCCAATTGCTTCAAAGTTGAATATAACGTGGTGGTTTTACCTGAACCCGTTGGACCTGTAACCAAAATAATGCCATGACTATGGCTGGTTAAATTTTTCCATTCATCCAGCAAATGCCCTTCAAAACCCAATTGCTGGAAACTACGAACCAGCACTTCAGGGTCAAAAATACGCATCACCAGTTTTTCACCAAATGCTGTTGGCAATGTCGATAAACGTAATTCTGTTTCCTGACCTTTTGGTGTACGGGTTTTTAAACGCCCATCTTGCGGCTTACGTTTTTCCGCAACATTCATACGACCTAAAATTTTGATTCGCGAAATCACCGCGGTCAGTGTGTTTGCGGGCATGTTATAAATCGTATGTAATACCCCATCAATACGGAAGCGGATTTTTCCCGTATCTTTGCGCGGTTCCATATGAATATCACTAGCGCCTTGCTCAAAAGCAAACTGCAAGACCCAGTCGACAAGTTTTACAATATGTTGGTCATTGGCATCAGGATTTTGGGTATCACCTAATTGCAGTAGTGCTTCTACGCCTTTATTTTCGCGGTCATAGCTGGCTGACTTTTGTGAACCGCTGACTGCACGACTCACCTGATAGTATTCCACCATATACCGCTGGAGCTGATCAGGACTAAGTAGTACTCGCTCAATTCGTTTCGGTGCAATATTCTGCGCTAGATTCGACATCCATTCGGTGCGATAAGGCTGATCTGTTGCAATCAAGACTTGTTCTGGTGAAATTTCTACTGCAAGAATACGATTTCGCTGTGCATATTCCTGAGACATGACATTGGTGAGTGCCTGAACATCTGCCTTGAGTGGATCAATAATATAAAATGGTAGACCTGACTTGTCAGATAACCATTGGCAGAGTCTGTTTAATGTTAAAGTAGATTGAGGATGACTTTGATCGACTAAATTGAAATGCGCAATCCATTGTAAGGGATGCCATTTTAACTGTTCACGTTGACGATGCGTGGTCTGTATCAGCATGCGATCACGTTCAGTGATTTTATTTTCTTTTAAAAGTTGGTCTAAACACCAAGTGGTGTCTATATCAAAGTCAAATTTCATTATTCTGTCCCCAAACCTAGGATAACTATAGCAGAAATTCTAGGGATGCTATATCTAGGCTCGGATCACCATCACCCATTTCAAAAATGAAATTTGAGATGTTTTTCTAAAATTAACTTACATACTTTGTCACAATTTCTGTTCCATCTAAGACTCATTTCTTTAATCAAAAATGTGTTCATTAATTTATCTAGATGGCTTTGTTGCACAAACCTATCTGTAAAGGCTTTTTCAGCGATATAATTTCCAAATGAATAAGCCTACACAGAAAATCTACCGCACAACCAATTGGCCCGCATATAACCGAGCACTCATGAGTCGCGGAAATATTGCCATTTGGTTTGATCCTGCTACGCAATGGTATGCGCCATCAAAAGGCAAACAAGGGCGAAATCAAACCTACTCCGACGCAGCCATCCAATGCTGCTTAATGATTAAATCCTTATTCCGTCTATCTTTACGTATGGTCACTGGCTTTGTGCAAAGTCTGATTAAACTTTGCGGATTAAATTGGACCGCACCAGATTACAGTACGCTTTGTAGAAGACAAAAGCATATTGATATTGCAATCAGCTACCAAAAAAGTAGCGATGGGCTGCATCTACTCGTAGACTCTACAGGCATGAAGTTTCTAGGTGAGGGCGAATGGAAACGCAAGAAACATGGAGCTGAATATCGTCGCCAATGGCGTAAACTACATATTGGTATAGATGCCAAAACCCTACAAATACGCGCTATTCAGCTCACAACCAATAATGTCAGTGATTCACAGGTGCTTGGTGATTTACTTAATCAGATTCCACAAGATGAGCAGATTGACTCTGTTTATACCGATGGAGCTTATGACACCAAGCAATGCCGTCAGGTTATTGCAGATCGGCAAGCACATGCGGTGATTCCACCTAGAAAAAATGCGAAACCATGGAAAGATACAAAAAGTAGCTCGCTAGAGCGAAATGAATTACTTCGAACAGTTAAACGTTTAGGCAGGACATTATGGAAAAAATGGTCAGGCTATCATCGCCGCAGTTTGGTGGAAACCAAGATGCATTGCATCAAATTATTAGGCGATAAATTAATGGCAAGAAGCTTTCCTAGTCAGGTGAATGAAATTCATGCACGTGTAGCAGTCCTCAACAGATTTACGGAATTAGGTCGACCACTTACCCAAGTTACGCCTTAAATTTGGCTCAATTAGGGGCGCTTTGCATTTCAAATCTTTGTGCAACAAAGCGCTTTGGATGAAGTACAAGATTATGCAACAAACTGGTTGTGGCATTACAACCATGAAAGACCACATCAAGCTAACAAAGGAAAGCCACCTCTAATGGCTGCTTAACCTCTACTTTTAACTTCGGTTATTTATGGGAGGATTACCATTCTTCTACGCAGAATACTATCGTAAAGGTGAAAACTATAATTGGTCAGAATTAAATCCTGACTTAGATGATGAATGTAGTCATTTTAATGCTGTTGCTGCTGAAGCGATTGATAAAATCATAAGTAAGTAATTATTAAATGATCGGAAAGTTAATCCAACTTTCCGATCAAAATATTACATTTTCTACTAACAAACTTCACATCAACATCCGCAAATTTCATTCCGTATACTCGATCTTCATCATCTTGGTACGCTGGACGTGGATCTAAAGATAAAACCTGTTCAAGCTCATCAATGATCTGTGCCGATAACTTACCGTTTTTAATCAGCATATCTCTCTGGATTACAGCGTCTTCTGACCAAATCACTTGTTTTCGCTCAGGCTCCTCTTGAGCATAACCACTTTGAGCATCAACAACTGCATCTGAATATTGAATATAAGGTTTTATATCTACAATGGGTGTTCCATCGAGTAAATCACTGCCTGTGACATAAACACGAACCGATTTACCGATTTTTTCGACACGATTTAATTTTACTACTGATAAACCAATCGGTGCTGGTCGATACATACTGCGTGTGGCAAATACACCAATTCTTTTATTACCACCTAAACGCGGTGGGCGTACTTGTGGACGAAACTGCGTTTTTTCTTGATGTTTATTATCGTGGAATTGCCAAACTAACCAAAGATGACTAAATGCCTCGATCCCCTCAAATGCCAGTAAATCATTATAGGGTGGCTGCATTTCAATATAACTTTCGACATTAACCAAATTGGGCTGACGAGGAATACCAAACTTTTCTTTGTAGGGAGATTTCATTATACCAATAATGGGTAAAGTCAGTTCGGTCATAATCACTTTTTTTGATAAGCTCAATTAAATATATTCAGTTTATCGAGAATGATTTTAGATTAGAATAGCAAGCTGTTCTAATTTGATAATTTATTGAGACCTTTAATGGCTGCGTTTAACGTCGAAAAGATTACTCACGTCCACCACTGGAATGACACATTATTCTCTTTTAAAACGACTCGTGACACTGCATTACGTTTTAAAAACGGTCAGTTTGTGATGATCGGCTTAGAAGTCAACGGCAAGCCTTTAATGCGTGCTTATTCAATCGCAAGTGCAAACTACGAAGAAGAACTTGAATTCTTCTCAATTAAAGTGCCAGATGGCCCTTTAACTTCAATTTTACAAAAAGTTAAAGTTGGCGACGAAATTTTAGTTTCTAAGAAACCGACAGGTACTTTAGTACTTGATGACTTAAATCCAGGTAAAAACTTATACCTACTTTCTTCAGGTACAGGTCTTGCACCATTCCTTTCAGTGATTCGTGATCCTGAAACTTACGAACGTTTTGAAAAAATTATCGTGGTTCACGGTACACGTTATGTTTCAGAATTGGCATACCAAGATCTCATCTTAAATGAAATTCCAAATCACGAATTCTTTGGTGAATTGGGTGCGAAAGACAAATTGGTTTACTACCCTACAGTGACTCGTGAAGATTTCCATACGCAAGGTCGTGTGACGACTGCCATTGAAACTGGTGCTTTATTCGAGAAAATCGGTTTACCACGTTTCAACCCTGAAACTGACCGTGCAATGCTATGTGGTTCTCCTGCATTCCTTGATGATGTGGCAGCGCTTCTTGACCAACACGGTCTTAAAGAATCTCCACGTATGGGAGTACTTGGCGACTACGTAATTGAACGTGCTTTCGTAGAAAAATAATCTGAAAAATTACTTTTGTAGCCTAAAACGCATGCCTTGAGCATGCGTTTTTTATAGATATTTAGTCTTAGTCTAATCAAATAAGTCAGAATATTTAAAATTAAAATTATTATTCATTATTAGGTACTTATACACAAAACTCAAATGTTAATAATTTAAGATAAATAATAAGTATTAATTTTAAAAATATAAGTTTCAGCCCAACCAAGGTCGAAAATGTTAGAATATATCACTGTAATTTATTTCTCCTGAGGATTTATCCTCGATAAAGACTTAGTTACATAAACCTTGAAAACATTAATTCGATCTATTTAGATCCCATTCTTCCGCTTCACCGTTTATGCAACCAGGCCATTTTCTATAGGCAAGGTATGAGCACTGAACAACCCACCTCTATCGAGCGTACAGGGTCTAAAGTTTATCGACTGATTGTGGTCGTTCTAACTTTAGCTATTGCGCTGTACTTGATCATTCAAGGTGCTAAATTATTAAGCCTTGGTGGTACAAGTTATTATCTTTTAGCAGGGATTGCCTATGCTGCAATCGCTGTTCTCTATGCAATGAAAAAAGCCGCAGGTTTTTGGCTTTCCATTGTGACATTTGTTGCGACCGTCATTTGGGCTGTTATTGAGGTTCAAGGCTTGAGCTTCTGGCAATATATCCCACGTTTGGTTGTACCGACCATTTTATTTGTCCTTAGTCTTTGGGCAAGTAAAAGCTTAACTGCATTGGATGCAGCAAAAGTTAAAATCGGTAACCGTATTGGCTTTGCTGGATTTGCAGGCTGTGTTGCTGCACTTATTGCGGCATTCTTCCCACATGGCACAATCTTAAATCCAATTGATATTGTGCAAGATCCTGAACTTGCAAAACCAAATGCTGAAAACCCAGGCGATTGGGAATATTTCGGTCGTAATGGTAACGGTACGCGTTTTGCACCATATACCGACATTACCCCTGAAAATGTCAAAGATCTCAAAGTTGCTTGGACTTACCATACAGGTCGTGATACTTCTGCTGGTGTCGATGAAAATACCCCAATTCAAATTGGCAGCACATTGTACTCATGTACACCAACCAACATTATTTCAGCGATTGATGGTGATACAGGTCGTGCCCTTTGGAAATATGATCCAAAAGCGAAAACTGCAGAACATATTACCTGCCGTGGTGTCGGTTATTATGATGCCACTAAAGATAAATCTTTAACTGCAGCAGACCTTCAAGCACCGGGCATTAAAGCATGTCCACAACGTATTTTAACCTCTACGGTTGATGGTCGTTTAATTGCGTTAAATGCCAAAACCGGTGCTTTATGTCCTGAGTTCGGTGTTAATGGTCAAGTCGATGTTCTACATGACATGGGCCCGACTGAACAAAGTAAACGTTACCATCCAACATCTACCCCACTGATTGCCGGTCATGTTGCCGTATTAGGCGGTTGGGTACGTGATATTGTGCATGGCGAACCTTCAGGTGTTGTCCGTGCCTATGACGTTCGTACGGGTAAATTGGCTTGGGCGTGGGATGTTGGTAATCCTGAACTTGTAGGTGAACCTAAAGATGGCAAAGGCTTTACTTTAGAAACACCAAACATGTGGACTATCCCAACCTATGACAAAGACCTGAATTTGGTTTACTTGCCTACAGGTAATGGTCCTCCTGACTACTGGGGCGGTGACCGTAACGCAGCCAAAGAAAAATTTGGTTCAGCCGTTGTGGCTGTCAATGCCTCAACAGGTAAAACAGTCTGGACGTATCAAACAGTTCACCATGATGTTTGGGATTACGACTTACCGTCACAACCTGTACTTTATGACATGACCGATGATCATGGTAAAAAAGTGCCTGCGTTGATCCAAACGACCAAAATGGGTCAAATCTTTGTCCTTGACCGTCGTACGGGTAAACCTATTACCAAAGTTGAAGAACGTCCTGTCGACACTAATGGTGCTGAAGGTGAAAAACTTTCTCCAACTCAACCATTCTCTGTGGGTATGCCACAAATTGGTAATGAAACGCTCACTGAACAAGATATGTGGGGGATCTCAACCTTTGACCAATTGGCATGTCGTATTGACTTTAAAGACTCTGTCTATAATGGTCTTTACACTGCACCAGGTGAAAAACCATATATCGAATGGCCTAGCCTACTCGGTGGTTTCAACTGGGGTGGTATCTCGATTGATGAATCAACTGGCATGATGTATGTTAACGATATGCGTATGCCACTGCGTATGTCATTGGTGCGTAAAGAAGATATGCACAAATATCATATTTCCACTGATGAAGTGCCTGGATTTATGGGTACAGTACGTCCTCAATTGGCAGGTCCATATGCCGGTGTAAAAATCGACATCATGCAATCTAAATTGGGTGTACCTTGTAACAAACCACCATTTGGTACGATGACTGCCATCGACTTGAAATCTAAAAAAGTCGTTTGGGAAGTACCAATGGGTACCGCTAAAGAATTAGGTCCATTAGGTGTCAAAACCCATATGCCAATTCCTTTAGGTATGCCAACACTCGGTGGCCCTACTTCAACAGCCTCTGGTCTGGTGTTCTTCGCAGGTACTCAAGATTACTACCTACGTGCACTTGATTCAAAAACGGGTAAAGAAGTGTGGAAAGCAGAGCTTCCTGTTGCTGCTGTTGCTGCACCATTGATTTATAAATCTCCAAAAACCGGCAAACAATATGTTGTGATTTCTGCAGGTGGTGCAAGCCATTCTAAAGATGTTGGCGACTATATCATTGCCTTTGCTTTACCTGATCAAAAATAATTTTTTGATGGTAAAACAAAAAACCGAAGCCTAGGCTTCGGTTTTTTTTCATTTCATCGCAGATAGCTCTATCAATCTTTCCCCTTATGTCCCAAATTTCAGAGCTGAGAAAAACTAATTCAGTCTAATTTTCATGCAAACAATCAGCATTCGTAAAAGGATTAATAGCATGTTTAAAAAGTGCTTTTTATTCAATATTTTTAGACTTTAGAACTGTGTTTAATGCATTTTAAACCTTAATTATCCTCATACAAAATCCAACATAATGATATGCGAATATTAATAGAAAAATTGCCCTACACTTACATTAAATTATCAATAAAATAAAAGACTTAAAATTATTAAATGAATTAAGTTAAAAAATTCTAGCATGCTAATTTATATTCCCTAAGCTCTCTCATCATCCCTTTAAAAATTTACGTGAGATATCAATTCAACGTTAAAACTTTGAATTAAGTTCACGCATCATCTTCAATATTAAATTGTTTAAATATTCAACAAAATCTTGTATTTCCGAGTATTTTACTTGGTTGAATCCTATTTTTAGATGCATAAAATAAAAGCCATACTTTTTTTATGTCTTTCGATTTTATCATGAGCATAACCACCGTGACCGAACTTCTCTCACCTGCAGGTTCATTGAAAAATATGCGCTATGCCTTTGCTTATGGTGCAGATGCCGTCTATGCAGGACAACCCCGCTATAGCCTGCGTGTTCGTAACAATGAGTTTGACCATGACAATCTTGCCATAGGCATTCAAGCAGCCCATGCATTGGGTAAAAAATTCTATGTGGTGGTGAACATTCAGCCGCATAACTCAAAATTAAAAAATTTTATTCGTGATTTAGAACCCGTGGTTGCCATGCAACCTGATGCCCTGATCATGTCTGACCCTGGCCTGATTATGATGGTACGTGAGTATTTTCCTCACATGAACATTCACCTGTCTGTACAAGCCAATGCAGTGAACTGGGCAACGGTCAAGTTTTGGAAAAATATGGGCTTAACTCGCGTGATTTTGTCACGTGAACTCTCCTTAGAAGAAATCGAAGAAATCAAACAAAACGTGCCGGATATGGAAATCGAAGTCTTCGTTCATGGTGCGCTGTGTATGGCCTACTCAGGTCGTTGCATGCTCTCTGGCTATATGAACAAACGTGATGCCAACCAAGGTGCATGTACCAACGCGTGTCGTTGGGAATACAAAGTACTTGATGCAGTCGAGGATGAAACAGGTGATGTGATTCCTGTAAAAAATCTCGATTCAGGTTGTTGCTCTAAAGATGCTGACGAAGCGCATATGCAAGCACAACATCAATTTGACGCACCTGTGTTATTACAACGTAATGACGAAGATATGTTTGCCGCAGAAGAAGATGAACACGGCACTTACTTTATGAACTCGAAAGATTTACGTGCAGTACAACATGTCGATCGCCTCACCAAAATTGGTGTGCACTCACTGAAAATTGAAGGTCGTACCAAATCCTATTTCTACTGTGCGCGTACAGCTCAAATTTATCGTAAAGCCATTGATGATGCACTTGCAGGCAAAGCGTTTGATCCATCACTGATGACACAACTTGAAGGGTTGGCGAACCGTGGTTATACCGAAGGTTTCTTGCGTCGTCATGTGCATAGTGAATATCAAAACTATGAAAATGGTTCATCAAGTTTCGATCATCAACAATTCTGTGGTGAAGTCTTAGAACGTCATGGCGATTACATCAAAATTGATGTAAAAAACCGTTTTGTGGTCGGTGACACTTTGGAGCTGATGACCACATCAGGCAATATCACTTTTGTCTTGACTCAAATACAAGATTTAAAAGGTAATCACGTTCTCGATGCAAAAGGTTCGGGCCACATTGTTCAAATTCCTGTACCGGCAGATGTCGATATGTCGTATGCCCTACTCATTCGTAATTTACCAAATTCAACTGCCGATATTTCAGCATCGTCTTTGGCTTATCAAGTGAGTTAAACATGGCGTTACTCATTACAGATAAATGCATTAATTGTGATATGTGCTTACCAGAGTGTCCCAACGATGCCATTTATGAGGGTGCAAAAGTCTATGAGATTGACGTCAATCGCTGCACGGAATGTGTGGGTTTTTATGAACGTCAAACTTGTGTCGATGTCTGTCCAATTGAGTGCATTGTGCCACATCCTGAACATCAGGAAACAAAGGAAGAATTGTTGGATAAGTTTAACCGATTGAATCTATTAAATTCTTAAGAAAAAATTAAAATTGGTATAGCTTTTGCTTTTTAGAAGATGACCTTGGGGAAAGTACAATAAGAAGGTTAAAACAAAAAAAGCAGCACAAATAACTACAAACTAAACTCATGTGGGGAAAGTTTATTTTGTAGTTAGATGAATAAAAAAAGGAACTCCGGTGTTAGCGTCCAAAGTTCCTATAAAACGATAATAGATTATAAATCCGAGCTTAAGCACCTAGGATAAGGGGAATCCTAGGTGCTTTTTATTTATTGCCCAGAACGGATGATGTAATCAAAAGCAGACAGTGATGCTTTCGCGCCTTCACCTGTGGCAATGATGATTTGTTTGTACGGCACTGTAGTACAGTCACCCGCAGCAAATACACCTTTCACATTGGTTTCGTTGCGCTCATTAATCACAATCTCACCACGGTTGGTTAATTCAACTTTGGTTTCTTTTAAGAAATCCGTGTTTGGTAACAAACCGATTTGTACGAAGATACCTGCAAGTTCAACAGTGTGCTCTTCATCAGAGGCACGGTCTTTGTATTTCAAAGCCGTCACTTGTGAACCATCACCAACCACTTCAGTCGACAAGGCATTTTTGATCACAGTCGTATTCGGCAAGCTGTTGAGTTTGTCTTGCAATACTTGGTCAGCACGAAGTTTGGTATCAAACTCAACCAATGTTACATGCTCAACAATACCTGCAAGGTCAATCGCCGCTTCTACACCTGAGTTACCACCACCAATCACAGCAACGCGTTTGCCTTTGAACAATGGACCATCACAGTGTGGGCAGTACGCAACACCACGTGTTTTATATTCTTGCTCACCCGGTACATTCATTTCTCTCCAACGTGCACCTGTAGACAGGATGACAGTTTTCGATTCAAGTTTTGCACCATTTTCAAGAGTCACTTCAACTAAACCATTGGCAGTTTCATCCGCACCTTTGATGTCAGATACACGTTGTAGGTTCATGATGTCCACACCATATTCACGAACGTGTGCTTCCATTTCAGCAGCAAACTTAGGACCTTGAGTTTTTTGTACTGAAGTGTAGTTTTCAATGTCCATGGTATCCATAACCTGACCGCCCATGCGTTCAGCCACGATCCCAGTTTTAATACCTTTACGTGCTGCATAGATTGCAGAAGTGTTCCCTGCAGGGCCACCCCCAATCACAAGCACATCAAATGCATCTTTAGCATTTAATTTTTCAGCATCTTTGGCAGCAGAGTTGGTATCTAACTTGGCAATGATTTCTTCCAATGTCATACGACCTTGACCGATATGTTCGTTGTCTTGGAAGACCATCGGTACCGCCATAATTTTGCGTTCTTCAACTTCGTCTTGGAAGAATGCACCATCAATCATGGTGGTGGTTGTGCCTGGGTTGTAGATCGCGATTAAGTTCAATGCTTGAACCACGTCAGGACAGTTATGGCAGCTTAACGATACAAACACGTCAAAGTTAGATTGAACACCTAAACCTTTAATTGAAGCCAAAACTTCATCAGATACTTTTGGTGCATAACCTGAAGTTTGAAGTAATGCGAGAATTAATGAAGTGAATTCATGGCCCATTGGCAAGCCTGCGAAGTAAACACGTGGTTCTTCACCTGCTTTTGCCACACCAAAGCTTGGTGCACGTTTGTTTTGACCATCAAAACGTGCAGTCACAAGTGAAGATAATGCCGCAATTTCTTCAACCAGTTCTTTGATTTTGGCAGATTTGTCTGAGTCATTTAAAGTCGCAACCAATTCGATTGGACTTTCTAAGCGTTCTAAAAGTGCTTTTAATTGAGCTGTAGTATTTGTGTCTAACATTGCTAACGTCTCCAAAGGAGTAAATGTTCATTCGATGAGAGAATAGTAATAGAATCCAATAAATAGGTAAAACGGTTAGTATTTATAAATACAATCGGAAAAATAGATATTAGATGCGTTATCATACTGAAGCATAGAAATGGAATTTCGAAAAATGATTGATATCTATCGTTTTTCAAAAAATTTAACTGAAATTTGCTGTTCAATACGCTGAGTTCGATTTTGAATATTTCGAGACAGTACAAACATAACCAAACTGAATACAGCGCTGATCAATAAGAAGACAATTAAAATCGTTTGAACAACGCCATTTAACTGATCTGCTTTTTCAATTTTAGGCAGAACAGATTTTGCTGCAGGTGTGACGGCATCTTGAAAAACTTGTTGCTGCATTGACCAAAGTTGCTCTGACTTGAATCCATAACGCTCGAAGTTTGCATCCTTATTTTCAGCATCTATTAAAACCTTGACATAAGGTTTAGCGGAAGCCAGATCTGCAGGTCGATGTAATAAAGCTGTTTGCGCTAACAAATAAGCTTCAATAGGCTGAGCTGTATTTTGCTCTGTTAGAGATTGTGCAATCGTACTCTGATGAATATTTTGATCATAATAAACCAGGGTTTCAGTCATCTGTTTTTGTTCATCTTGCAGGTCATGCTGCCAATAGCTCAGCCCTGACCAAATCAAAATAAACGCAATCAGCCAGCCGACAAATTTTAAAACAAAGGATTGAAATCGAATGGCAAAATAACGAAATTTTTTCAGGGCACTAACCACAATAAATGCGCAAAAAAAAGCCGAGAATATCTTAACAATTAACCAGCCAAACCAAGAGAGCAAACTCCAAAAATAATCGGGATCATTGCCCCACATGAGTAAATTATCCTGAACTGAAACAGGAATATGCAGTTGCTGAACCTCATTACTCAATCCGAAAAAACTATAGATCAAGTCATGTTGTAAATATAAGCCTGCCAATGTCGCTAAGACAAAACTCGTCCCTACGCCAGTCCATAGCTTTAAACTACGCTGTCTTTTTTTCAGGACGACTAAGCCTTGACGTATATCCTGGGTAGAGAGTGGCTGGGATTCATTCAAAAGCACTTACCTCATAAAAAGTTCGATCTTCAAAATATTTAAGATGGATTATCTATATTGGCACTTTCAATGACCAACTGATTTAAATTACTTTGTAAGTCTTTCAGCTTAAGTGTTGCCTCTGAACGCTTTTGCATGCCCTCTTTTTGAATCTGAATGACATCGTTGACCGTATTAATTAACGTATTTTGCACATGCTCTAACGTTTCAATATCAATCACTGAACGCTGATTTGCTCTTGCTGTATCTACTGAGTTTTGATGCAGCAAATCAGCATTACGTTTCAACAATTCATTGGTCGCATCATCAATTGTATTGGCCAATTGCACGCTATTTTTTTGTTCATTGAGCGAGATCGCCAAACTGATTTGATTTTTCCATGCTGGTAAGGTGATATTTTTAATGGCGTAAAACTTATCGACCAACATTAAGTTGTTAGATTGAATAATTCGAATCATCGGTAAAGTTTGCAGTGCGGATTGCTGCAAAATCTGTAAATCACTCACACGCTTTTCTAAGTTATTCGAAAGATGATTTAAATCATAAATTTTTTGCGTGGTATTTTGATCTTGAGCTAAATCGGTCAAATGTACGATTTCAGTTTGCAATTCTTGCTGGCGTAACTGCCCTGCTGCAATGTGTAAGCCAAGCTGTTTATATTCATCTTGGACACCTTCAAACATTTTCTCTAATGTACTTACACGTGCTTTTAGACCAGTTTGAGAACTTTCAATTTCAGTCACCAAGGCATCAATTTGCTCTTTGGTGGTATTGAAGTGCACATCAAAACTTTGCTTTGCCCCTTTGAACTTACTGAGTAATCCACCTAAAAATCCTGTATTTTGATTTTTATTTAAAATACTTGAAGTATTCAGTTTTTGAGCCACTTGTACCACTTGATTCAACTTTTTACCCGTTTCATCTAGGTCTTTATTTTGAACTAAGCCCAATAATTCATCAGTATATGATGCTGTTTTTGTTGCAATATTCTTTCCGTATTCAGCGACATTATGCTGATTAATTTCATCTAGCTCTTGTTTAACAGCCATGACATCTTGCAGGTCTTCTTGCTTTAAACCTAAAGACTTTAAATCCAAATGCTGAAAGTTTTGCTGTGTAATTTCAGTGCTATTTTCATGTTCAATATGGACAATATCAGATGCTTTCATATTTCACCTTTGTTATTTTGCTTGGCTGTATGCTCAATGGATTGTTTTAAAGTCTTAATTAATTTCTGCCGACTCTTTTCTAGCGAACTTAAATTGTGTTGGCTATGCGGCATTTGACTTTGTTGAATGTGGTATTGCCATGCAGGTAATAAAACCTGCTGTGCTTCCTTATAACGATCAAGCAATGAAAATGACAATTGCTGAGAAAGCTGCATCTGACTCATCGCAATATCATTACTGGCTTGCAAGGTCTTTAGGCTATAAATCTTTTTAGATAGACGCTCTCTAAAATGACCCAAAGCATCAGAAGATTGCACAAACTGAGGATATTCATCCAAAAACTCTTCAGCAGCTTGAATATGTTTCGCCATTTGTTCACGTAAACCCATCAGTTGCTGTAAGCGCGCTTGAGATTTTTGAATTTCGACTTGTATCTTTTGGCTTAGTTGATTAGTTCGGTCAATATCATGCTCTAGACTTTTATAATAATTTATCTGCTGAGAGGCATGTTCCAAGTCAAACCCAAACCAACGTTGTAACGCATTAAATTTTTTAGGTTTTAAAACTTTAGTGGATTGATTCAAAACACCAATCAAACGCTCAATACTCTGACTCATTTGCTGTGTAAGATGAGGATCGACTCCACTGAGTAACACAGATTGTGCTTGAATAATTTGATCGGCATAACGGTTTAATCGTGATTGATCATGAATTAAAGGCACCAAATAATCACGCTTCAGCAGCAAAAGCTCTTTTGCATCGACTGGAATATCCTGTAATGGAACCCAAGCTGTATGTTGTGACATAAACCGACGAACCTCATGATGAGATTTTATACTAAGGCTTTTCGCGATAAATTCATGTAGATTTTTGCAAAGAATCTCTTCATTTTTTCTTGTTTATTGATTACAGATAGGTGCTCATAAGATTTTTAGTTAAGCACCTTAGATCACTGAAAATATGTATAAAATTCTCGAATTAATCATTATATATCGTTTATTATTCAAGCTAAGTATAGCAATCATAACAAACTGAGAAGATGAAGATGGAACGCTTTTTCCATAACACTATGTATGCCGCACGTTGGATTTTAGCCCCTGTTTATTTTGGCTTATCTTTCGCACTCCTTTTACTGGCACTTAAATTCTTTCAGGAAGTCGTCCATGTACTTCCACATATTTTTGAATATAGCGAAGCAGATCTGATCTTAGTTATTTTATCTTTGGTCGATATGACCATGGTCGGTGGCTTAATTGTGATGGTGATGTTTTCAGGTTATGAAAATTTTGTCTCTCAACTGAAAATTGATGAAAATAAAGGTCGTCTGAATTGGCTTGGAACAATGGATGCTAATTCACTTAAACTCAAAGTGGCAGCTTCAATTGTTGCTATTTCATCAATTCATTTACTGAGAGGTGGATCAGGAAATTTGAACAACACCTATAAGTGATATTTTGCTCCCCAAATGATGTTATAAACATCGATATAAGGAGTATTTTATGGCACGTAGACCAAGAAGAAATCATTCAAATGATTTTAAAGCTAAGGTAGCACTTGCTGCGATTAAAGCAGAAAAAACACTTGCTGAATTGAGTGCTGAATTTGATGTTCATCAAAACCAAATTATCGACTGGAAAAATCAATTGATTTCGGCTTCCTCGCAAGCCTTCGATCAATCAAAAGCTCCAGCAGAACCACCCATTGATCTAAAAAAACTACATGCAAAAATCGGTGAGCAGGCATTAGAAATTGATTTTTTAGAAGGTGTGTTGAAGAAACTGGGCCGCTTCAACCACAAAAGTTAATCGACGACTCACTTCAGATTTCAGTATCTAAGCAAGCTAAGCTACTGAAAGTCTCCCGTGGTTGTTATTACTATCGCCCAAAACCTGTGAGTGCATCAGATCTGAAGCTGATGCGCTGTATTGATGAATTACATATGCAATACCCTTTTGCAGGTAGCCGTATGATGCGTGATTTATTGAACCGTCAAGGACATCATATAGGACGACGTCATACACGTACTTTAATGAAAAAAATGGGCATTAATGCGTTATATCGTAAACCAAATCTAAGTCAGGCCAATCAAGCTCACTGTAAATATCCATATCTGCTCAAAGGATTGAATATTCAACGGAGTAATCAAGTGTGGGCAACGGATATAACATATATCCCTATGGCAAAAGGCTTTGTCTACTTATGTGCTGTGATTGATTGGTACAGCCGTAAGGTGCTTGCCCATAGCGTATCGATTAGTATGGAGGTTGCATTTTGTATAGAAACATTAAATGAAGCTATTGAAAAATATGGTCGACCTGAAATCTTTAATACAGACCAAGGCAGTCAATTTACCAGTGATGCGTTTATTGAAGTGTTAAAATCAAATGACATCCAAATCAGCATGGACGGTAAAGGTCGTTGGGTCGATAATGTGATGATTGAACGATTATGGCGCAGCGTTAAATATGAGGAGGTTTATCTCAAAGCCTACAGCAATGTTTTGGATGCGAAGAAGCAATTAAACGCATATTTTGAATTTTATAATTTGAAACGACCTCATTCGAGTCTGGACAAAATGACTCCAGATGAGTTTTACTATGACCAGCTACCACAACAAAATAAGGTAGCTTAACTAGAGCAGAATATCACTTATAAATAAGCTTTTAGTTGTTCAAACAAGTGGGACCACCTCTACTGCGTATTTTTATGGATGCACGGAATATCGAAAACGATAAGATTATGTGGTATGTGATTATGCATATGACCTTTGTGGTGTCTGCATTTATTATGGGTTATTTAAATAAAATCTCTAAACACTAAACCTAATCTCATCATTAAAAAAGCCATGAATATTCATGGCTTTTGATTTAGAGATAATCACCTTCACCTTCACGTTCAGGTTGATACAGTACTTTTTCAATTTTGACATTCATCAATTGACCATTCGGCTGCGGCCATACAATTTCCTCACCTTCAGCTAAACCCAAAATCGCTGCACCTACAGGCGCAATGACATTCAGCTGACCTGCTTCACCCTTAAACTCATGCGGATAAACTAACGTCACTACAGATGCTTGCTGATTCGTAGAGAGTTTAACTTTCACTTGCGCATGCATGGTCACAACATTATCAGGAATATCTTGTGGTAAACGCACTTCAGCCCGTGCCAGTTCATCCTCAAGATGCTGCATGGTCTCTGTTAATGCGTCCTGATGCTCAAGCATAGTCTGCAAACGGTTGAGATCTTGTTCTGACAAAATAAGTTGTGGTTTTGACATGATGTTATGTTCCTTATAATTGTTATCCAAGTTATAGCTGATTCTGCAAATTTGCAAAAGATGAAAAGTGTATTCTATAAAAAAAGCCTCCTAACGGAGGCTTTTTCCATTAACGTGAAACGCTAATTTATTTTGCATATACTGGGAATTTAGCACATACAGCAGCAACTTTTTCTTTTACTGCAGCAATCACGGCTTCATCACCTTTCGCATCTAGGATGTCCGCGATCCAACCTGCAAGTTCACGTACTTCAGCTTCGCCGAAACCACGAGTTGTTACCGCAGGAGTACCGATACGGATACCAGAAGTTACGAATGGAGAGCGTGGATCGTTTGGTACAGAGTTTTTGTTAACAGTGATATGAGCAGCACCTAACCAAGCATCAGCATCTTTACCAGTGATGTCTTGTTTGATTAAAGATAACAAGAACAAGTGGTTTTTCGTACCGCCTGAAACAACGTCATAACCGCGTTCAATCAGAACTTCAGCCATTGCTTGCGCGTTTTTCACAACTTGTTGTTGGTATGCTTTGTATTCAGGCGCCATTGCTTCTTTAAAGCAGATCGCTTTAGCTGCGACAGCGTGAACTAAAGGACCACCTTGGTTACCTGGGAATACAGCAGACTGTAATTTTTTCTCGATTTCTTCGTTTGCTTTCGCAAGGATTAAACCTGAACGTGGACCACGAAGTGTTTTATGAGTCGTCGTTGTTGTTACGTCAGCAATTTGTACTGGGCTTGGGTAAACGCCAGCAGCAACAAGACCTGCAACGTGAGCCATATCTACAAATAGGTAAGCGCCAACTTTGTCCGCGATATCACGGAAACGTTGCCAATCAACGATTTGGCTGTATGCAGAGAAACCAGCAACGATCATACGTGGCTTGTGTTCAACAGCTAAACGTTCAACTTCTTCATAATCGATCTCACCAGTTTCTGGGTTTAGACCGTATTGAATTGCATTGTAAGTTTTACCAGAGAAGCTAACTTTTGCACCGTGAGTCAAGTGACCACCGTGAGCAAGGCTCATACCCAAAACAGTATCGCCAGGGTTAAGAAGCGCTAAGTAAACTGCAGAGTTTGCTTGAGAACCCGCATGTGGTTGAACGTTAGCGTAGTCAGCACCAAAGAGTTCTTTAGCACGGTCAATTGCCAATTGTTCGATTACGTCTACGTATTCGCAACCGCCGTAGTAGCGTTTGCCTGGGTAGCCTTCCGCATATTTGTTTGTAAGTTTTGAACCTTGAGCTTCCATTACTGCAGGTGAGCAGTAGTTTTCAGAAGCGATTAACTCAATGTGAGCTTCTTGACGAGCATCTTCGTTAGAGATTGCTTGAGCTAATTCTGGGTCAAATTGAGCAATTGAAGTATTGGCAAACATTAGCGAGGTCCTATTAAATTAGGGCTTTTAAGCCGTGCTAAGATTGGCGCGTATTGTAGCATGAACTTTTCTATTTACGACCATGAACTTGCGACTGTTTTCCATAAATTTATTTCATTTCAAACATTCGATCAGCTCATAAGTGGTAAAATCAAATGATTGAAATAAAAATAGAGATTTTAAATCGTTGAATTTTAATAACACGATAAAATCAAAATCTATCAACCTATAACAACTGTAAAAATCCAAAGACTGATTTCACTATGCTTGCTGCCCTTCTTTTCTTGATCATTGGTTTTAGCTTAGGCTATATCTATCGTGGTACAAAATCGAGCTCATGTCCTCAAACAACAACGGTCAGACGCTATCAAGCGCCTTTAACACATCAACAAAAATTGTATTTAAAAAGCATGCATCAAACGGAGAGCGACCGAATTCGTGAGCTGAATAAATTATCCAGTCATCAAAGTACTTTTTTACGGTTACTAAAACAGACTTTCTTTCATTTTGAGATTGCAGTTAAAGACAATCGATTTATTGTGCTTGATCGGGATCATTTTCCACTTGCGATATTTGAATACCGCGATGGTACTCAACCAATTAAACTTGTCGATCAGGAAGATGGCCTACCGTTGCATCTCTATAAAGCTTTAATTTCATCCGATGAACTTAAAAAAGATTACGCAAGCATCATCTCTACAGAAAAATAACGCTTTTATGTCAACGCACTGCATCATTTTTAAGTTTTTCTCGTTAATATGAACGTTATATAGCAATACTGATGGTGCAATACGATGCAGGCAATTATTCTCGATACTGAAACCCATACATTAAATGGCCAGCCCATTGAAATTGCTTACGCACCTGTAGATATTATTGACCATAAAATTAGCTTAGATAAAAGCAAACTGTTTGACCAACTCTATTCTTGCGATGAGCCAATTTCTTATGCTGCCATGGCGGTTCATCATATTTTAGAATCTGAATTAGTCGGTCAGCCCCACTACTCGACATTTAAATTGCCTAATGAGACGCAATACATTATTGGTCATAATATTGATTATGACATTCGCGCATTGGAAAAATGTGGTGTAGATAGTTCTAATATTAAAGCCATTTGTACATTGGCACTCGCACGCCGAGTTTGGCCGGATGCCGAAGCACACAATATTTCAGCTTTAATCTATATGATTACCAAAGGCAGCGAACGTGCCCGAGACATGATCCGTAAGGCGCATCGCGCTGATATGGATATCATTTTGACTGCCAACATCTTGATGCATATTGTTCATCATTTACAAATCAATAGTATCGAAGAGCTTTATGCGGCTTCAGAAGATGCACGTATTCCACGTACCATTAACTTTGGTAAGCATCGTGGTACTGCGATTAGCGAATTGCCCGCTGACTATATTCAATGGCTCCTTCGTCAGGACGATCTCGATCCTTACCTACGGAAAGCACTTGAGAATAATGCGATTCAAACACTTTAATTTGCATTGTCCAAAGTAAAAGCCATACCTTAAAAAGTATGGCTTTTTTTATATGCCTATTCAAAGTTTAGACTTTACAAAACTAAAGTCATGCATAAAAGCAATTAATAAAAATCCTAAAAATAACGTAAATTTATGATTTTATTCATTTAAATATAAGAAAACTTAATATCCAATTATCTTATTCGACTTTCAGACTATGTCCATTATGCAGGCTTTAATGGCATATAACAGTTTGGCTTTAAGCGATGATACAACGATGTCTTACTGTTTAGTTTTTGATGAATTTGATAATCCAACGTACTTAAAGAAAGTGGGAAACTGGGTTATTACTTTTGATACTCATCAAACACATGCCGAACAAACACGTTTAGCACTGACCAGTGTCTTACCTCGTTCTGTCGATTCAGGACTGCAAATTCGCCGGATCATTATTCAACAGCACAGCATCGAAAACCATTGGATCATTCAACTTATTGAAGCATTCGATAGCGAGCAAAATCAGGAAATCACCTTAAGTCTTGAAGATCCAAACACCCAAACATCTATTCAGCAGATTTTAGCCGAATTTGCACGTTACGATGTTTGTATCCAATTATTGAAACTTGAAGCATAAAAAACTCACCTTATGGTGAGTTTTTAGAGTTTGAAACGTTAATTCGCTTCAATCACTCGATAAATACTTGGCGTATTTTGGCTTTCGAATAAGAGTTCGATACTTGGCAAAATAATTTCGTCGCCAATCACCACATGCTCAATTTTTTGAACTAATTTAGGAAGCTCTAAAGATTCAATTTCAGAATCACGAAGGACAGCTTTTGCATCCACAACTTTGCTATATTGATCTTTCACCTTAATATCAATCATTTTTTTCATCATTCTTCTCCCTTTTTTTAGATCAAATTTTTATAACATGGTTTTCTAAAATCCAAGCCCTTAAATTGTTAAATTTCATGGCAATGTTAATTTTATTAAACCATGTAGATCATAAGTGATTGTTTTCATAATATTTAAATAAATTGTATGACAAAAAATAAAAAAAGCTCGCATTGCTGCGAGCTTTTCTGTTGGATGGCTAGTGCTAGATTTATTGCCTGTCAAAACAAGCTCAACTAACTGTCATTGATCCGTCCAACTCATCAGTAGCGCCCTATTTCAATGACCTACTGTAGTTTCAATATAGGATTAATTTTTCTACGCTGCAAGCCTACTTTACATTTCTAAAAGAACACTCATACAAAATTCAAATTGAGTTTTTTTACATTTATTTTAGAATTCAGCACTGTTTCACACGCCTATTTAAGCGCAAAATAGCGCATCTAATTTTTGCTTCTCATTGTTATGCTTTGGCAACTTATATTAAGCGACTTATATCGTTATACAGGCAGCACATCACTTAAAGCTTTGCTTAAAACCTATTTGTTTAATCGTGGTTTTAATTTTAGTGTTTGGCTACGAATTGCCAGTCAAAAATCTTTTTTGGCAAAATGCGCCTACCCTATTTTTTATTATAAAAAGAAGAAATATGGTATTGATATCCACTGCACCACAAAAATCGGTTATGGCTTGTTTATTGGTCATGGCGGACCA
This sequence comes from Acinetobacter sp. NCu2D-2, assembly GCF_001647675.1. Lineage (NCBI taxonomy): Bacteria > Pseudomonadati > Pseudomonadota > Gammaproteobacteria > Moraxellales > Moraxellaceae > Acinetobacter > Acinetobacter sp. NCu2D-2. The sequence goes on from NZ_CP015594.1 coordinate 1,634,204, forward strand.
TTGGTGGTGAATCCAACAACCATCATTGGCAATAACGTGAATTTATCACAGTTCACCACAATTGGAGCTAATGGCGGTCGTCAAGCCGCAACCATCGGCGATAATGTCTATATCGGCCCGAATGTTTGTATTATTGATGATGTAAAAATTGGTCATAATGCCACGATTGGCGCAGGCAGTGTGGTCACTAAGGATATTCCTGAAAATGCTACGGCAGTCGGTAATTATGCCAAAGTCATTAATTACGACAATGCGGGTCAATCGGTCAACCGACGTTGGACAATTAAATAGTCAAAATAAAAAAGCTCCTATATTAGGTAATGCCAGTCAGTTAAGCAAAAAAAGTTAAAATACTGTAAAAAGAGCGTATGTAAATACGCTCTTTTTTTATGAATTTATCTCAGAATTTAGATTTAACATTAAAACAAACCCTACCTTCACTTTCACAATTCAGTGAATTGATTGATTTAAACTGGATTGAAGATTGCTTAAACCAAACAGGTAAAGCATCAATTCGAAAAAGAAAACTGCCTGCTGAACATGTTGTTTGGCTGGTAATCGGACTTGCTCTATTTCGAAATCAACCGATTTGGTATGTGGTTCAACAATTGCAACTTGTTTTCGGTACGGCAGAATACTGTGTACCGAGTGCATCCGTACAAGCAAGACAGCGCTTAGGCTTAGAGCCCATGAGTGCTTTATTTTCGACATTAAGTCAGGCATGGTTTAAAGACTCACAACAACAATATAGCAACTTTCACGGTCTATGCGTTTGTGCTGTAGATGGTGTGGTTTGGTCTATGCCTCATACAGAAGAAAACTTTAAGCACTTTGGTTCATCCAAAGGCAAAACAGCAGCTGCCCCTTACCCACAAGTCAGAGCGACTTGCCTGGTGAATACCAATACACATGAAATGATTGATGCCCAAATTGGCAGTATGGATCAAGGTGAATTAACCTTAGCCAGTCAATTAAAAGCACCAGTTCGCAGTATTACCCTATTTGATCGTGCTTACTTCTCTGCTGATTTTTTAGTGAGTTGGCAATCTCAGGCAGAAGAGAGTCATTGGTTGATGCGAGCAAAGGACAACCTGCGTTATGAAGTGATTCATCATAATGCGGCCCATGACTTTCAGATCAAAATGCCTGTTTCAGCAAGAGCAAAAAAGATAAATCCGTCATTGGGTGACTATTGGGAAGCACGTTTAATTGAAGTTGAATATGCAGGAAAAATAAGATGTTACATTACATCATTAACAGATTCTGAAGTTTATCCATTCAAAGACCTTGCAATGCTTTATATCCAGCGTTGGGAAATAGAAATGTGTTATCGGGAAATTAAAAGTGATTTACAGGATGCAAGAATTTTAAGAAGCAAACAACCTGATTTGGTCTATCAAGAATTGTGGGGGGTATTTATTGCTTATAATATCTTAAGAAGACAGATGAGGTTTATCGCTGAACATGCAAAGGTGAGTCCTTTAAGGATCAGTTTCCATATTGCATCTATGAGTATTATCAATATCTTAAGGCACACACCTTTAGAATCAGCAGGAAATCTACCCAAACATTTAGCACAATTATTTGAACAATCTAAAATATTTGTATTACCTGAAAAAAGGCAAAGGCAATGTCCGCGAGTAGTGAAAATTAAAGCACAAAAATATCCAAGAAAATGCCAGTCAATTTCTTAACTGACTGGCATTACCTATATTAGGAGCTTTTTTCTGTTTCACGCTTTATTGTGCAGCGACAAATTTAGCACGAGCCGCATGTAGCTTTTTATAGCTTTCGATTAAACGAAGATGACGATCAAGCCCTTCAAGTTTCATACTGGTTTCAGTCAAACCATAGAATTTAATCGTTCCATCAACTGAACCCAATACGGCGTTCATACGTTCATCACCAAACATACGGCGGAAGTTATGTTCGTAATCTTCAAGTTCCATCTCATCATCAAGCATGACTTCAAGTACCACGTTCATGCATTGATAGAACAAGCCACGCTCAACGGTATTGGTATTAAACTGTAAGAATGCTTCAACTAAATCTTTGGCTTCTTCAAATTGCTTTAAAGCCACATAGATTAACAATTTAAGTTCAAGGATGGTGAGCTGTCCCCAAACGGTATTGTCATCAAATTCCACACCAATCAACGTTTTGATTTCGGTGTAATCATCTGAGTCACATTCTTCTAAACGTTCAACCAATGCTTTAAGTTGCTCGTCATTTAGACGGTGGATATTTAAGATATCTTCACGGTATAAAAGTGCTTTATTGGTATTATCCCAAACCAAGTCTTCAACTAAATAAATTTCTGAATAATCAGGCACTAAAATACGACAAGCTGTTGCACCAAGGTGTTTGTACACCGCCATGTACACTTCTTTACCCATGTCTTCAAGAATGCCGAACATCGCAGCAGCTTCATCCGCATTTGAGTTTTGACCATTGTTGGTGAAATCCCATTCCACAAACTCATAGTCAGACTTCGAGCTAAAGAAACGCCATGACACCACACCGCTTGAGTCAATAAAATGCTCAACAAAGTTATTTGGTTCAGTTACTGCATGTGAGCTAAACGTTGGTTTAGGCAAATCATTCAGACCTTCAAAACTACGACCTTGTAAAAGTTCAGTTAAGCTACGTTCAAGTGCTACCTCAAAGTTAGGATGTGCACCGAATGAAGCGAATACACCACCTGTACGTGGGTTCATTAAAGTCACACACATCACAGGGAATTGACCACCCAATGATGCATCTTTCACTAAGACTGGGAAACCTTGCTCTTCAAGCCCTTTGATGCCTTCAACAATTTTTGGATATTTTGCCAAAACAGATTCAGGTACATCTGGTAAGGTAATTTCACCTTCCAAAATTTCACGTTTCACTGCACGTTCAAAAATTTCAGACAAACACTGAACTTGAGCTTCTTCTAAGGTATTCCCTGCGCTCATACCATTAGAAAGATATAAGTTTTCAATCAAGTTTGATGGAAAATACACAGTTTCGCCATCAGACTGACGTACAAAGGGCAATGAACAAATACCGCGCTCAGTATTACCTGAGTTAGTGTCATATAAATGTGTACCTAACAACTCTTCATCAGGGTCGTAAATTTCAAGTGTGTATTCATCTAGAATTTCTTCTGGCAATTCACCATTTGGACCCGGCTTAAACCATTTTTCATCTGGATAATGCACAAAATCAGCATTGGCTAAATCTTCACCCCAGAATTGATCGTTATAGAAGAAGTTACAGTTTAGACGTTCAATAAATTCACCCAAAGCTGATGCCAAAGCACTTTCTTTGGTTGAACCTTTACCATTGGTGAAACACATTGGTGACTGCGCATCACGAATATGCAATGACCAGACATTTGGCACGATATTACGCCAAGACGCAATTTCAATCTTCATACCAAGACCTGCCAAAATCGCAGACATATTGGCAATGGTTTCTTCTAAAGGTAGATCTTTACCCGGAATAACCGTCTTGGTTTCAGAAGCCAATGAAGGAATCAGCAATGCTTGCGCATCAGCATCAATACTTTCAACTTCTTCAATGATAAATTCAGGACCGGTTTGAATCACTTTCTTAACCGTACAACGGTCAATCGAGCGCAGAATGCCCTGACGATCTTTTTCAGAAATATCAGCAGGCAATTCCACCTGAATTTTGAAAATTTGTTTATAGCGGTTTTCAGGGTCAACAATATTATTTTGCGAAAGACGAATATTGTCTGTCGGAATATCACGTGCCAAGCAATACACTTTTACAAAGTATGCAGCACACAAAGCTGAAGATGCTAAGAAATAATCGAATGGACCGGGAGCAGAACCATCACCTTTATAACGAATGGGTTGATCGGCAATGACGGTGAAATCATCGAACTTCGCTTCTTGGCGAAGATTATCGAGATAATTAACCTTAATTTCCATGCGGGCACCTAATGTTCTTATGTGTCATTCAGGACAAATAAGTTTTTGAATCTAAATATAAGCCGTATCACGGAGCAGAAATGACTTAAAAAATGAGGTTGGCTTATGCAGCAGACTATAAATACACATAGCCCTGCTTGAGCTGAATGCAGCTATTATAGTGATATTTTATAGAAATGATAATGATGTCGCAGATTCAGAAAAGATGTGACTTTTTATACCCATGACTTTAGCCACATTTTTTAAGAATAATCTTTTCTCTAACTATGTATCATCTATATATAGTTATACAAATCCTATTTTCTAATGAGGATTGAGTACTCATACTTGTTGTATAACTTCTATATAGAAAACTAAAAATAAACACCGATCTTTCTTTGATCATTTATTTGTCTAAATCTTGAGATATGCTAAACTTCGCCCACTTTATACACCTACGCTTTGTCGTGGGTGTTATTTTTTTAAATCTCCCTTTTTGAAATTAAATTGTTCAGTAGGCACAGCTTCTCCCAACTTTCGCTGTTGCACTTTATTTACTGCTTATTTTTTCAAATTTTTTGGAATCTCCTGTCCGTCAGGGGATTAGGCATTTTTTATTTCAAAATTTGACCTAAGGCTGACGGCAACGTATCGCTATAGTTGAAAATAATGTCTCAACCTCAAATTTCTAAACTCACTTTAGGTGCGTTACTGTTCCCACTCGCACTTGTGTTATTCGAATTCGCTGTCTATCTCGGCAATGATCTCGTGCAACCCGCGATGTTAGGTGTTACTCGTGATTTTGGTGTCAGCAGTTCTTGGGCACCCTCTTCAATGTCTTTCTATTTGTTAGGTGGTGGCTGCTTGGCATGGCTCATGGGTCCACTCTCTGACCGCATTGGCCGTAAGAAGGTCTTACTCACTGGCGCATTATTTTTTACTGCCATGTGCTTGTTGATTTTGTTCATGCCCAATATTCAAAGCTTCCTCGGTGTTCGCTTTTTACAAGGTATTGGTTTAACTGTCATTAGCGCTGTAGGTTATGCGGCCATTCAGGAAAACTTTGAAGAGCGCACCGCAATTAAAGTTATGGCATTAATGGGTAATATGACATTAATGGCTCCTTTGCTTGGACCCGTCATTGGTGCATTTCTGATTGACCATATTTCATGGCATTGGGGCTTTATCGGTATTGCTGTGCTGTCTATGCTCGGTTGGCTGGGGCTTAAACTGGCTATGCCGAATGATCAGAAAGCCAATTTATCCACTGCACCAATGGGTAATATGTGGGCTGACTTTAAAAAGGTGTATAGCAATAAACAATTTTTAGTCATGACCAGCGCACTTCCAATGGCATCACTGCCAATTATGATGTGGATTGCGCTCTCACCTGTCATGTTGGTGGAGAAATTTGCTTTTACTGGTTTTGAATATGGCTTAGCTCAAATTCCTGTACTCGGCGCATTAATCCTTGGCAGTGTACTGCTGATGAAAATCGTGGATAAATATCCACTCGGACAAACCGTGCTCGTCGGTCTACCGATTATGTTGGTCGGTTCACTGGTGACTATTTCAGGACTATTTGTTCCAGATTACTCAGTGTGGTTATTGATTATCGGGATGACGCTGATGAGTTTTGGTGAAGGGATCTGTTTCTCTGTGCTGTATCGTTTAGCCATGATGTCATCTGATGTCTCTAAAGGGACGGTCGCATCTGCCATGTCAATGATGATGATGTTGATCTACTTCACCTTTCTTGAGATTTCACGTCATTTATATGAAGCATTCGATATGCTGGCATTCAGCTTATGTGGCTTAGTCTTGGTTCTCTTATGGTTTACCCTACCACGCAAAATGCTAAAACAGATTATGCAAAAGCGTAAGGAAAATAATGAATTCTAAATAGAATAATTTTTTCAAAGCGAGCCAAATTTGAGCTCGCTTTTTTATTGCCTAAAACTAGAAATGCTCACATTTCAGCTTAAGCAAGATTTGAAAAATGGGGAATAAAATAGATGCTTAAAAAATAGAAAATGAAAATTATTATATTTTAGTGTTATAGAATAAAAAATGGTGCGCTCAGCGGGACTCGAACCCACGCCACAGGCTTCGGAGACCTGTACTCTATCCAGTTGAGCTATGAGCGCGCGACGCACATCATAACAAAAAAAAGCGCGAGGTAAAGCAACTATATATAAGTCTCTCAATTTACTGATTATGCTTTATACAATGTTGCAAATTTGGAACGCAGAATACCGAGTTAATCACTTGGATTATCCAGCAAGATCACTCACAATATCTCAACTTTTCACCAATTGAGACATTCATGACTGATGCATTGACATTAAGGGATTTGTCCAAAACCTATCGTAATGGTTTTCAAGCACTTAAAGGAATTAATCTGACTGTACCCGAAGGTGAATTTTATGCACTTTTAGGGCCAAATGGCGCGGGAAAATCCACTACAATCGGTATTATCAGCTCATTAACAAAAAAATCGGGCGGAACGGTAGAAATATTTGGTCATAATCTAGACACTCAACCTTCTCTTGCAAAACAACATTTAGGGGTTGTACCGCAAGAATTCAACTTTGCCCAATTTGAAAAAACCTTTGATATTTTGGTGACTCAAGCTGGTTATTACGGCATTCCTAAAAAAATTGCGCAAGCACGTGCAGAAGAATACCTCACCAAGCTTGGTCTATGGGAAAAACGTAGTACGCAAGCACGTATGCTGTCAGGCGGGATGAAGCGTCGTCTAATGATCGCGCGTGCCATGATGCATGAACCTAAGTTGCTCATTTTGGATGAGCCGACTGCGGGTGTAGATATTGAGCTACGTCGCTCAATGTGGGACTTCCTCAATGAGATGAATGATAAAGGTACCTCTATCATTCTCACTACACACTATTTAGAAGAAGCAGAAATGCTCTGTCGTCGAATTGCAATTATAGACCGTGGTGTGATTAAAGAAGATACCACCATGAAAAACTTCCTCAATCAGCTCAATGAAGAATCGTTTATTTTAGATTTAGTTGATCCGATAGAACCGCTTAATATAGAAATTATTGGGGTTAAATTTAACTTGGTCGATCCCGTGACTTTAGAAGTAACTCTTGATAAAGCACACAGTATGAATGATCTGTTCCAATTGCTTGAATCGAAAAATATTCGTGTAAGTAGTATGCGTAACAAATCAAACCGTTTAGAAGAACTCTTTGTGAAAATGGTCGAAAAGAATCTTGATGGAGCGAGCGCATGAACTTCAATCAACTCTGCGTCGCTTTATATACCATCGTTTATAAAGAAGTCCGTCGCTTTATGCGAATTTGGCCACAAACGTTACTTCCACCAGCGATTACCATGAGTTTGTACTTCGTGATTTTCGGTAATTTGGTGGGTTCACGCATCGGTCAAATGGGCGGATTCAGCTATATGGAATTCATTGTTCCTGGCTTAATCATGATGGCGGTCATTACCAACAGTTATGCCAATGTATCTTCAAGTTTCTTTAGTGCTAAATTCCAAAAAAGTATTGAAGAGTTGATCATGAGCCCTGTCCCCCTACATATTGTACTGTGGGGCTTTGTACTAGGTGGATTATGTCGTGGTGTCTTAGTGGGTATTATTGTTAGTGCCATGAGTCTGTTTTTCTCAGATTTAAGCATTACCAATTGGTTTGTGACTATATATACCATTGTGATCACATCACTACTATTTTCATTAGGTGGCTTTATTAATGCAGTCTATGCAAAATCTTTTGATGATATTTCGATTATCCCAACATTTGTTTTAACACCGCTGACTTATTTAGGTGGTGTATTTTATGCAATTTCAGCATTAAGCCCATTTTGGCAAAACTTATCTTTAATTAACCCGATTGTATATATGGTTAATGCGTTCCGTTTTGGCATCCTAGGTCATAGCGATGTCAACGTCACAATTTCATTAACTGTTATTACAATCTGCTGTGCCGTACTTTATGGCGTGGCTTATCATTTACTCTCCCGTGGTTCAGGAATGCGTGAATAATGAGTGTAGAAAATTCTCTTCTTGGTAAAGATACCAACTACCCTACTGAATATCAGCCTGATGTTCTATTTCCAATTTCACGTGCGCCTGCACGTGAAGCGTATGCTCATGTTGAAGGTATTCGACAAGGTAAAGACTGGTGGCATGTTTTCGAAATTTCATGGCTTAATTTAGCCGGTGTACCTCAAGTTGCGATTGGTCGCATTACGCTTCCAGCATCTTCACCGAATTTAATCGAATCGAAATCTCTAAAGCTCTACTTTAATAGTTTGAACTTTGCCAAATTCGAATCGAAAGAAGCATTTATTGCGACTGTTGAAAAAGATTTATCTAAAGCCGCTGAAGCAGAAATCAAATTGGATTTATTCCATGTTGATGATTTAGAGATTACAAAACCTGAAGGGATTTGTCTTGATGATTTGACACCTGAGCGTATTGAACATCACCCTGATGCATCATTATTGGCTTTTGATTCAGCGAGCGATGAAGAAGTTGATGTTCAGTTATATTCACATCTGTTAAGAAGTAACTGTCCAGTCACTGGACAACCGGACTGGGGTACAGTATTTATACGCTATCAAGGTAAAAAACCTTGTTATAAGAGTATTTTGGCTTATATTATTTCTTATCGTCAGCATAATGGTTTCCACGAGCAATGTGTGGAGCAGATTTTTGCCGATGTTTGGCAAAATCTACAACCAAAAAATCTGATGGTATATGCAACTTATACACGTCGTGGTGGATTGGATATTAATCCGTGCCGTGTATCAGACTTAACATGGATGCCTCGCCCTATTCGATTAGCGCGACAATAAAAACATTGAGGTTTAACAATGCCATTTTTCGGGTTTATTCCTTCTGCAGAGCTTTTAAATACAATTCAGACTGCACAACAAAACAAAAATTCGAGTGAACCACTGTATCCACTTCGAGATAAAACTGCATTACTGATTAATGATGAGATTATTGATGCGATTTTGACTGAACTGGTACGACGTTTTCCACCAAGTGAAAAACGTGATACAGCAGAAAAATTGGCAGGTTATATTAAATCCACCGTCGCAGTCTTACTCAAACAACTTTTGGGTAAGGCTTCGAACGATGTGGTACGCCAATCTATCGAATTTTCTGAAAAAAGCTTATTTAAAGATCCACAAGGTCAATATCGCGTCGGCGAACCTCTTGATGCCAATCTAGTCAGCAAACTCAAGCAAAACTATGCAGATTTAAGTGCAGGCAAAGAGATTGATAAACAAGCCTTAAGTAACTTATATAAGCAATTTGGTGAAGCTACTGTTCGCCACTTTATGAGTGACTTTAATAAGACGCTTGATTTAGGCATGATCAAACGTAAAGCTTCAGAATTGGGGGCATCTGCTGTCATTAAAGCAATTAATATTGCTGCAGATAAAATTATTTTGAATTTGACCAATGATGAACTCAAAGCGATGGCTGAATACCACGATACACTGTTCTATGTTTAATAAAAATTTCACTGAAAAAGCCTGAGATTACTCAGGCTTTTTTTATACCTAAATAATTTGTTACACATTTGATCAATTGGCTCTACTTTTTAAATCAATAAGCCCTATTCTTTGTCTTTTTTTGTATAGCTTTCTAGGTGCAATCTACCGACAGATGATATCTTGACCATCTTAAAAATATTATCTAAATGCTTGATGTCATAATAGATCGAGCCATAGATAGTTTTCACCTAAGCACTATGTTGTATCTAATTTTTTTTGGAATTTGGATGTTAATGTTGAACTCTCATTTTTATAAAAAACTAAAACAATTGAGCACCGCTGTCTTTGCAATCAGTTTGACCAGCTTTGCGCAAGCCAACGATTTCCAAAATCACCCTTCATATGCCAATTTTAAGCAAAATACCATGAAGACTTATGGTCTGAGTGCGGAACAAATTGACTGGGCAATGAATGGCTCTAAAAATTTGCCTAATATTATTAATATTATGAATCGTCCAGGTGAAAGCAAACCTTGGTACAGCTATAAAACCAACTTCCTTTCAGAAGGCACGATTCAACGCGGTGTGCGCTTTAAACAACAATATGCATCTACCCTACAACGTGCTGAGCAACAGTTTGGTGTACCCCAATCCATCATTTTAGGGATTTTGGGTGTAGAAACAGGTTTTGGCTCAAATAAAGGCTCATTTACTACACGCGATGCGCTTGCAACACTCGGTTTTAATGGTGACCGTCGCAATCAATATTTCCAAGATGAGTTATCTGCGCTTATTGCATGGTCGTATAAAGACGGTATTCCGACTTCTTCTGTCATCGGTTCTTATGCAGGTGCGGTCGGTTATCCGCAATTTATGCCAAGCAATATCACTAAGTTCGGTGTCGACTACGATGGTAACGGTCATATTGACCTTAGAAATTCAGCTGTAGATGCAATTGGTTCTATTGCAAATTATCTTGCTAATCATGGTTGGCAGCGCGATCAACCAATTGCATTTGCCGCAAGATACACCGGAAATAATCCCGATCAGATCATTGCCAAAGATCTTACTGCACCCATTCCATATGGCGCACTTAAAACACAAGGCATTAGCCCTTTAAATCCAATTGTGAAAATTGATGATTTAGACATGGTCAATGTCATTCAATTACAGGAAAATTACGGTCCGATCTATTACCTGACATACCCGAATTTTCAGGTGATTACGACCTATAACAAGAGCCGAATGTATGCCACCGCATTGTGGCTTTTAGGTACAGAAATTACCAATCGTTAACATGAATTTTTCCTAATTCTCATAAAAGTCAAGAAATTTTTATGAGAATTAGTTCATATTTTGGACTTTTTACATACATTGTTACAATTTTGATTATTTTTTAACCAATTATTGTTTATTTTCCGTACTTTTTGAAAGTATTTTAAGTAAAGACTAGACAGGGTATTGAGCGCATGAATATTATCCATCTCGTCAAATGTAGTTGCATAAGTTAAATATCAGGCATGTTTATGTGGTTTTTCAGCTTGTTAGCTTCATCCATATGCCATGCTGTTAGGAGTTGATTCGATGCATTCTTCAATCTTAAAATATTTTATGGCCATCGCCACGACAGTCACTCTGACACAGTCGCAAGCGGACATGGTCCAATCATCATCGTTGAATAACGATCATGATACTTCTCGTTTAGCAGCACGCTTGTTAAACAAAGAAGTTCAAAGCTTTAATTCAAACTTTACGAATTTAAGTAGCCTTTCAATCACTGAACGTTCCGGCGATAAAGTTCGTCGCGAAACGATTGCAGCAAAAATCGAAATCCCTGAAGAAGAGCCTTCAGTGATTGAAAAGCTGAACACCGTTGCCTCTAACACAGTTCGCAAATTCACTCAGTCTGGTACTGCTTCTTGGTATGGTCGTCAATTCCACGGTCGTAAAACAGCAAGCGGTGACACATTCGATATGAATGGTTTAACTGCTGCTCACCGTAGCCTGCCTTTAAACTGTTACATTCGTGTGACCAACAAAACCAATGGTAAGAGTGTTGTCGTGAAAGTAAACGATCGTGGTCCTTTCCATGGTAATCGTGTACTCGACTTATCTTACGGTGCTGCGAAGCAAATTGGCTTAACTCACGCAGGTACAGGTAAAGTCAGTATCGAACGTGTAGATGGTCCACACTCTTAATAACTTGTTGCACTATATTTGATCTGAAGCCACAATTTATTGTGGCTTTTTTATTGAGTATCATTTTGAAAAAATATGAATTGATTTTTGCACTGTTACTTTTAGTGCTTTTCTTTTTACTCGTGCAATGGTCTTTCCATGGCTTTGCTTAGATCTTTGCATCTACTCATTTTTGACCAATTGTGATTTAAGATTTATATTTTCATTCATCAGCTTAAAACGACATGGATGAGGTCAAATGAAAACAATCAGCGAATGGTTTGATGAATATAGTGAAAGTCATCAAAACAAAACCAACAAAATGATTCATTGGGTATGTGTCCCTACCATTTATTTTTCGATCATAGGCGTCTTGGCACACTTTAGTGCACTACTCACTACCCTCCTGCTCGTACTGTCTTTTATTTTTTATGCACGTTTGGACATTGTACTTGCAGTTGCTATGGCAGTTTTAACTCTGGTGATGGCATGGTTGATTTGGGTATTACCTGTGGGTGTTGGCTTCTATATCGGATTATTTGTTTGTGCTTGGATTGGTCAATTTTATGGACATAAAGTGGAAGGTAAAAAGCCATCTTTCTTTAAAGATCTCCAATTCCTCCTTATTGGCCCTATTTGGTGCCTTGATACCTTTATTGCTAAAGTACACCCATCTTGGAAAACTCGTCAAAATAACGCAATTGAGAGCCATTTGTAGCATTCTCAAGTTTTAAGATTTGGAAGAACCTTATTGGTAGGTTCTTCCTTGATGTTTTAACCAACCATTAATATGTTTTCCAGCAGGATCATGGTGTGTCCAATGGATGACTCCACCCTTATCACTGTATTCATATTCACCATAAAATTCGACCGTATCGCCTTTTTGAATGGTGTCAATTCTCGGAGATAAATCAATATTATGTGCAACCAAAACGGTTTGACCATTATTCAGTTCTAAAATGAACTTCTGATGACGCGAGCCTTCATTGTCATCACGTAATAACGCTACCACTCGTCCACTAGCTTTGACCTGTAAATCGCTTTGGTTGCGTGCAAATGCCTGTGCAATCTTATCGGTGTCATCCTTTTTGACGTCAGACGGCTTTTGCTGAGTTTGAGAATTTGATGCTGTGGAGTCCTGAGCTTGGGTTTCTATAGCCGTCGGTGTATTAACAGCTTGATTGTCTTGCTTAAGATCTATGCCAATATAGGCTGCTGCCAGCAAAGCAATTGCAGCGCCAATCGATATATTTGTTTTATTTGCCATAATTATTCCTTAACTTTGTTTTATTTTAACCATAAAAAAAGCCCCAAATGGGTAATGCCAGTCAGTTAAGAAATTGACTGGCATTTTCTTGGATATTTTTGTGCTTTAATTTTCACTACTCGCGGACATTGCCTTTGCCTTTTTTCAGGTAATACAAATATTTTAGATTGTTCAAATAATTGTGCTAAATGTTTGGGTAGATTTCCTGCTGATTCTAAAGGTGTGTGCCTTAAGATATTGATAATACTCATAGATGCAATATGGAAACTGATCCTTAAAGGACTCACCTTTGCATGTTCAGCGATAAACCTCATCTGTCTTCTTAAGATATTATAAGCAATAAATACCCCCCACAATTCTTGATAGACCAAATCAGGTTGTTTGCTTCTTAAAATTCTTGCATCCTGTAAATCACTTTTAATTTCCCGATAACACATTTCTATTTCCCAACGCTGGATATAAAGCATTGCAAGGTCTTTGAATGGATAAACTTCAGAATCTGTTAATGATGTAATGTAACGTCTTATTTTTCCTGCATATTCAACTTCAATTAAACGTGCTTCCCAATAGTCACCCAATGACGGATTTATCTTTTTTGCTCTTGCTGAAACAGGCATTTTGATCTGAAAGTCATGGGCCGCATTATGATGAATCACTTCATAACGCAGGTTGTCCTTTGCTCGCATCAACCAATGACTCTCTTCTGCCTGAGATTGCCAACTCACTAAAAAATCAGCAGAGAAGTAAGCACGATCAAATAGGGTAATACTGCGAACTGGTGCTTTTAATTGACTGGCTAAGGTTAATTCACCTTGATCCATACTGCCAATTTGGGCATCAATCATTTCATGTGTATTGGTATTCACCAGGCAAGTCGCTCTGACTTGTGGGTAAGGGGCAGCTGCTGTTTTGCCTTTGGATGAACCAAAGTGCTTAAAGTTTTCTTCTGTATGAGGCATAGACCAAACCACACCATCTACAGCACAAACGCATAGACCGTGAAAGTTGCTATATTGTTGTTGTGAGTCTTTAAACCATGCCTGACTTAATGTCGAAAATAAAGCACTCATGGGCTCTAAGCCTAAGCGCTGTCTTGCTTGTACGGATGCACTCGGTACACAGTATTCTGCCGTACCGAAAACAAGTTGCAATTGTTGAACCACATACCAAATCGGTTGATTTCGAAATAGAGCAAGTCCGATTACCAGCCAAACAACATGTTCAGCAGGCAGTTTTCTTTTTCGAATTGATGCTTTACCTGTTTGGTTTAAGCAATCTTCAATCCAGTTTAAATCAATCAATTCACTGAATTGTGAAAGTGAAGGTAGGGTTTGTTTTAATGTTAAATCTAAATTCTGAGATAAATTCATAAAAAAAGAGCGTATTTACATACGCTCTTTTTACAGTATTTTAACTTTTTTTGCTTAACTGACTGGCATTACCCAAATGGGGCTTTTTTCTGCAAGTAATAATGCTTAAAGCAAAATTATTTAGCAGCAGCTTGAGCAGCAGCAACTTCTTCAGCGAAGCTCATTTCTGCTTTTTTCTCAATACCTTCACCAACTTCGAAACGAACGAAGTTAGCTACTGTAGTACCAGTTGCTTTAAGGATTTCAGCAACTTTTTTGTCGTTGTCGATTACGTATTGTTGACGTTCAAGAACAACTTCGTTCAAGTATTTCTCAACAGAACCTACAACCATTTTTTCAACGATGTTTGCTGGTTTGCCAGATTCAAGAGCTTTCGCTTCAGCGATTTCTTTTTCTTTAGCAACAAGTTCAGCAGGAACGTCTTCAGCTTTTACAGCAACTGGGTTGAACGCAGCAATGTGCATTGCCAAGCCTTTACCAGTTTCAGCATCACCAGCGTATGCAACAACAACACCGATTTTAAGACCGTGTTTGTAAACTGCAAGGTTTTCGCCTTCAACAATTTTCGCACGACGTACTTGGATGTTTTCACCGATTTTTTGAACAAGAGCAATACGAGTTTCTTCAACTGTAGCGCCATCTTCAAGTTTAAGTTCAGCGATTTTAGCAGCATCAGTTTCGCCAGCAGCAAGTGCAGCAGCAGCAACTTTAGCAGAGAAGCCAGCAAAGTTTTCGTCTTTAGCAACGAAGTCAGTTTGGCAGTTAACTTCTAAAAGAAGTGCTTTGTTGCCGTCTTGAGCGATAGTGATCGCACCATCAGCAGCAATGTTACCTGCTTTTTTAGCAGCTTTAGCTTGACCAGATTTACGAAGGTTATCAATCGCTAATTCGATGTCACCACCAGCTTCTGTCAAAGCTTTTTTACATTCCATCATTGCAAGACCAGTACGATCACGCAATTCTTTAACCATGCTTGCTGTAACTGCAGTCATGTTTATCTCCTAAATTCGGTAGAAAATGAATTCTTTTAGAACAGAAACGGCCCAGAGGATACTCATGGGCCGCCTGCATACACGACGCTTACATTGCCACCATTACGTGTTGCAAAAATGACAAGCTAGCGTCTAACGCATTAAGCCTCAGAAGCTGGAGCTTCTTCTGCTTTAGCTTGTGCATTTGCTTGTGATTGTGCGTATTCTTTACCAGCAATAATCGCATCAGCCATAGCAGAAGCATAAAGAGTTACTGCACGGATCGCATCATCGTTACCAGGGATAACGTAGTCTACGTTGTCTGGATTAGAGTTTGTATCAACGATACCGATTACAGGAATACCAAGGTTTTTAGCTTCTTTGATTGCAATTGCTTCGTGATCAACGTCGATTACGAACAATGCATCAGGTAAACCACCCATGTTTTTCACGCCACCAAGACCGCGTTCAAGTTTTTCCATTTCACGAGTACGTTCTAAAGCTTCACGTTTAGTAAGCTTAAGGAAAGTACCGTCAGTAGATTGAGTTTGAAGGTCTTTTAGACGGTTGATTGACTGGCGAAGAGTTTTCCAGTTAGTCAACATACCACCTAACCAACGGTGATCAACGTAAGGTTGACCTGCGCGTTGAGCTTGTTCACGGATAATTGCAGAAGCTGCACGCTTAGTACCAACGAACAAAACTTTGTTCTTTTTGCTAGCCAATTGGTTAGCAAAGTTCAAAGCATCATTTAACGCAGGAACAGTGTGCTCAAGGTTGATGATGTGAATTTTGTTACGCGCACCAAAGATGTATTCGCGCATTTTTGGGTTCCAAAAACGTGTTTGGTGACCAAAGTGTGCGCCTGCTTGTAGAAGGTCGCGCATGCTTACGTTGTAATCTGCCATTTTCTTTACCTTAAAGTTTGGGTTAGGCCTCCATATACCCGCATTCTCCACCTCGAAAGGCACCCAGAGATATGTGTCGATATATGTGCGGATTTTATTGCCCCATCGCACAAAGCCCGTGAAAATTTATTCACGAAAAAGCATTTGATAAAATGGGCGGCTATTTATACCATAGTCACATACAAATTTCCAAAAGTTTTTAGAGATCATGAACAGTACTTACGAAGCTCCACGTCGACTTATCAAAACTCCAGATGAAATTGAAAAAATGCGAGTGGCGGGACGACTAGCAGCTGAAGTTTTGGATATGATCAAACCGCATATTGTTCCAGGTGTGACTACCCTTGAACTTGATACGATTTGTCATGACTATATCGTTAACAAACAAGATGCGATTCCTGCATGCTTAGGCTACGGTGCTGCACCTGGTCGCCCTGCTTTCCAACACGTGATTTGTACTTCAGTGAACCATGTGGTGTGCCATGGTATTCCATCAGAGAGCAAAAAATTAAAAAAAGGCGACATCCTCAATATTGACGTGACTGTTATTAAAGATGGTTACCACGGTGACACCAACATGATGTATATCGTGGGTGGTGAAACTTCAATTCTTGCTAACCGTCTATGCAAAGTAGCACAAGAAGCAATGTATCGTGGTATTGAAGCTGTAAAACCAGGTGCAACCATTGGTGACATCGGTCACGTAATTCAACAATATGTTGAGTCAGAACGTTTTGGTGTTGTTCGTGAATACTGTGGTCACGGTATTGGTACTGTGTTCCATGATGAACCTCAAGTTCTTCACTATGGTCAAGCAAACACAGGCATGATCTTGGAAGAAGGCATGACCTTTACCATTGAACCAATGGTGAATGCGGGTGACTGGAAAACCAAATTATTGGGTGACAAATGGACTGTGGTAACTAAAGACCATAGCCTCTCAGCACAATATGAACATACATTATTGGTTACAAAAAATGGCGTAGAAGTATTAACAGCTCGCCTTGAAGAAGATTTATCACGCTTTACTGCATAAGATTGCGTGAAATAAGAAAGGCTGTCCATTTGGGCAGCCTTTTTTGTTTGCGCAGTTATTTTTCAAACAATCCAATATTTTTATTTAAATTAAAGGGTTCAACATAATTTCCGATTTTATTCATTTTTTTTACTAAAACAACAAGAATAGAGTGTCGGCTGACCTGCTTTTAAGCTAAGATAATGTGCTTTTTATTTTTTAATCCCTATAAGAAGGAATAATGCCGTGGACGTACGTCTCTCTGATCGTGTAAATAGCATCAAACCGTCCCCTACACTTGCTGTAACCAACAAAGCTGCTGAATTGAAAGCTGCTGGTAAAAACGTAATTGGTTTAGGCGCAGGTGAGCCAGACTTTGATACCCCACAACACATCAAAGATGCAGCAATTGCAGCAATCAACAACGGTTTCACTAAATATACCGCTGTTGACGGTACGCCAGGTCTTAAAAAAGCAATCATTGCAAAATTAAAACGTGACAATAACCTTGAGTACGCTGCAAACCAAATCTTGGTATCTTGCGGTGGTAAGCAATCTTTCTTTAACTTGGCACTTGCTTTGTTAAATAAAGGTGATGAAGTGATCATCCCTGCGCCATACTGGGTAAGCTACCCTGACATGGTGATCATTGCTGAAGGTGTACCTGTAATTGTGAAATGTGGTGAAGAACAACGTTTCAAAATTACTCCTGCTCAATTAGAAGCTGCAATCACTGACAAAACTCGTTTAGTGGTACTTAACAGCCCATCTAACCCAACAGGTATGATCTATACTAAAGCTGAATTAGAAGCTTTAGCTGAAGTGCTTCGTAAATACCCAGAAGTGATGGTTGCTTCTGATGATATGTACGAACCAATCCGTTGGGATGACGAGTTCTACAACATCGCAACTGTTGCACCTGACCTTTACGACCGCGTAATCGTATTGAACGGTGTATCTAAAGCATATGCGATGACTGGCTGGCGTATTGGCTATGCAGCGGGTCCTGCTAAACTCATCGGTGCGATGAAAAAAATCCAATCTCAATCCACTTCAAATCCAACTTCTATTTCACAAGTTGCTGCTGAAGCTGCATTGAATGGTCCTCAAGACGTTCTTGAGCCAATGGTTGAAGCATTCAAACGTCGTCACGACTTAGTTGTAAATGGCTTGAATGACATCAAAGGGATCACTTGCCTTCCTGCTGACGGTGCATTCTATGCATACGCAAACATCCGTCCATTGATTCGTGCAAAAGGTCTTAAATCTTGCACAGAATTCGCTGCATGGTTATTGGAAGAAACTGGCGTAGCCGTTGTTCCTGGTGATGCATTCGGTCTTGGTGGTTACATGCGTATTTCTTATGCAACTGCTGACGAAGTACTTGTAGATGCGCTTGCACGTATCAAAAAAGC
This sequence comes from Acinetobacter sp. NCu2D-2, assembly GCF_001647675.1. Classification (NCBI taxonomy): domain Bacteria; kingdom Pseudomonadati; phylum Pseudomonadota; class Gammaproteobacteria; order Moraxellales; family Moraxellaceae; genus Acinetobacter; species Acinetobacter sp. NCu2D-2. The sequence continues at coordinate 1,652,745 of NZ_CP015594.1, forward strand.
TGCTGACTCAATCGAAGGCGTAGACGCTGCGATTGCTTCAATTGCTGCTGAAAAATAATCTAGTTATCTAGATTTAAAAAAACCCGCATTAATTGCGGGTTTTTTATGCCTTGAAAATATGATGAATTTCATATAGCCATAGATTATGAAGTTAAACCAAATGGCGCTCTTGGAATAGTTTGGAAATAACCCACGCCTGAGATAGCTTTAAATTCAAGGAAGTGACGAACGACGCTATCTAAGTTCAATGAAATCTCTTTGTGCTGTGAAATCGACCAAGCTTGTGATTGATTCTTACCTGTAAAACTATTACCCGAAATTTGATATAAATAAACATCATCAGACTTAGTAATAGGCTGCACTTGTAGATTTAAACCTAGCTCAATCAAACTCTTCTCAGCCGGTTGAATTAACCACTTTTCACCAAACCATAACTGCAACAAATCGCCTAAGCACAACTCAATACGCGCAAATGGCCATAGATCGATATATGCAGATTGCACAGGTGTTTTATATTGCTCAGGCTGAGACAAAATCGAAAGATAATGGGTTTGATAGAAATCGAAATTTTGGAAGATTTGAGAGATGCTGAGCGTATTCATTCGCTTACTCCGATTTAGCCATTTTTGTGCTGGCAAGTAGGTTTAAATCCACACTATTTAACCTTTCGGTTAAATCACTTTCTGTTTTCAGACTAACAACCGTAAGAAGGCTTTGCAAGCTTTTTCAACAATTGCCATGCATTTGCGCAAATTAAAAACATCTGCATCAAAATTTATAGATTCTTCACTATTTTTACTTGACCCATCTCAAAATCCCTCTATAATCGCACTCAGATTCTCCAATAGCTCAGTCGGTAGAGCGACGGACTGTTAATCCGCAGGTCCCTGGTTCGAGCCCAGGTTGGAGAGCCAAATTCTAAAAAGCCCAAGCATTTAAGACTTGGGCTTTTTTATTGCTTGATTAAATTTATAAAATCCCCCACTCGGGAGGATTTTCACAATAATAATTTAAGCTGCTTTTGCAGGCACGCCACTATGGAAACGGAAAGTTTCATCAGGCGTTAAAATTAAGTTTTTCTCGACTTCACGGATATGATGAATTCGATCTTGAATGTCTTCTTCAGGATTTTTCAATTTGGAGGTTTTAGCCACATCCAAAGCAAGTGCGAGATAGTCCTCAAAATGGCGTGATTCAGACTTTAGTAAATAACGGTAATAACGCCCTAACTCTTCATCAACATGCGGTGCAAGCGCATAGAAGCGCTCACATGAGCGTGCTTCAACAAAAGCACCAATCACAAGTACATCAATTAGCGCTTCCGGCTCGTAAGTACGGATTTCTTTACGTAAGCCACCGGCATAACGCCCTGCACTCAGACCAATCCATTCCTGTCCACGCTTGTGCATTAACTCAAGGACTTGCTCATAGTGCAGCATTTCCTCACGCACAAGCTGCGCGAGCTTCACTTGAAGATCAACGAAATAACTGTAGCGGAACATCAAGTTCATTGCTGTACTCGCCGCTTTTTTTTCACAGTTAGCATGGTCTTGCATCAAAATATCTAAATTCTGTAATGCTTCATCCAACCACGCTTTGGGTGTTTCACAACCCAAGAAACCGATGACCGGCTTCATGAGTTCATCATAATCAATATTCGACATATACTTCTTTCAAATCTTAACGAGCAGCTTTAATGACAGCTTTCATTTGCTGTACCGCTTGTGCCAAGCCAACAAATACGGCATCTGCAATAATTGAGTGACCAATATTCAACTCATGAATTTGTGGAATGGCAGCAATTGGAGTGACATTATCCAAGTTCAAGCCATGCCCTGCATTCACCACTAAACCTTTAGATGCAGCGTATTCTGCACCTTTTACAATACGTTCAAGTTCAGCTTGTTGCGCTTCAGGTGTTTCAGCATCCGCATATGCACCGGTATGAAGTTCAATGGTTGGCGCACCACATGCAACTGCAGCATCAATCTGTGCAAAATCCGCATCAATAAATAAAGACACATCACAACCAATGGCAGTCAGTTCTTGAGTGGCTTTTTTGACATCTTCAAAATGACCAACAACATCCAAACCACCTTCAGTGGTCACTTCCTGGCGTTTTTCCGGCACAAAACACACGTGCTGCGGTTGAATTTCTTTAGCAATCGCGACCATTTCATCGGTCACCGCCATTTCCAAATTCATATGCGTTTTAAGTACAGGACGCATGCGGCGCACGTCATCATCTTGAATATGTCGACGGTCTTCACGCAAGTGTAAAGTAATGCCTTCAGCGCCCGCCTGCTCACAGATCAATGCAGCATTGACTGGGTCTGGGTAGTTCGTACCACGTGCTTGTCTTAATGTTGCGACATGGTCAATATTGACACCAAGTAATGCAGCCATAATCATTTCCTAACGACGATGTGATTGAGAATTTTGTATCCATAACTGTCGACTTTTTAAGGGTCGATCACCGAGTAATGCAGTAATCACTTGGCGGTACAGTTTCGTCAATAATTGTAACTGTTCTAAGGAAAAATCCATACCGCTTTCATAATGCTGCATCGTTAAAATCTGTTGCCCTGACACTGTGGCACGTGTTTCTTTCACTGATGGCATAAATCCATCATTGAGCTGAAAATAATAATGTTGTGATGGATTTATTTCTGCTTGATTAGCATCCACTGTAAAATCAATGGCATAACCTAATTCTTCTAGTAAGGTATGCTCGAAACGTCTTAAAATTTGTTTTAAAAATTGATTGGGATCTGATTGTGACGAGAGTTGCTGTAATTGGGTCAAGGTCACGCCATATTGCTGAAATGTATTCGGCATTTCAACTTCAAGTGGACACAGGCGTAACAATATTTCATTCAGATAAAAACCCGAGAAAAAGGCATCTCCAAAAAAGAAAATCGGCTGATTAACAATTTCAAGTTTGGTAAAGTTTTTAAGTTCTGATTTCCCTGAGGCTTGTAAACGAATCGGTTGATATTGTGGCGGTGGCATTTGCCGAAGAATACCATCAATACGACCCTGCTCTTGGGTAAATAAATGCACAATATGACTGCGTTCGCGGTACTTACGATGATGGATTAAATATCCATGGAGTACTTCATTACGCATGTGCTAACAATCTACTTTTAATCTTTCGATTTTTCTTCATCGTCATCTCCATCTGGGATGACTGCACCGACAACAGCCGCAGTCCCTTTGACTGCGACTTTTGTCGTTTTATAAGCAACTTTAACTGGAACTGTCACAATCTTATGCACGCAGCCTTGTAAGAAGAATACACACGCAACCACAGTCAGCACTTTGATCATGACAGTTCCCTATTGATTAAATATCGCTATAACCTAGACTTTTCAATGCACGTTCATCATCAGACCAACCACCTTTGACTTTCACCCAAAGTGTCAGCATGATCTTTTGTTCGAACATTTTTTCCATATCGGCACGGGCGTCCATACCAATTTTCTTTAATTTCGAACCTTTTTCACCAATCACAATGGCTTTTTGACCTTGGCGATCGACAAAAATCGTAGCATCAATATACGTACATGCCGCTTTTGGACGACCAGTCTTTGGATTGATGGTTGCTTCTTCTGTTTTAAATGATTCAATTTGAACAGTTAAATCATAAGGAAGCTCTTCACCCAATTGACGCATGATCTTTTCTCGGATAATTTCCGACGCTAAGAAACGTTCTGAACGATCGGTCAATTGATCCATTGAGTAAAGTGGCGGTTGGAACGGAAGATAAGAGGCGATGGTATTACGCAAATGATCGAGGTTGGCACCACGAAGTGCGGATACAGGCACGATTTCCGCAAAATTCATCAATTTCGCACGTTCTTGAATCAGTGGTAATGCATGGTTTTTATTTTCAAGCGTATCAATTTTATTAATCACAAGAATAACAGGCATATCCGCATTTTTCAGTTTTTCCAAAACAAGTTCATCGTTTTGAGTCCACTTATCTGCATCCACCACAAACAGAACCAAGTTCACATCGCGTAACGCTGAATGCGCTGCACGGTTCATCATTTTATTGATGGCACGTACTTCTTTCTTGTGCATCCCAGGTGTATCGACAAATACAGCCTGAGATTTTTCACGCGAATCAATGCCCACAATCTTATGACGTGTGGTTTGTGGTTTACGTGATGTAATCGATAACTTTTGTCCCAAAATATGGTTCATCAACGTTGATTTACCCACATTCGGACGGCCGACAATTGCCACAAAGCCACTGCGATAATCCGATGGGATTTCAGTGCCTTGCTGGCTAAAGAATTGACTAATTAAATCGTTACTGTCGCTTTGCGACTCGTGATCAGCATCATTGTGATCGGAATGAGTAGTCATTAAGACTTTTGCTCCAATAGTTTTAAAATATCCGCCGCAACTGCTTGTTCAGCAAAACGACGGCTTGAACCTTCACCTTTCATCAAAGGTAAACCTTCAATCTGACATTCCACTTTGAAATGTTGATTTGGGGCATCACCTTGAATATCTACAACCTCGTAAATTGGGAGAGGTTTTTTACGTGCTTGTAGATACTCTTGTAAACGCGATTTCGGATCTTTAAGTTGATCCGTTGGTTCAATGTGGTTCAAATAAGGGACGTACCATTTTAACACAATGGATTCGAGCAATTTCATATCTCCGCTGTCGATATAAATCGCACCGATAATTGCTTCAACCACATCGGCTAAAATAGATTCACGATGATGACCACCCGACTTTAACTCGCCCGTACTTAAAATTAAGTTTTGGCTCAGTTTTAAATCATTGGCGATTTTTCCTAATGCTTCCTGACGCACTAAAGTCGCACGCATACGCGTTAATCGGCCTTCATGTTCTTCAGGATAGGCATTATAGAGATAGCTCGCGATGATCATCCCTAAAAGAGAATCGCCTAGAAATTCTAGGCGTTCATAGTTTGTTTTATGACTGACTGAACGATGGGTCAAAGCAAGTTTTAAAAGTTCCGGTTGTTTAAACTGATAACCTATACGACTTGCAAGACGTTCATCATTGAGTTTGGCTTGTGCTTTTACCAAAATCTTTCTCGAACTTCATGATTAAATCAACATTCATTATAAAGTTTTTGCGAACTTCATAACTTTTATGCACCGCTAACCCACCAGCATTTTCAACTTTGATATTTTCTTTAATATCAAAATCTCGAACATTGTTCATATCTAAACGCTGTCCAAGCTGTTGAATAAACTTCTCTGGTGTATTTTTTGGCGCCGATGCAATTAATTCCTCGATTTGCGAATCAATTACACGGTCATCCCAATATGGTCCCCAAACCGCAATTGCAATCTTTGCAATAAAAGCAAAACCAACGATTGCAAACAATATCGCAATATAAGATGCACCTTTTTGATGTCTCATTTTTATTTTCCTAGTTTAAATTATTGAATCGCTCCATTTCGACTGAAAGATGGTAACTTGAAGCCAGGCTCTTTATGCATCCACACATAGAACGCACGACCTGTTAAATTCTCTTCAGGTACAAATCCCCAAAAACGACTGTCAGCACTTTGATCACGATTATCCCCCATCGCAAAGTAATGACCTTCTGGAACTTTCACTTCCCAATATAAACCATTTTCGCGCGAATATTTACCATTTTCAACGAAGTTGATAAATGGCGCTTGACGAGCAACGTTTACATTCTCAAGTTCACGCATGGTAAAGGTATGTTTACCCAAGGTTTCTTGATGGTAAATAGAGGTTGGAGTATCTAAATTGTCTTTTTCACGACTAAATTCTACAGGGACTTTATGAACCTTTTGACCATTGATAGTGAGCTGACCATGATCATAAACAATATGATCACCCGGCAAACCCACCACACGTTTAATATAGCTAATGGTTGGTTGTGGTGGATAACGGAATACAATCACATCACCACGCTCAGGACGACCAGTGTCAATAATTTTTGTATTGACGATTGGAAGTTTGACACCATAGTTGAATTTATTCACCAAGATAAAATCACCCGTTTCTAAAGTTGGCACCATAGAATCAGAAGGGATATTAAATGGTTCATACAAGAATGAACGTAAAACCAAAACCACCGTTAAAACAGGCCAGAAATCATAAGCCCATGAGATGATGACATTTTCATTCCCTTTACCCTTGGTCTGTCTTTGTTTAAAGACAAACTTATCCAAGAGCCATACCGCAATGAAAAATAAAGTTGCAGGTACGAGAATTAAATTAAAATCAAAATCCATGAGCTTTTTATCCTTATTTTAGCGTTCGACTTTCAATACTGCTAAGAACGCTTCTTGCGGGATCTCAACACTACCCACTTGTTTCATACGTTTCTTACCTTCTTTTTGCTTCGCAAGAAGTTTCTTCTTACGTGATACGTCACCACCATAACATTTCGCAAGTACGTTTTTACGCATCGCTTTTACGGTTGAACGCGCAATAATTTGCGCACCAATCGCTGCCTGAATTGCCACATCAAACATTTGACGCGGAATCAGATCTTTCATTTTGTCAACAAGTGCAATACCACGGTGACGCGCATCCTGACGGTGACAAATCATCGCCAAAGCATCGACTTTTTCACCATTAATGAGAACATCCACTTTCACCAATGACGATGATTCAAAACGAACAAAGTTATAATCGAGTGATGCAAAACCACGTGAACATGACTTCAATTTATCGAAGAAGTCCATCACCACTTCTGCCATTGGGATTTCAAACGTAATTGAAACTTGGTTACCCAAGAATTTCATATCTTTTTGCACGCCACGACGTTCAACACAAAGTGTCATGACGTTACCTAAGTAATCTTGCGGTACTAAGATGTGACATTCAGCAATCGGTTCACGTAAATCTTCAACAGTTGAACCATCTGGCATTTTAGATGGGCTGTCGATATAAACGGTTTGACCATTTTTCAATACAGCTTCGTAAATAACGGTCGGCGCAGATGAAATCAAATCAAGGTTGTATTCACGTTCTAAACGCTCTTGAACGATCTCCATGTGCAGCATCCCTAAGAAGCCACAGCGGAAACCAAAACCTAAGGCATCTGAGCTTTCAGGTTCAAAGAACAATGCCGAGTCATTGATTTGCAGTTTATGCAATGCATCACGGAATGGTTCGAAATCACTTGAATCAATCGGGAACAGACCTGCGTACACCTGTGGTTTTACTTTTTTGAATCCAGGTAATACCGCAACTTCAGGCGTAGTCGACAAAGTAATGGTATCACCCACTGGCGCACCAAAAATGTCTTTAATACCGGCAATCACAAAGCCTACTTCACCAGCTTCTAAAATGTCTGTTTCGGTATGTTTCGGATTAAAGATACCTACAGACGTTACGATATGTGTTTGACCTGTTGATTTCACCAACATTTTGTCGCCCTTACGGATACGACCTTCTTTGACACGAACGAGTGACACAACGCCAAGGTAGTTATCGAACCAAGAGTCAACAATCAGTGCTTGTAAAGCAGCATCACGATCACCTGTCGGTGCAGGAATCACATCAACCAAACGCTCAAGTACACCTTCTACACCTAGACCTGTTTTTGCAGAACACGTTGGTGCATCAACGGCTTCAACACCAATAATATCTTCAATTTCTTGAATAACACGCTCAGGTTCAGCCTGCGGCAAGTCAATTTTGTTAAGGACAGGTAGAACTTCAAGACCTTGCTCAATTGCGGTATAGCAGTTAGCAACAGACTGAGCCTCAACACCTTGTGCAGCATCTACAACCAACAATGCACCTTCACACGCCGCCAAAGAACGCGATACTTCATAAGAGAAGTCAACGTGCCCCGGTGTATCAATAAAGTTTAATTGATAGGTTTCACCATTTGGATGCTTATAGTTCAGTGTCACTGAAGCAGCTTTAATGGTAATCCCACGTTCCCGCTCAATATCCATTGAGTCAAGGACTTGCGCTTGCATTTCACGATCTTGCAAACCACCACAAGTTTGAATAAATCGGTCGGCTAGCGTCGATTTACCGTGGTCGATATGCGCAATAATCGAGAAGTTACGAATGTTTTTAATATCAACAGATTTTTTAGCTTGCGCCATGGGTTACCTTAAGAAAAAACACGCCATACAAATGAAAAAGGTTGTATAGCAAAAGCCTATTAGAAATTGCCGAGGATTATAGCAGATGGATTTTTCAATGTATCCAAAATTCATCAATTCCTTTTATCAGAGCGAACGACTTTAGATATTGAACTCATGAAGACTAAACAATGTCATATTTGGAAAAATCATAGGGATCTAGTTCGGCTGCAATCGGCTGATAGGCTTGGGTAAAGGTCGGTGACATACGCTTTGGACGACCAGTCACGATTTCAACACATGCCCATTGGGTATTACCCATGAATAAAATGCTGCGATCACTCGGTCGATAAAACACATATTGGCGGTATGAGTACAACGCATTTATATCGCTCAACCATGTGCGAAGTATTAAAGATTCACCTTCAAATGCCGCTTTACGATATTGAACATGATGTTCTACTGCGACCATAGCATGCTTTAATTCAATATATTCTTTTAAACCTAAGCCCAGTGCCTCAATATGAGCACTTGCCACATCTTGCATCCACTGCACATACACGACGTTATTTACATGTCCTAATTGATCAATATGTTCAGGTTTTACCTTGATTTCTAAATCAAATATATCTGACATGTCCTATTCCATTGCTTCGCTTTAAGAAAGGCTTAGTTTAGCGAAATTCGTATTCTGATAAAGATATACTCATAAAAAAACCGCCACGAATGGCGGTTAGATTGAATCAAAATTATTGGATACGCATGCCAATAATTGCACGTTGACCTTGACGAATCAGTGATACGCGCGCAACCGTACCATTTTTTAAGTTCGATACAACTTCAACAAACTCTTGTGAGTCCTTAATGTTTTTACCATTAATGGCTGTGATCACATCATTCGGCTGAATACGTGCTTGAGCGGCCAAACCACCGACACGAACATCTTGAATAAACACACCACCTTTCACACTTAGACGTTCTTGTTCAGTTGGTGTTAAATTACGAATTGACACGCCAAGTACAGGACCCTTAGATGGCTTAGCAACATCTGTTGATTTTGCAGGCGTATCATCTGGTGCTGTATCTAAGGTCGCAGAGATATTACGGCGTTTATCATCACGTAAAACTTCAAGCTGAATTTTTTGTTTTGGTAAAGAACGATTTAGATAATTCAGCAATTCATTGGTACGAGAAATTGGCGAGCCATTATATTTTAAAATCACATCACCCGATTGCAGCCCTGCACGAGATGCTGGTGAGTTAGGAACAACCTGAGTAATCAACGCACCTTCAGGTTTTGGTAAATTATAAGATTCAGCCAAATTACGGTCGATATCTTGCAGACTCACCCCTAAATAAGAACGTGTCACTTTACCGTTCTTTTTCAACTGATCAGCAACATCCATCGCCACATCAATCGGGATCGAGAACGATAAACCCATATAACCGCCTGTACCACTAAAGATACGTGAGTTCACCCCTACCACTTCACCGCGTTGGTTAAATAGAGGACCACCCGAGTTACCCGGATTTAACGCAACATCAGTTTGAATAAATGGAACAGTGGTTTCGCCCATCATATTACGCATTTTGGCACTAACAATACCGGCAGATGCCGAATAATCAAAACCAAAAGGTGAACCGATCGCAAGCACTGGCTCACCCACACGCAGGTTATCAACATTACCTGTGCGTAATTCAGGGAAGTTTCCGCCATTCACTTTAAGCAAAGCAACGTCGGTACGTTCATCACTACCGACCACTGTCGCATCAATCTCACGGCGGTCATTTAACGTAATGGTGACTTTCGATGCATCTTCAACCACATGATGGTTGGTAAGCAGATAACCGTCTTTACTAATGAAGAATGCACTTCCGTAACCTGTTTTTTCTTGAGGGACACGTTGCTGCGGAATGATAATTTGATTACCGAAAAAACGGCGCAAAATTTCAGGGACTTGTTGTTGCAAGAGCTCTTCTTGGCTCATCTTCTTCACAACATTGACACTGACAACAGCAGGACTCACCTGTTCGACAAGATTTGAAAAATCGACAGGACTTGCTGCTTGAGTTTGAAATGCTGTTACAGTAAAGGCAACGGCATAGAGTCCGCAGCTAAGCACATTATTCTTCATATGACGTATCTATCCCTTTAAAATTATTGCTATAAATGAAACGTTTTTAGCATAAAGCCATCTCATTTTGCATAAATATATGTAAAAATTCCATTCACAATTACTCCATAATTTATGTTTTTTAATTTTGAATAAATCGTTGTTTTCGATTAGTTAAGTCGAATTTACGCTTGCATTTTGACCAAAAAAAGGCTGTTATTACGGCACTTTATTTTTCTATTCGCTGATGGACATGTCGAATCTTCATACAACACATCAATTCGATGTGATTATTGTAGGCAGTGGCGGTGCTGGTCTTAGTTTAGCCTTATCTCTACCCGATCATTTCAATATTGCAGTTCTGGCAAAATCTTCGCTTACAGATGCAAGTACCTTCTATGCACAAGGAGGTGTTGCTGCTGTACTTGATGAAACAGACTCTATTGAACAGCATATTGATGACACCATGATTGCAGGTGCACATTTATGTGAAATGGATGCGGTAAAGCAAACGGTTGAAGGTGGTAAACCTTCGGTCGATTTTCTACTGAAACACGGTGTTCAATTTACTTTGGATGAACAAGATCAACTTCATTTAACACGAGAGGGTGGACATTCTCAGCGTCGTATTATTCATGCTGCCGATGCGACCGGTCGTGCAATATCGACCACATTAGTCGAGCGTGCACAAGAAAAATCAAATATTCATATTTTTGAAAATTTTATTGCCATTGATTTAATTTGCTCAAAAAAATTAGGCATTGAAGGTAACAACCGTGCATTAGGCTTATATGCACTCGATGAAAAAACAGAAAAAGTGTATACGTTCTTAGCACCATCTACTGCCCTTGCTTGCGGCGGTGCAATGAAAGCCTATCTCTATACGTCAAATCCCGATATTGCGACGGGAGATGGGATTGCTATGGCATACCGTGCAGGTTGCCGTGTCGCCAATATGGAATTCAATCAGTTCCATCCAACTTGTTTATATCATCCTCAGGCACGTTCTTTTTTAATTACTGAAGCAATGCGTGGTGAAGGTGCATATTTACGCTTGCCAGATGGTGAACGTTTTATGCTGCGTTTTGATGAACGTGCAGAGCTTGCACCGCGTGATATTGTCGCGCGGGCAATTGATTACGAAATTAAGCGTTTAGGGATTCGTCACGTTTGGCTCGACATTACCCATAAAGATGATGCATTTATTAAGGAACACTTCCCAACACTCTATGCACGTCTGTTAGAACTCGGTATTGATATTACCAAAGAGATGATTCCTGTGGTGCCTGCAGCACACTATACGTGTGGTGGTGTCGTTGTGGATGAACATAGTCAAACCGACATTCAAGGCTTATACGCGATTGGAGAAACTTCCTATACAGGATTGCACGGCGCTAACCGTATGGCAAGTAACTCACTTTTAGAATGTTTTGTCTATGGTATGAGCGCAGCAGCCCATATTCAAAGTCAGTTTGATGGCAACTATCAATCCCCCGATGTGCCTGCTTGGGATGACTCTCAAGTAACCAATCCTGATGAAGATGTGGTGATTCTACAAAACTGGGATGAACTGCGTCAGACCATGTGGAACTATGTCGGTATTGTTCGTACAACAAAACGTCTTGAGCGTGCCCTGCATCGAATTGAAATGTTAAAGAAAGAGATTACTGAGTATTATCAAGACTATCAGGTGAGTAAAAATCTGATTGAACTGCGTAATTTAGTTTTGGTCTCTGAAATGATTGTACGCTGTGCGATGAGCCGTAAAGAATCCCGCGGTTTACATTTCACTTTAGACTATCCTGAATTAGCGCCAGAACTGCGTAAAACTGTACTTACACCGCCTCACTTTGCCGTCGAGCAGCCTTTGGTCAATGTAGAATTGGTTTAAGTTTAAAAATGGGTTGATGAAAAGCCAAGTGAATGTACTTGGCTTTTTTATTTTCTAAATACGCGAATCGCCGCTTCAAAACTTTTTAAATGTAACTGAACTAAATCGTCTAAATTTTGATAGCCACCCGCAAGTACAAACATAATGGGGATCTGACTTTTTTTCGCTAAAGTAAATACGATGTCTTCACGTTTCTCGATCAACTCTGTATTAAACCAAACGGAACCAAAAGGATCTGCCGCGTGGCAATCCATCCCCGCCTGATAAATAATTAAATCTGCTTTCCACGCTTGAGCCATGTGAAAGCCTTCATGCAGTGCCAAAGTGTATTGAGCGAAACTGCCTTTAGTCGGGTGAACATGCCGTGTATGGCAGCGCTCATAAGTCGGACAACCAAAAGGTAAGCCATAAATACTAAAGTTAAATAAATTATTCAGCCTTCGCGTAAATTCGGCCGTTCCATTTCCACCATGTTGATCACAGTCCAAAACAAAAATACGTTTATTCGGAAATTTCTGCGCCACCAATGCCAAACCATTTAAGGTACAAAAAGACCCACCATATTCATACACGGCATGGTGAAAACCTTGCGCAATATTGGCAGACACCCCATTTTTCCATGCCAATTCTGCAGCCATGATTTGTCCAGCATTGATTTTTAAAACAGCATCACGTAACTGTTCATTCCACGGTTTAAAGCCTGAAAAGGTGGCTAATTTTTCTGGTGTGCCTGTTAAAAAGGCATCAATATATTGCGGATCATGTAGTTCTTTAAGTAATTCAATCGAGATTTCTTCAGGTGTATGAAATTTTATCTTGTTCCATTTTTTTAATTGTTCAGCAACTGCGGTTAATTTTTCCATACTATTCGTGTGCGTATGCGCAAAATAGTCAGGTGAATAACATACATCAAGCATGCAAATTTACTCTATTTGAGATTGGGCCACATCAATAAGCTGCTGTAATTGGGTTGTACCTGGGCTATATAAACCATTTTCAACTTGTTGACTAAAGTGCGTCGTAAAAGCTCGTTTTCGATTTTCTGGAGAAATCGCCAACGTGGTTAAACGTAAAAACCAAAAGCCTGGCAATACATCATAAGGCATGACATAGCCTTTATACTGTTTATTCGGTGTCTTATTTTGTATCGCATCACGATGATAATCGACAGAAAATAATGAACCTGCTGGAATTCTGACGCCATTCATCAGTACGGGTCTAAGGCTAATACAGGAATGATTATCTCCCATATTGAGCTTTTCCATGAATAAGGGTTTGCGCGCATGATCAACAAAAATATTGATCTCACCTTCTCGTAAAATACGGTGATGGGCAATTTTAAGAAAGAAGTTTTCCGCCATTGGACATGAACCGACTTTAGGTTTGTCCTGCAACGTATCAATTTCAACTAAACCTGTTTCTTGTGAGGTTTTAGGAAGAATAATATCTTCAATCATTTCACTAATCAGTTTACTTTCTTCGCGATCAACACGTTGTGTAAGCTGACGTAAATTTTCCTAAAATTTCATCCATTCAAAAAGATTTTGCTTATATTCACTTTGTGGTTGTTCGGCAATAAATGCCTTGACCTGTGGATGAACATCCAAATGACGCCAAGTCTCGAGTTCCAATCCATTTATCTTTTGTTGCTCAATAATTTTTTTTATTGACTTAATTTCAATATCTTCAAAGAGTTTTAAATCCTGAAAGTCTGAAATATGTCTTGGTAGATTGATATATTCTGATAACACACGTGTTGCTTGAGTATAACCACAGCCCCGGCGTTCGGTTTGATGTGAGTAATGCTCGTTCAGCATTTCAACCATCTTCAATGACAAAGGATGTACATTTTCTTGGAATACTTTTACGATTTCATGGTCAATCGCACTCATGCTTGATCCTGTCCGTATTTTTTATAATCATTCTCACTGAAATAACATGCTTTAAGCCAAAAAATAATTCCTTTCAACAATTTTTAACAATTCAATTTATTAAAATAAGTTCTTAATTTTCATATATTTGAATTGCAATACAGATCTTTTTAATTATGAGAAATCAATCACTTTTTATCGGTATACTATAACTACCCGTAACCTGTGCAACCGGTTCATCACTTCCCTCTGAATAGACCCAAACTTCTCCTACAATTAGCGTTCGACCAATTTTAATGAGCTTCGCTTCTGCAACTAAATCACGTTCACCGCTAGGCTTGTTTAAGAAGTGAATATTGATATTTGACGTCACTGCCATGGCAACAATTCCAAGCTCAGCCAATATCGCAACGTAAAGTCCAAAATCAGAAATCGCCATAATGGTTGGTCCAGACACCGTTCCACCCGGTCGAAGATGGTTTTGATCAATACGATAACGCACATATGCAGATTTCTCTGCGACACTGATAATCGAGCAATGCTGCAAACTTTGTGGAAATTGAGATTCTAAGAATTGCTGAATCTCTTGCTGAGTTGAAGCCATAAAAAAAAAATCTCCTATATCCATCAGACTATAAGAGATTTTTTAAAATAATGAGTTGACAATGATTGACTGCTTAGATCATCTGTAATTGAGCTTTGGCCTGTGCAAAGACATCGTCAGGGGTTTGAGTGGCATCCAGTCGTTTCACACGTTCAGGATGACGCTGCCATAGTGTTTCATAACCACCACGAACTTTCTCAAAGAAAGTTACTTTCTCTTGTTCAAAACGATCTAAAGCACCGCGTTCACGGGCACGATTCATACCCAATTCAATCGGTGCATCTAACCAAAATGTCAGATCAGGCATACGAGCAACGAAATTTTGATTGAGTAAATTCAGCTTATCTTCACTTAAACCACGACCTGCACATTGGTAGGCAAAACTCGCATCGGTGAAACGGTCGCACAATACAATTTTACCCGCCTCTAACGCAGGCAAAACCACTTGTGCTAAGTGCTGTGCACGCGCTGCATACATAAGCAGTAACTCAGTGTCATTACACATCTGCTCTTCATGGTTCACAGCAAGTAATAAACCACGAATTTGCTCAGCCATAGGCGTTCCGCCTGGCTCGCGTGTTAAAACCACTTCACGCCCTTCAGCAAGGAAAGCATCATAAATACGGCGAATGAGTGTGGTTTTACCGACACCTTCAGTGCCTTCAAAGCTAATAAACATCAATTTCCCTTATTTTTAGAACGTAAAACGGCAAGATAGTCTTGTACCGCTTTATTATGATCTTGCAAATTACTACTAAAAGTATGACCGCCATTACCCGTCGCAACAAAGTAAATATTGTCCGATTCATCAGGGTGCATGGCTGCTTCAATTGCTTTTTTGCTTGGCAATGCAATCGGTGTCGGTGGCAAACCTGACATCGTGTAGGTGTTATAAGGTGTTGGACGGCGCAAATCGGCTTTAGTCAAATTACCTTGATATGCATCTCCCATTCCATAGATAACCGTTGGATCTGTCTGTAAACGCATTCCAAGTTTTAAACGGCGCTCAAATACGCCCGATACTTGTTCAAGTTCACTGTCTAAATTGGTTTCTTTCTCAATAATTGAAGCCATAATTAATGCTTCATATTTATTTTTATAAGGCAAATCGTTTGCACGATTATTCCACGCTGCATCCAATGCTTTCATTTGTCGTTGATACAGGTCTGTCAGAATTTTTCGATCCGTTTCGCCTTTGGCAAAGAAATAGGTATCGGGTGCAAACAGTCCTTCAGGATGTGAATATGGAATATTCAATTCTTTTAACAATTGCTCTGTCGGAAGATTCACGACTTCTTTGGTTACTAAATCATCTTTTTTAAGAGCATCAATGAGCTGTTTAAATGTCGTGCCTTCAATCACCAAAATACGATTCATCTGTGCATTATCGACATTAGAGATCATCTTCAAAACATTGGCAATGCTCATGCCCTTTTGAACTTCATAGACCCCTGCTTTCATAGTGTCATGAATCGCAATACGCTGATAAATTTTCACTAAGATCGGGAAGCTAAGATGATCTTCTTTAGCCAAACGGTCAATAAAGCCTGAGTAGGTTTCACCTGTACCGATCATCAGCCTTTGTTTATCACCATCAACCGGATAAGCCTTCCAAAGGCTGGCTTTTAAAACCAAACCACTAATTAAAAGCAACCCAACAACAATAAGGATTAATCCTTTAAATGGAAATGATTTAGACGTCTTATTTTTCTTTTTGGCTTTAGGCTTGGAGGCTGGCATAAGTTGGCATCTGATCTAAACGTAAACTATTAAAAAGCTCAATACAAGGCGCACAATCTAATTGACGCTGTTCTAATTGAGTGACCATTTTCATTGGGCTGAGTGCATTGCAAAAAAATAAACTTTGAATCTGTTCAAGCTCATCTAATCCAATCTCGCGAACTTCACATTGCACAGCATGTTGCTGCATACGGGCTAATATTTCAGCACGCATCACACCCATAACGCCATTATAGCGAAGTTCTGGGGTGATCCACGTATTGTTTATACGAATGAAACAATTACTGCTCACCCCTTCTACAATTAAACCTTGTACATCACAGACCAAGGCTTCAATCCAGCCTTTTTGATCTGCTTCTTGTTTGAGCATCACTTGCTCTAAACGATTTAAGGTTTTAAGCCCAAGTAAACTTGGCATAGTTAAACCTAGTGCCTGCTGCAAAATACCCGATTTAATCTCTTGATATTGAAAATTTTGAATTGGCTGAGGATAATAAAACACCCATACATCAGCGGCATGCTCAGGTAAACTGTAGCCACGCTGTCCTATTCCACGGCTTAATATAATTTTTAATGTACCATTCAAGACTGGTTCATATTGCTTTAAAGCTTCAAGCGTTTGCTCAATATAAGATAAATCTGCTTGAAGGCTTAAACGCATATTACTGTCTTGCAAACGCATCAAATGCCGATCCCACAGTTCCACTTCACTGTCACGAATTCGGGCTGTGGTAAAGCAACCATCGCCATAATGAAAAGCACGATCTAATACATTCACCTGATCGACTTGCTGTGCATTTTTAAAACATAACATGCATTTAGGACCTCATCTTGAAGCTCAATCATATCGAAATATAGCCACCATCTATATATCTTTTTTCCTCACATCAAATTCTTTTTTAATTATTTTTTATGCAAAAAAACTCAAGCTATTCTTGCCCCATCAAATAAAAGCGAAATAAATTGAGGCAAAAATGAATTTAAACAAATTAAAACTCGGGGTATTGGCAGCGCTGGTTTCAGCAACTGCATTTAGCGTATCTGCGAAAGACTTTTTGAATGTATCTTACGACCCAACACGTGAACTGTATGACAACTTCAATAAAGAATTCAGTGCGTACTGGAAAAAATCTACGGGTCAAGATGTAACTTTCAAACAATCACATGGTGGTTCAGGCAAACAAGCCCGTGCGGTGATTGATGGCTTAGATGCCGATGTCGTGACTTTGGCACTTGCAGCAGATATTGATGAAATTGCAGCACGTGGTTTATTGCCAAAAGACTGGCAAAAGAAATTCCCACAAAACTCTACGCCATATACATCTACGATTGTATTCCTTGTACATAAAGGAAACCCAAAAGGCATTAAAGACTGGGGCGACTTAGTGAAACCGGGTGTAGAAATCATTACACCAAATCCAAAAACGTCGGGTGGCGCACGTTGGAACTATTTAGCCGCTTGGGCTTGGGCGAAACACCAACCAGGTGGTAACGATGCCAAAGCACAAGAATTTGTTCGTCAAATTTATAAGCAAACTAAAGTGCTTGATTCAGGTGCTCGTGGTGCAACAACGACCTTTGCTGAACGTGGTATCGGACATGTACTTTTAGCTTGGGAAAATGAAGCGCATCTAGCTGTTCGTGAACAACCGGGTAAATTTGAAATTGTGACGCCTTCACTTTCAATCCTAGCTGAACCGCCTGTAGCAATTGTTGAAAAGAATGCGAAAAAAGATGGCAACCTCAACTTGGCGAAAGCATATTTAAACTATTTGTACTCTCCAGCAGGTCAAACTGTTGCAGCACAGAACTACTATCGTCCACGTAATGCGGCTGTACTAAAAAAGTACAGCAATGTATTTAAGCCACTTAAACTAGTGACCATTGATAAAGAATTTGGTGGCTGGACCAAAGTACAAAAACAACATTTCGATAATGGCGGTGTATTCGATCAAATCGTAAAAGCCAATAATTTAAAATAAGCGATAAAATTGCTTAGCACAAAGGCCTTAATTCATAAGGCCTTTGTCATATCAAAGGCTTAAAAAGCCACTTATACTCAAAATTCATATAAAATTCATTTTTTATTATTTTTTATGCATAAAGAATAGGTTTATTCTCCACTCATGTTACAAAACATGTATGAATAAATTGAGGTCGACATGAGCATTGCAAATAAATTAAAACTTGGACTTTTAGCCACATTGATTTCTGCAACTTCAATGAGTGCAATGGCGCGTGACTTCCTTAACGTTTCATATGACCCAACGCGCGAACTTTATGAAGATGTAAATAAAGAATTCGGTAAATATTGGAAGAGCCGTACAGGCCAAACCATTAATTTTAAACAGTCACATGGTGGTTCAGGTAAACAAGCCCGCGCTGTAATCGATGGTTTAGAAGCTGATGTGGTAACTTTAGCGCTTGCTGCTGATATTGATGTCATTGCTGAAAAAGCAAAACTACTACCACAAGATTGGCAAAAGAAACTTCCACAAAACTCAACACCATATACATCAACAATCGTTTTCCTAGTACGTAAAGGCAACCCGAAACATATTAAAGATTGGGGTGATTTGGTTAAACCAAACGTTGCGATTATTACACCTAATCCAAAAACATCTGGTGGTGCACGTTGGAACTATTTAGCCGCTTGGGCTTGGGCAAAACACCAAGCTGGTGGTAATGACAAAACAGCACAAGAATTTGTTCGTAAGATTTACAAACAAACCAAAGTTTTAGATTCAGGTGCGCGTGGTTCAACTACGACATTCGCTGAACGCGGTATTGGTGATGTGCTCTTGGCTTGGGAAAATGAAGCGCATCTTGCTTTGCGTGAACAACCGGGCAAGTTTGAAATCGTAACCCCTACACTTTCTATTTTGGCCGAACCACCAGTTGCGATTGTAGAAAAAACTGTTGCGAAAAAAGGCAATAAATACCTTGCACAAGGTTACTTAAACTTCTTGTATTCACCACTTGGTCAAGAAATTGCAGCACGTCACTTCTACCGTCCACGTAATGCAAAAGTGTTGGCGAAATACAATCATACCTTTAAACCACTGAAACTCGTGACCATTGATCAAGAGTTTGGCGGCTGGGACAAAGTACAAAAAGCACACTTTGAAAATGGCGGTATTTTCGATCAAATCGTAAAAGCCAACAGCGCGAAATAAATAGAAGAAATAAGGAGCAGCATCATGACACATACGCTAATTGTTCCAGGAGTGGGTGGCAGTGAATACGAACACTGGCAATCTTGGCTACAGCGTGGCTTGATGCAATGCTCCCGAGTTGAACAAAAAGATTGGAATCATCCTGTACTTGCAACTTGGGTTAAAGAATTTGTTCAACATGTAGTAACAATCAAGGGTGATATTGAAATTGTGGCGCATAGCTTTGGTTGTCTGACCAGTGTGGCTGCCCTGTTTCAGCACCCTGAACTGACGCGAAAAATTAAAAAACTGATTTTAGTTGCACCGGCAAATCCGGAACGATTTGGGGAAAATGGCTTTGCTCGTGAGAGTCAATCCAATTATGGGGCTTATTTCCATCAGTTGAATATCAAAGTTCCAACCGTGATGTTGATTAGTGAAAACGATCCATGGCTTAGCTTTGACGATGCACAAGCATTAGCAAAATCATGGCATTTAAAACCGATCAATTTAGGTCAAGTTGGACATGTCAATGTTGCATCAGGCTTTGGCCCTTTCCCTGAAATTAAACAATATTTAAGTCCAGAGAGTTCGATGCAACATATCAGTAATGCTGATGATGGCAAGTATTTTTTTAAATTTGCATTTTAGGTGTCGCAAATTATGCTTGTCCCAAATTTCATTTTTAATATTCGCTGGTTGTATTCAATTAGCATTCTCTCTTTTGAGGAGTAACCATGTCGCAGCGATCCCGAGTGCTGCCAGGATTTGGTCTATCTCTAGGCTTTACCCTAGCGTATTTATCACTCATTGTACTGATTCCACTGTCTGCAGTGTTTATCAAATCTTTAGGCATTGGCTGGGATGGTCTTTGGGAAATTCTCAGTTCAGAACGTATCCTTAAATCATTACAACTGAGCTTTACTGCTGCCATTATTGCAGCTTTAGTCAATGTGATTTTTGGTCTGTTACTGGCGTGGTGTTTGGTTCGTTATAGCTTCCCTGGTAAGCGTATTGTGGATGCATTGGTCGATTTGCCATTTGCCCTACCAACAGCGGTTGCAGGTATTGCTTTAACCTCACTTTATGCCCCTACTGGTTGGATTGGTCAGTACTTAGAACCTTTAGGAATTAAAGTAGCCTATACACCACTGGGTATTACCTTGGCACTGATCTTCATCGGGATTCCATTCGTAGTTCGTACAGTTCAGCCAGTACTTTCTGATTTGGAAACAGAACTTGAAGAAGCCGCTTCTGCACTTGGGGCAACTCGCTTTCAAATCGTGACCCGTGTGATTTTTCCAATTCTATTGCCTGCTTTAATTACAGGTTTTGCATTGGCATTTGCACGCGGTGTAGGTGAATACGGTTCGGTGATCTTTATTGCAGGCAACCAGCCATTTAAGACAGAGATTGCACCCTTAATGATTATTTCTCGTCTTGAAGAATATGATTACGCCGGTGCAACCACCATTGCGGTTGTGATGCTTCTTATCTCATTTGTCTTGTTATTCCTGATTAACTTATTACAAGCATGGGCGAGCCGACGTACAGGGAGAACTGCACGATGAGTTTGAATACCAACAGCAATGCACTTGCTGAAAAGCTACAATCTCGTGATGCGACACGTGAGCCAACATGGGTACGTTATACCTTAATCGCGATCGCCATGATCTTCTTCCTAAGCTGCTTAATTTTGCCATTGATCTTGGTATTTGTTGAAGCATTTAAACAAGGGATAGGCGTTTATAGCCAAGCGCTTGTGCATCCAGATACATTATCGGCAGTTAAGTTAACCTTACTCACTGCAGCTATTGCCGTTCCAATGAACGTGGTCTTTGGTGTTGCAGCAGCTTGGTGTGTGGCAAAGTTTCATTTCCGCGGTAAATCAATTTTAACAACCATTATTGATATGCCATTTTCGGTATCACCTGTAATTGCAGGTTTAATGCTGGTGTTAATTTTTGGTACGCAAGGTTGGATGGGCAATTGGCTCATGGATAACGACATCAAAATTTTGTATGCCGTACCTGCAATTGTTTTAGCAACTGTGTTTATTACTGTTCCATTCGTTGCACGTGAACTCATTCCATTAATGGAAGCGCAAGGCACTGAAGAAGAAGAAGCTGCGATTGTACTTGGTGCATCAGGCTGGCAAACCTTCTGGAAAGTGACCCTTCCAAATATCAAATGGGGCTTAATTTACGGTGTCATTCTGTGTAATGCCCGTGCAATGGGTGAATTCGGTGCGGTGTCTGTGGTATCCGGTCACATCCGTGGTGAAACCAATACCTTACCGTTACACGTCGAAATCCTTTACAACGAATATACCTTCAGTGCTGCGTTTGCTGTGTCGTCTCTCTTGGCTTTACTCGCGATTATTACCTTAATCCTGAAAACATGGGTTGAAGTACGCCAAGAAAAACAAAACAAACGCAATGATGAATCAACAGTTTCTTAAGGAATGCCCACATGAGTATTCAAGTAAAAAATATTGAAAAACACTTTGGTGCCTTCCATGCACTGAAAAATATTTCCCTCGACTTTCCAGATGGTCAGTTGGTTGCACTTCTTGGTCCTTCAGGCTGTGGTAAAACCACATTGCTTCGTATCATCGCAGGTCTTGAATCTGCAGATGGTGGTCAAGTCATTCTGGAAGGTCAAGATGCAACGAATGTACACGTACGTGAACGTGAAGTTGGTTTTGTATTCCAGCACTATGCATTGTTCCGTCATATGACAGTATTTGACAACATTGCTTTTGGCTTACGCGTACGCCCACGTTCTACTCGTCCATCTGAAGCCGAAATCAAAAAACGTGTTACTCGTTTATTAGATTTGGTTCAGCTTGGTTTCTTGGCAGACCGCTACCCTGCTCAGCTCTCTGGTGGTCAGCGTCAACGTATTGCTTTGGCGCGTGCTTTAGCTGTTGAACCTCGCGTACTTCTACTCGATGAGCCATTTGGTGCCTTGGATGCCAAAGTACGTAAAGAGTTACGTCGCTGGTTGCGTACTTTGCATGATGAATTGCACATTACTTCAATTTTTGTGACCCATGACCAAGAAGAAGCGCTCGAAGTGGCCGATCAAATTGTGGTGATGAATAAAGGCAATGTGGAACAAATTGGTTCACCGCGTGAAGTGTATGAAACACCAAAAACACCATTCGTCTTTGATTTCTTAGGCCAAGCCAATCGTTTTGAAGGTCAAAACAATAGTGGTGTGATCCAATTGGGTGAAGACCGTTTGCAATTTGATGGTGCTAAAAATGCAGCACAAGGCGAAGTGATTGTATTTGCTCGTCCTGATGAATTCCGTATTCATGCACAACCACAAGACAATGCAATTCAAGCAACTTTCATTCGTGAACTTTGGATTGCAGGCAAAGTTGTTGCTGAACTGAATGATCGTCAAGGTAACTTAATTGAAATATTGCTTACGCCTGAAGAAGCGCGTGCGCATCAGTTCCGTCCAAATCAAACCGTTTGGTTAAGTGCATTGAACTTGCACTTGTTTGAAAACCAAGTGGCATAAATACAAAAAGATGGGGCTATTTGCAGCCCCATCAACTTAGTAGGGTGTAAAAAATATGAATTTCCAACAACTAAGAATTATCCGCGAAACGGTAAGACAAAATTTTAATTTAACAGAAGCATCTGCTGCACTTTACACCTCTCAGTCAGGTGTCAGTAAACACATTAAAGATTTGGAAGATGAGCTAGGCGTTCAGCTTTTTATTCGTAAAGGTAAGCGCTTATTAGGTTTAACTGAACCTGGTCAGTCTTTACTTGGTATTGTTGAACGTATGTTGGTCGATGCAGACAACATTAAACGCCTTGCCGATGACTTTAATAAAGTTGATGAAGGCACTTTAACGATTGCAACAACGCATACACAAGCACGTTATGTCTTGCCGCCGATCGTGAATCAATTTAAAAAAGCATTTCCTAAGGTTCATTTGATTTTACAACAAGCCAGCCCTGTTGAAATTACGGAAATGCTCCTTCAAGGTGAAGCAGATATTGGTATTGCAACTGAAGCGTTAACCACTGAAGATAATCTTGCAAGTGTGCCTTACTATAACTGGCAACACAGCATCATTACGCCACAATCACATCCATTAGCTTCAAAAGAAAATATCACGATTGAAGATTTGGCTGACTTTCCAATTATCACCTACCACGGTGGTTTCACAGGTCGTTCTAAGATTGATACTGCTTTTGAGAATGCAGGTTTTCATGCGGATATCGTGATGTCTGCGCTTGATGCCGATGTGATTAAAACCTATGTAGAATTAAACATGGGTGTCGGCATTGTCAATGACGTAGCTTATGACCCAGAACGTGATTATCGTTTAAAACAAATTAAAACCGATGTATTTGGTGTTAATACCACTTGGATTGCTGTACGTAAAGGTCACCTACTTCGTGGTTATGGCTATGAGTTTATATCGCTCTGCTCACCAGATGCAGACATTAAAGCCCTAAAAAAAGTTGCTTATCCTGACGAATAAGTAATAATAAAAAAGGCTCCAAAGAGCCTTTTTTATTATTTAAAATTTCTAAGCATGAAAAAACGAGCCGAAGCTCGTTTTTTATCAGGTCAAACTTACCAGTAGAAGTTCACACCAACTTTACCAACTGGTAACCATTCATACTTGTCATCATTTGCAATCGCTTGGCGATCATTTTCAATTGCTTGTGCTGCACTAACACCATTTACAGTCTGTGTTAAATCTCCAGTACCCACTAAACGTACACTTGGGTTACCAGTATAGTAAGCACCTACTTCACCAAATACACCCCAATTTTTACTGAACTTTGGAGCCCAGCCTAAACCGACGTAAGGTGCAATATCATTATCATAAACTAGATTACCTTGCACACTCGTTACACTACTATCATAGTAACGACCATCAATTTTAATTTGACCATCAGAGCCTGGACGACCTGTAAGAGCATAGTCATTATCAATGTAAGCAACACCAGCTGCTAAATAAAGTCCTTGAGCAGCCATACTTTGACTATCACCCCATGGACGTAATTCAGCATTTAAATAAACAGTGTTATTGTCTTGATCCCAATCATACTTCGTGCCATTAATTGAAAGGTCATCAGTCCAAGAAATATCGCCACCGTTGTAACCTAAAGTAACGCCTACTTTCGGGCTTGCAGTCCAAGATAAAGCACCACCATAGCCTGTTGTACCCACTTCTAAACGAGCACCTGTTGGTACAAGTTGGTTTGGTTCAAATACATAACCATCGTGAACAACAGTGTCATCAGCCATTGCAAGACCTGAAACAGCAGATAGTGCAGATACAACTGCTAAAACGCGTAGTGACTTCATAAGTTTCTCCTCAAAAAAATTTAGTTTTTACATTTGTTACTTTTGTAATACGGCAAATCTTAAAGCAGAACATGATCACAAATTATTCGTTTTTTGCTCACTTTTTGTTATTTTTTGATACAAATGCAATTAATCATTGATTCATTAAGTAATTTTGTATTAGTAACCCATACAATTAATGAGAAATTTCTAGTTTCTAAATTTCAGCTGATATTAAGACAATTTTAATAAAATAATTTTATTTAATATATTCATTAGTTTTAACAGCATAAATCATGAATAATTTCATTTTATAGTGTCAAAAATGGCTATTGTTAGCTCAATATAGTGTAAAATCTTGGAAAATTTTTTCTGGAAGGAAGATCATGTCTCAGCTTTCAACAATCATTGAACAAGCGTTTGAAGACCGTGCCAATTTCACTGCTGCAGATTGCCCTGCTGAAGTACGTGCTGCAGTAGAGGAAGTTATTGCTGGCCTAGATAACGGTTCATTACGTGTTGCTGAAAAAATCAATGGTGAGTGGGTTGTTCATCAATGGATTAAAAAAGCCGTATTGTTATCATTCAAACTTAATGACAACAAACCTATCGAGTCATGTGACCTTCGCTTCTACGACAAAGTTGATACTAAATTTACTGGCTGGACTGAAGAACAGTTCAAAGCTGCTGGTGTACGTGTTGTACCTCCTGCTGTTGCACGTAAAGGTTCATACCAAGCGAAAAACGTTGTACTTATGCCATCTTACGTAAATATCGGTGCGTATGTGGATGAAGGTACAATGGTTGATACATGGGCAACTGTAGGTTCATGTGCACAAATTGGTAAAAACGTTCACTTGTCTGGTGGTGTTGGTATTGGTGGTGTTCTTGAACCGCTTCAAGCGAATCCAACGATTATTGAAGACAACTGCTTCATCGGTGCACGTTCTGAAATCGTTGAAGGCGTAATCGTTGAAGAAGGTTCTGTAATTTCAATGGGCGTATTCATTGGTCAATCGACTAAGATTTATGACCGTGCAACTGGCGAAATTCACTACGGTCGTGTTCCTGCTGGTTCAGTTGTTGTTTCTGGTACATTGCCGTCTAAAGATGGTACGTGCAACCTATACGCTGCAATCATTGTGAAAAAAGTAGATGCGAAAACTCGCGCTAAAACAAGCTTGAACGACTTATTACGTGAAGACTAATATCTCTTAAGCTTTATACGGAACGTCTTATCAGTTCCTCATCTCTACGATCAGCAATGATCGTAGAGATTTTTGTTTTTATACCCTGTCATTTGTTTTGGTTATTTTTGTTATGAATAAGCTTCGTTCTTCCGCTATACCTGTTTCTGATCCGTCTGCGGGTTTACGTATCACGGAGATCTTCTATTCATTGCAAGGTGAAGCCAATGCAGCAGGCTTGCCGACTGTATTTATTCGTTTGACGGGTTGTCCATTACGTTGTACGTATTGTGATACCACTTATTCATTTGAAGGTGGTGAGCGCCAATCTTTAGACGATATTATTCAAACTACACTGAATTTTAAAACACCTTATGTCTGTGTGACAGGTGGTGAGCCACTTGCTCAACCTAATGCACTGCCATTGATGCAACGTTTGGCCGATTTAGGTTGTGAGGTATCACTTGAAACCAGTGGTGCCTTAGATGTATCTAAAGTCGATCCACGTGTTTCTAAGGTTTTAGATTTAAAAACACCAACTTCAGGTGAAGTTGCACGAAACTTGCTTTCAAATCTCGATCATTTAACCCAGCATGATCAAATTAAATTTGTGATTTGTAATCGTGAAGACTATGACTGGGCAAAAGCGCAAGTTGCAGAATTTGCTTTAAACGAAAAAGTGAGTACCGTATGGTTCTCCCCTGCATTTGCAGTTGAAAAAGGTGCGGTTCGTTTACCTCAGTTAGCACGTGACCTTGCACAATGGATTTTAGAAGACCATCTCCCTGTTCGTTTCCAGTTACAACTGCATAAATTGCTCTGGAATGATGAAACTGGTCGTTAATTATTAATTTTAAATTTGGAGTATCAATTATGCGCCCTCGTGCCATTGTTTTATTGTCTGGCGGATTAGATTCAACAACTTGTTTAGCTTGGGCGCAGGCACGCTACGAATGTATCGCGTTAAGCTTTATGTATGGTCAACGTTCAACGACAGAATTAGACGCTGCTCGTGCTTTAACGAAACGTGCCGGTGTTGAGCATCGTGTAATTAATATTGATCTAGGTAACTTGGGTGGCTCTGCCCTCACTGACCATAGTATTGATGTGCCAGATCATGAACAAGCAGGTATTCCAATTACCTATGTACCTGCACGTAACACGATTTTCCTTTCTTATGCGTTGGCAGCTGCTGAAGTGTTTGGTGCTGAAGCGATTGTGATTGGGATTAATGCCGTTGATTATTCAGGCTATCCTGACTGTCGTCCTGAGTTTATTGATGCTTTCGCCAATATGGCTCGTCTTGCAACTAAAGTGGGCGTTGAAGGCAAACCGCTCAAATTTGAAACACCTTTGTTACATTTATCCAAAGCAAATATTATTCGCTTAGGTATAGAACATGGCGTAGACTACAGTCAAACAGTCTCTTGCTATCAAGCAGATGACCAAGGACGTGCTTGTGGTAAATGTGATAGCTGCCGATTACGCAAACAAGGTTTTGCTGATGCAGAAATCGCAGATCCGACACGTTACGTACCTCAATAACTAGGTAGGGTTTATGAAAAATTTAAAATCAAACATCTTTCTTACAGCTTTAGTATCGGCTGCTGCCGTTTTTGCAGGTTCTGCTCATGCGAACAATGACAAACTTCAAAATGCGTACAAAAGCAATAACGTCAAAGCTGCTTTGATTAATGTTTGTAAAGAAGAAACAGCGAAAGGTAAAAAGTTAACTACTGCTGAAGTTTCTAAATACTGTACTTGTGCTGTTGAAGCTGATGGCCGTTTAACTAACGCGCAAAAATGGGAAATCCAAAGTACCATTAACCAAAAGAAAAGCCCTGCAACCCTCGCATTTGTGCAAAAACAAAATAAAGACTTACAGGCATGTTTCGGTCCTCAGTTAGTGAATAAGTTAAAAACACTCACTGAAGCAGCTCAAGCTGCCCAAGCGAAAAAATAAGTCTTTTGACTTTAAAAAGCCTGCAGATGCAGGCTTTTTTATTCCCGTCTATTTGGTATAACAATGCTTTTTTCTATGCGCTCGCATTCAGAATTTGGTTATGATATTCAGATTCATAGCTGCTTTTAATTTAAGGATGAACCATGTCAGATTTGACTTTATTAAATCACACCTTCCCGACAACCCAAGGTGAAGTGAACCTTGCTGAACACCCAAGCGAATGGCTCATTGTCTACTTCTACCCTAAAGATTCAACTCCTGGCTGTACAACTCAAGCGATTGGTTTTTCTTGCTTAAAAGATCAATTTGATGCATTGAATACCACTATTTATGGCGTATCTCGTGATTCAGTAAAAGCGCATCAAAACTTTACAGAAAAACAAAATCTTACGATCGATTTGATTAGTGATAAAGAAGAAATCTTATGCAAACACTTCGATGTGATTAAAGAAAAAAATATGTATGGCAAACAAGTTATGGGGATTGAGCGTTCAACATTCATTTTCCATAACGGTCAATTGGTAAAAGAATACCGTAAAGTGAAAGCTGCTGGTCATGCTGAACAAGTCCTTGAAGATCTAAAAGCATTACAAGGCTAAGTTTTTGAAGCCCGAATAAGTTCGGGCTTTTTTATGATCATAATAATGAGTACGCAATCCACCACATGACAATCGCAATAGATACATCGAGGATTTGCCAAGCTCTCGGATTATTAAAGATCGGCAATAAAAACCGAGCTGCGTACCCCAAGCTAAAAAAGAAGATAAATGAGGCGCAAATAGCCCCCAAAGCGAAGTAAATTTTCCATTCAGCAAATTTGATTGAAATTGAACCCAATAAGACAACTGTATCCAAATAAACATGTGGATTGAGCCAGGTAAAGGCTAAACAAATCACAATGGTTCTATACAGAGATTGCCTTTCAGTTTGTCCTAAATCCAAATGTTGCCCTTGCATAGCTTGTTTAAAGTGCAATGCTCCATAAACAAATAAAAAGGCAGCACCCGTATATTTGGCAATAGACATTAACAGCGGATGACTTGAAACAAATTGTCCAAATCCCATCACCCCTGCCATGATGAGTAAAGCATCCGAGATTGCACAGACCAAACATACCCAAAAGACATGTTCTTGTTTTAAGCCTTGTTTTAAGACAAAAGTATTTTGCGCACCAATGGCGAGGATTAAGCTCGAGCCCATGAGAAAACCATGGATCAGACTGTTTAATAGCATGAATCATCAACGTATATCTTTTAATACGCCGAATTATGCCCGCAGAAAAGATAAATTGATTATGATTAAGAAAATATCAATATAACTAAATTTTTCTTAGGTTGTTTATGTTATCCAGTAAATCTTGTGAAGCCTTTTTGACCGTTGCAGAATCAGGAAGTTTTGAAGATGCCGCACGTCAACTCTGTATTACAGCATCTGCTGTAACCTTACGAGTGCAAGCCTTAGAAAAAGAGCTAGGACAGATTTTACTCTTAAGAGAACGCCCCTGCCGTGTGACCAATGCAGGGCAGCAATTACTTGAACATTTACAGCATCAACGCTTGCGTGAACAAAATTTAATACAACAATTTCATGGTCATCATGATGCACATTCTTTTCAGCAGTTTAGTATTGCCACCAATGCTGATTCATTATCAACATGGTTACTTCAAGTTCTGCATCCGGTTTTAATTGATCATCATATCGCTCTCAAAATCATGATTGATGACCAAACCCAAACCCACCAACTTTTAGAAACAGGTCAAGTCAATGCCTGTATTTCAGTAGAAGATCAGTCGATGAAAGGTTGTAGTGCACATTATTTAGGAACGATGAATTATCGCATGGTTGCCACACCCGCTTTTGTGCAGCGATGGTTTTCTAAAGGCATTTCTAGACAAATCTTAAAACAGGTTCCAGCGATTATATTTAATGATAAAGATCTTATGCATCATCAAGTCATGCTTAAAATGTTTGGTTTGACGCAGCAAAATTATCCGCATTACTTCGTGCCTTCTTCCACTTCATTTTTAGAAGCCATTCACTTAGGACTAGGCTTTGGCTTAGTGCCTGAATATCAAATTGGGGATGATTTAAAAACTGGAAAACTAATAGAAATTTTTCCCGATGCAAAAACTGAAATACCACTCTATTGGCATCATTGGAAACAACAACCTCTGGCGTTAAAGCAAATCACAGCCATTTTATTAAATGAGGCAGGAAGTCATTTTAATTCAAACTATTAAAATAACTTCCTCCCATGAGATTATTGCGTATTCCATTGACCATTAAGATGGATATTTACTTTTTCACCAACACCCGCAACCGCTTTTTTCATCCCAAAATCTGAACGGTTGATGACTGTCTTCGATGTAACTTTGAGTACATTCGGATTAGAAGCATTTGGGGTTAAGGTTGTATCAAACACGACGGGCTTCGTCACACCGCGCAAGGTTAAATTACCCAAAATTTGATAGCGGTTATTACCAAGCGATTTAAATTGGGTACTTTTAAAGTTTACTGTTTTATATTTTGCTGCATAAAACAGGTCTTCGCCCATAATCATATTTTTTAGTGATGGTTTAGATAATTTAAGGCTATCCACTTGCATGGTAAATTGTGTTGATGCATTTTGCAGCGCCTTAGGGTCAAACTGCATTTTGGCATTTACGCTACCAAAATCACCTTTAACCACCGTCATACCGAGTGATTGGATGCTGAATCCAACTTCCCTATTTGGACTCAAAGACCAATTTTGCGCATAAGCATTCGAAATACACGCAGCGCTCAAGCAACCAACTAAGGCAATATTTTTGTATTTAGCATTCATTTGCATGGTTTTCACTCCTCAACCAATCAGTGAATGCAATCCACGTTAACTTAGGTTGCTCTTATCATTGATGGAGAACTTGTGTGACAATTGTTGATATATCTCGTTATCCTGAAACTTTTGTAAGAAACTGATGGTCCCATGTGGAAATTTGTCTGTCTGTATTTCACCGCGATAATACGCTTCACGCATTGGCGTTGCCGATAAAGCCCCTTCCAAACTTTCCAGCTCCACCATCTCCCATTCAGGGAAGAATTTTAAATAATAAGATGAATCATCTTTAAAATGACCAATTAAACCGACTTTTGCATTTGGCTCAACCACTTCATTCACCAGTGATTTAACTAACTTTTGCCATTTTTCATCATTATAAACATCAATCACATGTACAAATTTAATACGTGCTTGATCCTCTTTAGAAAAATTCGACAAGATCATCTGTTCGCGTTCTGTGGCTAAGAAGGGATTTTTGATATTACGTTCTGGTTGTGCTGAACCAAGTGCCAAGATGACTTGCCCACTTTGCTCAAGCGCAATTTGAATCGTTTTCATATGTGCCAAATGAAAAGGCTGAAAACGTCCAATAAAAACTAAATAATCAAATGTATATTTCATAGCACATCTATTCTTTTATGAACGCGTCAGTTATGTCACTTGGAATTTTTTGCGACATAATAGCGGGCATAAATTCTAATTAATAAAGCAAGGATAGTACGATGACACTGAGCTGTATTCAACAACCTCATCCGCATTTGAATGCAAATTTAGACCATGGCGTTTTGACTTTAGCCATCAATCGTCCTGAAGCAAAAAATGCCTTATATGGTGAATTGTACTTAAAGATTGCCCAAGCTTTGGATGAAGCAGATCAAAGTTCTGATGTACGCAGTGTAATTTTGCGTGGTGAAAGCGCAGATTTCAGTGCAGGCAATGACATGCAAGATTTTATGAAATTTATTCAATCACCGCTTGAAGGTAAAGCAGGTGATGCACCACCGTTTGTGGTCTTAAAATCTGCTGCGAAATTTTCCAAGCCTTTGATCGCTGCGGTACGTGGTGTGGCAATTGGGATTGGGGTTACCATCCTACTCCATGCTGACTTGGTGTACAGCGACAATACCGCTTTATTCCAAATTCCATTTGTGAGCTTAGGTTTATCTCCTGAAGGTGCTTCAAGTAAATTACTCATCCAGCAAGCTGGCTACCACAAAGCGGCGGAACTGCTATTTACTGCTCAGAAATTTAACAGTGAAAAAGCACTTAGTGCAGGCTTGGTCAACAGCATTGAGGAAGATCCTTATGCCACTGCACAGAAACAAGCTCTACAGCTAGCAGCGTTACCATTGGCATCACTTCGTCAAACCAAAGCCTTGATGAAACATAATCTTCAAGAAATCATTGAATGCATTGATCATGAAGCAGAAATCTTTATGCAACGTGTCGCTTCACCAGAAATGAAAGAAGCAGTTGCTGCATTTATGCAAAAGCGTAAACCTGATTTTTCACAATTTAACTAAATACTTTTCTCATGACTTAGGCACTATAAGTGGCTAAGTCTATTTTTCCTTTTCATTTTCCAAAGAATGCGATTTTATGTCTCAAGAAAATACTTCTCCTAAAAAACGTTATTTTGAAGCAGCTCCTACTGATATTGACGTCGATAACTTTCGAAAAGTGGTTGAAAGCCGTCGTTCAGTACGTAAATTTACCGACAAACCCATCCCAAGTGATGTATTGGATGCATGTGTTGATTTAGCGCTTATTGCACCAAACTCATCAAATTTACAGCCATGGACTTTTTATGTCGTTCAAGATGCTGCCAAGAAAAAACAACTGGTTAAAGCATGCCTTGGTCAGCTTGCTGCAAAAACTGCAGCGGAACTGATTGTATGTGTAGCGCGTACAGACCGCATTAATGACATGGCGAAACGTAATATTTCTGAGTTTCCATTCCCTGAAGTACCACCAGCGGTACAGAAATATTATAAGTTCATTCCTTATAACTACATGACAGGTTACTTAAACACTGTAGGTAACTTTAAGAAAGTGGCTTTCAAAGTTGCACGTACTTTGGATAAGCAGCTACCAGTCACAGCATTCAATCCTGCAGATGCCAAATTGTGGGCAAGTAAAACTACTGCACTCGCGTGTGAAAACTTAGTTTTAGCATTACGTGCTTATGGTTTTGACAGTTGTATGATGGAAGGTTTTGATGAGCCTTTGGTTAAAAAACTGTTAAAGCTCAATGATCAGCAACATGTGGTGATGGTGATTGGTGCGGGTGAACGTGCTGAAGACGGCGTATTCTTCCCACAATATCGTTTTGATCGTGAATTATTTGTTCAAAAAGTTTAAAAGGTTAACTTAACTTTTAATGACTACACATGCACGTTTTCAAGGATTCATCTAATGCTTGTTGTGTAGCAATTCCTCACTTTTCACGGGCGAAAAGTGACAAAAGCCCTTTGTTTGGTTGAGGATACGTCCTTGTATCCCAACCAAACGGTGGCATCCATGCCACCTTATCTCCTTTATCTAATTCAGTTCTTAAGCTTACTTTGAAGCCAATGTTGCATCATCAATCCAATTACAATGAAAACCTAACGGCACACGTGTAGGTAAGTGAATCGTAGCAACTGGCCCTGCTTCAATATTTTGTGCATTTAAAATTACGACTTTTGATGGACTACCATCTAAAGCATGTACATAAGACATGAGCCAACCGTCATTTTCAGCTTGTACGCCATTCTTTTCAGGATTCTCTCGTGCAACAAAAATGACTTCACCTGTCACAAAATCCTCACCATAGGAATAAGTCTGTGTCGTATGCAGTTCCAAATCATGGCTGATTAAACGATTGCTTTTGACCTGATGAGGGTCATCAAACTCACCAAAAGAAACACTATAAATATAGCGATATGGTCGTCCTGTATAGGCTTCATTAATACGTGGGAATTCCTGTTTTTCTTTTGATAAAACAGTACGCGTCACCAGATTTTTATCTTTAATAAAAACAAATCGTTCTAAACGTATGTCTTGATCTTCAATAGGTCCCTGAATCGAATTGACCATACAGCTTGAATGCACGACTGCATCTAAAACGATATTGCCATTTTCCATTTCAAATGCATTTGCACTATGGAAAATAAAACACGGCTCTATGTCATACCAAACAATATCGTCTGCTTGACCACCAAAAGGCAGCACACCAATTCTGGCTTGATGTAATGGATTCCATTGATAAGGCAGCAATGAGCCATTTATGGCACTTTTAAGCGAAAAATTCACACACAAATCAAAAATCAGCACATGGTTTTGAGTAATCGCACAATCATGAATCATTGGGCCATGTTCAACGGGAATCTCAACATGATGTTTAAGCTTGCCCTGCGTATCCAAATGCAGATAAAACACTTTATTTTTCTCTAATGCGTCATAACACACCGCATGAATTTCACCAGTTGCAGGGTCAATATGCGGATGCGCAGTAAAAGGGAAATCTTGCTGATCTTGAAAAAATTGCTGTCGTTTAGATTCTAGATTTTGATCAATTTCAATGGGGTATGAACCTGCTTCAACCAGTGCCCAGATTTTCCCTGCATAACTTAGAATATTGGTATTCACAGCATCTGTTACACCACGTGCTTCACCGTCTATCTTAGCTCGTTGAAGTTTCTGCTGGACACTGTCAGAACCGACATATTTACTCTTATACCATTTTGCTTGCCCAGCATCTAAGCGTAGGCCATGAATCATGCCATCCCCAACGAACCAATGATAGTTTAGAGGATTCTTTACCGTAATCGGATTTGGACCAATCCGCATCAGTGTTCCGCTGAATTGTTGGGGAATTTCGCCTTCTACCTTTAAATGCGCACAAAATTGCTCTAGCCGTTGTGGTGCAAATACACCATCCAAGTAAGGATTGTCATGGGAATATGGCAGTTGACTGTGCGCAAACCCCATGGCCTGACGAATGGTTTTGCTGATCACCTTTTTTACGGTTCGTTGTATCGATGTCGACAACTGCATATTTTTTTCCTATTTATTGTTTTGTTTATATTTCTTGATCAGTTTATAGCAAATTTTAGCAGCATATATCCATTTATGCTGCGTGTTTATGACAATGTCTTATTTAATTAAATTCAAGGATTTGTAGAAATTCAAAGGCTGGCTCCTCATAAGGATGGCTTTGCTTTAAAGCTGCTGCAACCTGTTTAGCATGAACTTCAGGAACAATCGTTTCAACGCGCCATTCAGGAATACGCTCCAATTCACCAAGCTCACCAATAAATGGATTTGCGCCTTTTACAGGCTTGAACTGCCCTGTTCCAAGGACTTGCCATGCACAATGTTCGTAATTACCAATCCCACCTGCACCTGCTGCAAAAATCGCATTTTTAGTCGATTCAAGGTGAGATTCTGGTACGTAATAAATGAGCTTTAACACGATATTTCCTCAGCTATTTCGATAAGATGATCATCTGCCAATGCTTGGGTAATCATTGCAAGTGCAGAATTTTGTGAATGTTTCGCATAAGTTGCATAAAGACCAAGCTGCGGTAGTTTTTGATCGGTCTGAATAATTTTGACCTGCGGATTTAAAAATTTCAGTAAATATTCTGGTACAAAGCTAAATCCCATTCCCATATTAATCAAATTAATGTGCTGTAGAACATTGGTCACCCATAGAATTTGATCATCTGCCTGCTGAGTGAATGGAATTAAAGCATTAAGCTTGTCATAAAATACGGGTGAAGCATTTTTTTCACACATAATCACGGTTTGATTTTTCAGCTCCTGCAATTTAAATACCCGCTCTGATGGATGCAAACCTTGCAAAGCCACCAAATAAATCTGTTCATTCATCAAATGGATATTTTCATAATCTGAATGCTGCAAGGCATAGCGGGTAAAGGTTAAATCTAATTCGGCATTTTTAAGGGCTTGGATTTGTTCTAAACACGTCAGGCTGTGCAGATGAATTTTAACATCGGGAATATTTTGTTTAAGTTGCTCAAGGATATTTGGCATCAACTTTATTTCTGCCACATTTAAAAACCCAATATGGATTTGATTTTTCTTTTGCTGTGCCGCCTGATGCGCCGCTGCCACAGCCAGTTTTGCACTTTCCAGTGCATTCATTGCATGCGGTAAAAAAGCTTCGCCCTCTTGTGTTAAACGCACCTTACGTGCAGATCGGTCAAATAATACTAAACCGACTTCATGCTCTAGATCCTTAATCTGCTGACTTAATGATGGCTGTGCCGTAAAAAGTTTTTCAGCGGCTTTGGTAAAACTTTGTTCTTGTGCCACCGTGACAAAATAACGTAAATGCCGAAGTTCCATTTCCTGCCACCTAATCTTTTTTCAAGCAAAAATCAATTTCGTCATAGTCTATTAGTGGAAATTTATATGCAATTAGACTTTAAACGCATACCTCTACAACCCTACTAATGTGTTGTTTAGACTCATTTTCATTCAAGGCACATGCCAATTTGTAATGACATCAGATGGATCGTATATGACACAGCATTTTGATACCGACGTATTAATCATTGGTACTGGACCTGCAGGCTCAACACTCGGTTTAGCCTTGGCAAACTATGGCATAAAAGTTCAACTTTTCACTCAATTTAACTGGCTTGCCAACAGTCCACGTGCGCATATTACCAATCAACGTGCAATGGAAGTCTTACGTGATTTAGGCGTAGAAGAACAAGTCAAAGAAATTGCCACACCCTGGGAAATGATGGGTGAAAGTCTGATTACCACAAGCCTGGTCGGTGAAGAAATTGCGCGTCTTTCTGCTTGGGGTACAGGTGATGAACGCCATGGTGATTACATCAAAGGTAGTCCATGCCCATTGGTCGATTTAATTCAACCTAAAATGGAAGCGCTACTCGTCAAAAATGCTGCTGAGCGCGGTGCGATTTATAATTTCAATACCGAATACTTATCTCATGTTCAGGATAAACATGGGGTGACTGCGACCTTCTTAAACCGTATAACCAATACTGAATTTAATTTACGTGCCAAGTATCTCGTCGGCATGGATGGTGCTAAATCTCGAGTATTAGAACAATTAGATTTACCGCTCGAAGGCGTGATGGCACGTGCTGGTACAGTCTATGTCACATTTAAAGCCGATCTTTCTCAATATGTAAAAAATCGTCCTGCAATTTTGCAATGGATCGTGAATCCTGAGGCAAGTTTTGGCGATTTGGGTATGGGCTTACTGCGCGCCATTACCCCTTGGAATGAATGGATTATGGGTTGGGGCTTTGATATTTCCAAAGGTGAGCCACAGGTCACTGAAGAACAAGTTCGTGCACGACTTGATGCTTTCGTTGGAACCCATGTCGAAGACGTTGAGATTCAAAAACTTTCCTATTGGTACGTGAACCAAACATGGGCGACGGAATATTCTAAAGGTCGCGTGTTCTGCGGTGGCGATGCGGTACATCGTCATCCGCCTTCAAGTGGTTTAGGTTCAAATACCTGTATGCAAGATGCCTTTAACCTCGGCTGGAAACTGGCCTATGCTGTTAAAGGTTGGGCTGCTCCTACACTTTTAGAGTCCTATACGGCTGAGCGAGCGCCTGTGGGTAAACAAATTGTGGCACGTGCGAACCAATCACGTTATGACTATAAATATTTAAAAGAAGTGTTTGGTTTTGATCAAGGTGTCACCACACAAAAAGACATGTTGGAACGGATTTTTGCGGAAAATGAACAAGGTGCTGAGATTCGTAAAAAGTTATTCAAAGCACTCGAAATTAAAAACTTTGAGTTTAATGCTCAAGGTGTGGAGCTCAATCAGCGTTACACATCAAATGCCATCATCAATGAATCTGAACCTGAAGTATTTGAGCAAGATGAACAACTGTACCTACAAGCGACCACACGCCCAGGTGCTAAAGTCCCTCATACATGGTTAATTGATTCGAAAGGTAATAAACAATCCATTTTAGACATTACAGGCAAAGGTCGTTTTACCCTACTCACCGGTCTTTCAGGTAAAGGCTGGAAACTTGCAGCTCATGCATTGAATTTACCTTACTTGGATGTCATTCAAATTGGTTCACGCGAATATCGCGATGTGTATTGCACATGGAACAGTAAATCTGAAATTAATGAATCAGGTGCTGTTCTTGTTCGTCCAGATGGTTATGTCGCATGGCGTTATCAGGAGAGTACAAATGATGAGTTTGATTTTGAAAATACATTGAAAGCGGTGTTAAAGCAGATTCAACTCACTGTTTAAATACGTAGAAAAGCACTGAAAAGCCACGAATTGTGGCTTTTTACCTGATTTCTTCACGTTATCTCATAAATAGTTTTGAGCAAGAAATATTACTCACAAGATCGCCATACACCAAAATTCCTAGCAACTTTTAAAAAACTAAAATGATGGCTGAATTAACAATATTGTCTAAATTTAAATATTTACATAACTATTTATCACAATAATCATCTCTTGGCATGGTCATAGATGTCCCATCCAATGCTTTAGAATATGCTAAATTTTCTTGAAAACGCTGCTTAGTATTGGTTGTGATAGCGCCAATACTTTTCACAATATTTGATGCAAGTTGATTCTCATGAGGAAAAACATCATAGATACAAGAAATCGCACGTGCGCTTTCATAATTTAATTGTCTTACACGAATCATATCAGTCTTATCGACCAACAATATTACTTGCGACTGAATTGCATATTGTTCAACTGCTTTACGTTGCTTAGGATGATGATAGGTACGTCTGATATATTCATCAATATCATCTCGAATGCCATTATTATTTAAATCTAGGCCTTTTAAATCCGAATCATCATTTAATTGAGGTAACTGCCCAATCTCTTTAGCAAGATCAATCCGATCTAGATTCATTTTCCACATATACCACTCACAACCCGCTAAAGATGTGATGCTCAGTAAAAAGATTATTTTTATAATGTTCTGGATCTTAATCTGCATAGAATTTGAATACTTAGATCATAATGGAAATGAGATCTTTTTTTTATGAGTATGTGAAAATTACGCTTAATTATAAAATATTTAAAAAAAGTGATTTATGTGATGTATCAGGCTTGATTAGCAAGTGTTTGCTGAAATAAGAAAGAACATCAAGTGATGGTCTTTTTTTATATACAACAATAAGATTTCAAGCAACTTTATTTAAATAGATGATCTGCGACATGGATGTCGCCGTCAGACTAGGGACAAGGATGTCCTATCAGTCAGATAAAGCATTTTTGTTACTTTTGATGCTTCAAAAGTAAGGTATCATTTACGATATCCTGATGATAAAAAAAGCCACCTTTCGGTGGCTTTTTTAATTCGGCGGATTCAAGCGGCAAGTGCAACAGTATAAAAACCAGCCATAACTTCACTCGGTGTATACCAACCTAGTGTTTTTCTAGGACGATGGTTGAGTGCAAATTCTATCTGCTCTATTTGTTCGTTTGACACATCATCAAACGATGATGATTTTGGCAGATATTGACGGATTAAACCATTCGTATTTTCATTTCTAGCTCGCTGAATAGACTTGTAAGGATCAGCAAAATACGTCTCTATCCCAGCATCAGTAATTCTTTTGTGTTCGGAAAATTCTTTGCCATTATCAAATGTCACACTATAAGCATGGCTCATTTGTAAACGATCTAATGCACAAGTAATCGTTTGAGAGGATGCTCTCGTTGGCCCTAAATGAACAATATGTACATACAGGCTCTTTCGATCAACGAGTGTCAATAAAGCACCTTTATGATGTTTACCAATCACCGTGTCACCTTCGAAATCTCCTAAACGTTGTCGTTGATCAATGACCTGGTCTCTGCAGTGAATACTTGTTTTATCAATGATTTGCCCCCTACGATCCGTGTTTTTGTAACCTCGTTTTCGATATTTCTTCTGATGCCTTAAGTGTAGATGGAGTTTACCGCCTTTTGATTTATCTTGATAAATGTACTGGTAAATCCACTCATGTGAAGGTACATCCAGCCAACCGCGTTGTGTTAAAGCACCTGAAATTTGTTCTGGTGACCAGTCCAAGCCAATTAAATAATCAATATAGGCGAAGGCAAATGCTGTCATTGATGAGGAAGGACGGTACCGTCTTTGACTTGCAAATTTAGCTGCCTGTTGAGCCCTATATCCACGTTGCCCAGTATTTCTTTTTAATTCACGGTAGATGGTTGATCGTGAACGCCCTAACTCCCGAGCAAGGTTAGCGATTGAGCTTTTACTTTTCAAAGTAGCATAAATTTCGTATCTTTCATCTTGAGAAAGTTGGGTGTATTTCTTCATTGTGTGCTTTCCAATTGCGAGTTGAAAAAGTCTAATGATTCTATGAATACACCTAACTTTTTCAACTAACTACAAATGTGTCGCACTTGGGATTTGAATCTGCGTTCATTGATTTAATTAACCAATAAATTTACGTGCATTACGGAACATACGTAACCAAGCACCATCTTGATCCCAATCTTCAGGTTTCCAAGAATGCTGAATCGCACGGAAGTTACGCTCTGGATGCGGCATCATAATCGTTGCACGACCATCAGTTGATGTCACGCCAGAAATCGCTTCAGGTGAACCGTTCGGGTTCAGTGGGTAATGCTGTGTTGGGTTACCGTGACTGTCTACATAACGTAGAATCACTTGGTTACCAGCATTCAGCGCAGCAAAGTTTTCTTCACTTGCAACCGCACGACCTTCACCGTGTGCTACAGCGATTGGAAGAATCGAACCTTCCATACCTTCAAGCAAGACAGAATTTGATTTCTCAACACGAACATTCACGCTACGCGCTTCAAACATTTCTGAAACGTTACGATGGAAACGTGGCCAGTTTTCAGCACCCGGAATCAGTGGTGCCAATTGAGACAACATTTGACAGCCATTACAAATACCTAAAGAGAAAGTTTCGTCACGGTTGAAGAATTTCTCAAATTGGTCACGTAGTTTCGGGTTGAACAATACTGATTTTGCCCAGCCACCGCCTGCGCCCAATACGTCACCGTAAGAGAAACCACCACATGCTACCAAGCCTTCGAAATCATCAAGGCTGATACGACCTGCAAGTAAGTCACTCATGTGTACGTCAACGGTGTTGAAGCCGACTGTATCAAATGCAGCAGCCATTTCCACATGACCGTTTACACCTTGTTCACGTAAAATTGCCATGCTCGGACGACGTAAATTAATAAACGGTGCTTCTACAGGCTCATTTAAGTCAAAGGTTGGTTGTGCGATTAAACCTTTGTGATCCTTATCTGTGATCAAGGCAAATTCTTGTTCAGCGGTTTCTAAGTTATCACGTAGACGTTGAATTTGATGTGACACTTCAGTCCAAGCCACTTGCAAATCAGCACGTTCAAGCACAAGACCATTCACAGACAATTGATCTGTATTGTTTACAGTACCAACTAGAGAAATCGCATCTTTAATTGAAGATGCTGCGACTTCAGCTTGTAATGCGTCCCAATCTGCTTTGGCAATTTGCAGAACCGCACCAATTTCTTCAGCAAATAATGAAGCCACAGATTGTTCTTCAAGTGCAACACCTAGACGTGAAGCGAACATCATT
The DNA here is from genome assembly GCF_001647675.1 of Acinetobacter sp. NCu2D-2. Taxonomy (NCBI): domain Bacteria; kingdom Pseudomonadati; phylum Pseudomonadota; class Gammaproteobacteria; order Moraxellales; family Moraxellaceae; genus Acinetobacter; species Acinetobacter sp. NCu2D-2. The sequence goes on from NZ_CP015594.1 coordinate 1,694,093, forward strand.
TCCGCAACAGTCGCAAGCAAACCACCATCGCCGATGTCATGATACGCCTTGATTAAGCCGCGGCTGTTCCAGTCTTGAACCAATGCAAAGAATGCTTTGAAGTCATCGAAGCTATTAACATCTGGCGTTACTGAACCAATTGCTTTATACACTTGCGCTAAGATCGAACCGCCAAGACGGAATTGACCTTTAGACAAATCAATACGAACCAGTACAGATTCGATATTTTTAAGTTCAGGTGTAAGCGTCTTACGAACATCAGTCACTGGTGCAAACGCAGTGATTACACCTGACATTGGCGAAGTCACAGACTTATCTTCACCTTCATCATTCCATGTAGTACGCATAGAAAGTGAATCTTTACCCACTGGAATGGCAATACCCAATGCAGGGCACATTTCCATACCGATGGCTTTTACACCTTCGAATAATGCTTGGTCTTCGCCCGGTTGACCTGCAGCTGCCATCCAGTTCGCAGACAATTTAATATCGCTGATTTGGTCAATCTTCGCAGACATGATGTTCGAGATGGATTCAGCAACCGATAAACGTGCAGAAGCCGCTGGGTTTAACAATGCAACTGGTGGACGTTCACCCATCGCCATTGCTTCACCTGTATAACCCACAAGGCTTGTGGTGGTTACCGCAGCATCTGCCACAGGAACCTGCCATGGACCCACCATTTGATCACGTGCAACCATACCCGTAATCGAACGGTCACCAATGGTGATCAAGAACGATTTAGATGCAACTGTTGGGTTTTTAATGACACGGTAAATCGCATCTTTCAGATCAGTGACTTTCGATGCGTCGAAGTCATCGCCTTTGCGTTCAGCAGTTTCATATGAACGGCTCATGCGTGGTGTACCACCGAGCATCACTTGCATTGGCATATCCACAGCTTTGTTTTCAAACAATGGATCTTCAACGGTTAAGTGACGTGCTTCAGTCGCTTCACCAAGCACCGCAAACGGACAACGTTCACGCGCACAGATCGATTCAAATAGTGCTAAAGATTCTGGTTTGATCGCAAGGACATAACGTTCTTGTGCTTCGTTTGACCAGATCTCCATTGGAGACATACCAGGCTCAAGCGATGGAATCTTACGAAGGTCAAGTACCGCACCGAGTTCATGGTCATTCACAAGCTCAGGCATTGCATTTGAAATACCGCCCGCACCCACGTCATGCACAGAGACGATTGGGTTTTCATCTTCCATACGCCAGCAGGTATCAATTACTTCTTGGCAACGGCGTTCCATTTCTGGGTTTTCACGTTGGACAGAAGCAAAATCTAGGCTCTCACCCATGGTACCGCTGTCTACAGAAGAGGCTGCACCGCCACCTAAACCGATCAGCATTGCAGGACCACCAAGCACAATCAAAAGATCGCCCGGTTGGATCGCATCTTTTTCGACATGGTCAGGACGGATGTTACCGTAACCACCGGCAATCATGATTGGCTTATGGAAGCCTTTTACTTCGCCATTGACGTTTTGTTCAAAAGTACGGAAGTAACCATTTAAAGCAGGACGACCAAATTCGTTGTTAAACGCTGCACCACCCAGTGGCCCTTCAATCATAATTTGAAGTGGCGATGCCATACGTGATGGTTTGCCATAGTTTTCTTCCCATGGCTGTTCAAAGCCCGGAATGTTCAAGTTCGAAGTTGTGAAACCTGTTAAACCTGCTTTTGGCTTACCGCCACGGCCTGTTGCGCCTTCATCACGAATTTCACCGCCTGAACCTGTCGCAGCACCAGCAAATGGTGCAATCGCTGTAGGATGGTTATGGGTTTCCACTTTCATCAAGATGTGAGCTGCTTGGCTCTTGTATTGATAAACGAACTGACCGTTTTCGTCTTTTTTCGGATAGAAACGTTGTGTGTCAAAACCAACAATCACCGATGCGTTGTCTTTATACGCCGACAAGACATCTGTTGGTGATTCTTTATAGGTGTTTTTAATCATTTGGAACAATGACAATGGTTGCACTTCACCATCGATTGTCCATTCAGAACCAAAGATTTTATGACGGCAATGCTCTGAGTTTGCTTGTGCAAACATCATCAGCTCGATGTCATTCGGGTTACGACCCAATTTTGTAAATGCGTCTGTCAAATAATCAATTTCTTGATCAGACAATGCAAAACCAAATTCAGAATTGGCTTTGACTAGTGCTTGTTTACCTTCACCCAAAATATCAATTGAGTTTAAAGGTTTTGGTTCAGTCTCAGTAAACAGTGCAGCAGCATCTTCAATCTTATTGAATATGCTTTCTGTCATACGGTCATGCAAGACTTGTAATGCTTCTTTAGACAGCGCTTTTACGCCTTTTAGGGTAAATAAAACGCCGCGTTCTAAACGATGAACCGGCGTATTACAATTCGCGAAAATGTCTGTTGCTTTAGACGACCACGGCGATATGGTTCCGACACGTGGTGTGACTAAAATTTGAATCTCATCATCTGCAGCTTGGCGGAGTTCATATGACTGACCATCGTTGAGAAGCTGTAAAGCGGATTGCTGTTGTTGCTCACCTAGCGCTTGGTCAAAAAGGTAAACAAATTGACTTTCTAGTGATTGAACAGAACTAATTGGCGTTAAGCGCGAGAGTAGTTGAGTTTTCTTAAAAGAAGAGTGTGCAGGTGCACCGGCAACGATAAACATGCTGATTTTGGCTCCACGGGATGGTCATCGACCATGCCACAATGTGACTTGAGAGAGGGTCATATTCTACTGTGAATTGAGCAAATCAGCTAGAGAGGAATGCAGAAAACTGACCGCTTATGAGTCAGCTTTTTTAAAATAATACGTTTATTTTCAGTCAAAAAAATTGAACGTAGTCGGCTAGGTTATCACATTTTTCTAGATAAAAAACAAATCTTGTTAAGTTTTCTCAACCTCTTAAAAATTGTATTATTTTTCAACAACAAGCCCAATCAGGATCATCTTGAAAATTTAGACACTTCAACCTGCAGTTCTATTGGTTTAGATGATCCATTAAATCTTTCACTGCTTCCAAAGAAAGCTGCAAAGATTTCGGATCAATTAACTCAATCGTGTCACACGCTTTGTGATAACACGGTGCAAATTCAAGTTCATCCCCTTTCATTTGCTCATTAAATAAAATTAAAGACGTCACTGGTACCTTGCCTAAAAATGGCGCGGTATCACTTGCGGCCAAGGTCGAAACATCCTCTTTCACCTCAATGCCTTTGGTTTTAAAGAATGCTTTCATCTGTTGTTCTAAGGCTAAATCGCCTGCATGTTTTGGTATCTTACGTAAGCCATCTGTTAGCGGCTTATATTCAGCCTCTTTCATACCACGTGCTTTGAGCATTTTTTCCATGTCATCAATGGAAGAATGGTCACCATCCGCGATTTGAATGGTTGGATTTTTTGTACCGACCATATCGATATTGATATACGCCTGAATGCCTTTGAGCTGTGTTTCAGTCAATTGACTGACAAAGTCTTTTGAGCCGCCTATGCCATCCTCTTCAGAATCCCAAAATGCAAGATATACCGTATGTTTCGGCTTGGTCTTAGCATAGTGATGCATCAACTCTAAAAGTACGGCGACACCTGAACCGTTGTCATTAATGCCCGGCCCCATTTTCACTGAATCATAATGTCCACCAACGATAATCGCGGTGTTTTTAGATTGTCCCTGAATTTCTACAATGATGTTTTGCCCCACTATTTTATTGCGGTTTTCAAAGGGAAGCATCTGCGCAGTCAATTCAGCTTTTTTCGCTTCATCTAGGATGTATTTAGCTGTTGCTTGCCCACCTGCTGTTCCCACGGCACGATTTCCACCATTTTCTTGAGCAATGGCTTGTAAGATATATAAATGCTTCATTATAGGATGGCCATCTCGCACCGCCAATTGCTGTGCCATAGTGAGATCTTGCTGCATCGGTTCTGTCGTACAGCCTGATACACCAATTCCCAATGCCAACATTAATAAGGTTCCAACCCCAACTTTTATATGCATCATGACTTCCACGTTTTTCTCTATTTGTTTCATATTAAGAGATTGAGCCATGTGCGAGATAGTGCATTTCAGTAACGATCTTTCTTCTATTTCGACCCTCATTTAAAACGGCAACTTATGTCGCAAGTACATATATTTTCAAACTGAGATTTGGCATCATAGCCTTGAACAAAGAAGGTAAATAACAATGAATACGATGCGCTGGCTTGATCTGCTCTCGACTTTACGAATTGGCAGTAAAAAACAAAATACTGAACTGGCACGTAGCCCTTTTCACAAGGACTACGACCGAATTATTTTTTCGCAAAGTTTTCGCCAGCTGAATCGTAAAACTCAAGTGCATCCCCTCACGCAGCATGATGGTATTCATACCCGCCTGACCCATTCTTTAGAGGTGTCTTGTATTGGGCGTTCTTTAGGCATGCTGGCGGCTGAAAAAATTAAAGATGATTTACCGGCATGGATTTCCCCTGCCGATGTCGGTGCAATTATTCAGGCCGCTTGCCTTGCGCACGATATTGGCAACCCGCCTTTTGGTCATGCCGGTGAGTATGCCATTCGTGAATGGTTTGACGATGCCTCACATACCGACTTTTTAAAAGATTTAAGTCCTGAGCAAGAAGCCGATGTACGCCAATTTGAAGGCAATGCCCAAGGTTTACGCTTACTAACCCGTATTGATTATCATCCGGATGACGGTGGAATGCGCCTGACTTACGCAACCTTAGGAGCTTACTTAAAGTACCCATGGCTATCTAAAACGATTGCATCACAGGGTGACACGCCTGCCAATAAACGGGCAAAGTTTGGCTGTTACCAGTCAGAAAAAGAGATTTTAAAGCAAATTGCTGAACAGCTTGGTTTGCTGCAACTGGGTGATTATCACTATTGTCGTCATCCACTCACCTACTTGCTCGAAGCAGCCGATGACATTTGCTATGCCCTGATTGATTTAGAAGACGGCATCAGTCTAAACATGCTGAGCTATGAAGAAGTTGAACCAATCTTCCTAAATTTAATTGGCGATTACGGTATTCCTGAAGAATTACAGATGCCATTGTCAACGTGGCAGCAAAAAATTGCTGCACTGCGTGGTCGGGTGATGAAACGAATTGTAGATGAAGTCACGACTGCCTTCGCACGACATCAGCAAGAAATCCTCATGGGTCAATTGCAAGGCTCTTTGTTGGCCTATTGCAGTCCGGATGTGGAAGCTGGAATTAACCGTGCCAAAGAATTGGCCCGTGACAAGATCTTTGAACACCCACAAAAAGCTGGTCTTGAGATTATTGCGCACCAATGTCTGCAAAATATTTTAGATGCTTTTATTCCACTGACCACACCGCATAAAAACTTGAGCTTTAAAGAGCAGCGTTTAATGGCCATTTTACAGCGCTCTGGTTCACATTTTGGCGCAGATCACTATGACAATATTATGCAAGTGCTCGATATTGTTTCGAAGTTTTCCGACCATCAAGCCTATAACCTCTCGCAAGAGTTACAAGGCAATAAGTCTGGTTTAATTTAAGCCATTCTCGCTCGAGTTTTGATGATAAACTCAAGCAAAATGATAGATATGCATGTGACTAATACTTTTTCTTGTGACATGCCCCGATTAAATTAGAGTAAAAATTTAAATGATTGGATGCCTGATTGGTGAAGTGCTTGCTTTAGAAGCACCGACTGTATTACTTAATGTGAATGGTGTGGGTTACGAGATTGATACCCCGCTCACCACTTTCTGCCAACTACAAAAAGGGCAAAAAATCACGCTTTGGACACATTTGGCGGTTCGTGAAGATGCGCAGTTGCTGTATGGATTTTTAAATCAGCAGGAAAAAACCATTTTCCGTACCTTACTGAAAGTCAACGGTGTTGGACCTAAAATGGCTTTGGGTATTTTGTCTACGTTAAGTGTAGATATGCTTATTCATACGGTTGAACATGAAGATGTGAATACCTTGGTCAAAGTTCCGGGTGTCGGCAAGAAAACGGCTGAACGCTTAATGATTGAATTACGTGACCGCTTTAAAGCGATGGCATCAGGTGCTGTACCAAGCAATTCAACGACTGAGCAAATTCAATTTACAGGCAATTCTGCAGTGGCTGAAGCTGAAGCTGCACTTCAATCTTTAGGTTATAAGCCGGCAGAAGCGCAAAAACTGATTAATGCAGTAAAAGCAGATTACACTGAAGCGAGTGACATTATCCGCGCGGCATTAAAATCGATGAATAGATAAGCAATTTACCTATGAGCAAATTTTCAATCTAAAATTTGCTCGAGCTTTAGCGACATGGATGTCGCTAGTTGAGTTGAGGTACAGGACGTACCTTCAACTCAACAAAAGATTTTTGTTACTTTTGATCTTTCAAAAGTAAGACAACGCCTACACAATGGCAGCCAAACACAGATCATTATTTGAGGCTGTTTTCACAGCATCAAACAGCTTCGATAAAGAGATTAAGTTAATAGATATGCAAGACCGTCTTATCAGTGGTTCTGAAAAACCCGAAGATCATTTTGATCGTGCCATTCGCCCGACTTCACTCGATGACTATGTCGGTCAACCGGTTGTCCGTGAACAAATGGAAATCTTTATTGGTGCTGCACGAGGTCGTGGTGAAGCACTCGATCATACGCTTATTTTTGGTCCACCGGGTTTGGGTAAAACCACTCTGGCCAATATTATCGCGCGTGAAATGGGCGGTAATTTAAAATCGACGTCTGGTCCTGTGCTTGAACGTGCCGGTGATTTGGCTGCCATGCTCACCAATTTAGAAGAAGGCGATGTTTTATTTATTGATGAAATTCACCGTCTTTCGCCTGTGATTGAAGAGATTCTCTATCCTGCAATGGAAGATTATCAACTTGATATCATGATTGGTGAAGGTCCTGCAGCACGTTCGATTAAACTCGATTTACCGCCATTTACTTTGGTGGCAGCAACCACACGAGCAGGTCTATTGACCTCTCCACTACGTGACCGTTTTGGGATTGTACAGCGTTTAGAGTTCTATTCAGTCGATGACCTGACCCACATTGTGACCCGTTCAGCGAATCTCATGGATGTACCCATGACCGAAGATGGCGCACGTGAAATTGCCCGTCGTTCGCGTGGTACGCCGCGTATTGCCAATCGTTTGTTACGTCGTGTACGTGACTACGCGCAAGTCAAAGGTACAGGCGAAGTCACTCAAGAGATGGCGCAACGTGCGCTTGATATGCTCAACGTGGATAAAGATGGCTTAGATACGCTTGACCGTCGTTATTTGTCGATGCTGCTTGAACGTTTTGATGGTGGTCCTGCGGGTGTTGAAGCATTAGCAGCTGCGATGGCGGAAGATTCTGGTACGCTTGAAGATGTGATTGAGCCCTATTTGATTCAGCAAGGTTATGTGATGCGGACTGCACGTGGTCGTATTGCCACCAATATGGCGTATTTACAGTTTGGGATGACACCGCCTGAACCGAAAGAAAAATGATTTCAAAAGCAGCTTAGGCTGCTTTTTTTATTTCAGCTTGGATTAATTTGCTAATCTGTCTATTTAGCTCATTTAACAGCAAATAAATTGTAATATTATCTTCGCCTATAATCTTTTTAAGATCATTTCCTAATTTTTGAAACTCACTATATTCTAATAGCTCAATAATGGTTTGATTCTCTTTTTTTAACCATGATTCTGATTCAGGCTGGTCTAATAAAATCTCTAGATATCTCCATAAAAATTGAAAAAATAATATATTTTTCATTTCCAAATTGACAATCGAACGACCTTTAGTCAGTAAAAATAGCTCTAATACATGGTAATCTTGCAAAACTTGATTTGAGATATCTCTTAATTCTTGATAGATCTGCCCCACATGTGTAGTTCGATCCAATTTTTCCTTGTTACTGATACTCCCGTAAAACACCTTAAAATCTCGAAGTTTTAAAATAAGATTGGCTTGCCCACTAATGAATTTTGAAGCGTATTGAATAAAGTTTTGAGTGATAACCTGTTTGTTTTTAAATGCTAATTCTTTTTCAAAAGAATCTTTGTGACTATTTATCAATTCTCTATTTACTTTAATCTGACTTTTTGTTGATTGTTTGACAACATGAATCGTCACAAAGAATGCTAGGAGCGACAAAGCTATAGCACCGACAGCAATCCAATCAGTCGAACTAACATTCACATCCAATGGAATTTTTGTATTAGGATCAACTCCAACATGAGTGAGTTATAAAGGTTGCTGTGGCACAGTCCACGGCAATTGAATCATCATGTCATTGTTATTTTGCTCTGCCACAGTATCCTCTTTCTTATTTTTAAATCGATTATTTATTCACCATATTCTAAAAATTTTCAGGCTATTACAAAAGAAAAAGCCAACTGACCATACCTGAATCAGTTGGCAAAAGCACAAATTTATTTTTCTAACTATTTATCGTTTTTATTTCGCTTCGTCCTTAAACTCTTTAAAGTCCGCTTTACGAATCATGGCGTGAATACCTTTGGTTTTATCGACCACTTGAGACACTTCAAAATCAGTCGCAGCACTTAAGTAAGCGTACGCAATTTCCTCTGAAATACCATACTCATCTACAAGGAAACGAATGGCTTCACGGGTCGATTTACGCATTGCTTCGTCAAGGTCTTCATCCAAGCCCGGTGTAATCCAAAACTCATCATTTTCACCCAATGGCTGAGTTAATGATTTGCCCGGAATTTTGTCACGACCAGCTTTTAATACTAAAATTTTAAAGGTCGCACGCGCAGAACCTTCAAGCGCGGTTAACGCAACTTCGCCATCACCTTGTACAAAGTGACTATCGCCTGTATAGAACAACGCACCCGGTACTTGCACAGGATAATAAGCTGTTGCACCTGCAGTTAAATCATTAATATCAATGTTGCCGCCATAGAATGATGGTGGAACAGAATGCACAGCATCGCTCGTATTTGGTGCAACACCCATCGTTCCCATGAATGGATTGAGTGGGAAACGAATCGCTTTACCTGATTCTGTTTTCAATACTCCTTCCCATACGCCATCCGCATTTTTCTCAATAGGTGTAAACACCGAAACATTGCCATAGGCTTCTGGATTTGACGGTGATGCATGATCATGTTTTTGACGCTTTGGGAACTCAGGCAATGTACCTTTACCATGACGATTTGAGATCACACCGTAGGGCACGCGAGGCTCAACCTTTAAAATCTCAACTTTTAAAATATCACCCGGCATCGCACCTTCGACATAGACTGGACCTGTAATAATGTGTGGACCATCTTTATGGAAATCATGCTTGAGCTTTGAGCCTGTAATAAGTTTTGCTTCAGGTAAAATATGTTCAGCTTTAACTCCTTGTGAAGTGAAATATTTTTCAGCATCACGCCCTTGATCTTCTAGTAAACCTTCATGTGAAACTGTATCAAATGTAATCGTGCTACCTGCTGGAATCGTTAATACAGGTTTTGCATCTTTATTAGGTAGATAGCCCCAAGTAATTGTATTTAGTGTACTTGGCACATAATAATGACCTTTATAATCCCCACTTTTGAGTAAGGTTGGTTTGTTTTCAAGCTGTTTTAGGATTTTAAAATCTTCAGCTGAGGCATTTGCAGAAATAAAAGAAAAGCTGGCTGCAACAGCGAGAGACAGAGCTAAAGGTTTTAACATATGCTCAAATTCCATGATTTTGAATAGTTCTTATATGGAAGCAATAACAATGCCAAAAACTTTTTTCTTATGCCAATGCGCATATTGATGAAACAAAAAATAAAGAATGAATATTCACATATTATAAAAACTCATTTCCTCAAAATATTTTCGCCATAGATTCGGGCACTTTTACATTTACTTAAAGAACTCTCTTATCTCTTTACGCATCGACCACAATTCACATATCAAACCGCATTGAATAAACATAAATCACAATCTAAATTAATAAATGTGAACTAAGTCGTCATTTGATCAAAATTAAATGATGAGGTATCAAAATAGTGCATTTGCGAGCAACTTCATCACTATAAATACAATCGCATCGCCCTAGATACAACATAAATAACACTTGCGAATAATTAAGAGGGTACCGCCATGAAACATCTATTATTCAGTGCTTGTATAGCTTTACTCGCGATGAACTCTTCCGCAAAAGATGTTTGGGAATGCGGAAATGCGGTACTGCAAGATCTGTGTCAAAATCAACAATGTCGTGGCAAAGGCCCTGCCCATTTAGATCGCCTTACCATAAGCGTACAAGGACAAAAGAATGTCAGTATCTGTACCAATCAAGCCTGTTGGCGTGGTCAAGCTATGGTGACCAATCAAAATGCGCAGTTAATTTTAAAATTGAATGATGTGCGTTGGCAGGATCGTGATTATCCAGATCCTAAAAAAACCTATGTTCTTTCGATTAATCGCAGTACTCAAAGTATCTATTTTGAAGGCAATAATGAAAATCATCCTGTCGCATGCAAAGCAGTTTAATCCGATTTAAACTGCTTTTTTTGTTTTTACTACATGCTGTTGTAATGAATTAAAACAGTCGAGGTTAATCCCGATAATTTAAAAAATCCCCAAACGCATCTCTGACAGGCTTTTTGAAAGGTTGTGCCATTGGAGTCATTTCTTAGAGTGCTAAACTTCCCCGCATGACAGCACTTGACTCACTACCCGATTTTAGTCATTTTTCAATGCACTAGCGCGGTGTAACTGTCTAGTCCAATTCTCTAGATTGCAAAATGGAACACCTCATGGCGAATAAATTCGAATTCAACATTCGTGTATATATCGAAGATACTGATGCAGGCGGCATCGTTTATCATGCCAATCATATTCGATTTATGGAACGTACACGAACTGAATGGCTTCGCGCATCAGGCATCAGCCACTATTGGCATCAAAAAGACTACAATTTTGTTGTACATAAAATTAACGTGAAATATTCACGACCTATCATGATGGATGATCTAATTACCGTCACTGCAAGTGTCGTTTCATTGAAAGCCTCATCATTTGTATTGCAACAAAATATTTATCGTGGTGAAATCATGCTTGCATCCGGTGAGGTTGAATTGGCATGTATCAGTGCAGATATGAAACCACGTCGCCTACCCGATGAAATACGCGAACTAATTCAGAAAGAGTTAGAATCCAACTAAAAAAATTATTTGGCACATGTAACAACTATGGCAACTCAGTTAGAAACAACACTTCATATTTCAGATCTTATTTTACAAGCTAGTCCGGTCGTTCAATTGGTCATGCTGATTTTACTGCTGGCATCGATGTTGAGTTGGTATCTGATTGCCAAGTTATGCATGAGTTATAAAAAAGCACAGGCGGAAGATGAACACTTTCAAAAAATCTTCTGGTCTGGTGCTGAACTCAATACGCTTTATAACAACGCACAGCTAAACTCTAAACGTCGCGGTCTTGAAGATATTTTTTATCGAGGTCTAGGCGAATTTTTAAAATTAAAAAAACGTCATGCTTCTACTGAACAAACCATTGAAGGTACGGAACGTATCTTACGTGTAGGTTTAAGTCGTGACCAAAGCCAGCTTGAGAATGGTTTAGGTACATTGGCGAGCATCGGCTCTGTGGCACCTTACGTGGGTCTATTCGGTACCGTTTGGGGCATTATGAATGCGTTCATTGGTTTATCTGATGTTGACCAAGTGACTTTAGCGACTGTTGCACCGGGTATTGCCGAAGCATTGATTGCAACCGCTATTGGTCTATTCGCTGCCATTCCTGCTGTACTTGCATTTAACCATTACACCGCTAAAAGTGAAGCGCTCTATTCTGATCGTGCTTTATTTGCAGAAGAAATGATTGCACTGTTACAACGTCAGTCTGTCGGCAATACACAGGACAATGACTAATGGCAATTCAACGTTCTGGTCGCTTTGAGCGTATAAAAAAGCCACTAAAAAGTGAAATGAACGTCGTGCCTTATATCGATGTCATGCTCGTACTTTTAGTAATCTTCATGGTGACTGCACCCATGATTACCAGTGGCATCAAGGTTGATTTACCTCAAGCCAATGGTGCACCAATGGAATCTAAAGATGCCCCTGCCATGGTGACTTTAGATGAAAATGGTCAATATTTTCTTGAATATAAAGAACACAAAGCTGAGCCTTTAGAACTTGCTGCTCTTAAACAAATTTTGACTGAAGCGCAAACACAAGCAAAAGCCAACAATAAAGAGATGCAAGTGGTCATTCGTGGTCACAATACACGCCCTTATGGTGATGTCATTGCACTGATGTCTGAATTACAGGATGCCGGTTTAACTCAGGTAGGCTTACTGACTGAGCCATTAAAGTAGTTTATGAAAGAATTTAACAAACCACCGTTTAAGCAAAAAGCAATTGCCATCGGGTTTACCATCGGTGTGCATGTGGTTGCTTTGGTGGGATTACTTTATCTTGGTATGAGTAAACCACCTGAACCACCTAAACAAATCAAAACGGTTTTAATCAAACCTGAAGATTTGAAACCTGTGACGCGTGAAGAAACTGAGTTTACAGAAACGGCACATGAAAATATCGCCACTGAAATCACGCAAACGGCAACACCTGTCATTGATGCACCTGCGGTACCAACAGCAACGCCAGTAACGCCCCCACCTGCTGCTCCTGTAAAACCACAAATTGATACGCAGAAAGCGGCTCAAGAAGCTAAAGCTGCTCAAGAAAAAGCAGAACGACAAGCTGCTGAACAAGCCCGACTGGCAGAAAAACAACGTCAGGCTGCTGAAGCCGCTGCACAGGCAAAAGCTGAGGCCGCTCAGGCAGATGCTAAATCTAAGCAGGCTGCACAAGCCAAAGCGGATGCTGCACGTAAAAAAGCTGAACAAGCAGCAGCAGATGCTCAGGCAGCAAAATTAAAAGCAGATGCTTTAAAACGTGCTGAACAGCAAAAGCAAAAAGTGGCACAGGAAAAAGCGGCTGCAGAAGCAAAAGCCAAAGCTGCAGCTCAGCAAAAACAAGCTGCTGATGCAGCTAAAGCCAAAGCTGCTCAAGATGCCAAAGCCAAAGCAGATGCTGCAAAAGCGAAAGCAGAACATGATGCCAAAGCCAAAGCGGATGCCGCGGCAAAAGCGAAGGCTGAACACGATGCTAAGGCCAAGGCTGATGCATTAGCTAAACAAAAAGCGGCGGATGCTGAAGCAAAACGCAAAGCTGCCGCAGAAGCGAAAGCCAAAGCAGATGCTGAAGCTCGTGAACGTGCTGCCGAGGAAGCTCGTGCCTCTTCTGCACGTCAAGCTGCTGAGGAAGCTGCACAAAAACAAGCTGAGTCCAAGCGTATTGCATCCACTGCAAAACGTGATTTTGAAAACAAAATCCGCCGTGCTTGGGATACACCAAGTGGTTCCTCAGGTAAAACCGCTACTGCACGTATTCAGCTCAATGATGATGGTAGTGTGCGTTCGGCTGTAGTGAACTCTAGCGATCCCGATATGAAAGCCAGCATCGAAGCGGCTATTCGTGCGGCAGCACCATATCCGATGCCTTCAGACCCTGAAGCGCGACGACAAGCTCGCTCGTTGACTTCAACGTTCAAGGCACAATAAGAGAAAAGCCATAACAAATAATTTGTTATGGCTTTTACTTTTTAAGATAAACTTCAGTTTAAATTGATAAAATAATCTTCATTTTTCACAGACTAATAACAGTTTCCTGTCGATTGCGTGCTTCTATTCAGGCAAAATCATGCGATCATGTAGAACAAGCATATTCACAATAAATCCGTTGATTTGAGTATATAACGAATGATGGAAAAAACACGTAAACACTTACTCAGCCTTGCAATCATCAGCGCTCTAGGCGCAGCGTTTGTAACGCAAACACATGCTCAGCTGCATCTTGAAATTACCAAAGCACCAGAATCTGCACCTAAAATTGCGATTATTCCATTCAGCCAAGATCAAAGCATTTATCCTATTATAGAAAATGACTTGAATCGTTCAGGTAAATTCACAAGTAGCTCAAAAAACTTGCCTGCAACAGCAAGTTTGGATAATCCCAATGCCGCGGCTTGGGCAACTGCCGGTGTCCCTTATGTCGTAACAGGGACATCGAAAGCCAATGCAGATGGAAGTCTTGCTGTTCAATATCAATTGTACGATGTCGAGAAAAAACAATATTTATTAAATGAACTTCTCACTGTTCCTGCAAATCGTACCCGCCAAGCAGCGCATATGATCAGTGATGCAATTTATCACGCATTAACGGGCATTCAAGGTGACTTTAGTGGCCGTATTGCGTATGTACTACGTAATCCAGCAACACCTGAACAGCGCTATACCTTACAAATTGCTGACACTGATGGCGAACAACCGAAAACGATTCTGACCTCACGTGATCCAATTTTATCCCCTGCTTGGACACCAGATGCCAAGAAAATTGCTTATGTGTCATTTGAAACCAAGCGCCCTGCGATTTACCTCCAAGACCTTTCAACAGGTCAACGTGAAAAATTAGCTAGCTTCCGTGGTTTAAACGGCGCACCAAGTTTCTCACCAGATGGCAAAAGTATGCTGTTTACAGCTTCCATGCATGGCAATCCTGAAATTTATCAAATGAACTTGGAAACGCGTCAACTCGAGCGTTTAACCAATGATTCAGCCATTGATACTGAAGCGCGTTATGCACCAGATGGTAAATCATTTATTTATACCTCTGACCGTGGTGGTTCACCACAAATTTACCGCTATGATTTTGCCAATGGCACTAATAAACGTTTAACTTTCCGCGGTGCATTTAATGCACGTGGTACATTAAGTGCAGATGGTAAAAAGTTAGCCCTTGTTCATCGTCCAAGTGGCAGTAATTACAAAGTTGCTGTCCATGATATAAACTCAGGTGTGACGAATATTCTGACACCAACAAGTTTGGATGAATCACCAAGCTTCTCACCAAATGGACAAATGGTGGTATATGCGACACGTGAAGCTAATCGTGGGTTGTTATCCATCATGTCTTTAGATGGTCGCTTCCGCATGAACTTACCAAGTGAGCAAGGCGAAGTACGTGAACCCGCTTGGGCACCAAAATAAACAAAATTTTCATAAATCAAATCAACCTTCATGGAGAGGAAGATGAAAAAAGTACAATTATTCGCACTACCACTATTAGCAGTTGCTGTCGCTATGACAGGCTGTGCAAGCCGTAAACCTGCTGCACAAGTGCAAACAGGTGATCTTGCAGGTACAACTACAACGGTTAATACCCAAGGCCTAAGTGAAGATGCTGCACTAAGCGCACAAAACCTTGCAGGTGCTTCATCTCGTGGTGTCACTGCTGAAAATAAAGAGTTCCTTGCAAAACGTGTGGTGCATTTCGACTATGACAGCACCGAGTTAAGCAATGATGATTTACGTACGCTTCAGGCACATGCACAGTTCTTAATGGCAAATGCCAATTCACGTGTTGCGCTTACAGGTCATACTGATGAACGTGGTACGCGCGAATACAACATGGCTTTGGGTGAACGTCGCGCAAAAGCAGTTGAAAGCTTCCTTGTCACTTCAGGTGTAAATGCAAATCAACTTGAAGCTGTGAGCTACGGTAAAGAAATGCCTGTAAATGCAGGTCATGATGAAAGCGCATGGAAAGAAAACCGCCGCGTCGAAATCAACTATGAAGCAGTTCCACCACTGTTGAAATAATTCCCATATAAAAAAAGCACTCAACTGAGTGCTTTTTTTATGCGCTTATGATTTAAGATTTTGAGGTTGGTTCATTTACATTCGGATTCATCGATTCAATCAAATCGTGTTTGTTGAATTTTTTATATTCAGGCTTTGCTTCATAATCTTTCCAAGCCTCTCTCATTTTGTCCTCGGAAATATCATCTACAGTGATTGATTCGCCTGCTGTTGGAGTCGCGTCAAATTTCAAAGTTGTCATTATTGGTGCTCCGTTTTATTGTCCCTCTTAAATTTAACATAGCAGTTTCTGTACAAGTTGCAAGGGCAAAATCAAAACAAATAATGTAGTTTAATTTTTCTTTTACTGCGTTCTCATCTAAAATAGTCGGCAATGTTATTTTTATCGTTCTGATAAATTTTTAATCGGAGTTTTCCTGATATGTCAAACCTTAGCCTTTCCCAGTTTTTACAACAAAAAAGTGGGAATTTAACACCTGAACTTGCACAAGTAATTGAAACAATTGCCAACACTTGTAAGTCAATTGATAAATTACTGCAAAAAGGTGCGTTGGCGGGTGTTCTAGGAAGTGCTCAACACGAAAACGTTCAAGGTGAAGAACAAAAGAAATTAGATGTTATTTCAAATGACTATTTAATTGATGCTTTGAAAGTACATCCACATGTGGGTGGTTTGGCTTCAGAAGAATTGGATGAATTTACCCCTGCTCAAGAAAATGGTGATTTCCTTGTGTTATTTGACCCACTTGATGGTTCAAGTAACATCGATATCAACATGTGCGTCGGTACAATTTTCTCGATTTTACCTGCAAAAAATGCAGTGACTCAAGCTGAAGACTTTATGCAACCGGGTGTTAACCAAGCAGCAGCAGGCTATGTGTTGTATGGCCCATCAACCATGTTGGCATTAACTGTAGGTGCTGGTGTTGTCTTCTTTACTTTTGATCCAGAAACTCAAGAATTCATTTTGACTAAAGATGCGATTCAAGTTGCTGCCGATACCAAAGAATATGCAATCAATGCATCAAATCAACGTCACTGGGAAGCTCCTGTTCAACGCTATGTTGAAGAACTTCTTGCTGGTAAAACAGGTTCACGTGGTAAAGACTTCAATATGCGTTGGGTTGCATGTATGGTAGGCGATATTCATCGTATTCTTTGCCGTAGCGGTATCTTCATGTATCCATACGATACAAAAGATCCTAAAAAAGCAGGTCGTCTACGTTTAATGTATGAAGCAAACCCAATGAGTATGTTGATGGAACAAGCTGGCGGTGCTTCTACTACAGGTCGTGTACGTATTCTTGAGATTCAACCTTCAGAATTACACCAACGTGTTCCTGTGATCATCGGTTCTAAAAACGAAGTTGATCTTGTAACTAGCTACCATAACTAATTTTTATAACGGCAGTCGGCAATTCGCTGACTGTCGTGGAATTTATCTCCCATGCCAACCATTTTCCTTGAATCAAAAGACAACCCGAAAATTAAACATTTACGTGGTTTGATTGAACAAAATACATATCGTAAAAAACAAGGACAAACCATACTTGAAGGCACACATTTGTGTCTTGCATGGCTCCATGAAAATAAGAAAATTAATTCTATTTTCACCACAGAACATGCACTTTCACATCCTGATTATGAAACCATCCTGAATAAATACACCGGTGTGGTTTTTGTCATCAGCGAATCGTTATACAAAGATATTAGTACTTTAGGAACATCGATTGCCTGTATGGCAATTGTGGATATTCCAACCAATCGTGAAGCTGTAGATTTTAAAGCCGACACTTTAATTCTAGAGAATGTTCAAGACCCAGGTAATGTCGGTACATTATTACGCTCTGCTGCAGCTGCGGGTATCGATCAAATTATCTGTACCAAAGGTTCTGCATCATTGTGGTCTCCACGTGTATTACGTGCAGGTATGGGCGCGCACTTCTCACTTCAATGCTTTGAAAATATCAACCTTGAAGATGTACTGCCTAAATTCAAAATTCCAGTTTATGTAACCAGCTCACACCGTTCGGAAAGTCTGTATAGCAAAGACTTAAAGAAAGCCAGTGTTTGGATCTTAGGTAACGAAGGTCAAGGTGTTTCTGATTATGCATTAGAACATGCTGAAGCTGTGACAATCCCTCAACCTGGTGGTCAAGAGTCACTGAATGTGGCTGTAGCAGGCTCAATTTGTTTCTTTGAAATGGTTCGTCAGCGCGTTTAAACAGCCTTTCAGTTACAAATGTTTAAATCTAGGTTTAATCCCTCCAAAATAGATTAAACTACAAAAATAATAAGGTTTAATGTCAACCAAACCATTATTTCCATCGTTATATATCATATGAATTTGGAAATAATGGTGGGTATCCAATGACAGGATTTTCCATCTCTATGGATTTAGCACCGAAAAAGCTTCATTCGCAAGATTCGAGTACTTTGAGAAGTACGGCTGAGTCGCGCCTGAAGAATTTCATGCAAGATGTCACTGGACGTGCATTGGTCATGATGGAAAGTGCGACCCAAGGTCAGCAAGGCATTGCCATGGACCTTGTCCAAGAGGCTTTTATCTCATTACATAAGTCCTATGCAGATAAAAGTACCGAAGAGTGGTATCCCCTGTTCTACACCATTTTAAATCACAAATTACAAGATTGGCGTCGTAAAGAAGCACGTCGAGCTCAACCTTTTTCATTTTTCAGAAAAGTACAGCTTGATGACGATAGTGATGAACTCGATCATGTAATTGATGAATCAACACCATCTCCACTTGAATTCCTTCATCAAGCTGTAACAGCCGAAGAAATTCAAGCTGCGATTGCCTCCTTACCACAACGCCAGCAGCAAGCATTTATGCTTCGAGCTTGGGAAGGTTTTGATACCCAAACCACCGCTCAAATCATGCAATGCAGTGAAGGTAGTGTAAAAACTCATTATCACCGTGCCATACAAGGTTTACGTCAAGCATTGGCACATTTAGACCCCTTTATGGGAGGATCATCCGAATGAATCATGATGATTTTTTAAAACACGTGACACAAGAACTCGATGGAATGGCTCAGCAACACAAAGGCAAACCCATCGTAATGAATCATGTGCTTGAAGAAATTCATGCACAGAAACATTCGCATTTTGCTTTCTTAAAAATGTCAGGTTTTGCATTGGCAGCTGCTATTGCAGGTGTGGTTGTCTTACCTAATATCGGTACACATGACGAACCACAGACTCAAGTGGTTTCAACACCAAAATTATCACCACAAATGGTGGAAGACTTAGAAATGCTCATGGTTTTAGGTGAGGATAAAGTTCCACATGGCAGCTAAAAAATTAGTGCTCGCATTTTGTGCGGTTGGTTTCTTGCAAACAAGTTTTGCTGGATTTGATCGTTTTTGGATTTTTTCTAAAGATGCCAATACACAAGTGAATGATACTTGGAATACATTAAGTGAAAGTGAACAGCTTGCTCTCATTCAGAAATACCAAGCATTAAAAGAGCTTCCTGCAAGTGAACGTGCTAATCTTCAACAACGTATGGATTGGTTTACGCAACTTCCCGATGAAGAAAAACAAAAAATGCGCGAAACTTGGCAAAAAATGAGTACGCATGAACGTCGTGAACTTGCAAATCGTATGCAAAAAGCCAGTCCTGAGGAAAGACCGACTATTCGTGCCGAATATATTAATAAATATATCACTGAAGCTAAATTCTAAATATTTATAGCCGATAAAAAAGCCTCTGTTTACAGAGGCTTTTCTTTTCACTTATTTATATATTCTTCTTGAACGGTAAGCAGCTAAACCCACCAAACTAAGCAAACCAAACACTCCAAATGCACCTCCACCTGAGCTGGTATTGGTGTTTTTCGCACTGTTCTTTAATTGAATTGTTGCAGTATTAGACATTGCACCATCCGCATCAAAATAATTATAGGTCACTTGATAATCAAACTGACTGAGATTATTTTTTGCTGCAAAAGTCAGTTTTCCACCATAACAGGTTTCACGTAAGTGTGTATCTGGACATAAACCTGTACGTTCCGCTGACATGGTTAAGCCTGAGCTAATTGATTCAATACGAATTGGTGTCTCAGAACCATCACGATTCTTATAATATTGAGGTCGAACAGTCCCATCTGCGGTCGTCGTATTTTCCCCATCATCGTCATAATCATTTTCAAGTGGGTTGACTGTCACACTCAGATCATTTTCAGGATGAAGTATATAGACATCGGTTTTTGCCACAGGTGCGATATTTACAAACGATGCTGACAATACACCTGCGGACGTCTTAGGCTCTGTACCAGCATTCTGTTCTGTAATCTTATATTCACACAGCTCAGTTTTTCCAACCTCAGTCAGTGAACCATCTGTACGATAGAACATAATACGTTTAAGTTCAGGAATCCATTCACAGCGCTGTACAGGATCTAATTCAGTGTCGTAAGGATTCTCACCTTCTGTTTTTAATGTTCCCACACCTTTGGCTGAAACCTCAATTTTATAGTTTTCAGTGTTCAGCGCTTTAAGTTTTAATTCACCATTACTCGTCTCTTCTTCTTTTGGCAAAGCTAAAGCAAATGGATCAATATAAATCGCGCGGTATTTATTGTATTGTTTAGTTTTGGCTAGCAATGCTTCAAAATCTTTTAGTTCTGCCTGAATCTGTAACAGACTAGATTTATTCGCAGGATTATCTTGCATTGCCTTAAGTTCAGTAATGTTTTGCTCATAATATTCAATTAATGAGCGATACGGTGTGTTCTTAAGATCAACAATATCTGATGCGGTTAATTTCATTAACTCAACCGCACCAATATCACAGGTGTTTTCAGAATTTGGATCTAAAACAAGTTTAGATACTGTTAATCGCTCAAACCCTCGTTGATCAACTGCACTACATGCTTGATGGCCAGCATTCACAAGCTCACCTTTCGGATAATATAAAGGCAGATGTAAATTTAGTGCGGATGCTGGATAATAATTAGATAGATAGTTTTGCATATTTGCATTTGCCGCTAAGATTTTATTCTTAGAAGTTTCGGTATTTGAACTCGCAGGAATATCACAATCAGCAGCAAATGCATTATTTAATGTAACGAGTGCAATTTTTTCTTCAGCAGGCGTGTCATCTTCATTACTTTCTTCAATAGTTCTTGTAATTTGTTTAGGTGTATATTTACAATTTTTCCCTGTATTAAAAGCAAGGATATTAGAACTTAAAATTTTTGTTCCCAAATAATCGTACCAATATGTCACTGCTGCATTATTTTCAACAATGGTATTGCTCGACAAAGTCAACGTATTGCCAACTTCTAAGGGATGATTTGCATCATTAAAATGACGAATAATCACACCATTTGTTGAATCAGCAATATTACGGGCTATTGTACTGGTAGAGATATCAATACTTGATGACCCACAGATATTAATCATACTTAAACTGTTTGAGTCACCGTTTTCAACGATACTACTCTGATTAATACTTAAGGGTGAGGTGACAGGAATAAGTTTATTCTTACACTCCATGTCCCAAACACTACCATTTTTTGCTTTATTCGATTGAATTCGGGTTTTATAAATAGAAGCTGAAATGTTCTGATCACTTCCAGCAAAGTAAATGGCTCCTCCTCTATTCCCAGCTTCTGAATTTAAAATAGCTGAGTTATAGAGACTTACAGACCCACCAATAAAGAATGCACCACCATTGGCTTGTTGTGGTGTCGCTGAGATCACTTTACCATTTCTAAGTTCAATATTATTGATTTCGAGATTAGCCTTCGTCTGTGAGGTATTAAATAATCTTGAATTAAAATTTGCATCAATAATGGTTTTAAGCGCAGTTTGTTTTGGGTACTCGCCTGTCAGTTCATCTTTTTCATTTTGATCATAGGGTAATTCACCATATAAAATGACATGTGAGCGTGGTACCAGTTCACCCTTATCAAGTTTATAAACACCTTCTTTAAGTTGAATATAATCTTTTTGACCATTCAACTTGTTACCTACATTACAACCACCATACCCTTTGTTGTCATATGCGGTACGGATCGCTTCGCGTAAAGAACATTGACTTGGGTTTGTACCATCCTCATCGTCCAGTGTGGTCACTTGAATCACTTTACTTTCAGCAGCCATTAGAGAAAATGTCGATAAAATTGTGGCTACAACGATTCCCTTTTTATAAATTTTCATGTGCTTTCCCTAATCTTTTTATTTTTTTCTACGTAATACTGCCAATCCAAGCAAAATACCTAACCAACCAAACCCAACAGCACCACCCGACGTTTTTACTTTATCGCTTTTCATTTCGCCATTCGGTTCTTGAACAATATTTACGCGTACTGAAATATATGGATCACTTTCGTCAAATCGTGATGTAGTGGTGACTACTTTCATTGTCAACAGATCTGCACCATGCCAATTACCATTTGGCGTATAGGTTACATTTCCATCTAAATCAATCGTGATTTTCCCCTTTGAAGTCACGTGATTTTGTTGTTCTATCTTAATACAGCCATCTTGCCATTCTTGCCCTTGAGGTGCTGGCCCTACAATTGCATTACAGTTTTCTTTCGGTACAAGATCACTATCACCTAAAGCATCTAAAATCGAAAATTTTGCAATTTCACCCATTTTTAGATCACGACCAACTAGCATTGAAGATGTTGGAACTACAATTTCAATAGCACCTCTATCACAGCCTACATTGAATGGAATGGTTGGACGGCTATTATTACGTTGGTCATTCCCCTCACATGACAGAATTTTATTGTCTACTACTTCTGCTGCACCCTGATTTACAATTGGCGAATCTGTAATATTTAAATAGCTCAATAAAATACGTGGTCGGAAATAACCCAAAAACTGATCTTCTTTTTCGCTAAATGGACATAAGATCGCTGTATTTTCTTGCTTGATATTCGGGCAAGTACCCTCAACATCGTTGCCTGCAATAATATTTTGATCATCCTCTAATATTCTATTTGGATACGCTGTTTCACCTGCCCCACATAATGACGTGGTTAAATTATTTTGGACAATCGTATTTGTTGAATTGCTACCATCAGCCACTTTACAGTTTTCGTTATTCTTTAAAATGATACTGTTCGCGATTGAACCTAATTTAGACTCGCTTCCAGCATAGACAATACCAGCACCTTGGTTTGCTAGGATTGTCGTATTGTTGATTACGAGTCCATCATTTAGCCATAGTACAGGACCAGTATTACTGTAAAGTGTAGAGTTGGTCAGATAAGCACTGTTCGTTTGGCTTAAGCCTGTTTCACTAAACAAATTGGCAAATTGAGCATCTGAAGTCTTATTTTTACGAATGACGGATTGGCGTATACGAATACTGAGCAATTTAGTATAAATCGCTCCACCTTGCTGTGCTTCATTGCTTTCAATCAAAGTGTTGGTAATTGCCAAATAACCCTTTCCATCCGTATTCGGGCTATAAATCGCACCACCTTTATCTGCATGACCTGAAGTTAATTTTACATAGTCTAAAGTCAGGTAAGCATCAGCATAAATCAGACCGCCTTTATCAACCCAAGTCGGATTTTGATCGCTTCCCTGCAACGTTATTTCTTCAATTTTCACAGATGGTAAGTCAATCACAACAGGCGTAGCTGTTTCACCTTCTTCTGGCTCAACAGGCGCTGGAGCTTCACCTTTTTCTATCAATAATATGCGCTTGCCATTGGCTGCTTGGATAACGGCATTTTTTAAACCTTTGTTAACGGTCTGCGTCACATTGGTTTCATAAAATGTTTTAATCGTTGCAGAAACATTTAGGACCAAATGACCTTCGGTTAACTTATAAATTTCTTTTTCTTTTAAGAGAATGGTATTGGTTGAATTTTCTCCACCACAACCATGATAACCTTCTTTCGGCATCCCCATATTGATGTAATGAATGGCTTCACGCAAAGAACATTCTTTGTCATTTACATCATTATCTAATGTCGTGGTAACAGTAATATCAGCACCAAAAGTTTGCCCTGCAATAAAAAGCAATCCTAGGCCTATGCTCTTTTTGAGCATAATTCTCTCCTTAATTTTTTATCTTCTTTTTCTTCTTTAGTTGCAACATCCCTGCAACATAGAATTATTTTGCCCTACTGTGTCATATACTGCTGAAATTCTCAACAATTTTTATAAATTACCGATATTCGTCAATCAGTGCATAAATTTGTCTTAAATTGGCATGGCTCACTTTGAGCTTTTCGCCTTTAAATAATTGAATAATTTGTTCTAATGTTTGTAAAAGCACCGAAGTTTGATGTGGTCCATTATTCAATAAATAATCAAAAATCTGTTGGTCTAAATGAATACCCCGGCGGTCAAGTACAGAGGACACTAATGCAAATCGATCGGCATATAAACTACCATTCGGTACACGTGTACTTACCGCTTGAGTTAAGCGAGATTGTAAATCGGGAAGTTCTAATTTGAGTTCAATCGGCGCTAGTCGAGATGAAAAGACCAATTGACCACCACCTTCATTATTATAATTAATCAGGTGAAAAACAGCCTTTTGCCAATGTGGAACACCACTAATGGCTTCGATATCATCTAAAGCCACTAAGTCATATTGATCGAGTGAAGTAATCGCTTCAGTCGGAGCATCCAATAGTTCGAGTAGCGAGACTTGAATCGCGGATTTACCGATTTCCAAATAGGAGTCACAAATCGCCGACAGCAAATGACTTTTTCCTGTACCTGCTCCTCCATAAACATAAAACCGGCTAATTAATCCCGCATGAAGTTGGCGTATTGCGTCAATGACGTGCCCCCACCCTGGACCCGAAAAATCACTAATTCGGGCATCAAGTTGAGGTTCAATGTCTAACTGTAATTGACGCATATATATAAGAACGCCTTATTCATCATTATCT
The DNA here is from genome assembly GCF_001647675.1 of Acinetobacter sp. NCu2D-2. Classification (NCBI taxonomy): domain Bacteria; kingdom Pseudomonadati; phylum Pseudomonadota; class Gammaproteobacteria; order Moraxellales; family Moraxellaceae; genus Acinetobacter; species Acinetobacter sp. NCu2D-2. Next base: position 1,718,658 of record NZ_CP015594.1, read on the forward strand.
ATGGTTTTTCCAATCTTACTCGATTTTTCATTGGCTTGCAGCGTTTTCGCAGCGTTCGGTTTAACTTCAATATCAACATCCACTTCAGAGGTTTCAATATTGATTGAGCCATTTCCATCTGCGTGAACAAGCGTAACTTGTGAATCATAAAGTTGACTATGCTCATAATATTCACGCAAATGTTTAAGTAATACAACAATGACCGCTGCAACTGGCAAAGCAATCAACATGCCAAGGAAACCGCCTAGCTGTGCACCTGCAAGCACCGCAAATACAACAGCTACAGGTGACAAACCAATTTTATCTCCAAGTAAGAAAGGCTGAAGAATATAGCCTTCAACAGCTTGTCCGACCATAAACACCACAACCACTAAAGCGATTTGCATCCAATCTATGCCAAATTGGAATAAGGTCGCAATCATAGCCGCAATAATTCCGACTGCAAAACCCAAATAAGGAATAATACTCGCAAGACCTGCAATCATCCCAATGATCAGTCCAACTTCCACGCCGATCAATTGCAACCCTACAGCATAGACAATACCCAGAAGAATCATCACCAAGAATTGTCCTTTTACAAATGCCCCCAATACAGAGTGACATTCACCAACAATTTTCATGGTTTCAGGTTCATATTGGCGCGGAATAAGACGACGTAAACTCTCTAGCATGCGATCCCAATCAAGCAAGAAATAGAACGCAATAATTGGAATTAAAACGATCACACCACCGATCTGTAAGAAGCTCAAACCAGATTGTGCAAGCTTCAAGACCATCGCTTGAATACTGTCAGCGCTGTAATTGGTTTGTACATATTCCATGACAGCTGCAGTAATCTGATCGGTATCCAATTCCATTGGCACTAGATTAAATGTAGAGGACGCCCACGGCAGGAAATTATAATTAATCCAATGAATACCTTCAGGAATATGTGATTTTGCATACATCAGCTGCTTCCACACCAAAGGTAATAGATACCAAAGTGCGAAGGTCAAAACGACACCAATACCGACAAACACCACACTAATTGAAAGCCAACGTGGCATGCCAATTTTAGCCAGACGATCGACCAAAGGACTGAACAAATATGCGATCAAAAATGCGCCAACAAAAGGAACTAAAACTGGTTTAAGAAGATATAAAACCCAAAGTATCAGCGCGATACTTGCGAGGATAAAAATGCGACGTAGGGTACGATCTACCATAGAATCCCGCCTTTTTTCATTTAATCATTATAAAAAGTAAAATATTTCAATAAAGATAGCATTTTAGGGCATAAATAACATAAGAGTTTCGTATATTCAGGTTATAATCCCCGCGCGAATGCGGAGACTTCATTATGAGCAACTCAACTTCTACCCCAAACACTGGTTTAAGCTACAAAGATGCAGGTGTCGACATTGAAGCGGGCGACGCGTTAGTCGATCGAATCAAATCTGTCGCTAAGCGCACAAAACGTCCTGAAGTAATGGGCGGTCTTGGTGGCTTTGGCGCACTTTGTAAAATTCCTAAAGGTTATGAAGAACCTGTTCTCGTATCTGGCACGGATGGTGTAGGTACAAAATTACGTTTAGCACTCAATTTGAACCGTCATGACACAATTGGTCAAGACTTGGTGGCAATGTGTGTAAACGATCTTTTGGTATGTGGTGCTGAACCATTATTCTTCCTTGACTACTATGCAACTGGTCACTTAAATGTAGATGTTGCAGCAAATGTAGTAACAGGTATCGGTGCTGGTTGTGAACTTGCAGGCTGTGCGCTTGTGGGTGGTGAAACTGCTGAAATGCCAGGCATGTATGAAGGCGAAGACTATGATCTTGCAGGCTTCTGTGTTGGCGTGGTTGAGCAAAGCAAAATTATTGATGGCTCTAAAGTTAAAGCGGGTGACGTTTTAGTAGGTGTTGTATCTTCAGGTGCACATTCAAATGGTTACTCTCTTCTTCGTAAAATTCTTGATGTCAAAAATGTTGATTTAAATCAAATCATCGATGGTCGTCCACTTGCAGATGTTGCAATGGAACCAACACGTATTTACGTTAAACCGATCCTTGAATTGCTAAAACATGTTGATGTGCATGCAATGGCACACATCACTGGTGGTGGTTTACCAGGTAACTTACCTCGTGTCCTTCCAAATGGTGCTCAAGCTGTGATTAATGAATCATCTTGGGAATGGCCTGAATTGTTCAAATTGCTTCAAAAAGAAGGTGGTGTTGAACAATTTGAAATGTACCGTACATTTAACTGTGGCGTAGGTATGGTTTTAGCCGTAGATGCACAAGATGCTGACAAAACTGTTGAATTGCTGAACAGCTTAGGCGAAAAAGCATGGACCATGGGTCACATTGTTGATAACGCTGAATCTGTTGAAGGTGCTGACGAAAAAATCCGTGTGATTTTCGCATAAGTACCGCACATGATAAAAATTGCTGTACTGGTTTCAGGTAATGGCTCAAACCTGCAAGCCTTGATTGATGCAAATCTTTCAGGGCAAATTGTTGGGGTGATTTCCAATAAACCTGAAGCCTATGCTTTAGAACGAGCAAAAAAAGCCAATATTGCGACTGCTGTCATTGAGCATAAGCAATACCCTAATCGTGAAGCTTTCGATGATGTGATGCATCAACAGCTTTTGGATTGGGAGGTAGATCTTGTAATTTTAGCTGGCTTTATGCGTATTTTAAGTGAAAAATTCGTGAAAGCATGGGAAGGGAAAATGATTAATATCCACCCTTCTCTATTGCCAAATTACAAAGGAATGCACACTCATCAGCGTGTGTTAAATACAGGCGATCGCTTACATGGCTGTACTGTGCATTATGTCACTGCTGAACTTGATGCAGGTCAAGCACTGGCACAAGGGGTTTTACAAGTCGGCATTCATGATGATGCTGTGAGTTTAGCTTCACGTGTCCATGTACTTGAACATCTCATTTACCCACAGGTCGCTGAATGGATCTGTAATGGCACTGTCATCTATACCGATCAAGGTGTGCTCTTTAAAGAGCAACCATTGCTTGAGCCAATTCAGTTTTGTAAGTTCTAACTTAAATACTTGATATAAAAAACGCATCCTCGGATGCGTTTTTTATTTAAGCACTTAGCTGTTGAATGGTTTGCTTTAATAGCTGTGCAATATCATTCGGTCGTTCAAGCGGGAACATGTGCCCACCTTCAACCACGGTATAATCTATACCAAACTTCTTCTTAATCATTTTCGGGAAGCCTGGTTTTAAAAATGGACCTTTCTTCGCCACAACCAAATGCATTGGTACTTGTGGTTTAGGCTGAGGTAACCACCAAAGCGATGGATTGGTTCTAAAAATATTAACCTCATCCATTTTTGGGATGGTGAGCTGAACCCCACCGCGAATTGGATCATCTGTCAAAGCATGATCAATATAAGCTTGGAAGCATTCTGTATCAAAATCTTGATAGAAACCTTTTGGACGCAATAACTCAGCGGCCTGTTCGCGAGAATCCCAATGATCACGACGGCGCAAAGACAATGCTGCAGGAGACATCGTATCTACAATTTTAAGTTTCAGAACTTTAGCAATATGCATCCCTAAAGAATGCATACCCATAATCAACGGTGGATCAAGCATAATCACTTGTTCAAACAATTCAGGTCGTTTTAAAGCTGCTTGAAATGACAACACAGCTCCAAGTGAATGCCCGATCGCAATCACTTTACGGCCTTGTGACTGCTGCACGACACTATCAATTACTTGCTGGGTCAAACTCTTCCAATGATTATCAATTGGATAACGCTGATCAGGCCCCAATAAAGGGGTGTAAATCACATCGTATTCATCTGCAAGTGCATCAAAAAGTTTCTGATACACTTTGGCAGGTACACCATTCGCATGGGCAAAATGAATTATTGGTTTCATTGTAAAGTCGTATTGTTCTCTGTTTTTAATTGCTGAGAAATCGATGTCGCGATACCTTCACCAAATGATGCTCCCATACGACCTAAAATAGACTCGAGTGGATTGTGTTCAATGGTGTAGTTCACCGCTTTATCTGTTTTTAATTCACGTTTCAAATTTTGAAGACTACCAGTGCGATCGGCAATGCCCAGTGCGACTGCTTGTTCACCTGTCCAGAACAGCCCTGAGAAGATTGCAGGATCTTGCGATTTCAGTTTATTACCGCGACCTTGTTTAACAGCATTAATAAAGTGGCTATGTACGTTATCTAACACACCTTGTACATGGGCTTTTTGAGCAGCATCTACAGGTTGCGTCATCGACAAGATCGCTTTGTTTTCACCTGAGGTCATTGTACGGTCTTCAACACCCAATTTTTGCATCAGGTTGTTTACGCCGTAATTTGGCATGATCACACCAATTGAACCCACAAGACTCGATGGATTGACAATAATTTCATCTGCTGCTGATGCAATATAATAAGCGCCAGATGCACCTGTATCACCAATCACAGCATAAAGTTTCTTGGTCGGATATTCTTTTTTCAAATAACGAATTTCTTGCCAGATTTCATCAGACTGTACTGGTGAACCACCCGGTGAGTTAATATTTAAAACAACGGCTTTACTGTCTTTATTCGCAAAGGCTTTTTTCAAGGCTTTGTTGGTATTGGTACTATTGACACTTTGTTTATCTGCGGCGATGGTACCAATCACATCTACGACTGCTAAATGAGAACCAGAGGTCGTACTCGCATCTGTCGGTGAGCTGCTGCATCCTTTTCCAAGTGCAACAATAATAAAAACCAAATAGGCAAAAGTTAAGAACTTAAAGAAAATGCCCCAGCGACGCGCACGACGCTGTTCTTCTACAGAAGCAAGTACAGCTTTTTCAAGAAGTTTCCATTCAGGTCCAGTAGGTTGCATAGGCTGTTGAATCTTATCAGTTTGATTTTCAGGTTTTGGTGGCCAATCGGACATAAATAATCCAATAATTGAGTTATATTGCACCCATTATATACATGGAAACGCTAAAATCTGTTTAAAAGGTGGCTTTTCACTTATAATAATTTTACTTATATCATCTTATGCAATTGACAAGTTTCAATGAATAAACAAGAGTCAAAGAATTCACTTTACGGTTTACTGAACTTTGTCAGTCGCTTGCCTCTTCAGATTCTGCGTGGTTTTGCTCGTGGTTTAGCGGGACTCGTCAATATCTTTCATATTACAAAAACCTCTAAAATTATTCGTCTGAATCTTAAAATTACCTTACCTGAACTGTCAGACCAGCAACGTGAAGCGATTACACGCCAAGCGATTCGCAATGAACTGATGTCTTATTTTGAATTTTTCAGTATTTGGGGTTCAACGAATCAAAAAAATATCGATCGAATTCATCACATTTCAGGTGAACACCTATTACATGATGCACTTGCTGCAAAAAAAGGCGTAGTTTTAATCGTTCCACATTTTGGTACATGGGAAGTCATGAACGCCTATATCGCGCAATTCACCCCCATGACCATTATGTATAAACCTGTTAAAGATGAATCCGCTGACCGATTTGTGCGTGAAGCACGCAGTCGTGAAAATGCGCATTTGGTGCCAACAGATGAATCTGGTGTGCGTCAAATTTTTAAAGCACTAAAACAAGGCGGTACAACGGTTATTTTACCGGACCATACTCCAAATGTCGGTGGTGAATATATTCCTTATTTTGGTGTGCCACTCGCAACTAGTAATTTAAGTGCCAAACTCATCCAAAAGACCAAAGCCAAAGTACTTTTTTTGCATGCCAAACGTAATTCCAATCAAGGTTTCGATATGAGTATCGAACCGATAAGTGATGCAATTTATGATTGCGATGCAAACACGGGCACTCAAATTATTTTAGAAGCATTAAAAGCACTCATTCAACGTCATCCTGAACATTATCATTGGAGTTATAAACGCTTTAAAGCACATCCAAAATTGGGACGTATTTATGATATAGATGAAAACCTTGCACTCGAAAAAATTGACGCAATACGCAAAGAAAACCTTCATTAATCTTTAATACGTTTTGGTCTTTGCAACCAGCGATATTGGTCACGATAAGTTTGAAGCACGAATTGATTGTGCTTCATTACAAAATGCACACTGCCCTGCTCAGCTGTCGTCATTAAAAGAATATTTAGGTCCTTTAATCGTGCTTGTGTCAGTTTACTCGGATGTCCATAACGATTAAATCGCCCTGCTGAAGCAATAGCAAGTTTAGGTTGATAGTATTTTAGAAAATCGTAAGCCGAACTGTTGTGACTGCCATGATGCCCGAGCACTAAAACATCGACCTTTAAATGTGGATAGCGTTGCATCAGTTCAAATTCAGTTTGCCAGCCTGCATCTCCCATGAGTAGAAAATTTTGATACGGTCCTCTATTCGGAATATAGACATGCAACACACATGAATTTTCATTTTTGTTAAATGATCTCTCTTTCGATTTTTGCATTGCAGGTGAAAGCACCTTAATCACTACTTTTGTATCTAGGCTTAAATCTTGCCCTACCTGACAAAGTTGAAACCTTGAGGATGTGGTATTGGGGAAATCTTCATTGGCATAAATCTCTTTTATTGCTAATTTTTCTTTAATGCTTTCAAAAGCACCACTGTGATCCTGATCAAGATGGGTCAGTACAAGATAATCTAATTGCCGAACTCCGTGCACCGATAGAAATGGCAAAATAATTTGTTTGCCCACACTGAACTTTTCTTCATCATAATAACCTCCTGTGTCGACCATCATGTTCTTTGTAGGTGCTTGTATAAAGATGGATTGGCCTTGCCCGATATCTATAATTGACAACTGAATTTCACGTTCCGCATGAGGTAAAATGAGTGGAATCAAAACGGCGTAAGACCACGATTTAGGAATCAGCCCTCTTGGTAGAAATAAGATGATGAGACAAACAATTCCTAAATACAACATCCAGCTATTCATTACTACAGGAATCAACTGTGGTGAAAAAAGAATATCGATCAACTGTAATATACCGAGTAACAATTGCATGATCAGATCATTCAACTGAAACAATAAACTCGACAGTGGTTCAAAGATAAAAAATACCAATGCTGCAACGATATCCAGTGGTACAACCAGTAAGCCAATCCAAGGGATAGCAATCAAATTACTGATGGGGCTAATCCAAGCCACTTGTTTGAAGAAAATGATCATCAATGGAAATAGAGCAATAAAAATTTTCCATTGAGATTCGACCAGAATTTTTAAGCCAAAATGAATCTTATTTATCCAGGTTTGATCATTCTGTTTGGGTTGTTGTTGAATGGTTTGATAAATTCTTAATAAAACAAAACACGCACCATAGGAAAGCCAAAAAGCAGCCGACAAAATACTGAAGGGATCAAATAAAAGAAGTAAGGCAGCGCTGATGCTTAATAGTTTGAAAGGTTGTAATTGTTGTTTGAATAAAAGCGCCAAACAGACTAGTGCACTCATAAGCAGTGTTCTTAATGCAGGGATTTCAAAGCCCACAAAAGCACAATAGAGCAACACACAGAGTAAAAATGGCAAACACAGAAAATATTGACGTGGAATTTTTAAAAATAGCGTTGGACATTTTCGTGAGATGATCCAATTCAATACACCACAAAACATCAAGGCAAAAATCACCACATAAGGTCCTGATATTGCTAGTAAATGACTCATACCAAAACGCTGGAATTGTTGTTTAGTCTGTTTGGACAATAGGCTTTCATCACCTGTGAGTAATGCCAACAATAAACCTTTATTCCGAATGGGCTGTCTTATAAAAAAAGACCGAAACTCAGCACGTTGTTGTTCTATTTTTAATGCGAATCGTGCAGACAAACGATGTTGTTTTCGAACATAGCGACTATAGCCAAGCTGACTAACTTCTGCTTCACTCAAACTTTGGGCGGACTTAACCCGAAAACCTGCCATGATATTTTGTTCGATATACCATTTTTCCACATCAAAGGCACCATCAGTGGCATAACTTTGAGTAGGTCTCAACTCACCTTCTAAGCGATAATATTGTCCTAAAGTAATACTTTCATCTGCTGCTATTTTCAGTTTCTCAGGTTGAATTGATGCCATCCATTTCGATGTACTGCCATCCACATGCAAAACTTCAATTGGCTGTTGAATGCTGCTTTCTGTCCATTGGTCTAACTGCTTGATATAAGCGATCACTGAGACTGTTTTTCTCTCATGTTCGACAGTTTTTAAACGTTCATTTAATGATTGATTGGCATAAGCACTACCCAAAATAAAAGCCAAAGCAAAACTTATAAAAACGAGTGATACCCGAATATAGATACTTTTAAACTGACTATACAGAATGCGAACAATGATGACCCAAATAATGAGTAAAGTCGTGACTTGAAAAAAGTTTAGTTCAAAGCCTAATAATGAGCGTCCCATCATCGCGACACCCAATATCCAGCCCAAACATAAACTTAATAGCATTGTTATTGTTCTTATTTATTTTTAATTACATACAATAATAAAGCCCACCGAGGTGAGCTTCAATAAAAGGCGATCATTCCAATAACTTAAGCGTCTACCCAAACCCCATCTTGCATATGCAAAATTGAATCTGCAGACTGTGCCAATTGTTCATCATGGGTAACAATCAACATCGCCATGTTAAATTCACGGCGCAAATCCGACAACAATTCAAAGATTTTCACTGCGGTTTTACGGTCTAAGTTCCCAGTTGGCTCATCGGCCATCATGAGTTTTGGACGACCGACTAATGCACGAGCTAAAGCCACGCGTTGACGTTCACCACCTGAAAGCTCACCAGGTTTATGCGTCAAACGATGACTTAAACCCACGCGTTCCAGCAAATATTCGGCCTGTGTTTTAATGTCTTTATATTTGGTGCCATTACGCAGCATCAATGGCATGGCCACGTTTTCCAACGCAGTAAACTCAGGCAACAAATGATGGAACTGATAGACAAAGCCTAGATGTTCATTTCGTACGTAGCCACGTTCAGCTTCGGACAAGGTATCAAAACGTTGACCATTGACCATTACTTGTCCTGATGTTGGACGATCCAAACCACCAAGTACATGGAGTAAAGTACTTTTACCTGAACCGCTTGAACCCACAATTGAAACAAACTCACCTGCTTTGACTTGCAGTGAAATACCCCGAATGACATCAACGGTAGATTTACCATCCGTAAATGACTTCTGGATATTTTGCGCATCTAAAATGATATTACTCATAACGTAGCGCCTCCGCAGGTTGAATTTTTGCAGCTCGAAGTGCTGGGTAGATCGTTGCAACAAAGCTTAATGCTAGAGATAAGCCAACAATAATCACGACATCCTGCCATCTTAAATATGATGGTAAGTAATTAATGAAGTAAGCATCAAACATATGTAGACCGAGCGAATTGTTTAACCAACCGATAAATCCACTGATACCTGTCGCAGCGATAATTCCTAAGATCGCCCCCGCACATGTTCCGATCACGCCAATCACAGTACCCTGTACCATAAAGATTTTAGTAATCGTTGCAGGGGATGCACCCAAGGTACGCAAAATAGCAATGTCCGATTTTTTATCAGTCACTACCATGACTAGTGATGACACAATATTGAATGCTGCAACCAAAACAATCAGGAATAAAAGCAAGCTCACCATGGCTTTTTCCATTTGGATCGCACTGAATAAATTACCGTGGGTATAAGTCCAGTCAGATGCATAGAAGTTCGCTGGCAAATCTGTCACGATGTCACGAGAGACTTGCGGTGCAAGGAAAATATCATCCAGCTTCATACGAATCCCTTGTGCGCCATCCGGCAAGCGTAATAATGTCGCAGCGTCATTCAAAGCGATATAACCCATCATCGAATCGACTTCAGCACCGATACTAAAGATCCCTACCACTTTAAAACGTTTAAAGCGTGGTACCACACCTGCAGGAGATGGAGTTGCTTCAGGTAAAACCAAGGTAATGCTGTCATTTAAACCAAGACCAAGTGCATCCGTCAGCTGTTTGCCCAAGACTATCCCAAATTCACCCTTTTTCAGGCTATCAATGCTACCCTCAACCATATGGTTTTGGATGATTGATACTTTCTTTTCATAGTTCGGTTCAATCCCCGTGACCATAATGCCTGACACTTGTCCTTGAGCTGTCAACATTCCTTGCAATTGTGTGAACGGTGCCACACCTTGGACGTGTTCATGCTGCTCAATTTTCTTTGCAAGTTCAGGCCAATTTGGTAAAATTTGTGTCGAAGAAACAGTAGCTTGTGGAACCATCCCCAAAACTCTGTTTTTTAATTCTCGGTCAAAACCGTTCATGACAGATAAGACTGTAATCAGAACCGCCACGCCTAGCGTGAGACCGATCATAGATACCAAAGCGATGAAAGAAATGAAGTGGTTACTACGCCGTGCGCGAGTGTATTTCAACCCTATATACAGCGAGATTGGTTTGAACATAACCATCTAGTCCGAGGTAATAAATTATGGAAAATGTACAGCATCAACACGTCGCGACTGAAAGACGCGTAATGTCACGTATCGATGCTGCCTTACGAATTAATTATCAGATTATTTCCGAAGACGTTGCTTTAAACGACCCTTACGATCCTAACTTCGTATTGCCACGCTATTTTCTACTACTTGCAGAGTTAGATCAATTTGATCATGCGCTTGACTACGAATTAGAACAATTATCTGAAAAAGATCAACAAATTGCTCGAATCTTATCCTTATTCAACCAAAAGTTAAACCTCATTACAGGTTCTTTGTATGACGCAATTGTACAAAGCATGTTACCAGTCCCAGAACATGTCAACTTTTCAGAGACTGGATTTAGCTTCTTTACCGACCGACCAATTGCCAACGGAACCTATATTCATGTGACCTTAAGTCACCCTGAAAATTTCTTCCATGTTGCAGCAACTGCACAAGTGGTTTATAGCCGTGCTGAAGAAGAAGGTAAATATCGTACAGGAGCATACTTTATTACCTTACATCCTCAAGACCGAGCAAAATTGGCAGAATGTGTGAAGGCAGAGTATGCGTAAAACTTACGCAACTTGATTATGGGCGAGGAAAAAGACTCGCCTTAATTTCTTTTAAGAAATAAATCACTAAACCACTGAGTAGTACCACTACTCCAATAAATGCCATCCCTGATAATTTTTCATCATTTAATACTGAACCGATAATTAAAGCGATCACTGGAGTGAGTACCGTAGTCAGTGACAATGTCGACGCTTTAATATTTTTGACCAACTTAAAATAACAGAACATGGCAACCAATGACGCCATAATTACCGCATAAGCCAAACCAAACAGCGACTTTGCATGCGGTATTTCAGTTGGAGCGTATTGCCAAATAAATGGCATCATACACAGTACACAAAGTACAGAGACTGAAATTGAACCTGCAGCTTGAGCCATGGGGTCAAGTGGCGCATTAATCTTTTTCACCCAAAACATCGACACGCAATACACTAAAACACTCATCAAGGCTAAGGCAATTCCAATGGGTTGAATGTGTTGATCACTGCCACCCAAGCAAATGACGCCTAGTCCTAGGACAGCAATACCCATCCCCACCCACTGATACAGTGCGAGGCGGATATTAAAGACAAAGCGACCGATGAGACCTGTAATAATTGGTGCAAGTCCAAACATCAATGCAATAATGCCTGAGCTTAAATAATAAGTAGACCAATAAATAAAAATCTGTGACCCAATAAAGCTGCTTGCACCTGCAACATAACTTTTTAAAGAGAGTTTATCCCGTGGAAATTGAACTTTAAAAAACCATAGCAAACTCAACGCAAACGGCAGTGCCAAAATAAAGCGCAGTGAAAGCGCCCACATGGGATGTAGATCTTCCACACTCCACACGATCGCAAGTGGTGTTGTCGACCAAATTAAGACCAATAACGCATAGGTCAGGACAATATTTTTTTGTGTAAGCATCAACCTTACAACCCAGCCGTTTTGCGTTTTTGCTTTTGAATCGTTTGATCTAGACTACTCGAAAATTCGCGCTTATCACGTTCAGAAATTGGTGGTGGCCCGCCTGTTTGTACCCCTGCGCCACGCAGCGTATCCATAAAATCACGTAAATGCAGACGCGCTTTGACATTGGCTTCAGTAAATATTTCACCACGTGGATGAATCGCGATACCGCCCTTTTCAATCACTTGTGCTGCAAGTGGAATATCCTGTGTCATGATAATGTCATGTGGTTTCATGCGATGAATAATTTCTTGATCGGCTGCATCTGCCCCACTCATCACTTGAATCGAGTTAATCCGTACCGATGGGGTAATCCCCACAGACTGATTGGCAACAAAAGTAACTTCAAGTTGATAACGATCTGATGCTCGAATAATCACATCACGTAAAATACGTGGTAATGCATCAGCATCTACCCATAATTTAAAAGGCAGCACTTGCTTTCCCATGGTCGAATAATATGGGCTTATTTTAGCAAAATTAGTTCTGCCTGACTTTTTTATAATTGTGAGTGATCTAAACCTAGACCAAAACCGTTGAGCCGAAATTTCACCCATCGATAAAATTTAAAAGATGCAGATTGACAGGCTTTGAAAAGCTGTTTAGCTTTTAATTCAGCTGATTGACTTGAAAAATCAGAATAACCCTCGATTAACTATAAATAAGTAACCTAAGATCGCTTGTGCATATGAAAAATCAAAATAGCCCAGAGATCATCACCATCGATGATCAAAACTTTGGTAGTCATGTTGAACATTGGAATTTGCTCACAGAAAATCCAAGTACAGACGTACCCAAGTGGTTGGGACTAGCACTGAATAGCCCTGTCATGCCAATGGGTTTATGTACACAAGAATGCGATATGGACGCATCGACATGGTTGATTCAAGGTCCCAAACAAGCCGCTGTACAACTGTCTCAAGTGATTGCTGTTGAAAACAATAAGCCCAAAGCGGTTAAAACTGCATTTCCAACCTTTGATAGTCCCTATAAAGTTAAAGCACAAATTGAACGTATTATTACCTGTAAAACCAATACTCAAGCCGTTTTACGTTTAAATTTAGGCTTAAATAATATTGTGTATGCATTTGACAGCTTATATAGCGTCAACGCGGCACACTATGACAAAGATCAAAAATATGATGTTAATTTAAATGCTTGGGCTTATGAACTCGAAGCGGTTGCCGAACACGAACATTTAGTTGTGGATGATCCTGCATCAATTAAACATCACCGTGCATTGAATGATATTCTGGCAGCCAATAATGGTGTTGCACCAGATAACTTACAAGAACAGATTGATGCATGGGAGCCGAAAACAGAAGATGACAAAGCTCCTGTGACCGTGGATTTCTCTAAGATGGTGGCTTATTTATATGGTGAAACCATTGGTCAAGAAGATGAAGCGTGGTTCCAAGGCAACATTGTCGGCAAAACCTCAATGCAATTTATGGATCAAGAATACTGTCTCTATGATGTCGCTCTAATTCACGATGAAGGTCGTGAAGCAACCTTAATTCGTATTGCAACCCGTGATGAAAAATACAAAGATTTTGCCATTGGTCAGTACATTCGCGGCAATATCTGGATTCAGGCGAATATCTACCGCACCGCCTCTTAAAAAGTCGTTCTTTTAAATTCAAAAAATAGCCGATATTAACCTTAGGTAATATTGGCTATTTTTTTTAAGTAAATCATTTTATTGGTGATTTATTTTTAATTGGTTATTTTATCCACAGTTTTATTTATTTTAAATTCAATTTCTGCCTATTTATCCACATATTTAAATTCAATCCTGCATATTATTTAAAATAACTTAAGTCATTATTGAGTCTTGTGAGCCATTGAAAACAGTGACTTAGCCACTTTTCAGGATAATATTCGCCATGATTAATCAATCTTTTAAATAAAATAAAAAGTTTGTGAAGTTTAATTAAGAATGTACTTTATTTAATCAATTTTTTATGCTAAAAATGCTTTTAACAAATAGGAACTAACGATAAATAGATCGGATAATAAATATCTATGAAAATCGTGCAAGAAGAAAACTTACCCCAAATCGAGCATCATTTAAGCTCGCGCTATCACATCGATACGATGTCATGCCTGTTTTTTGTTTTAGGGATGATTATGTGCGGCTTTATTTTGCATAACTTTGTTTTTTAAGCGAATTTAAATACAAAAAACCCAGCCGAAGCTGGGTTTTTTACGCTTAAGACTTAAGCATTGCGTTTAGCAAAGTCGTCCATAAAGTCAACCAATGCTTGTACGCCTTCTAGTGGTACGGCATTGTAGATACTTGCACGCATACCACCCACTGAACGGTGACCTGCAAGATTCAATAAATGGTGTTCTTCAGCTTCTTTCAAGAACTGTTTTTCAAGCTCTGGTTTTGCCAAAGTAAATGGTACGTTCATAATTGAGCGGTATTCTTTAGCAATTGGGTTCGCATAGAAATCGCTCGAATCGATGTAACCGTAAAGTAGTTCTGCTTTTTGTAGATTTACTTTATGAATCGCTTCGACACCACCTTGCTCAAGTAACCATTCAAATACTAAACCTGACAAGTACCATGCATAAGTTGATGGTGTATTCACCATAGAATCATTTTTTGCTTGAGCAGAATATTTCAAGATACTTGGGATTTCGTCTTTGGCTTGATCAAGCAAGTCTTCGCGAACGATCACAAGGGTTAAACCTGCAGGACCAATATTTTTTTGCGCACCCGCGTAAATCACGCCAAATTTAGATACATCAATCGGTGCAGACAAAATACTTGATGACAAATCCGCTACAAGTGGTTTATCTATAGTTGGGATATTTTTAAACTGAATACCACCGATGGTTTCGTTATCTGCATAATGCACATAAGCAGCATCATCAGATAAGTTCCATGTGCTTTCATCTGAAATTGCGAGTTTGCCGTCAGCATCTTTAATGCCCGCTTCAATGACGTTGATGTCACCGTAGCGTTTTGCTTCTTTGAGTGCTTTTTCAGACCAAATACCAGTATGGATATAATCGGCTTTATTGTTTTTTCCCAATAAGTTCAATGGAATTGCAGAGAACTGTAGCGATGCCCCACCTTGTAAGAACAACACTTTATAGTTGTCAGGAATATCCATGAGTTTGCGTAGATCAGCTTCTGCTTTTGCAGCAACCGCGACATAGTCTGCACTACGGTGGCTCATTTCCATGATCGAAACGCCCTTGCCTTGCCAATTTAACAATTCAGCTTGAGCTTTTTCGAGTACGGCAGTCGGTAATGCAGCAGGACCAGCACAGAAGTTGTACGCGCGCATGAGTTTTCCTTATCTATGTGAAACACAATAAAATGATGGCATTTAACCATATATGGCGCAGTCTTGCACAAAATTATTTCAATCTTGGACTAAAGATACAGTCAAAAAATCAATGTAGATGAGTGGGATAAATTGAACGTCATGGGGTTATTCTTAAAAACTGTGTAATTTCTTGAAGATATATCAGTTTAAAAACTACTCACCGTTTTGCAGCTTTAAATTAGATACTTTAATGTGTATAAGAAACAATACTACAACTTTCAATTTGGAGTTTATTTCAAGCGCTTGATTTATAATAAATGAAAATCTGTAGCTCTTTAGAAAGCACATCTTACTCTATGACAATTTATGATAAAAAACGGCGTTTTGGGTTTCAGCTCACTTTACTAAGCACCCTGCTCATGACAAATGCGTTGTGTCATGCGCAAAGTCTCAGTTTTCAAGAAGCAGAAACGCAACTTTTACAAAGTTCTTATAGCTCACAAGCCTTTAATAGTCTGCAACAAGCTGCTGCATTAGAAGCTGAAGCCGTAAAAGGCTTAGGGCTGCCCCGTGTCGATCTGAATGTTCGTGCTTATGCGTTCCATAGCGAAGTAGATGTCCCCCTCAAACAATTTAAAAATAATTTAGAGAGTACCCTTTCACAAGGGATTAACGGACAGATTAATCAATGGGAAAGTAATGCAGGTTTACCGAGTGGTATAACCGATCCCTTACAAACAGGTGTCAACAATACTATTCATAGCGGTATCGGTTTAATTCCGGATACATCAAATGTTATTTTGGAAGATCAAGTGATTCGCCCTACGGTGTCAGTCATGATGCCGCTCTATACCGGTGGACTCACCAACAGCGTCAAAGAAATTGCCAAGATTGAATCAGGTCGTAGCCAACTCAGCAACCAACAACAGCAAGACACTCAGCGTTTTGAATTAATTCAGTCTTATTTTAATGTGCAACTCCAAAAAGAGCTTCAAGCTGCGGCACAATTTAATTTAAATGCGATGCAGCAACATTACCGTAATGCCCTAAAACTTGAGCAACAAGGCTTTATCAGCAAAGGGCAACGGATGCAATTTGAAGTCGCACGCAATAATGCAGAGCGTGGTTATCAAAATACCCAAGCCAATCTGAATGCTGCCCTATTTCAACTCAATAATTTGCTGCAACAAAGTCAGATTACTGAGCTGACCACGCCTTTATTTGTGAATCGTGCTGAACCCAATAATGTCAATACATTGCTGAACACGTTTAAAGAAAGTTCGCCTCTTGTAAAAAAAATGCAGATGGATACCGAACTTGCAAAAGCCAATGTCAAAGCCCAACAAGCAACAAAAAAGCCCAATGTATTTGCCTTTGGTGAATATAGCTTAGATGAAAAAGAAAATTGGATTGTCGGTGTGGCTGCACGTTATAACTTATTTTCAGGTTTGGATAAAAATAAAAACATTCAAGCCGCAGAGCTAAAACGTTATGCCTCTGAGCTCATGACAGCGCGCACCCAACAAGAAATAGAAAGTCTGATTTATAAAGCCTATAGCGAAGCGATCAGCGCGCAACAGAGTGATGTATTGCTGCAACAAAACCTAAAAGCTGCTCAGGAAAATCTGCGCATTCAAGAAATTTCTTTTAAGGAAGATGTCGGGACTGCCAGCCAAGTCATCGATGCGCAAAATATTTTAAGTGGTCTTAAAGCCGAAACGGCTTTAAATGCCTACAAATATGTCATGTCATTGGCGACACTGTTACAAAGTCATGGCACGATTCGTGACTTCCCGCGTTATATCCACCAAATCAATACCCGCTATATTGGAGCCGCTCATGACTGATGATCACACACCTGAACCATCTGTAAATGAATCGGTGACAGAAGCGCAAGCTGAAAAACCTGAGACCAACACTCAGCACACCGCATCGCAAAAAAAGAAATATCTTTTGCTTGCGCTGATTCCCATTATTTTAGCGCTCATTGCATTTGGTTTATGGAAAAACTATCAGCCTCAAGAAATCGAATTACAAGGACGCGTTGAAGCCGAGACTGTACAAGTGGCAACCAAAGTGCCAAGTCGTATTGAAGCCATTTATGTCCATGAGGGTGATGTAGTACGTCAAGGTCAGGCGCTCGTTAAACTGCATAGCCCTGAAATTGAAGCCAAGAAGCAGCAAGCACTTGCGGCTTTAGCATCTGCCAAAGCGCTACAGTCGACTGCGGAACGTGGCTCACAAGATGAAAATATCGCAAGCCTGTATGCCAATTGGCAAGCACTGAAAGCGCAGCAAAATCTCGCACAGGTGTCTTATCAACGTGCAGCCAATCTCTATAAAGAAGGTGTGATTTCACGGCAACGTCGTGATGAATTGGCGGCAGCGTCACAGTCTGCGGTGCAAATGACCGAGGCAGCGTATCAACAATACAAACGTGCAGAGCGTGGTAGTACCCCGCAACAAAAAACCTCTGCCGATGCACAAGTTCAAATTGCACAAGCCGCCTTAGATGAAGCCAATGCACTCGAAACAGAAACTGAGCTCCTTGCCCCTATCGATGGTGTGGTGTCTAAAACCTATGGCAATTTGTCTGAATTGGTGGCAACTGCTGTCCCTGTAGTGAGTTTATTGTCAAGTGAACGTTGGGTCAGTCTCAATATCCGTGAAGACCAATATAGCGCAATCAAAGAAGGTTCAACCCTGCAAGGCTTTATTCCTGCCCTGAATCAAACGGCAAACTTTAAAATTAAATCGATCAGTGCTGAGGGAGAATTTGCCACCATCAAAACTACACGTCAAACGGGTGGCTATGATGTACGTAGTTTTAAAGTTCAGCTCGTACCGCCACCTGAAATCTCGGAACTTAAAGTCGGTATGAGCGTGTTATTTAAACTCAAAGAGCCCAAATAATGTCGCAGTTTTGGTCAGGAATTCAACGCGAGCTGAATTATCTCATACGTGAAAAATGGGATTTAGCTTTAGTGTTATTGGCACCTTTATGCATTTTAGTACTGTTAGGCAGTATGTTTGCCCAAGGTAAGCCTGAGCATTTACCTATTGCGATTATTGATCAAGATCAGAGTCGGTTAAGCCATGCGGTGTATGAAAAAATGGCGTTAAACCATACTCTGCATATTAAAACGGTGTCCGATCAAAGTACGGAAGTCGAACACTTACTCAATCAAAATAAGATTTGGGGTTATATTCATATTCCTTATGGTGCTGAGCAGCGTTTTGTTGCTGCGCAAGATGCCGAGATCAGCATTGCCTATAACCAAAGTTATTTTAGTATTGGCAATACCATTTCATCCGCGATGTTAGTCAGTACTTTAGGTGGATTGGCTGAATTTAGTGGAAAACAATATTTGGGTACGGCACTTCCCTCTGTTGATGCTCCCACGCCCAATATCAAGATTTCACCTTTATATAATCCACAGCTGAATTATGAGTTCTATTTAGAACCTTATATGGTGCCTGCAATTTTGCATCTTTTGCTCTGCTGCTGTGTTGCTTTTGCCGTCGGGCAAGAAATTAAACGGCAGACTTTAATCACTTGGTTAGATAAACAAAGCTTATGGACTGCTTTACTGTCTAAAAATTTAGTTTACATCGCAATATTCTGCTGTTGGACGTGGGCTTGGATGTTTTGGCTTGTTGAAATTCGAGGATGGTTTGTTGCAGGCTCACTATGGATCATTGTGCTAGGACAGATTTTCTTTTATAGCGCCTATGCCTTTTTAAGTTCAGCGGTGGTTCTAGCTACGCAAGACTTAACTAAGTCCTTTGGCTTTTTGGCCGTGTACGGTGGCTCATCCTTAAGTTTTGCAGGGGTGACTTTACCTTTAAATAACGCCCCGCTCTTTACGCAATTTTGGGCCAATATTATCCCGTTTACGCCTTATGCAAAACTTCAGACTGAACAATGGGTGATGGGCAGCCCCATCTCAATTTCATTACAGCCACTTTTAGTCTTGGTCATCTATACAGTTATTTATGCACTTCTTGCTTATCTATTCCTTAAAAAAACGGCACATGGAGTCACCAAATGAAGACTGTTTGGCTCGCTTATGTAAAGACGTTTAAGGACATAGTTTCAAATACGAGTATTTTTACCACCTTAATTCTTTCCGTCATTTTTTATAGCTTTTTCTATCCCACCGCTTATGAAGCTCAGCAGGCAGAAGCCCTCCCGATTATTATTGTCGATGAAGAACAGAGCGCGCTAACAGCCACCATTATCCAGCATGTGAGCCAAAGTCCGAATGTTGATATTAAAACTGTGACGGGAAATTTTAGTGAAGCGAAAGCGCTGATCGAATCGCAGCAAGCCGATGGCATTTTATTATTACCATCCAATCTTTCTCAGTCGATTCGTCATGGGGAAAATGGGGGTATAGGCTTATATTTAAGTGCTGCAAACTTCTTGGTCACCAAACAAATTGGCTTAGGTCTAGTTGCCTCGATTGAAAATACCTTAAGCAATTATGCGGAACGTTTTAGTCAAATTTCGACGTTTTCACCTGCCATCTCAATTCATCAAATTCCCCTGTTTAATACGCTTTCGGGTTATGGCAGCTATGTTTTCCCTGCAGTTGCACCTTTAATTATTCATCAAACCATACTCCTCGGTTTAAGCATGTTGCTTGCGCTATATATGGAGCAGCAGCATAGAATCACTTTTCAACGTCTTGTTGGCATCTGTTTGGCTATTTTCACCATCGGTTGCTTAGGCTGTTTTTATTTATTTGGTTTTACTTTTTGGTGGTACGACTATCCACGAGGTGGAAATTTTATTGGTATGCTGATGGCTGTCCCAATTTCAATGTTTTGTATTATCGGACTGACGACCTTATTGGCTAGTTTCTTAGATCTACCTGAGCGTGCAGGTCATGTCATCGTGTTTACCTCTATTCCATTGTTTATGCTGTCAGGCGTTGCTTGGCCGCATGCTGCCATGCCGATTTGGATGCAATCTTTTGCCAATGTGCTTCCATCGACACA
Source organism: Acinetobacter sp. NCu2D-2 (assembly GCF_001647675.1). NCBI lineage: Bacteria > Pseudomonadati > Pseudomonadota > Gammaproteobacteria > Moraxellales > Moraxellaceae > Acinetobacter > Acinetobacter sp. NCu2D-2. The sequence continues at coordinate 1,738,913 of NZ_CP015594.1, forward strand.
AATTATTCAGATGTTTATACAGCTCAATCAAATGGGCGTGCCGACTTCTATCGTGCTACCAAAATTAGTTTATCTTTTTAGCTTCGGTGCTCTATGCATGGCTATTGGATATTGGCGATTAACGAAAAAAAGCAAAGCTCAAGTGGTTCTATAAATTACGAACCACCAAAGACTTGGATATTAAAATTACGAATTTTAGTGCTGCCATTTGGCTTATCAAAGCTGACATCGTATTGAACCAAATTTTTTGGATAGGCAATTTCATAGCTCACACGATACTGAACTGGTGACGAGGTACTTTTGGTAATTTCCTTGACCATTAAAGCTTTAGACTTGTACGCACCTTTTGGAATTTGATGTGAAAACTTTTTCATGATTTTTTCATTATCTTGCAAATATGCCTGTAACTCAGGTTCAAGATGTTGCAAAAACTCAACAAATTTACCGTCGCGTAGATCGTTATACGCTACCTCAGCAGCTTTTTCTTGTGCTGAACTTGGGTTAGGAATATCTTTCATTGGATTACACGCTGCTAATGCCAATCCTGCCGCATAGATCCCGATTGTCTTATACATCATCATTCCTCAAAGCCTTATAAAAATATAAAAAAGGACGCCTAAGCGCCCTTCTTATCTGCTTTAAATATTACTCTTCAGTCGTATCATCCGCAGGTTGCGCATCAGTTTCAACTGCATCTTGTGGCAATGTTTCATTTGTTGTCACTTCAGTGTCAACTTCTTCAACAAAGTCATCTTCTTCTACTGCTTCAATCGAAACCACACCCACAAGTAGCTCATCATTGCCTAAACGGATTAGACGAACACCTTGTGCATTACGACCGGTTTGCGCTACTTCTGCTGCACGAGTACGAACCAAAGTACCGCCATCAGAAATCAACATCAATTCTTTAGTCGCATCAATCGCAACAGCACCAACTAACTGACCATTACGTTCAGAAGTCTTAATGGCAATAACACCTTTACCGCCACGTTTCTTGGTCGGGAAGTCATCCACAGGGGTACGTTTACCGTAACCATTTTCAGAAGCACACAGTACTTCACCAGTTTCAGGTACAACAACCAACGACACGATACGGCTCACGATTGCTGAATCTGAACCATCTTCATCATCAGAATCTACATCGGTATCATCTTGATCTTCAGCTTGTGATGCACCAATGGTTACACGCATACCGCGTACACCTTTGGCAGAACGACCCATTGAACGAACGTCAGTTTCTGCGAAACGAATCGCTTTACCTTCGTTCGAGAACAACATAATTTGCTGTTCGCCATCGGTAATCGCCACACCAATTAAGGTATCGCCTTCAACCAATTCAAGTGCACGTAAACCATTTGAACGAACATTCGAGAATTGTTCAAGTTCTACACGTTTGATCGTACCGTATTCGGTTGCCATAAACACATAGAAGTTTTTACGCACGGCTTCTGCTTGTTGCGCAAATTCATTGATGATGTCGTCATCTAAATCTGTTGCATTAAGCGCCAAGCCAAGTTCTTTTAACTGAGCACGTAAAGCATCAGAAATATCATCTGCACCATCTTCAAGTTCAGCAAGCGCAGCTTGTAACTTGTCGAAATGCGAGCGGATCACTTCATTATTTTGTAGCGCTTCAGCATTGGCTTTCACAAATGCTTTGAAATCTGCCAAACGTTCAGTGAATTTCTTCGGTGCATCAATCACCGGTAAGATTGCTGTAATCGTTTCATTGTCTTCTAATGGCAATAAGTTCACCATCGGACGACCTTTAGCACCACGAGATGCTTGTGGAACCTCATATACTTTCAGACGGTAAACCTTACCGACATTGGTAAAGCACAGCACGGTCGCATGATTCGATGTTACAACCATATGTTGGATGTAATCATCTTCTTTCATGCTTGTTGCGGATTTACCACGACCACCACGGCGCTGAGCGGCATAATCAGACAACGGTTGAGTTTTCGCATAACCTGTTTTCGAAACGGTCAAGACCATTTGCTCTTCAGGGATCAAGTCTTCACGAGAGAAGTCAATGCGTGACTCAACGATTTCTGTTTTACGGGCATCGCCATATTGCTGCAAGATTAAAGCAAGTTCTTCTTTAATCACGTTCATCAATAAATTAAAGTCATTTAAGATGGCAGTATATTCAGCAATTTGACCTAAAATTTCAGAATATTCAGCTTGTAGCTTATCTTGTTCTAAACCGGTTAATCGGTGCAAACGAAGCTCAAGAATCGCACCCACTTGTGTCGGTGATAAACGATAGATGTCACCATCAATACCGAATGGACGGCTTGGGTCTTCACCTTCAATCTCATCAGGGCGTACAGACACTGCACCCGCAGCTTCAAGCAATGCAGCCACACCACCTGCAGCCCATTCACCTGCCTGTAAACGCTCACGTGCTTCTGCAGGGTTTGCCGAAGTTTTGATAGTCTCGATAATACGGTCGATGTTGGCAAGCGCAACGGTTAAACCTTCTAAGATGTGACCACGTTCACGCGCTTTGCGTAATTCGAACATGGTACGGCGTGTCACGACTTCTTGGCGGTGACGGATAAATGCCGCAATGATGTCTTTCAAGTTCATCAATTTTGGTTGACCATTGTCTAGGCAAACCATGTTGATGCTGAATGAGTTTTCAAGCTGTGTATTTAAGAACAGGTTGTTCACAATGACTTCCGCGTTTTCACCACGCTTCAAGTCAATCGCAATACGCATCCCTTCTTTATCTGATTCATCACGAAGTTCAGAAATCCCTTCGAGTTTTTTCTCTTTAACCAATTCAGCAATACGCTCAATGGTTTTTGCTTTATTGACTTGATAAGGAATTTCGGTGAAGACAATCGTGCTGCGACCTGATTTTTGATCTTCTTCGATATGATATTTACCGCGTAAATGAATACGGCCTTTACCAGTACGGTACGCATCGACGATGCCTGATTTACCGTAAATAATACCGCCAGTCGGGAAATCTGGACCAGAGATATGTTCCATCAAGCCTTCAATACTGATATTCGGGTTGTTGGCATAGGCTAAACACGCATTAATGACCTCAGTCATATTATGTGGTGCCATATTGGTTGCCATACCTACTGCAATACCGGTCACACCGTTAATCAATAAGTTTGGAACACGAGTTGGCATGACTTGAGGGATACGCTCAGAGCCGTCGTAGTTGTCTTCCCATTCCACGGTGTCTTTTTCAAGATCGGCAAGTAGCTCATGAGTTAACTTACGCATACGAACTTCGGTATAACGCATTGCTGCTGCACTGTCGCCATCGACAGAACCGAAGTTACCTTGACCGTCAACTAATTGATAACGCAAACTGAAATCTTGCGCCATACGAACAATGGTTTCGTAAACAGCAGAGTCACCATGTGGGTGATATTTACCGATCACGTCACCGACTACACGAGCAGATTTTTTATATGCTTTGTTATAGTCATTGCCTAATTCGTGCATTGCGAAAAGCACACGACGATGAACTGGTTTTAAACCATCTCGCACATCGGGCAATGCACGTGACACGATCACGCTCATTGCATAATCAAGATATGAGCTTTTAAGTTCATCCTCAATGGCAATCGGTCTAATTTCCGATACGCTCATGCATACTCCTTATTCTACAAACCACATCTGTTTGCATTTATATGTCGTAAAATTTGCTAAAAAATTTAACTCAAACGATGAGCTAAAAACTTAAAAAATAGATGGCAAAATTATAGCACAAACAGCGTTTTAACGCAGTTTTTTTATTAAAAAAAGGTGCTTTTCATCCAAAAAAAAAGTTCATAAAATTCATAGAGTTATTTTGATTTTTAAACATCATTTATCATTGATTTCTATACTTTGAATTTTTCGCACAAAATATCCACTTTTTTGATGTGTTAACTTATTTTTGTATGAATAAAATATCACTTAGCATTTTATATTTAGATAGGTTCATCATTCTTAAGACATAAAAAAGCCTCTTTAAAAGAGGCTGTAAAAAATTTTATTCTTAATCCTGCTGAGATCGGTCTTGCTGCATAAAGTGATACGCCACCAAGAACAAACCCACAATCAATGGAAATTCATAGAGTTCTTCAAGTAAATCTTTGTAGTGGGTATCTAAAACAAAGAACATACTTAACATGCGCGTATGCTCAATGCTGTCCGAGATCACTAAACCAATTAGCGTTAATGCCATCGCCCATACAGGAACAGTCATGTGACGCGCTTTCTTCGCAATTTCCTGACGTAAAGCTTTAGAACCAAGCATAAACACCACAGGTGCTATCAAACAGACTGAAATGGCACGGAAATAAGGTTTAGGCACCTCAGGGAAATAATCACGTCCCCAACTAGTGCTGCGACCAAACAATAATACCCACCACAGTACCGCCCATAACCAAAACTGTTTTTGACCTGATACACGCTGTAATGGTTGCATATACAAGTACGTAAATATTGCAAAAGCCAATAACATCAGTGCTTGTATCGCTTCCACACCTTTCACTAAATAACCATCAAACAGTGGAATGGTCATATAATTAAAGACAGGGAATAAAAAACACAATATCAACAAAATCAAGGCTGCACTTGGCATCCGGAGATCAAATGACAATTTGGGAGCTCCACCCAGTTAAATTTGGGAATCAACAAAAGTGGAATATTAACATATTTTATACAATTTATTAAATTTGAAGATAAGTCTGCTTATCGATAATGCACAGGATTTTTCTTTCTCACACTATACATCATGAGTGCAATAATAAAGATTGCTGGCAGCAACATTTCGGTACTTTCTTCCAATGCACGGATGATCAACTGTGTTTGCATCGGCAAATGATAGTGAAATAGCTCAATCATCTGCGATGAAGCCCGATCCAAAATTTTGCTCAGTACCAGTAAAACAAAAGCAAGGTTTAAATAACGAAATGCACTATTTACTTCTTTAGTATGTACACGTAATGCTTTGAAATATTGAACTAACAAATAGATCGCCAGATAGGCAATAACCAACAGGATTAGACCACCTACCACTTTATAGCTAATGGCAATATTTGGATCGGTATAAAACCGGGTTTTAATAAAACTGACACCAAAGAGCTGCTTATGCATATCCCATTCACGTAATGCGAATAAAACAGCAGAGATAGCCATAACCAAACGTGTGGAGAGCTGAAAGTCGCAATGTATTAAGCTTAAAATAGCCAAAATCATCCATAATAACGGACTTAGAGATTCGTAAGGACCAGCCTCACTAAACATAAAATTTTGAATAGAATTCGGTGTAAATAACACTAAATGTAAAGCAAATCCATAAAACATCAGAAGCAATACTGTTGTTATCATAGCGCTTTTATTATTGTCTTTAATCCACATAAGCTCCCCCTAAGTGTTTAAATTTTAACACCAATCAAGTTATTTTTTATACAAATTCAGACCATTTTTTATTAGTAATAAAAAAAACGCCCTTGTACAAGCCATTAAGTTGAACTTAACAGCCTGCGCAAGAGCGCTTTTTTTAACTGAGTCTAGATATTAGATTTTAGATACTAATTCTGGAACAACAGTATTTAAGTCACCTACTAACCAGTAGTCAGCTACTGAGTTAATTGGTGCTTCTTCATCTTTGTTGATCGCAACGATCACTTTAGATTCTTTCATACCTGCCAAGTGCTGAATCGCACCAGAGATACCCACAGCGATGTATAGGTCAGGTGCAACGATTTTACCAGTTTGACCAACTTGCATATCGTTAGGAACGAAACCAGCATCAACTGCAGCACGTGATGCACCTTGTGCAGCACCCAATTTGTCAGCAAGTGGATCAAGTACAGTGTGGTAGTTTTCACCTGAACCAACACCACGACCACCAGATACAACGATACGAGCAGCTGTTAACTCAGGACGTTCAGATTTAACGATTTCTTCGTTAATGAACTTAGAAATACCAGCATCACCAGCAGAAGCAGCAGCTTCAACAGTTGCAGAACCACCCTCAGCAGCAACAGCATCAAATGCAGTACCACGAACAGTTGCAACAACAACAGATTCAGAAGATTCTACAGTTGCAATTGCGTTACCTGCATAGATTGGACGCTTGAATGTATTTGCAGAATCTACTGCAATCACGTCAGTAATCATGCTGACATCAAGAAGTGCAGCAGCACGAGGTAAAATGTTTTTACCAGTTGTTGTAGAAGCAGCAAGGATATGTGAATAGCCTTTGCCTAGTTCAGCAACGAGTTTTGCTACGTTCTCAGCCAATTGGTTTGCATAAGCTGCATCATCAGCAAGTAAAACTTTGCTTACGCCAGCAACTTTAGCAGCTTGATCAGCAACTGCTTGAGCGCCTGAACCTGCAACTAATACAGTGATATCACCACCGATTTTTTGCGCCGCAGCAACAACGTTTAAAGTAGCAGCGTTTAATGCTTTGTTGTCGTGCTCAGCGATAACTAAAATACTCATGATTTTTATCCTTCTGTATTAGATCACTTTCGCTTCGTTTTTCAATTTTTCAACAAGCTCGTCTACAGACTTCACTTGTACGCCAGCTTTACGTTCTGCAGGAGCTTCAACTTTAACTGTTTTAAGTTTAGTTGCAGGAGAAACGCCATAGTCAGCAGGTGACTTAGTTTCAAGCGGTTTTTTACGCGCTTTCATGATGTTTGGAAGTGCAGCATAACGCGGCTCATTCAAACGTAAGTCAGTTGTAATGATTGCTGGAAGTGCAAGTTCAACAGTTTGTAAACCACCGTCGATTTCACGAGTTACTTGTACTTTATCGCCTTCTACTTTCACTTCAGACGCGAAAGTACCTTGGCCTGCACCAAGAAGCGCACCTAACATTTGACCCACTTGGTTAGAGTCATCGTCAATTGCTTGTTTACCAAGAAGGATCAATTGAGGCTGTTCAGCTTCAACCACACCTTTTAGAATTTTAGCAACTTCTAATGCACCTAGTTGGCTGTCATCAGCTTCAACTAAGATACCGCGGTCAGCACCAAGCGCCATAGAAGAACGAATTTGTTCTTGAGCTTCTTTAGGGCCAATAGAAACAACAACGATTTCTGAAACAGTTCCTTTCTCTTTTAAACGAACCGCTTCTTCCACTGCGATTTCACAGAATGGGTTGATTGACATTTTAACGTTAGTTAAGTCAACACCACTATTGTCCGGCTTAACGCGAACCTTAACGTTGGCATCAACCACACGTTTTACAGCAACAAGAGCCTTCATGTAATCCTCGGCTGTTTTAGCAAAGTAAATATGATGAAAAGTGAGTGTAACTCTTCACTTAAATTTTTTTAGGTGCCCTATCTTGCAATGTGTACGGCATTTCGGTCAAGTCACAATTGCGCTTAGAGCTGTAAAAAAGCGTAATTTTCCTTGAACGACCAGTTCACAAAAGGTGTTTTGACATTTTTAAAGTTTTTTTACCTAAAAATTATTTAAAAATTAACCATTGATTTTTATTATATTTTTATCTTATTTAGCACATCAAAAGTTCTGATTGATCAAAATTAAATATATTTTTTGACACCTATTTTTGCTTACTATTAAGTCAATTTTTTTTGATCACTCATGTCAATTTAGGCGAATTCGGTCGCATTTTAAAGAATAAAAAACCGACGAAATTCAGCCTTAAATTTGTGTCAGTGATCTTTGGTTTAAATTGTATAAATCATGTACCAAAATAAAAGCGCATACCATCAAGATATACGCTTCAATTTCACATTTAATTAGCAAATAACCAAACTGCTGCAGCAGCAAGTAATCCGCCTGATGTACCATCAATCCACTTTTGTTTTTGCTCATCAATATGGGTCTTTTGACTAATTTTGGCAAAGACTAAACTTAATGTGCAATAAACCATAAATATGAGGCTAATGAAGATCGCCGATAAAATCAGACCCTGTGTCACAGTATTTTGGGTTTTATCAATAAATTGCGGCAATATTGCAAAATAAATCAACATGCCTTTCGGATTTAATAAGGCAGTCAAAAAACCTTTACGAATGGGATGTCGATCTGACTGACGCTCAACTTTAATTTGACTAGAATTAAATACCGAGCGCAGTAAATGAAACGCTAAGTAAAGCAGATAGGCTATACCCAAATAGCGAATCGCATCAAACAGGAGCGGAAATGAAACAATAATCGCAGCAATCCCGAGCGCAACTAAAATAGAATGCACCAAATAGCCCGAGCAAATCCCTACAGTTGCCATCATGCCTGCTTTTGCATCTTTACCCATCACTTGTGACAGGATAAATAACATATCTGGTCCAGGTGTAAAAATTAGGGGAAGAACGGTCAGTGCAAAGAGTACAAATACAGACATTTTCTTATCCTTGTCTTATTTGAAAAGGTAAAAATATTATCTGCGTTTTTTTAACAAATAGGCTTTCAATTTATTTTATAATATACCTAATATTTCGAATTTAATTCTAATATATGAAAGTATCTTCAAAGCCTATACGCATAAAACTTGACCGCATTGATAAAAATATCATTCGTCAATTACAAACCAATGGCCGTATCCAAAACAATGATCTCGCTCGTGAAATCGGCTTATCCCCTTCATCTTGTTTACGCCGCGTCAAACTATTAGAAGATGCTGGAATTATTCAAAGTTATACTACCGTTGTCGATCAACAAAAAATCGGCTTTCAACTCATTTTATTTTCACGTATTTGGTTAGTCGGTCAAGATGCTGAAACCATTGATACTTTTATTGAGGCAATGAAAGAGCTTCCTCAAGTGATGGAGTGCTATATTATTTTAGGCGAGTGTGATGCGATGCTTAAAGTGGTTGTGCCCGATTTAGAGAGCTATCGTCAATTCCAATCGACTCATTTAACCAAAAAGAATGGCATTACCAGTGTCAAAACAGATTTGCCGAGTCAAATTATTAAACAGAGCTTTGTATTACCGCTTGATGATCTCTAATAAAAACATAAAAAAGGACGATTGATTTCGTCCTTTTTACTTTTATCGTTGCTCTAATTGTTCTAAAAAGTCACGATGCACATGGCTTAAATCAATTAATTCATACTGACTGAGCTCAAAAATCTCCCACACCGCAATCGCATCATCTTTTAAGTCAACAGCATCTTGCACTTTTGCACTTTCTTGCCACTGTAAGTCTGAAATCCAAATATAGTATTGCTGCGTATTTGAGTTAAATGCCTGAACTTTTCCATCAGCATTAATCCCTTGTACCTGTGCTCCTGCCGGCAAAGCTGCTTCAATTTTTGGCAAACTAATTTCAACAAAATGTTTGATTTGACGTAAACCATAGCCCGCAAAGATTTCTTGCTGAGCACTCGTCAATTGCGCATATTTTTGTTCTATATCGGGAATAATTACGGTGTCCATATCACTTCCAATTTATGTTGCCGAAACCTTGCTTAGCAACGTCATATGTTTATTTCTATATCAGTATTCTATTGTTATAACTTAATTTTCTCTAAAAACGTAGTGATACTTTAGTATTTCAGATCACTTAAAATTAAGTTTCGCCACTATCATAAACATAAATAAATGAAACTTTTATGCCATAAAAAACTTTATTTGTATTTTATATGTCAATCTAGGATTTACTTTGCGCTCGCGGATGCGCCTGATCATATATTTCAGCTAAGTGATCAAAGTCAACATGGGTATAAATTTGCGTTGTCGTTAAATTACTATGACCCAGCATTTCTTGTACGGCACGTAAATCACGACTGTTGGATAACATATGGCTAGCAAAACAATGTCTAAGTAAATGCGGATGCAAATCGACATTTACCCCTGCGCGTTGGGCTTGTAATTTCACTCGATTTTCGATTTGTCGCGCACCTAAAGGATTACCCTTTTGCGTAATAAATACATTCGCTTCAGGTACAAAATCCCCATGCCAAAGTGGATACACCTGTAACCATGCCATCACACTCTCTTTGGCTATTGAACCAAAAGGTACAATTCGGGTTTTATTGCCCTTACCAGTAATTCGGAGTAACTGACGATTAAAGTCGAGATCTTTAATTCTCAGACTTTGTACTTCCGCCAAACGTAAACCACTCGAGTACAGCAATTCTAAAATAGCTTTATCACGCAACCACATTTGCTGCTGCACTTCACCCTCAGGTGCAGGCTGATCAAGGATTTGATTGACTGTTTCAATGTCAATCATGCCTGGCAAAGGACGTGACTGTCTTTTGAGTTGAAAATCATCCGCTGGATTGAATGCCATCACATTTGACTGCTCAGCCCATTTCATAAACTGACGCACTGCAGATAACATACGTTGTAGACTACTTGGACTAAGCCCCTGTTGTTCTACTTTTTCAGTCATAAACTGACGCAAGTCTGTTGCTTCAACATCATTGAGTTGCATTTGCTGGCGATCACAGAAACTTAAAAAATCTGATACATCACGTTCATATGCTTGTAAGGTATGCGGTGATTGATTTTGAATTTCACGTTCTTTCAACCAAGTTTTTAAAAGTTCGTGTGTACTCATTAAGCTTCCGTTTTGCCTATCGTGATACTGATTATGAAATGAGGTCTAGTCTCATACTAACAAAAAAAGCCCTGATCAATCAGGGCTTTTTCAACAAAGTCTTAAACTTGGAAATATCGTAGATCCAATCGACCTTCGTAAACGGTTGCAGTTGGACCTGTCATCCAAACCACTTCACCTTCTTTCCATTCGATTTGTAATTTACCACCTGCCAATTCAATTTCGACATTATTGGATAATAAACCACGACGCATGCCTGAAACTGCAGCAGCACACGCACCTGTACCACATGCCAGTGTTTCACCTACACCACGTTCAAATACGCGTAAACGTGCATGCTTTTCATCAATGATTTGCATAAAACCAGCATTAACGCGTTGCGGGAAACGCTCATGTGATTCAACTTGCGGACCTAAACGAGCCACATCTGCAGTAATGACATTCGGTACAATCGTGACCGCATGGGGATTGCCCATATTCACTACATCAATAGTGAGCTTTTCATCATCGGCAAGGTCAATATCGTATAAGTTTTCAGGTTCATCTGCCAAGAATGGGATTTCTTGTGGCAAGAACTTTGGATAACCCATATTGACACGAACCCAACCATTCGCACCAAGTTCAGGCTCAACAATGCCTGCTTTGGTTTGTACTTTTATTTTAGTTTTCGTGGTCAATTGACGTTCATGTACAAAGCGAGCGAAACAGCGCACCCCATTGCCACACTGCTCAACCTCAGAACCGTCTGCATTAAAAATACGATATTTAAAATCTGCATTTGGTACATCAGGTGGTTCAACAATCAAAAGCTGATCAAAACCAATACCGAAATTACGGTTTGCCAAACGCTGAATGGTCATGGTATCGAGATAAGCACGCTGGCTGATCATATCAACCACCATAAAGTCATTGCCTAGACCATGCATTTTGGTAAATTCTAATAACATCTTCATTTACTCCTTAAGGCAATAGACGCTCACGTTCCCATAAAGATTCGATTGTTTCACGCTCACGAATAAGATGCGCCTGATCACCAGCAACCATCACTTCAGCAGCACGCCCACGACTGTTGTAATTTGAGCTCATCACAAATCCATAAGCACCTGCACCAAGCACAGCAAGGACATCATTTTCCTGAATCGCAAGCTCACGTTGCTTACCAAGGAAATCACCTGTTTCACAAATTGCACCAACGACATCCCATGCTTTTGTTTCAGCAGTTGGATTTGGTGTTACTTCCTGAATGTCCATCCAAGCTTCATATAAAGCCGGACGAATCAAATCATTCATTGCTGCGTCAATAATGGCAAAGTTACGGTGATTGGTTGGTTTAAGTAAATCCACTTTAGTCAGTAACACGCCTGCATTGGCTGAAATACTACGACCTGGTTCCATATACACTTTTAGACCGAGCTTTTCTAAAGCTGGACGCATGGCATTAGCATATTCTTCAACTGAAGGTGGTGTTTCATCTTTATAAGTTACGCCTAAACCACCACCGATATCGATGTGTTTAAGCTGGATTCCCATTTCTTTAAGTTTCTCGATCATGACAATGACACGATCTAAAGCATCAACAAATGGTTGAGTTTCAGTGAGCTGTGAACCGATATGACAATCAATTCCCACCACATCTAAATTAGCTAACGATGCAGCATAGGCATAAGTTTCAAATACGGTATCTGAAGGAATACCAAATTTGTTTTCTTTTAAGCCTGTCGAAATATAAGGATGGGTTTTTGCATCTACATCTGGATTTACACGCAAAGAAATTGGTGCTTGAACACCGAGTTCAGCAGCGACTTTTTGAATACGATCCAATTCGGCATAAGATTCGACATTAAAACATGCAATGCCAACTTCCAATGCCTTTTTGATATCTGCTTCAGATTTGCCTAAACCTGAAAACACAATTTTAGAAGGTTCACCACCCGCTTTGAGTACACGTGCAAGTTCTCCACCTGTGACGATATCAAAACCTGCACCTTGTTTCGCCAATACATTCAATACCGCAAGATTTGAGTTTGACTTGACCGCAAAACAGATTTGATGATCGATAAAACTAAATGCGCGATCCATATCTGAATAATGCTTTTCAAAAGTAGCTTTTGAATAAACATAAAGCGGTGTGCCAAATTGCTGTGCAAGCTGTTGTAATGAACATTGCTCTGCATGCAAAACCCCATCAATACGGGTGAAACTCATGAATGTATCCTTCGTTTAAAGCGTAACGTGTGAATTAATTAGTATTGGTCGGTGTTACAAACTGTTGTTTCACCGGTGCATCCTGTGCTTCATCGACATTCGGCTTAGCTTGCTCAGTATTTTTATAGAGCAAATATTTCGCACGCTTGTCGTAATTCGGATCATTTGGCATGTGTAATGCGCCAGATTGACCACAACCGATCAACGTCATACCTGTAGCGAAGAGACTGATGTAGCAAATGGCTTTTAGCATCTGATCACCTATGGACTATTTTCGATGAAGTATAGCGCGATCAACAACATGACCAAAGCACTAAACGCTAGAGAGTATCTTTAGCAAAAAAAAAACGCCAGCAGATTGCTGACGTTTTTTTTGATATGGGTTATTTATGTTTCTGTTTATAAAAACCAAAATACCCAGCAATCAGAATTAAGAACCAAATTGGACTGACCATTAACGCGCGGCGTGTATCTTCTTCTAGCGCTAAAACGCCAATCATTGCGACAAAGAAAATAATCACGATCCAGCACGTAATAAGTCCACCTGGAAGTTTAAATACTGACTTAGCATGTAACTCAGGACGAGTTTTGTAGTAAATGATATAGCTCCAAATAATCATGAGCCATACACAGATAAACAAAATCGTAGACAGCGTTGTTGCCAAAGTAAATGCTTCAACGGCATTCGGTACAAAGTATTGCAAGGCTGCACCTAAAATCAGGCAAACCGCAGAGAAATACAATGCATTCGCAGGAACAGCACGTGCATTTAAGCGACCAAAGGCTTGTGGTGCTTGTTCTTCACGAGATAGACCAAAAAGCATACGCGATGTCGAGAATACACCGCTGTTCATTGATGACATCACCGATGAAAGCACAACTAAGTTCATAATAATCGCTGCTGCTGCAATACCTGCTTGACTAAACAAGTTTACGAATGGCGAAACATGCGGATCAATCTGATCCCAAGGTGTCACTGACATTACAATTAAGAGTGCCAATACATAAAAAATAATAATACGCACTGGAATTGAGTTGACTGCTTTCGGTAGATTCTTTTCAGGATCTTTAGTTTCAGCCGCGGTGGTACCGACAAGCTCGACGCCGACAAAAGCAAAGATCGCAATTTGGAAGCCAGCTAAGAAGCCCATTGCACCTGTCGGGAAGATCCCACCATGATCCCAAATATGACTAAAGGATGCGACCGTACCTGCATCTGATGTAAAACCAGTAAATACCATCCATAAACCGACTGAAATCAGTACAACAATGGCAATAATTTTGACCAGTGCAAACCAAAATTCCATTTCACCAAACAGTTTGACCGTCACAAGGTTCAAACCAATGATGAAAATAATGGCGGCGACACTGATCATCACCCCTTCTTCAGGTGTAAATGGAAGACCATTATTAAAGAACTGTAAGTAGTAGATAATTGCGGATAAATCGGCAATCCCTATAGTGATCCAACACAACCAATAGGTCCAACCAACAAAATAACCCGCCCATGGGCCAATCAGGTCCGTGGCAAAGTCAATAAATGATTTATAACGTAAATTCGAAAGTAAAAGTTCTCCCAAAGCACGCATGACCAAAAAGACCATAAAACCAATGATCATATAAATCACTAAAATTGAAGGTCCAGCCAAACTAATGGTTTTACCTGACCCCATAAACAGCCCTGTACCAATCGCACCACCAATGGCAATTAATTGCAGATGACGATTGGATAAACTGCGCTGTAAATCACCACTTTCTTGTGATGAATTTAAATGCTGCTCTGACATTATAAAAATCAACTTCGATGTCTAATCGCGACAAATTAACGTAAAAATCAGTGAATACAAAAAGAAAACTGTCATTATTTGTATTTCCTCACTTATCGGCAATGTTAATTTATTTTTCTTATATAAAAAATCAGTTCTGTTTTAGGACATTTTAAAAGTGCAAGTTTTAAACAAATGCATTGTAAAAAACTAAAATATATGTAAAAAATGAAGCGGTATAGAACACCTCAATTATTGAACAATTGATAAAATGGCACATGAATTGCTTAAGGATGAATAAGCAATCGAAATTTTAGACTTAGGACGAACAAGAAGAACGACTCATGCAGAATTTACAAAGTATTATGGAAACACTCAGTGGCTGGGTATGGGGACCTTATATGTTGGTCCTCATCGTCGGCACAGGTATTTTCCTCACCTTCCGCTTACTGTTTTGGCAATTTAGAATGTTGCCTTTGGCCTTTAAACAGGTTTTCGGCAAACACCCCAATCATGCAGACTCAGGCGATATTTCTCAATTTGCCTCATTAATGACGGCACTTTCTGCCACCATTGGTACTGGTAACATTGCAGGCGTAGCAACCGCATGTGTACTCGGCGGTCCAGGTGCCGTGTTCTGGATGTGGATGACTGCATTATTTGGTATGGCGACGAAATACGGCGAAGGTGTATTAGCAGTCAAATATCGTGTTAAAAATGCCAAAGGTGAAATGTCGGGCGGTCCGATGTATTACATCGAACGTGGTCTTAAGCTCAAATGGCTTGCACTGATCTTCGCATTATTAGGTACCTTGGCTTCTTTCGGGATCGGCAGCTCTGTTCAATCCAACACAGTTGCACTTGCAGTAGAAAATAGCTTAGGTCTGAGCACATGGATCACAGCGATTATTATTACTGCTTTTTCTGCACTGGTCATTTTAGGTGGGATTAAGTCTATCTCTAAAGCATCATCTGTGATTGTACCGATTATGGCGATCTGCTATATCGCAGGCGGTTTAGTAATTATTTTAAATAACCTGAATCTAGTACTGCCTGCACTTAAGATGATCATTAGCTATGCATTTACAGGTGAGGCTGCGGTCGGTGGTGCAATCGGTGCTGCGATCCGTTACGGTGTGGCGCGTGGTGTATTCTCAAACGAAGCCGGTATGGGTTCTGCCCCAATTGCTGCTGCTGCTGCAAAAACAGATCATCCTGCACGTCAAGGTTTGGTTTCTATGACAGGTACGTTTATTGACACTATTATTGTGTGTTCAATTACAGGTATCGTATTGGTCATGGGCTATATTATGGCGGGTAACAATTTCGGCGACCAAACAGGTGCGGTATTAACCATCAGCGTGTTTGATAAGTTATTACCAGGTGTTGGTGGTTGGGTCGTGACTTTCGGTATTATTTTCTTCGCCTACTCTACTATTCTAGGTTGGAGTTATTATGGCGAGAAATGCGCAACTTACCTACTCGGTGAAAAGTTCATCTTGCCTTACCGCATTATTTATATCGCAACCGTATTTATTGGCTGTGTGGCAACGCTAGATATGGTGTGGCTGTTCGCGGACACATTCAATGGCTTAATGGCTGTACCAAACTTAATCGCGCTGTTGTTATTATCGGGTGTGATTGCGAAGGAATCGAAAGATTTTATTACTCGTCGTAAGTCAGGTGAACTGTATTAAGTAGCCAATTTATTTAATAAAAAAGCCACATTAATGTGGCTTTTTTATTTTAGGACACTAATGTCATCATATTATGACGGAACGCCATTCCATTGATCATCATCAGTATTATTTAAGTCGTCACGATCATCACTATCGTCATATTCTTCATCATCGCCAAAACCATGTTCAAATTCAGCCTGACGATCTGCTTCAAGCTCAAGTGCCAACTCATGTGACAAGGTAAAGAAAAGAACGCCTGGGATTTTCATTTCCCCATCTTCATCTTCCAAATGTTCACTGAGTTTTACAAATAATGGATTTGCGATATCGAACGGAACATCGATATATAAATCGCCCATATAGCTTTCTATCACGCTTTCTTCTTCAAGCCCCATACATTCTTTGTATGGAATACCATGCTGATCAAGCCAATTGATTAAGTCTTTTCGATTTGAACATTCAGCACCCTGTTCATAATCTTCAAAATGAACAAATAACACATCACGTTCTTTTTCACGTGCAATCGCATCGATATGTTGAATGACTTGTGGCATGGTGAAATGTTCCATTTTGAAATAATCAGAAGTGCATTATAGAGCCTAAATCTACAAAGTCTAAAAACCCGCTTCATAAAGCGACATAGATTGACATCGAAAATCATTTTTTGGCTTGCATGTCATAGATTTGAACACAAATCATAGTTATGCTGTTGAACGATTTTGAGCAAGATTCAAGTGACTATGGCAAAGGCAAAAAGTGTTTATCGTTGCGAACAATGTGGTGCAGATCATCCCAAATGGTCAGGTCAATGTGCTGAATGTGGGGAATGGAACAGCTTATTAGAAGTCACTGTTGCCCCTGCTGTGACGCATCGTGCACAGCCTAAAGTTGGCGGTTATGCGGGTCAAGCCTCAGCAATCACTACATTGAATCAGGTTTCGATTTCACAAGAATCACGCTTACCAACGGGTATCAGTGAATTTGACCGTGTGCTGGGCGGTGGCTTAGTCACAGGTTCAGTGGTACTTATTGGCGGTGACCCGGGTATTGGTAAATCGACAATCCTGCTACAGACTGCCACCTATATGGCCTCACAGCACAGTCCAGCGCTGTACATTACAGGTGAAGAATCACTTTCTCAAGTGGCTTTACGTGCGCAGCGTTTAGAGTTACCCACTGACCAACTAAAAGTCATGGCAGAAACCTGCGTTGAACGAATTTGTGAAGTGCTGGCACAACAGCGTCCTGCCGTTGCGATTCTTGATTCCATTCAAACGCTTTATACTGAAACACTGCAATCTGCACCAGGTGGTGTGTCTCAAATTCGTGAGTCTGCTGCACTCTTAACACGCTTTGCTAAAAATAGCGGTACATCACTGTTCATCGTGGGTCATGTCACCAAAGAAGGTGCTTTGGCAGGTCCACGTGTTTTAGAACATATGGTCGATTGTGTCCTGTATTTTGAAGGTCAGTCAGATTCACGTTACCGCATGATTCGGGCGGTGAAAAACCGTTTTGGCGCAGTAAATGAGTTGGGTGTCTTTGGCATGACCGATAAAGGTTTACGCGAAGTTGCTAACCCATCTGCAATTTTCCTTAGTCGTTATGATGAAGCGATTCCGGGTTCAATTGTCATGATCAGCCGTGAAGGCACACGTCCGTTGTTGGTTGAAGTCCAAGCGCTGGTCGATGATGCTCATGGACAGCCGCGCCGAGTGGCATTAGGTCTTGAACAAAACCGTCTTAATATGCTGCTTGCTGTCATGCACCGTCATGGTGGCGTACAAACATCTGGACAAGATGTATATGTCAATATTGTTGGTGGTTTAAAAATTACCGAAACGGGTTCAGATTTAGCCGTACTACTTGCCTGTGCTTCAAGTATCCGTGGTAAAGCACTGCCACAACAATTGGCTGTTTTTGGTGAAGTAGGCCTTTCGGGTGAAATTCGCCCTGTGCCGAACGGTCAAGAGCGTCTTAAAGAAGCCATTAAACATGGATTTAAATACATCATCGTGCCGCGCGGCAATGCGCCTCAAAAGAAAATACCCGGTGTAGAAATTATTGCGGTCGCTCGCCTACATGAAGCATTAACAGAAGCCATGAATCTCGATGATTAATCAGTCAATACCATTTAATTATGGCTAAACTATTGATGAACTATGAAGAAAAAAATACAGATTTTTAATTGAAATTCTGTGTAAAGGCTATATAACTATAAGGTCTAAATAGATTTTATTTACATAGGAAAATTGAATGGAAGTTCGACAGCGTGGTCTGATTGCAGGTTTTCTAACAGCAGCACTTTTGGTTGCACCGTTAGCTGCTGAAGCAAAACGTGCAGGTGGCGGTAAAAGCCATGGTATGCAACGTTCTGCTGCACCAACCCAATCTTATCAACAACCTCGTCAAACAGCGCCTGTTCAGCAAGCTCCAGCTGCTGGTGCACCTGCTAAATCAGGTCCAGGTGTTGGCGGTATGGTTGCTGCGGGTGTTGCTGGTGCCGCAATTGGTGCTGTTGCAGCAAATGCGCTTGCAGATGATAACAACGCAGCTGCTTCTCAAGCTCAAGCTGAACAAGCTCAGCAGCAAGAAGAGAAAGGCGGTATTCCGGGCTGGATCTGGATTTTGCTTGCAGCAGCTGTTGCCTTCTTCATTTTCCGTAAGATGGGCGCAAAAAAAAAAGTAGCACCTAATCCATACGCACCAAATAGCGGTGCTGCTTCATCAGCACCGTTTGGTCAAACTCCTGCACCTAGCCGTGGTGGTGATAACACCAATATCTTTGGTCAAAATGTAGGTGGTCAATCTGCAGCGTCGAATGCGCCTTTCGGTGCAGCATATACGCAAAGTGGCAATCAACTTCCTGATGGTACTGAACCTGCTGCTTTCTTACGTGTTGCACGTCAGCGTTTTAACCATATTCAATCGATGAATACGGCGAGCAATATTTCTGAGATTCAACGTTACTTAACGCCTGACCTTTACCAATCGATGTATAACGACATCATGGCAAATCAGGATCAAGACGTTGCTGAATTCTCTAACTTAAATGCTATGGTCGTTGATTCAACCAATGAAAATGGTCAATACGTTGTCAGTGTACGTTTCACAGGTACTGTTAGCGAAGACTTAAACAGCTTGCCACAGCCTTTTGCAGAAGTTTGGCATTTCGTTAAACCTGCAGGTTCAAGCCAAGATTGGGTAGTTGCTGGCATTCAACAGGAACAGTAAACCTTTCTTTTAAAAAATAGCGGCTCTATGCCGCTGTTTTTTTGTCTTCACTTTTTTATCTTGCAATGATTTTCCCCATTCATTCGCTTTTCTGCTTGAAAGCTTTAAACTATATCTATTGATTTTTGAGATCTTGATATGACCAAGCGTATTTCTCCCCCTGCTGCTCTTTCGAATCGTGCACTTGCTGGCAATGCAGAAGCACAATTTGAACTTGCTGAACTGTATATGCAAAGCGAGCATGATGATGACATCATTTTGGCAGAAGAATGGGCTCTAAAAGCTGCCAACGGCGGTTTGGTTGATGCCATGTATTGGTTGGGTGAAGGCTACACCGTTTATGCCAAAGAACTGGCTGAAGAAGATCCTGAAGAATCTAAAGCTCACTTTGAGTTAGCCTATTACTGGTTAAGCAAAGCCAATATCGAAAAGCATCCTGCTGCAACTTTAGAATTGGCTGGTTTCTACCGCCGTGGTGACGTAATTGAAAAAGATGTCGAAAAATCTATTTCCCTCGTCAAACAAGCTGCTGAATGGGGTGAATATCAAGCGATGCGTGATCTTGCCTTTATTTATGAAAATGGTTTAGGTATAGACGCTAATGAAGAAAAAGCTGCATATTGGACTGAAAAAGCCGATGCACTAGAACAAGAAAATAGTTAAAAAAGAAAAGCCCATCCTTTGATGGGCTTTTACTTAAAGCACTATCTATATATTTGCGCTAACCAAATTTAGTTTGATCATCCTGTTTATCAATACGTTCTGCATTATCACTCAGCCCCCATACAGTATATTTTTTATCAGATTTAATACGTTGCAATATAGGTTTTAGTTTCCATGTAATTACGATCAACACAAAAAGACCAAAAGCATTTGAAAACATTTCAGATGTAAAGCCGCCCCCGCCACTTTGTAAAATACTAAAACTATCAATAGCCAAATAAAGACCTAAAATCATAAAGGGTATGCTCAATCCAAAGCAAATCAGCATGATTAAACTACGTCCGTGAATATCAAACTCCGCACAGACCATGCTTGGACGTAGAGGATTAAAAATCATGGTGCAAAATGAACCAATTTGCTGTCTATTAATATGCAGATCATATTCTGCTTCGTGCTGCCACGTTTGCCCCTGAAACATATATTCAATTACAGGTCTATGAACAGTCGAATTTTTATAACGACGTTTGCGTATTTCTACTACTCTACCCTGAACTTTAATAACATCATTTGTAAAATACTGACTTTGCTTAAGAAGTGCATAAGCCAAAAAGAATGCACCTAACCCTGTGAAAAAAAATACCAAGCCAAACATGATGTCTTCCTTGTTTTTATAATTTCATTTTTAATCTTTTCTACACTAATGTATCTGTTTAAAAATCCCTAAAATTCGATTCTATTTTAAAAACTACAGATCATATTAATACAGAATATTTCTATTGCTACATATATGAGAAAAATCACTTATTTTTAGAATGAATTAAAAAAAATTCTGATTCAGATGTAGATTTTCTAATTAATCATCAGTTTTATTTATAAAAAATATAATTTATTCAGTGCGTCATACAGGTAAGTTCACTCAAAACTTAAACAATTTCGGATTGGAACAAAGGTTAAATCCAAGTAGAATGATTCGCTAGTCGAGGGATGCTGCGACTTTTTCACAAACTCATGTATGTGAAACAAGCCAGGCTCGACGATCGGTTGTACTTATTCAAGTCTAACCAACAACGGCATCCGCGAACTGAATGATCAATTTTTGTTTTTTATAAGGAGATCGTGATGAGCGCGGTTAATGCATCATTTACGGATTACAAAGTAGCAGATATCACTTTAGCGGACTTCGGTCGCAAAGAAATCAAACTTGCTGAAGCTGAAATGCCAGCCCTTATCGGTCTGCGTAAACGCTATGCTGCTGCGAAACCACTTGCTGGCGCAAAAATTTTGGGTTGTATCCACATGACAATCCAGACAGCTGTTCTTATCGAAACTTTGGTAGAGCTTGGCGCAGAAGTTCGCTGGACATCTTGCAACATCTTCTCAACTCAAGACCATGCTGCTGCTGCCATTGCTGCTCGCGGTATTCCTGTATTTGCTTGGAAAGGCGAAACTGAAGAAGAATATAACTGGTGTTTAGAACAACAAATTAATGTCAATGGCACACCTTGGGATGCCAACATGATTCTGGATGATGGCGGTGACTTAACTGCACTTGTTCACCAAAAATATCCAGAAGTACTTGCAAAAATCCACGGTATTACTGAAGAAACTACGACTGGTGTCGCACGTCTTCTTGAAATGTGGAAAGACGGCTCATTAAAAGTGCCTGCGATCAACGTTAACGATTCAGTGACTAAGTCCAAAAACGACAACAAATACGGTTGCCGTCACTCTCTAAACGATGCTATCAAACGTGCAACAGATATGTTGTTATCTGGTCGTCGTGCACTTGTGATTGGTTACGGTGACGTAGGTAAAGGTTCTGCACAATCACTTCGTCAAGAAGGCATGATCGTACGTGTTTCTGAAATCGACCCAATCTGTGCAATGCAAGCCTGCATGGATGGTTACGAAGTCGTATCTCCATACAAAAATGGCGTACAAACTGGTAAAAAAGAAGACGTAAATGCTGACCTTCTTTTAAACACTGACTTAATCGTTACTACAACAGGTAACTACCATGTATGTGACGCTGCAATGCTTGATACCTTAAAAGCAGGTGCTGTAGTTTGTAACATCGGTCACTTCGATACAGAAATCGATACCAACTACTTACGTGGTTACAAGTGGGTTGAAGTGAAACCTCAAGTACACCAAGTGTATCGTTCAGAAAACGAAAACGATTACCTGATTCTTCTTTCTGAAGGTCGCCTTGTAAACCTTGGTAACGCAACAGGTCACCCATCACGCGTGATGGATGGTTCATTCGCCAACCAAGTTTTAGGTCAAATGCATTTATTCGCTGAGAAATTTGCGGATCTTCCTGAAGACCAAAAACAAGCCGCAATTCGCGTTGAACTTCTTCCTAAAAAATTAGATGAAGAAGTCGCAGCAGCAATGGTTGCTGGTTTTGGTGGTGTTCTGACTCAATTGACTCAAGAACAAGCCGACTACCTTGGCGTAGCTGTTGAAGGTCCATTTAAATCGGATGCTTATAAATACTAAGTTTTAGTTTTATCCTCATCCCAACCTTCTCCCTGAGCCATATATGGCGCAAGAGAAGGGGCTTCGCACTTAAATAATTTTAGGAGGAAGTTCCCTCTCCTGAGCAAACTTTAAGCACTGCTTTAAAGTGAAGCGCAAGAGAGGGTTGGGGGAGAGGTCAAATCATACAAGTATTTATAACTAGGATTTAAAATGTCAAAACAGATTCCCATTTCATTCGAGTTTTTCCCCACCAAAACAGATGTTGGTGCAGAAAAACTGATTACCGTTCATCAAGAACTACAGAAACTTAATCCTGAGTTTTTCTCCGTGACTTATGGCGCAGGTGGTTCAACACGCGAACGTACGCTGAAAACCTTAGATGACTTTAATGGTAAAGGCACACCAGTTGCCCCTCACCTATCGTGTATCGGTGACAGCAAAGCGCGTATTGCTGAATTGCTTGATTTGTACAAATCACAAGGCATCAACCGTATTGTTGCACTGCGCGGAGATTTACCATCAGGTCAGGTGGGTCTTGGTGAACTGCCTTATGCAACCGATTTAGTACGTTTCATTCGTGAGCATTCAGGCGATCATTTCCATATTGAAGTCGCAGCTTATCCTGAAATGCATCCACAAGCTGAAAGCTTTGATAAAGACATTCAACGTTTTTGCGACAAAGCCAATGCTGGTGCCAATGCTGCACTGACACAATTCTTCTTTAATCCAGATGCCTACTTTTATTTTGTAGAACGCATTCAAAAAGAAGGTGTGAATATTCCTGTTGCCCCAGGCATTATGCCGATTACCAATGCAAGTAACTTAATTCGCTTTGCTGATGGTACAGGTGCGGAAATTCCACGTTGGATTCGCAAGCAATTGGCAGATTATGGTGATGACACCGCTTCAATCAAAGCTTTTGGTCATGAAGTAGTCGTTAAGCTATGTGAACGTCTGATTGCGGGTGGTGCACCTAGCTTGCATTTCTATACAATGAACACCACAGATCCTACCCGTCAACTTGTGCTTGATTTGGGTTTAGCATAAGTTCGATTTGCCTATTTGAGAGTAAGCCCTATGCCACGTTTTTATATGGAAACTGATTTAGCAGTAAATCAGACTGTTGAATTGACGGAAACCGTATTTCATCATTGGGTTAAGGTCTTACGCGCTCAAGTAGGTGAAACAGCCACATTGTTTAATGGACAAGGTGGTGAATATCAAGCTGAACTTGTAGAAGTCAATAAAAAATCAGCTTCTGTTCGAATTGATCATTTTAACCCGAGCAATCGAACGCCAAAATTTAAAGCCTTACTCGGTCAAGTGATGAGTAAAGGCGATCGTATGGATTATGCGATTCAAAAGGCTGTAGAGCTTGGTGTATCCGAGATTCAGCTTTTGACCTCAGAACGCTGTGAAATGCGCTTAAAGTACGATCGAGATCAAAAGAAACTCGACCATTGGCAAGGTGTCGCGATTGCTGCATGTGAGCAATGTGGTTTAAATATTGTCCCTAAAATTCTCAATCCCCTTCCCCTTGAAAAATGGTTAGATACATCTTTACCTGCAACAAAACTTGTATTGGCACCAAATAAAGATGAAACCGATGTTTTAAATCAGGCCAATTCAGAACTAGCGCTACTCATTGGCCCTGAAGGTGGTTTAAGCGAAGAAGAAATTAACCTCGCAAATACCAAAGGTTTTGCCAATTGGTGTATCGGTGAACGCGTTTTAAGAACTGAAACTGCACCTGTGGTTGCGCTTTCAATTTTGAACTATAAATTTATGTAATCCGATTATTGGTAAAATTTGTAACATTTTTGATTGATTTTTACACTTAAGCAATTTAGTCTTAACCTAATAAAAATTAATGATTATTTTCTAAATAACGCTTGTGTAAGGACAACCAAAATAACAATGCAATATAAGACTATAATCCATTTAGGACGCAGATAAGGCATTCAGGCATGGTTCATCATCAGGATGATTTTATTCAGCACCATCTTAATAGTGCTCAAATAGCGAATACGCTTCGTCATAGTCGCTATTTCTTGATTAGTATTTTAATCATTTGCCTCTATATTTTTTGCCTGTATTTGTTGCAATACGGATCTTCAGATCTTTATTTTAATTTATGGTTTCTCCTGACTGAAATTATTGTCAGTAGCTGTTTACTCATTAATTCAATTTACTTCAAACCTAATCACTACCAACCGCAAAATGCGGATCGTTGGCTCAATATTCAGTGTTTGATTGTTGGTATCTGTATTTCTATTGGTATTTATACCATCTATACCTATTTACCTCAGGTCAATGCGAACTTTTCAAATATTGAAGCACTGACTTTATCTGCATTACTTCTCATTGTGACCCAAGCCTTTGGATTGACCTTTTTAACGCAAAAATTAGCTTATTTTTGTTTGGTCTTTATTCCGGCTTTAGTGCCCTTTTTTCTATCGCAATTAATTAATCAAAACCACAACAACGCATTTTTAGGATTATCACTAAATTTTGCGATTATTGTGATTTTACTCTGCGCATCAAGTACCTACAGAATTCATAAACGAACTTCTCGTTTATACGCACAAAATAGCCTTTTAGTATCTGAAGCAAAGCAACAAATTGCATGGACAGATGAACTCTGCCAACAGCTGAAAAATGAAGTCGATAAATCCAAAGATATTGAATTACAACTACAACTGAATAATCAGCTTTTAGAACAAAAAGTCCGTGAACGTACTTATGACATCAACCAAATTAATAACGATCTACAAAAGCAGCATCAAAACTTAGAACTTGCTCATGAGATTGCCGGCATTCGACCGTGGGATTGGAATATTAAAGATCGTGTCATCACGCTTACCACCAATAATCATGAAAAAGTGGTTCGTCATTCCAAAGAACATCATGCACAGCTGCAACATATCATCCACCCCGATGATGTCGATTATTTTAAAACCAATATGAAACAGCACTTGCGTGGACAAGCTGAGCGCTACGAAGCGACCTATCGTATTCAGCAATCCAAAGGTGTATGGAGTTGGGTGCATGATATTGGGCGTGTCATTAGCCGTGATCCAAAAACCAATAAACCACTGCGCATGGTAGGTATTCGGCGTGATATACAAAATGAACGTATGTCAGAAGAACGGCTAAAACTGGCTGCCAGCGTTCTGGAGCAAGCGGCTGAAGGCATCTTTATCCTTAATGAAGATTTACGTTATATCGATGCCAATCCGTTCTTTGAGCAGTTGTCTGGTTTCGCACGCGGAGAGATCATTGGGAAACACCTATTTGATATCACTGCCAACTATCGTTCTCAACAGCGTAGCGCTCATTCGAAAATCATTAAGCATGTGATGAAGAATGGCTCTTATGATGGCGAACTAAATGAAAAGTTCCTTTCCGGCAAAGAATTAGCACTTTGGCTGCACATTAATGCCATTACCGATGATGAAGGTCGTGTCACTCACTATATTGGTATAGTTTCGGACTTAACCGAACGCAAACACAATGAACAACGCCTCAATTATTTGGAAAATTACGATACACTGACCGATCTGCCAAACCGTTTTTATTACAACTATCAATTACACCAGTACTTAGTCACACAAAAAGATTCTATTAAACAAATGGCCGTGATTCGACTCAATATCGACCGTTTCCGTCCATTAAATGAATATTTAAGTAATAACGGCGGTGATGAACTACTTCGTCAAGTCGCACAGCGTTTACGTATTACCAATGCTGAAGCACTTTTTGTTGCGCATTTAAATGGTGATGATTTCGCTATTTTGTACGAGATTTCACATATCCGCCCTTCTGTTCAGGAACAATGTGATCGTATTTCGAAAGCATTTGCACAGCCATTTAATATTGTTGGTCAAGACTATGTGATCACTATTTCGATGGGTGTCGCGTTCTATCCTGACCATGGGCGTCAATTGGATTACCTGAATAACTGTGCTGAACAAGCCCTATCTGAAGCTAAAGCCTTGGGCGGAAACACGACACGTTTCTATTCAAATGAAAATACGGCATTGCTTGAACAAGGGATTTTCATTGAACGTGACTTACGTAAAGCCATTCAAAATGGTGAATTGGTAGTGTATTACCAACCTAAAATCAACTTTGTTGATCAAAGTATTTACGGTTTTGAAGCCTTAATTCGTTGGGATCACCCTGAAAAAGGCATTATTCCACCCGGTATGTTTATTCCACTTGCTGAACAAACCAGTTTGATTTCTGAAATTGGTCGCTTAGTCATTCAACAAACTGCGAAACAAATACGTCAATGGAATGATCGCGGTTTTAACGATATCTGTGTGTCGGTGAATATCGTGGCGCAGCAACTCCGTCGTGGACAATTACTCAATGATCTTGACGAAGCAATCGAAATTAACCGAATTTCTGGTTCAAGTTTAGAACTCGAAATTACCGAATCTTCATTGGTTGAAAACTCAGATTCAGTCAAAAATTTGTTAAATCAAATTAAAGAACGCGATATCTGTATTTCATTAGATGACTTCGGTACAGGATATTCTTCGCTGTCTTATCTTGCTGACTTCCCGATTGATATTTTAAAAATTGACCGCAGTTTCGTGTCTAAAATTGGTGAAGAAAAACAAGATGCCATTGTCAGTGCAATGGTGGCAATGGGTAAAGCCATGGGCATGATCGTGGTTGCAGAAGGGATTGAGAATAAATTACAGCTCGATTATTTACGTGATTTGAAATGTGATATTGCTCAAGGCTACATTTTCTCCAAACCGTTACCCGTTCAGGAAGCCACACAATATCTAGAACAAAACCGAGAAAATGTCTCATATAGCTATCAAGTCTAAGTTAATTATTCTTATCGATAAGATTGTTTGAAAATCGAGCTTCTTTGTCTGTGATATCACGACAACAAGTGTTATATTCGGGTATACAAATTAAACTGTTACCCATGTAAAGGGTAATCTCTGCAACGATCGAGATACAGATGGACGAACAATCTTTAAAGCAACAAGCACTTTATTATCATGAATTTCCAACTCCCGGCAAAATCAGCGTTACTCCTAGTAAACAACTCGTAAACCAACGTGATTTAGCACTGGCATACTCACCTGGTGTTGCTGCACCATGTTTAGAAATCGAACGTGACCCATCGACTGCTGCACTTTATACAGCACGTGGCAACTTGGTTGCGGTGGTCAGTAACGGTACTGCTGTATTGGGTTTAGGGAATATCGGTCCATTGGCATCTAAGCCAGTTATGGAAGGTAAAGGTGTTCTGTTCAAAAAGTTTGCTGGCGTTGACGTATTCGATATCGAAATCGCAGAAAATGATCCAGATAAAATCGTTGATATCGTTGCTGCATTAGAACCAACTTTTGGTGGTATTAACCTTGAAGATATCAAGGCACCAGAATGTTTCTATATTGAGCAGAAACTTCGAGAACGCATGAACATTCCTGTGTTCCATGATGACCAACACGGTACTTCAATTATTGTGGGTTCAGCATTACTCAATGCACTTAAACTAAACGGCAAAAAAATCGAAGAGATTAAAATTGTCGCTTCAGGTGCGGGTGCTGCTGCCCTTTCTTGCCTCAATCTGCTTTGTGCATTGGGTGCGAAAAAAGAAAATATCATCGTTGCTGACTCACGCGGTCTACTCACAACCAAACGTGAAGGTTTGGACGAATCTAAGAAAGCATATGTACAAGACATCGAAGGCACACAGCTTGCTGACGTGATGGACGGTGCAGATATGTTCCTTGGTCTATCTGCTGCAGGTATTCTGACTCAGGATATGGTGAAACAGATGGCCAAAGATCCGATCATCTTTGCTTTAGCAAACCCGGATCCTGAAATTCTGCCTGAACTTGCACATACGGCACGTCCTGACGTGATTATGGCGACTGGTCGTTCTGACTATCCAAACCAAGTGAATAACGCTCTTTGCTTCCCTTATATCTTCCGTGGTGCACTTGATGTTGGCGCAACAACGATTAATGAAGAGATGAAGATTGCCTGTGTGCATGCGATTGCGCGTATGGCTCACGTTGAAGCAGATGCAGCATCATATGGTGAAAAATCTGCATCATTTGGTCGTGACTACTTAATTCCACGTCCACTTGATCAACGTTTAATTCTTGAAATTGCGCCTGCAATTGCACAAGCAGCGATGGATTCAGGTGTTGCGACTCGTCCAATTAAAGACTTCTCGCATTACCGTCAACGTTTGTCTGAGTTTGTGTATAACTCAGCATTCATCATGAAGCCAATTTTCGCTCAAGCGAAAACGGATCCTAAGCGTATTGCATATGCTGAAGGTGAAGATTTACGCGTACTTCGTGCGGTTCAGATTGCAGTAGATGAAGGTTTAGCTAAACCTATTCTTGTAGGTCGCCCTGCGGTGATTGAAGCAAACATTAAAAAACTCGGTCTTCGTCTTCAAGACGGCGTGAATATCACTATCGTTGACCAAGAGAAGAACCCGAACTACGAAATGTTTGCTGATGATTACTACAGCATCATGCAACGTAAAGGCGTGACACCTGAATATGCACAACGTGAAACACGTCGTCGTTCTACCCTGATTGCTTCTATGTTGGTAAAACATGGTTTGGCTGACGGTATGCTTTGTGGTACTTACTCAAGCTATGACATCCACTTAGACTTCGTAAGTAATATCATTGGTAAGCAAGAAGGTCACAATACATTCTTCACGCTCAATGCATTGATGCTTGAAGATCGTAATATTTTCATTGCAGATACTTACATCAACCGTAACCCTACTGCTGAACAGCTTGCGGAAATGACCATTTTGGCTGCTGAAGAAGTACGTCGTTTCGGCATGACACCACGTGTTGCATTATTGTCGCATTCTAGCTTCGGTTCAGATCAAACAGATCCATCAGCACAAAAAATGCGTAAAGTGTTTGATATCTTGACTGAAATTGCACCCGAACTTGAAGTTGAAGGTGAAATGCATGCCGATGCTGCACTTGATGAAAATATCCGTGGTTTCGCATTCCCGAACTCACGCTTCAAAGGTTCTGCAAATCTCTTGATTATGCCTAACCTTGATGCAGCGAATATTTCATTCAACTTGTTGAAATCAACTTCTGGTAATAATGTGACTATTGGCCCTATCCTTTTAGGTGCGGCTAAACCGGTTCACATCTTGACACCTACTGCAACTACACGTCGTCTTGTCAACATGACTGCGTTAACGGTTGCTGAAATTCAAGAAGCTGAGAAAAACGCGCTCTAATAGGCATGTAAGGTCACATTTTGTGACTTGAGAAAACCTCTATTCTGTAGCATGATGCTTGTAAGAATAGAGGTTTTTTCATGCAAGTTTATTTAGTAGGCGGTGCAGTTCGGGATCACTTACTCGGACACCCCTATCACGAAAGAGATTATGTCGTGGTCGGTGCTACACCCGACCAATTACTTTCCGCTGGCTATCAACCTGTTGGAAAAGATTTCCCCGTATTTCTACACCCTGAAACAAAAGAAGAATATGCATTAGCACGTACCGAACGTAAGTCTGGTACGGGTTATCATGGGTTTGCGTTCTATACCGATGTCAGTGTGACCTTGGAAGAAGATCTGATTCGTCGCGATCTCACCATCAATGCCATGGCAATGGATGATGACGGCAACATTTATGACCCTTACGGCGGGCAACGAGATTTACAAGATCGTATGTTGCGCCATGTATCTGAAGCCTTCATTGAAGATCCTTTACGTGTTTTGCGTATCGCACGCTTTGCAGCGCGCTATCATCAGTTAGGTTTTAAAGTTGCTCCTGAAACTTTGCAGCTGATGCAACAACTCACTGAATCAGGTGAACTCCACGCCCTCACCCCTGAACGGGTTTGGAAAGAAACCTCACGTGCACTGATGGAACGTGATGCGGATGTGTATTTTGAAGTCCTTCGTTCATGCGGTGCACTAAAAGTATTATTCCCTGAAATTGATGCACTGTTTGGTATTCCGCAACGTCCTGAATATCATCCTGAAATTGACTGCGGTATTCATACACTCATGTCCTTACAGCAAGCATGTCGCCAAAATTACAGTTTGGATGTTCGTTTTGCAGTGTTATTGCATGACTTAGGTAAAGCACTGACACCTAAAGAAGAATTGCCACGTCATATTATGCATGAGGAACGTGGTGTTCAGCCTGTGACTGAAGTGTGTGACCGTTTAAAAGTACCGACCAATACCAAACAATTGGCCATTGCGGTATGTAAAGAACATTTAAAATGTCATCAGGCGTTTAACCTCAAGCCTGGTACATTGTGGCGTCTATTACAACGTTTAGATGTATTACGTCGTCCTGAGCGCGTGGAAGCCTTTGTTCAGGCTTGTGAATGTGATTCCCGTGGTCGTTTAGGACTTGAGGATCGAGAATATCCGCAATCACAATATGTTCTCGATGCGATGCAAGTTGTACGTGGCATTAAAGCACAAGATTTACCACCTGATGTTAAAGGCGCGGACATTGGTGAAATGTTGATTGAACGGCGTATTCTTGCCCTCGGTGCACTGAAAGAACAGCATCAGCGTGAAATTGCTTAAAAATAGCGATTATAGAAAGCACCTTCGGGTGCTTTTTTTATCAGTATCTATTGGCTATATCTCAGCTATCGCTATCGATTGCAGAAAGACATCGAAGTAATGATTCCAAAACAATATTTGTCATCAAGATATTTGATTAAAATTCTTAAAAATTAATCGTTTTGAATCCTCTATGTCTTTTATTATTCGCCCATTAAATTTAGACACCGATTTACTTGAGATCCATCAACTGACAACGCAACTCGGTTATCCAACTTCTATTGCAAATATAAAAAACCGTTTACAACGCATCCATCAACATGATCATTATCAAACCTTAGTGATTGAAGCACAGCATAAAGTAGTTGGTTATGCGGGGTATATTGAGCAATATACATGGGAATTTGATGAGGGCTATTTTCGTATTCAAGCCTTGGTCATTAATGATCAATATCGGGGTCAAGGTTTAGGAAAAGCACTCATTCAAGCCATTCAAAACTTAGCCCAACAACGTGGCTTAAAAAGATTGTTAGTCAACAGTGGAAATCGACCTGAGCGTTACCCTGCACATGCCTTTTATAAAAATCTAGGATTTGAAGAATACAGTCTGGGCTTCACTAAATATCTGAATGATCAGCCTGAATAGCACCAAGCTGATCATTTCTATTTTTCGTGTAATTAAGAAATATCTGCAGGGAACGTAATCACTTTCTCAAGCTTCATTTGGTTAGTTGCAACCATTAATAAACGATCAATCCCTAGTGCAATGCCTGAACATTCACTCATATGGGGTAATGCTGCTAGTAAATATTCATCAATCGGCATGATGTGTAGACCTTGCTCGGCACGTTCAGCATTATCCGCTTCAAAACGTGAACGCAGCACGTCTGCATCAATTAATTCATCATATGCATTGGCAAGCTCTAAACCTTCAATATACAGTTCAAAACGCGCTGCGACGAGTTCACCATCTTCATCCAATTTAGTTTTAGCAAGCGATGCCATTTCTGGTGGAAAATCGGTTAAGAATACTGGCGTATCAAAACCTAGGCTTGGTTCAACCATATGTGAGAACAATAAATCGATATAAGCTAAACGGTCATCGCCCAAATCGAGACTTAAACCGACACGGCGACAGCAATCTTTTAAATCTTTTAAGCTAGCCTGTAGAGGATTGAGCTCCAAACGATCCATAAACGCATGTTTATAGCTGAGTATGGTCGGACGAATTTCACCAAAACGTGCTTTTAACGTCACATTGAGTAAATCTGTCACTTCAAACATCAAATTTTTTAAACTGAAATCTGGACGATACCATTCCAACATAGTGAATTCACTGTTGTGTTTGCGTCCATGTTCATCATCACGAAAGACTTTACAAATTTGATAGATTGGACCACTGCCGCTCGCAAGTAAGCGCTTCATGGCAAATTCAGGCGAGGTTTGCAAATAATGGGTTTGCTTTTGTCCGAGTACATGACGCTGTGCCTGTATCGATGCTAAATGAACATCGGTTACACCAGCTTGTGACAAAATTGGCGTTTCAACTTCTAAAACCTCACGTTCAGCAAAAAAAGTGCGTAATTGAGCATATAAACGTGCCCGTGCTTGTATAGCGGCAAGATCACAGGTCGGTTGGTAATGGATACTCACGCTTTAGGCCCTCCGTGTGCTGCCCATTCACGGCGTAATGGATAGGTTTTACGTAAATAATCAAAAGCCTTTTGATCCACGATGCCCTCTTTTACACAGGCACGTAGATTCGCATCATCACGCTCAATATCGTAAATCGAATGTAAATGCTTTTTTAATGCAGTTTTTAAATCTTGCTCTGCAAAATATTGTTTACACGCTGGCAATTGAGTTTCAAACTGTTTATTCGCGCTAAAGCCAAAATGCTGGCAAAACGCGTTGTAGATCATTTGCGTGCCACGAGCCTTACCTTCCAAGCTATAGCCTGCAATATGTGGTGTCACCAATGCCATTAAATTAAGAACTTCTTCTTTGATCACCGGTTCATGTTCAAACACATCAAGTACTACTTGGCGCTTCGTTTTTTGAATATCTTCAACTAAGGCCTGTTCTTCAACCACTGGACCACGAGCCGAGTTAATTAATATTGCTTTTGGTTTCATCTCAGCCAAGGCATCGGCATTGAGTAAATGATAGGTCGGATGTTCACCCGTTTTGGTTAATGGTACATGGATACTGATGGCATCCGCATTTTGTAATAGTGCTGCAAATTCGACTTGCTCAATCTGTTCACGTTGTACAAAAGGATCACAGCCAATCACGTTCCAACCGAGCAATTTTGCCATATACGCTAAACGAGAACCGACATTCCCCAATCCCACAATACCTAAGGTAAATGTCTCATTGGCATCAAGCAGCTCAGGACGTAGCTTTAATAATGCAGTAATTACATATTCTGCTACCGCTTGCGCATTACAACCTGCAGCATTACTCCATGTGATGTTGAGTTTTTCAAGTGCTGGGATATCGAGGTGATCGGTTCCAATCGTTGCACTTCCAACAAATTCAACTTGGCTATCCTGAATTAAGGCCTCATTAACCTTTGTAACTGAACGAACCAAAAGTGCTTGAGCATCTTGAACATCTTCAGCTTTCAGCGTTCGACCCGCACGTGAATCAATCTCGCCAAATTCAGCAAAAAAATAATCGGTAAAAGCCAGATTTTCATCTGCGATAATTTTCATTTCATGGTCCATTCAATACGAAACAGTATTTTAACCTGTTGTAGCCATCGACTCTATTGTTGTCATCAGCATTTGCTTTACAGAGTGCAAAGACAGAAAATAAAAAACCCCAATCATTGATTGGGGTTTTTTGAATTTGGCGGAAGCGGTGAGATTCGAACTCACGGAGGGGTATAAGCCCTCGTCGGTTTTCAAGACCGGTGCATTAAACCGCTCTGCCACGCTTCCATGGGCGTCATCATATAAATATTTATTCAACTTGGCAATCAAAAAAATTAAAACACTGCAAAAAAACAGTTCAATCAGTCAAAAAATATTCTAAGTATTTCAATATTGATGACTTTTTCAACGACCTTAAGTTTTTAAACTTTTCAAGATTTCGATGCCAAAATAAAAACCAACTTTAAAACATAAAAAAAGCCCCAATCTCATGATCAGGGCTTTTTGAATTTGGCGGAAGCGGTGAGATTCGAACTCACGGAGGGGTATAAGCCCTCGTCGGTTTTCAAGACCGGTGCATTAAACCGCTCTGCCACGCTTCCATGGGCGCCATCATATAAATATTTATGCGACTTGGCAAATCATTTTGTAAATTTACCGCATCAATTGAACAAAATAGAATCAATTGGTTGAATCTAATGAATTTCCATGAGTTTCATAGCGAATTGCATTGATATACCAAGTTTTCTTTCCTGATGGCGTAAAAACTTCGGCTTCATCATCTACTTGTTTACCAAGTAATGCTTTGGCCATGGGTGAGTCAATCGAAATATGCTGCGGATGATGGTCGTAAATTTCATCGACGCCAACGATACGTATAGTTTTTTGTTCACCATCATCATTTTCAATATCCACCCATGCGCCAAAGTAAACTTTTCCGGCTTGTTCTGGTGAATAGTCGATAATACGAAGTTCTTCGAGTCGTTTACCGAGGTAGCGAACCCGTCGATCAATCTTACGTAATAGTTGCTTGTTGTATTGATAATCTGCATTTTCCGAGCGATCACCGAGACTCGCAGCCCAGTTTACTTTTTTGGTAATTTCAGGTCGTTCATCATGCCAAAGGTGCTTGAGTTCAGCCACCAATTTGTCATGTCCACCCCGTGTAATTAAGTTTGATTTCATGGTTACAGCTTAGCGAATACACTAAATTTTCCTTATAGATTTCGGTATTTTATGCTGAAAAAGTACACTTAGATAGTATTTCAAAATATTTCATTAAATATTTTAAATACTTACGTTACATTTCAGAAATATTTTATGTACAAAATTTGACAATCTTTTTTTTGATCTTTAATATGCGCTCATCTTTTAGTCTTGTTTATTTTTTAACCTATGTAGATTTTCTACATTTTTTCTTTTAATCCCATGTCATTTTGAATGACGTCATGACTGCCCAACCCTTATTGAATTTATCAAACTTTTTGAAAGTTTAAGGTCGAATTTTGCCATAACTTTCTGGGGCATAAATTACTTGTAGCGGAGACAACATGCACAGTAGTTCAACGTCTGGGTCGAGGCTTTGCCTTCACTCTTTTTTCTCTTCTCTCACCATCAAAGCCCTTGCACTAAGCACCGTATTTATTCCCTTCCATAGTATTAATGCGAGTAAGGCAATTCACCAATTTGACCGCGTTGTAAACAGTAATAAATTGGTTGTGGTATCGGTAAAAAATCCGAGCACAGTATTTCAGGAAGGAACACATCAACACGGGTTTGGTTATGACTTGGTACGTAACTATGCCAACAGTTTAAATGTACAACTCGAATT
The DNA here is from genome assembly GCF_001647675.1 of Acinetobacter sp. NCu2D-2. NCBI lineage: Bacteria > Pseudomonadati > Pseudomonadota > Gammaproteobacteria > Moraxellales > Moraxellaceae > Acinetobacter > Acinetobacter sp. NCu2D-2. The sequence goes on from NZ_CP015594.1 coordinate 1,774,504, forward strand.
TAAAACCGTGAAAGACAATGCAACTGCACTGAAGTGGGTTGCTGATGGTAAAGCCAGTTTTGCAATGACGACTGCCGACCTAAAAATGGTCGAAGCCAAACATTTGACCACCTTTTCAGCAAGCTGTGGTGCAGATCATATCTTACAAAGCAATGGATTAAATCCTAATTTGAATTGGGTATTTAAATCTGCAGATGATCCATTAAGTCAAACCGCGAGCAATTTTATCTGTGGTGGCAAGCAAAGTGGCTCGCTTAAGCAATTGGCCTCTTTTTATAATCGTAATGTGGTCAAGCAGGAATCTTGGGATAGCATTCAGCGTGATTTAAGCACTCGCCTTCCAATTTACCAAGCGAGTTTTAAACGAACTGCAAAGCAGTACGATTTGGATTGGCATCTATTGGCAGCCATTGGTTATCAGGAATCCTATTTAAAACCCAATTCGGTTTCACCAACGGGTGTGCGTGGTTTAATGATGTTGACCAATTCAACTGCGAAAGCAATGGGTGTTAATAATCGCACTGATCCTAATCAAAGCATTCAAGGCGGTGCGAAGTATTATGACCAGATGCTGAATCGTTATGCCCATATTCCACTCCCCGACCGCAATTGGTATGCCTTGGTGGCTTATAACATGGGACCCAATGCGGTAGAGCAAGTGCAGAAGCGTATTCGTGCGCAAGGGAAAAACCCAAACAACTGGGTGAATCTATATAGCTATTTAGAGCGTAATAAAGCCTCTAATTCACGCTATGGTCAAGCGGTAAAATATGTCACTCGTATTCGTTCTTATTTAGAACATATTAAATCTTCACCGGATTTAGTGAATATTTAATCTGAAAGCAAATTTCAGGTATAAAAAAGGCTAACCAAAGGTTAGCCTTTTTTAATTCAAAAAATTTAAGCAGTTTGCTCAAGTACTTTTTTGAATAAATCTTTTTGTTCTTGGCTTGGTTTCGCAGTTTGCAATGCCATCAACTGAGACATATCCCCTTGAACTTTGATTTTGCCTGTCATGAAAGCTTGCATTGCAGCAGCCATATCAAACTCTAGGAATACTTTACGTAGAGTTTCCGCATCCATATTCAAAGTTGTTTTAGCATTCGAAGACAAGCCTTTTTTGATTGCTCCGCCATCTAAAGACAACTCAGTATTACCTGCAGCATCAGCAACAACCAAGTTAATCGCAAGATTTGCCAAAGCAGGTGGCAAGTTCAAATCACCAGCTTGCGCTGTTAAAGTTTCTACAGTTGAAAACCAATCATCAGTTAAAAAAGCAGGCATGATCTTTCCTCAATTATTTGTTCATTCGTGTCGTCAATCCTGACCACATCATGGTGAAGCTATTTTGCTTGAAGGTTGTTATAGCATGTTCATTTAGCCATTGGCTAACGAATTTTGTACGCGGCGTTCAATTTTTGACAGACTAAAGATATTGTACCGACATAAAAAAACAGGCAAGACGCTCCGCCCTGCCTGTTTTATCAAACTTAATTGATCGGCTTAGTCTGCAGCAAAACCAAGGTTGACCATGTTAATGCGCTTACTTTCACCTTCTACAGCTTCTTCTGTTGAGCAGCTTTGACCTTTAAAATCAAAAATACGTTCACTGTCTAAAGCTTCAAAATCGAATAATTCACGGTCAGCCAATTGTGACGGCGATACATTTTGAATCGCACCGAAAATACTGTGTAAACGTTTTGGATGTGCTTTATCCCAATCACGTAACATGTCATTAATAATGGCACGTTGTAAGTTTTCCTGAGAACCACACAGGTTACATGGAATAATTGGGAATTTACGCATTTCAGCATATTTGATGATGTCTTTTTCTTCCACGTAAGCGAGTGGACGAATCAACATATTCTTTTTGTCAGATGACAACAGTTTTGGTGGCATCGCTTTTAAGCTACCGCCATGGAACAAGTTCAGGAAGAACGTTGCCAAAATATCATCACGATGGTGACCTAAAGCCACTTTTGTCGCGCCAATTTCTTGCGCAAAGCCATAGAGCGAACCACGACGTAAACGCGAACACACAGCACAGTAAGTTTTACCTTCAGGCGTTAAACGTTTGGTAATGCTGTAGGTATCTTTTTCAAGGATGTAATACGGGATGTTATTTTCTTCCAAATAACGCGGTAACACATCTTCAGGGAAACCTGGTTGTTTTTGGTCCAAGTTCACTGCCACAACATCGAAGTTGATAGGGGCAATGCGTTTGAACTGCAACATGATATCAAGCAAGGTATAACTGTCTTTACCACCAGAAATACAGACCATGACTTTATCGCCCTCTTCAAGCATTTTAAAGTCACGAATTGCGTGCCCGACTTGACGGCGAAGCTTTTTCAACAAACGATAATAAGCAGAGCTTGTTGGTAATTCTGGTTTGAAATTAAATCCTTGCTCGGATTCAACTGGTGAGTACATAGACGAGAATAACCCATAAATAAAAATACCGCGCAATTTTAGCCGATTCGCAGTTTTCTCGCATCAAAAGATTTTACTTTCCTGTAATCGATTCAATCGTTCTGAATATTCATGACTTATACCTAAAAAAATGAACGTTAAAGTTCACTTTTTAGCCAACATGCTTATCTTTTGGACTTTTCCACAGTTTTCCACAAAACCTGTGGATAACTTTGTGGATTTAAAAGCACTTGACAAGCCTATTGCCCCAAACTTTAAGGCTTTAGTTTAAATTGATCATTTTTTGATCAATTTATTTATTATTTAAAATCAATACCTTATATGTGTCAAGCAATGCGAAATAAAAAAAAATAAATATTTTTTTTGGTTAGTTCATCAGCATTTAGGGCTTGCATTTACAAACTTGTTTATAAATCCAACGACCAATGCTTTTCATTCAGTTATTTTTTGTTAAACTCGTACTCACAAGCGAATAGCTCTACTTTTTTTAAATTATAAACAATGAAAATAATGTCACATTTTCTGGGGTCTCATTTCATCAGTGCTGTCCTATTTTTCAGCTGCTGTAACCCCACTTATGCTGGACAAACCATTTATCAACTCCGTGATAGCAATGGCAGTACCCTACTGACCAACAAACAAAGTCGTTATAGCCATTTAAAGGTCGAAAAGAAAACTTATTATCCTGACAGTAATATTCACAGCTATAGCAACTGGGGTTCGAATGAATCTGCAGTTTTGCCAAGTTACAGTAAGAACAAAAATGCATTTGACAGTATCATCCGACAAGCATCTCAGCAACATGGTGTTCCCGAAGGTTTAATCAAAGCAGTGATGCATACCGAATCTGGTTTTAATGTGCATGCCCGATCACCTGTTGGTGCACAAGGTCTCATGCAGCTAATGCCTGCAACGGCACGTCGCTTTAATGTGTTAAATGCTTATGATCCATATCAAAACATCATGGCAGGGGCTAAATATTTGGCATGGTTGATGAATCGTTTCAATGGAAATTTAAGATTTGCTTTGGCTGGATATAATGCTGGCGAAGGAAATGTTGCAAAATATGGAGATGTGCCCCCTTTTCGTGAAACAAAAGACTATGTTGAACGTGTATTGAATCGCTACAAAAATCTTTATGCCAATGGTTTAGGACATACAGCCTCAACAAGTAATCTTGTGACGCATCAAGCTTCGTCAAACTCAAACGCACGAATTATTGCGAGTTCGGAGTCTTATCCTGCCGATAGCACCCCAACACTAACTGCAAGTCAACCAAAACCACAGCGCAAAATTATTATGACTGCAGATGGTCACTTTACCGATGCCCCGATGGGTTCTTACGCTACAGCCAATGCATCCGCTTCGGCAAAAATTTATTTCAACGAATAAAACTTTATGGGCTAAATGTGAATTTGGCTTTACATTTTTATTTATAAATATTCCGGTTGAAATCGCAATTCATGCTTGAATTTTTAGGATTTTCACCGCATATTGATTTCAATGATTCTAATTTTCAAATCAGATTAATTTTATATTTTAAGAGGATTTCTCAATGATGCGGATTGGTTTGTTCTTGCTAACCAACCTCGCGGTACTGGTGGTTGCAGGTATTATCCTGTCGATCTTCGGTGTCGGTAGTTACCATGGTGCAGGCGGCCTAAATATTGGCAACCTTCTCGTGATCTGTTTTGTGTTTGGTATGGTAGGTTCGTTGATCTCTCTATTCATGTCAAAATGGATGGCGAAAAAAACCACGGGTACTGAACTGATTGACCCAAATGCACCGCGTAATCAAGCTGAAGCATGGTTACTTCAAGAGGTTGCTCAATTAGCGCAACGCTCTGGTATCAAAATGCCTGAAGTTGGTATTTTCCCATCATACCAATCAAATGCTTTCGCGACTGGCTGGAACAAAAACGATGCTTTAGTGGCTGTTTCTACAGGTTTGCTTGAGCGTATGAATAAAGATGAACTCCGCGCTGTACTTGCTCATGAAATTGGTCACGTGGCCAATGGCGATATGGTGACATTAGCGCTGGTACAAGGTGTCGTCAACGCCTTTGTAATGTTCTTTGCGCGTATTGTCGGTGATTTTATCGATCGTAACGTATTTGGTCGTGAAGAAGGTGAAGCCCCAGGTATAGGTTACTTCTTGATCACCATCGTGCTTGATATTGTGTTCGGTATTTTAGCTTCTGCTATCGTAATGTGGTTCTCTCGCTACCGTGAATACCGCGCGGATGAAGCAGGCGCACGTCTTGCAGGCAAACAAGCCATGATTTCTGCGCTGCTACGTTTGCAACAAGAATCTCAAATGCCAGATGCAATGCCTAAAGAAATGAAAGCATTCGCCATTTCAGCGGGTCAAGAGCAAGGTTTTAGCTTAGCTGCTTTGTTCCAAACGCATCCGACCATTGAACAACGTGTTGCTGCATTACAACAGCTTGATTGCCCATAATTGAGTCCAGTACTCAATCAAAAAAGCCTCCAATAGGAGTAATGCCAGTCAGTTAAGCAAAAAAAGTTAAAATACTGTAAAAAGAGCGTATGTAAATACGCTCTTTTTTTATGAATTTATCTCAGAATTTAGATTTAACATTAAAACAAACCCTACCTTCACTTTCACAATTCAGTGAATTGATTGATTTAAACTGGATTGAAGATTGCTTAAACCAAACAGGTAAAGCATCAATTCGAAAAAGAAAACTGCCTGCTGAACATGTTGTTTGGCTGGTAATCGGACTTGCTCTATTTCGAAATCAACCGATTTGGTATGTGGTTCAACAATTGCAACTTGTTTTCGGTACGGCAGAATACTGTGTACCGAGTGCATCCGTACAAGCAAGACAGCGCTTAGGCTTAGAGCCCATGAGTGCTTTATTTTCGACATTAAGTCAGGCATGGTTTAAAGACTCACAACAACAATATAGCAACTTTCACGGTCTATGCGTTTGTGCTGTAGATGGTGTGGTTTGGTCTATGCCTCATACAGAAGAAAACTTTAAGCACTTTGGTTCATCCAAAGGCAAAACAGCAGCTGCCCCTTACCCACAAGTCAGAGCGACTTGCCTGGTGAATACCAATACACATGAAATGATTGATGCCCAAATTGGCAGTATGGATCAAGGTGAATTAACCTTAGCCAGTCAATTAAAAGCACCAGTTCGCAGTATTACCCTATTTGATCGTGCTTACTTCTCTGCTGATTTTTTAGTGAGTTGGCAATCTCAGGCAGAAGAGAGTCATTGGTTGATGCGAGCAAAGGACAACCTGCGTTATGAAGTGATTCATCATAATGCGGCCCATGACTTTCAGATCAAAATGCCTGTTTCAGCAAGAGCAAAAAAGATAAATCCGTCATTGGGTGACTATTGGGAAGCACGTTTAATTGAAGTTGAATATGCAGGAAAAATAAGACGTTACATTACATCATTAACAGATTCTGAAGTTTATCCATTCAAAGACCTTGCAATGCTTTATATCCAGCGTTGGGAAATAGAAATGTGTTATCGGGAAATTAAAAGTGATTTACAGGATGCAAGAATTTTAAGAAGCAAACAACCTGATTTGGTCTATCAAGAATTGTGGGGGGTATTTATTGCTTATAATATCTTAAGAAGACAGATGAGGTTTATCGCTGAACATGCAAAGGTGAGTCCTTTAAGGATCAGTTTCCATATTGCATCTATGAGTATTATCAATATCTTAAGGCACACACCTTTAGAATCAGCAGGAAATCTACCCAAACATTTAGCACAATTATTTGAACAATCTAAAATATTTGTATTACCTGAAAAAAGGCAAAGGCAATGTCCGCGAGTAGTGAAAATTAAAGCACAAAAATATCCAAGAAAATGCCAGTCAATTTCTTAACTGACTGGCATTACTCCAATAGGAGGCTTTTTATTTATGACTTAAATGTCGTTTGTTCGGTCTCTATAAGTATGCTTACAAATTTGTGTAAGATCACGATGAAGTGCATAGCTTGAAGTGATCTCATCGAATTCATCGTAATTACTAAAGAAACCTTTAGTAAATTCTTCATTACGATAGAACTCATTTTTTAAATTATTATTTTTAGTAAAATCCTTCTGACATTTTAAATAATAATGCTCATATTCAACTGTTCCCTTTTTAATTACAGATCTTGCTAATTGTATATTTTTAAGATATTTCGTCATGTACATTACGCCAAGATTACCATTTGGCTCAACACTATCAATAACATAAGCACCTATTATGTCATTATTTTTTCTGACTACCCGATATTTATCTGCAGACCATACATGATCATGATAGTTATAGGATTTTCCATTAATATATTCAATTGTATTTAATTGTATTATTTTTTCGTTATTACGGCTTTGTTGCACAAACCTATCTGTAAAGGCTTTTTCAGCGATATAATTTTCAAATGAATAAGCCTACACAGAAAATCTACCGCACAACCAATTGGCCCGCATATAACCGAGCACTCATGAGTCGCGGAAATATTGCCATTTGGTTTGATCCTGCTACGCAATGGTATGCGCCATCAAAAGGCAAACAAGGGCGAAATCAAACCTACTCCGACGCAGCCATCCAATGCTGCTTAATGATTAAATCCTTATTCCGTCTATCTTTACGTATGGTCACTGGCTTTGTGCAAAGTCTGATTAAACTTTGCGGATTAAATTGGACCGCACCAGATTACAGTACGCTTTGTAGAAGACAAAAGCATATTGATATTGCAATCAGCTACCAAAAAAGTAGCGATGGGCTGCATCTACTCGTAGACTCTACAGGCATGAAGTTTCTAGGTGAGGGCGAATGGAAACGCAAGAAACATGGAGCTGAATATCGTCGCCAATGGCGTAAACTACATATTGGTATAGATGCCAAAACCCTACAAATACGCGCTATTCAGCTCACAACCAATAATGTCAGTGATTCACAGGTGCTTGGTGATTTACTTAATCAGATTCCACAAGATGAGCAGATTGACTCTGTTTATACCGATGGAGCTTATGACACCAAGCAATGCCGTCAGGTTATTGCAGATCGGCAAGCACATGCGGTGATTCCACCTAGAAAAAATGCGAAACCATGGAAAGATACAAAAAGTAGCTCGCTAGAGCGAAATGAATTACTTCGAACAGTTAAACGTTTAGGCAGGACATTATGGAAAAAATGGTCAGGCTATCATCGCCGCAGTTTGGTGGAAACCAAGATGCATTGCATCAAATTATTAGGCGATAAATTAATGGCAAGAAGCTTTCCTAGTCAGGTGAATGAAATTCATGCACGTGTAGCAGTCCTCAACAGATTTACGGAATTAGGTCGACCACTTACCCAAGTTACGCCTTAAATTTGGCTCAATTAGGGGCGCTTTGCATTTCAAATCTTTGTGCAACAAAGCCCGTTATTACCAATAATACTATTTTTCTGATTTGCAGCTTTAGCGCCTGTTCCCGCAACAAGAAATAAAAACATACTTAAAAAAATAGTTTTTTTCATTTTAATAAATTAACCCTATAAGATAAAAAAATAAATTATCAATTATTTTATATATTTACAATTAATACCTAAGTCTTATTTAAAGTTAAATACGTTGATAAATTTCTATAAATCCCCAACATATCGCAAGTACAAAAAGTACTAAGAAAATTGTCCCTAAAATATCTGGTATATGTAGCCAAATCCATGCGACGACTGGATTACGCCAAAAAGCGGATTGTTGCTGCTTACGTTCTAACTGTTCATGCAAAAATGGATGGACAACATGATCATCCGTCCGAATCTGATATTCCTCTCGAATATGCTGATGAACGACATCCAATGCTTTACGACTTGGGCGCATAAATACATCAAAAACCGTTCCCACTACAGGCACAAAACCAACGACGGCATCCATAGCAGCCAGTTTTAAAACAGGTTTGAGTTTTTCTGTTGGCACACCAATCTGGCGTGCTTTATAAATTGCAAAACACGTTAGGACAAAACCTGCGACATCACCGGCAACTGGCACTGTGCTCAGTGCTGCATCTGCGCCTACCCCTTGCTTGGTAAAAGGAATTCGTACCACCGAATCCATCATATTGGCAAATTTGGCAAGATCTCTTTCCAAACGTACCACTTCGTCTTGGCTAAGTTTTTGTTTTTGCTCAAGCATATGTGAACGATTTCATTTAAAAATAATATGCAGCATAACTGATTCTTAGATTAAAAATCTGTCGTCATTTGATTAACTTAGCATTCTCAAAAATTAAAATATTAACTGTGATGCCACAAACAAATAGACCACTACTCCTGTCGCATCACAAATTGAAGTGACTAAAGGTGATGAAGCACTGGCAGGATCCAGCTTAAGCTGATTTAAGATGAACGGTAGACTCATCCCAATCAGACACCCCAACAGTACAATACTAGTCATACTGATCGCGAGCACTAAAGCCACCATTTCATCGCCACGGATATAACCTAGAATAGATACGGCAACCGCCATGGTGATCCCTAAACAGAGCGCAACCAACGTTTCACGACCAATTAAGCGAAACCAGTCTTTTAGCTCAACATCCCCAGTTGCTAAAGCACGTACCATTAAAGTTGCCGATTGTGAACCCGCATTACCACCACTGCCCACCAAGAGTGGTAAAAAGAATACCAAGACAATATTCTGCTCGATAATATCTTCATACTTGGCAATGCCAAAACTTGATAAAAGACTGCCAAAGACCAAGATCACTAGCCAAAAAACGCGGTTACGATAGAGAGAGAAAATCGGTACGGTTTTAATACTTTGTTTTTCAAAAGGTGCAATTGCCCCAGCTTTTAAAAAGTCCTCAGTCCCTTCTTGTTCGAAAATATCCATCGCATCATCATAGGTAACTATCCCTAAAAGGCGTTTATGCTGGTCGGTAATCGGTAATGCAATAAAATCATAATGTGCCAGCAATCGTGCGACATCTTCCTGATCATCCTCTACACATGCGTGAATCACATCAGTAGTCATCACATCTCGAATACGTGCATTTGGTTCTGCTTGTATGATTTGGCGCAGGGAAATCACACCCATTAACTGCTCTGCTGCATCTACGATATAAATCAAATACAAAGTATCTTGGTGATGTGCCAGTTGTCTTAACGCTTCAATCGCTTCATTCATATTCAGCTCAGGTGACAAAGTCACATAATCTGAACTCATCAAGCTCCCTGCTGTACTTTCAGGATAAATAGACAGTAGTTCTAATTTTTTCCTTGAAGCCAGTGACAATTGTGCTAACAGCGCCTGCTGTAAAGTCATGCTAAATGTATTAAATAAATCAATCAGATCATCTGAATGCATGGCGTCCAAAATCTGAGCAATTTCGTACTCGTGTAATCGCGTAATTAAGTCGTGTTGCTGATCTAAAGGCATAAATTCCAAAACATCAGCAGGATGAATAAGCAAACGAAATAAGGTGAGTTGCTCATCCGGATGAAATTGCTGAATCAGACTGGCCTGATCGGCCATATTCATTTGCCCAAGTAAAACTGCAATGTCTTCGAGTTCATTGCATTTGAGATGTTTTTGAATATATTGAATCTGTTGATTTAAATTAAGCATGCTTCATCTCTAGCAAGCAAGTCAGCACCAATTGTGGCACTGACTCATATTTCATTGTTCTTAGTGATCAGCTTTCGGATTTTACTGATTTATTAAAGATTCCTCGTATCATTACATACATAAATGGGATAAAGATCAGTACGAGAACTGTACCAAAGATCACGCCACCCAAAACGCTGACACCAATTTCCTGTCGACTAACCGCCCCGGCACCAAATGCGAAGACTAAGGGCAACACACCTGCACCAAACGCTAATGATGTCATTAAAATAGGACGTAAACGTAGAGCAGCGCCTTCTAATGCAGCAGCTAAAACCGCTTTACCTTTTTGCTCTGCCATTGCCGCAAATTCAACAATCAAAATCGCATTTTTACATGACAAACCAATGGTGGTTAATAATGCAATTTGGAAATAGATATCGTTTGGGAACCCTGCAATATAACTAAATAAAATATTGCCTCCGATACCCAACGGAATCGCGGTCATCACAGCGGTTGGAATGCTCCAACTTTCATACAAAGCAGCTAAACACAGGAAAATAAAACCAATTGAGACCAAATATAATAGTAAAGTCTGACTTGAGTTCTTTTGTTCTTCATAAGCCAATCCGCTCCACGCAACATCTACACCTGAGGTTTGATCGACTAAATTAGTCAAATCTTGCATGGCTTGACCAGAACTCACTGACTCACTTTTGTCTGCATCTAATTGAATCGCACTGTAACCATTAAAGCGATTGACCATTTCAGGCCCGCCTGACCATTTCACTTGAGAGAAAGTACTAAATGGCACCATTTCATTATTGCGATTACGTACCGACCAATATTGTAAGTCTTCAGGTTTTGCGCGGTATTCAGCATCACCTTGCATCATGACGCGTTTAATTTTTCCACGATCTATAAAGTCATTGATATATTTACCGCCAAGTGCCGCAGAGAGCGTTGAATTAATATCAGTTAATGCCAAGTTTGAGGCTAAAGCCGCTTGTTGATTAATCTCCACTTCAATATTAGCCTTAGACGGCGCTGTACGTTTTTCTAAAGACTCAAAAGAATTGTATTGATCAGCATTGGCTTTAATTTCATCAAAGCGCTGCGATAAAACATCACGGCCCATGCCATCAATATCACGTAGCCATAAGCTGATGCCATTGGTATCCCCAAGTCCATTGACCACAGGTGGCATAGACAACATGATTTTGGCATTTTTATCTTTGCTAAAATAACGTGTTGCACGTTCCTTAATGGCATCGGCGGTATTTTCCTTGCCTGAGCGCTCATCCCAATGTTTGAGTTTGACAAAACCTTGTGCCACATGTTGCCCACTACCGGTACGGTTTTGTCCATAACGCAACATGACTAAATCGACATTATCCGCTTCATGCTTAAGGAAATATTCACGAATCGACTCACCTACTTTTATGGTTTGAGTCATCGGTGCATTATCTTGCAGCGTCACTTGCACGCTGAGCGTTCCCTGATCTTCATTTGGCAAATAACTGGTCGGCAATGCTCGATAATATAAACCAAAGACAATGAGTAAGGCTGCTGCAATAATTAAAGTCACAGACTTATTTTGAATGGTTGCTTGTGACAGCTTTAAATATCGCTGTTTGATATTTTCAATAAAATGATTAAATCGGTTTGCCCAACCGTAACGCTTTTGCTGCGGTTTTAAAATAATGGCACAAAGTGCGGGGGTTAGAATTAACGCCACCAATAATGAAATTGCCATAGCAGTGACCAATGTCAGCGAAAACTGGCGATAAATCACACCTGTTGATCCACCAAAGAAAGCCATTGGAATAAATACTGCGGTCAGAACTAGCGTAATCCCGACCAATGCTCCACTGATTTCCTGCATCGATTCAATAGAGGCTTGCTTGGCTGACATCTGCTGTTCATGCATCAGACGTTCAACGTTTTCCACCACAACAATTGCATCATCCACCAATAGGCCAATCGCCAAGACTAGGGCAAACAGGGTCAATGTGTTGATACTTAATCCCAAGACATACAGCACCGCCATCGTACCCAAAATAACGACAGGGACTGTAATGGTTGGAATTAAGGTCGCTCGCCAATTTTGCAAGAAGATAAACATTACGATAATCACAAGAATGATCGCTTCAAATAATGTTTTCACCACTTCTTGAATCGAGGCCTGTACAAATGGCGTGTTATCTCGTGGATAAACCAGTTTATAGCCTTCAGGTAAACGCTTACTTAAATGCGTGACCATTTCATCAATATTGGCTGATGTGGAAATGGCATTCGCACCAGACGCCAATGAAATCGCCATACCTGAAGATGGATAACCATTAATGGTGTTGTAAGCTTGATAATTTTCAGCACCGAGTTCTACGCGCGCAACATCTTTTAAGTAGATGTAACTGCCATCCGGTGCAGATTTGACAATAATATTTTGGAATTGCTCAACGGTACGTAATTTACTGCCTGAAGTGACTTTGGCATTTAAATATTGCTCTTGTGCAACCGGTAACTCACCCACGGCACCTGCAGCAACTTGTGTATTTTGTGACTCAACCGCCTGCTGAATATCACTTGGCATCAATTTATATTGTTTGAGCTTATTCGGATCAAGCCAAATACGCATGGCAAATTTTGAACCAAAGACATCAACTTCACCCACGCCATCCACACGGGCAATTTCACTTTCTAAATGGGTAAGTAAGTAATCCGCCAATTCAATATTGCTGCTTTTCCCCGATTCATCATACAGTCCAATGACCATATGCGTATCACCCAACGACTTATTAACATTCACACCTTGGCGTTGAACATCTTGAGGTAAACGGCTAATCACGCCGTTAATGGCATTTTGTACTTGGACTTGTGCGGTATCAGGATCTGTACCATTTTCAAAACTAATATTAATACGGCTACGACCTGAGGAATCACTGCTGGAACTAAAATACAGTAAGCGATCAATGCCTTTAATTTGCTGTTCTAAAATTTGCGTTACGCTTTCTTCAACCGTTTCTGCTGATGCGCCTGAATAACTGGTCGACACACTAATTCTCGGTGGTGCAATGTCAGGATAGCGTTCTACGGGTAAGTTCAATATTGCGAACATCCCGACCACCATCACGACAATTGCCAATACACCTGCAAATATAGGTCGCTCAATGAAAAATTTAGACAGCATAAGCTCTGTTCACTTTGTATTTAATAATGATGAGTTCAGGTTATAACGATATTTCAGTTGCTAAAAATAATCGATGACTGACGCTGAGAATGCAAGTCATTATCACATAAAGCAAAGCTAAAGTGCTCATTATGAAGGAAATATGAAGGACTTACTGTCGTTCAGCTTGACAGGATTTCTGCACTATTTATGCATATTTTTCATATGAAACGTGTTGTCATTTTTTGATAGCGTCTAGTACTTTTAATAAGCCATAAAAAAACCCTGCTTACGCAGGGTTTTTTCGAATCAGTTCGGGACTTAGTGAGCCGCGAATTGGTTCATTGTGTTTTTCGCATCGTCACCCGCTTTAAGCGCGTTGTCACCAGCGAAGATTTCTTTGTGGTCATCACCGATGTCAGAACCCGCCATTGCTTGGTGTTTCACGCAAGCGATACCGCCACGGATTTCTTTACGTTGTACGCCAGCAACATAAGCCAACATACCTTCTTCACCGAAGTAACCTTGAGCAAGTTCGTGAGTAGAAAGTGCTGCAGTGTGGTAAGTCGGAAGTGTGATCAAGTGGTGGAATACACCTGCTTCACGAGAAGCATCTGCTTGGAATGTACGGATCTTCGCATCAGCATCAGCTGCAAGCTCAGTGTTGTCGTACTCAGCGCTCATTAATTTAGCGCGGTCGTATGCAGATACGTCTTTACCTTCAGCAACCCAACGGTCGTATGCTTGTTGACGGAAGTTTAATGTCCAGTTGAATGATGGAGAGTTGTTGTAAACAAGTTTCGCATTTGGCACAACTTCACGTACACGGTTGACCATGTGAGCGATTTCTTCAACGTTTGGCGTTGCAGTTTCGATCCAAAGAAGGTCAGCACCGTTTTGAAGGCTAGTAATACAGTCAAGTACAACACGGTCAATTTGAGTACCTTCACGGAATTGGTACAAGCCAGAAGCAAGACGTTTTGGACGGTGAAGTTTACCATCACGTTTGATTAGGATTTCGTCTTCAGTTGCTTCAGAGATGTCAATTTCTTGAGTGTCTAAGTAGCTGATGTATTGAGAAGCAATGTCGCCTGGCTCTTTAACCACTGGGATTTTTTGAGTCAAGTCAGCGCCTTCAGAGTCAGTACGTGCAACGATGATACCGTCGTCAAGACCCATTTCTAAGAATGCATAGCGAAGTGCGTGGATTTTCGCGATGAAGTCTTCATGCGGAACAGTTACTTTACCTGCTTGGTGACCACATTGTTTCGCATCAGATACTTGGTTTTCGATTTGAAGTGCACAAGCACCCGCTTCGATCATTTTCTTAGCTAGTAAGTAAGTTGCTTCTTCGTTACCGAAACCAGCGTCGATGTCCGCAATAATTGGCACAACGTGAGTTTGGAAGTTGTCGATTTGTGAAGTGATTTCAGTAACTTTCGCAGAATCACCCGCTTCTTGTGCTTTTTTAAGTGCGCGGAAAAGATCGTTTAATTCTTTTGCGTCAGCTTGACGTAAGAATGTGTAGATTTCTTCAATCAATGCAGGAACAGATGTTTTTTCGTGCATAGATTGGTCAGGAAGTGGACCGAACTCAGAACGAAGTGCTGCAACCATCCAGCCAGAAAGGTAGATGTAGCGACGTTCAGTTGTACCGAAGTACTTTTTGTTCGCAATCATTTTTTGTTGTGCGATGAAACCGTGCCAGCAACCCAAAGATTGAGTGTATTTGCTAGAGTCAGCATCATAAGCAGCCATATCACGACGCATAATAGCAGCTGTGTATTTCGCGATGTCTAAACCAGTTTTGAAACGGTTTTGCAGTTGCATACGCGCAGCATCTTCAGGAGAGATGTCTGCCCATGTGTTGCCGAATTTTGCTTTTAATTCGCGGATTGCATCAATCGCTGTTTGGTATGTAGTCATGATATTTTCCTGTAATAATAATAGGATTTTATTCAACGAAATCTTAAAATCTTACCCTCGGAGTTTTGCTTAGATTTTAGACGCTTCGTTGCGATGAATAGAGATTAGATGCAATAAAAAAATTAATCCAATATTATGAGAGAATCTTCATTATTTATTTAAAAAATATGTAGATTAAAGTCTTATGATATAGAAATTAATATTAACCATATTATTGATTTTATTAAATAAAATAAATTTTAAAAATTAAAAATATGCATAATTTTTAAACAAATTTTTTAAAAATTCGATCTTATACTTAAGTCTTTTAGACTTTGGTCTTTGACTAAAATGCCCTATTTTTTGAACAAAAATGCCAATCCAAAAATAATTAAAAATTTCAAAAAATAGATTATTCACGTGTTTAGTCTTGTATTTTTCTCGCTTAGAACTTACCCCTTATATTTTACGTTTTAATTCTACATTTGGGGTTGAAATTAACCAAATTAAAAAACTAGCAAATGCTTTAAAAATCTAGGATGTTCTCGATCTTTAATCCGAGTAATTGTAGGCATAACCCGGTTGCATTTATACTAAAAATTAGCGAGTTTTTTTTCATCATTTTCTTACCCATCCCCACATGGATATGGCATAATCACTATAATTTCATGGTTTTATTTTCGGTATTTTCTTTATGAATTTGGAGCGGGTCGATCTCAATCTATTAATTTATCTAGATGTACTCCTTCGCGAAAAAAACGTCACACGTGCTGCTGAACAACTCGGTGTCACCCAACCCGCGATGAGTAACATTTTACGTCGTCTACGTAATTTATTTAATGATCCCCTCCTGATTCGTTCTTCTGAAGGCATGACACCGACTGAGCGTGCTTTAGAATTGCAGCCACGTATTCGTGATGCCCTTTCTGATCTTTCCATGATTTTGGAACCACGTACTGAGTTTCGACCATATACCTCAAATCGTGTTTTCCGCATTATGACTTCAGACTATGCAGAAGCGACTTTAGTGCCACGTTTAGTCAAAGCGTTACGCTCTGAAGCACCCAATGTGGTTCTCGACTTTTTAACGCCAAGTGATGTGTCATACCGAGACATGGAACAAGGTAAAGTCGACCTTGCGATTAACCGCTTTAATGAAATTCCACAAAGTTTTCACCAAGTCTTGGTTTGGCGTGACAGTTTCTCTTGTCTACTGAATCAAAAACACCCTGCATCAACCAACTTAAACCTAAAAAGCTACCTCGATGCACAGCATATTTGGGTGTCTAAAACAGGTATGGGTGTAGGCTTTGGTGTGAATCCTGAAAAACAAGCTGGACTCGGCTGGATTGATCAGGCTCTAGAGCGTATTGGTCAAAAACGTAAGATTTCAGTATTTACTCGTCATTATCAAATGCCAGGTTTATTGGCATCTAATGTTGACTTGATTGCGACATTGCCTACACGTATTGCACGTTTACAGGCTAAAAATCAAAATCTACTGATTAAAGATCCACCGTTTTATATTCCTGAGTTCGAACTTAAAATGGCTTGGTGTCCTTTATTGCATCATCATCCAGCACATCGCTGGTTACGTCAGTTGATTTTGTATGTTGCACGTCAAATGATTGAAGAAGAGAACCGTGAATTTTTAAACAATAATTCACAGTTTTCACATTATTAATTTGTAATTTTTGCTAAATTCTTATTTTCTAAGCTTATAATCTAAGGACTTAAGATGCATTTTTTGCACTCAAGTCCTTTTTTTATGTTAAAAATATCAATAGATCATCTTTATCCACAGGTGGATTCGTGAGCCTCTTTCAAAATATCGTGATTATTTTAATACTCATCGCGGGGGCTGGTTTTTTATCCTTAACAGAAATCGCGCTTGCCGGTGCTCGTAAAGTCAAACTGAAAATTTTGGCAGAATCTGGCGATGCACGCGCGCAGAAAGTATTAGATCTACAAGCCAATTCTGCTGACTTCTTTGCAGCATCTCAAATTGGCTTAAATGCTGTCGCTATTCTAGGCGGTATCTTGGGTGAAGGTGCTTTTCGCCCGTATTTCATTAACTTTGTAAATCAGTTCTATCATGGGCCTTGGGCAGAAACCATTGGTTTTACCCTATCCTTTACCATGGTCACCTCCCTGTTTATTTTATTTGCCGATCTTATGCCTAAACGCTTGGCCATGATCGCGCCAGAAAAAATTGCAGTTTCTGTGATTGATCCTATTCAGGTTTTTATCACTGTTTGTAAACCATTGGCCTGGTTTATTAATGCCATTGCGAACTTGCTGTTCCGTCTATTTAAAGTGAATACCACACGTGATGACAATATCACCTTTGATGATATTTCAGCGGTGATGGATGCAGGTGCACAAGCAGGCGTACTACAAAAGCAAGAACACCACTTTATTGAAAACGTGTTCGAGCTTGAAGAACGTAACGTACCTTCAAGTATGACCACGCGTGAAAACGTCGTATATTTCACACTAAAAGAATCAGAAGAAAGTATTCGTCAGAAATTGGCTGAATTCCCCTACTCTAAATTTTTGGTGTGTAGCGAAAATATTGATGACGTGATTGGTTATGTCGACTCTAAAGATATTTTGGTGCGTATTCTGAATAATCAGTCTTTATTGCAACTCAATGAAAATACCATTCGTAATGTACTGACCATCCCAGATACATTAACTTTGTCTGAATTGCTCGATCGCTTCCGCTCAACTAAAGAAAAGTTTGCTGTCGTAATTAACGAGTATGCGTTGGTGGTTGGGGTTATTACCCTCTCTGACATTATGATTACCGTGATGGGCGATTGGGTGACACCGATTGAAGCCGATCAGCAAATCATTAAACGTGACTCTAATTCATGGCTGATTGATGGGAGTACACCGATTGAAGATCTTAAACATGCGCTTGAAATCGATGCAATGCCCGATGAAGAAAACTATGAAACCTTGGCAGGTTTTATGATGTTCAAGCTGCGTAAAATTCCTCGCCCTGCCGATACGGTTTTACACGCGGGATATAAATTTGAAGTCGTCGATGTCGATCATTTTAAAATTGACCAATTATTGGTAACGCGCATCGATTTACCGCCTGAAAACAAAATCTTGGAAGAATCCTAAAAATAGATGATTTAAGGCAGAATAAAGATGTCAGTCTCAGCGCTTCTTGCATGTACGAGTTTTTATTCTGCACTTTATCTTGTTTATTATTTCTTTATTAAAGTCCAAAACCCACTGTTTTTATTTTTAGCAGTGGGTTTGTTAATTTTTGCCTGCATCATTACCCCTTATGGTTATGAGCGACAACGTTCAAGTTACGACCGCACCATGAGTTTTGGTCAATATCTTGCTGTTCCATTGATCTTGTGGGGAAGACTGTTCATCCTTCCCATTAGCCTGATTCTAAGTTGGCTATATTCCAATTAAAAAAAGCACCCAAAGGTGCTTTTTTCATGCTCGAAATTTAGTGTACTTTAGTCAGTAAAGTATCTAATACAGCCTGATAGTGAATGCGAA
Organism: Acinetobacter sp. NCu2D-2; assembly: GCF_001647675.1. NCBI lineage: Bacteria > Pseudomonadati > Pseudomonadota > Gammaproteobacteria > Moraxellales > Moraxellaceae > Acinetobacter > Acinetobacter sp. NCu2D-2. Next base: position 1,793,109 of record NZ_CP015594.1, read on the forward strand.
TATCATCTTCTAAGATTTTATAGGCATTATCAAACTGAACCATTGGCCAGCCTTCTTTCCAGAATGGGAAGATATTGTGTAAGTCGTGGGTCACGATAGCATCTTCACGTACAATTGCTTGTGCAATTTGCGCAAGAACCTGCGCTGTTTCAGCACCATCAATGGCTAAGTAATCAATACCGCGTGCTTTTAGAATACGGATACGGTCTTTTTTATAACGAATTTTTTTAATTTGCGCTTCATTTAAACCTAAAGCCAAAGACACCGCTTCAACAAATTTACTTTCAAATGACTGATTCAACTCAACAAGCGCTTGTTTATAGCCTTCCTGACGACCTGCTTTACCCGCACTACGAATCGCAAGCTCAGCTTCAGTGTTCAGCACATCGTTTTTCATACTTTGAAGAATGTCGATAATTTCGATGTCGCTTAATGTCGTAGGAGATTGATCAGTCATGAACTGTCCTTAAAAAATATTCAATGTGCTATTTTCGCATAATTTACTCTGAAATACCCATAATCTTCATCAACAACTGTGCGTCTATTCTGATAGAGAGCAGCCTTTTATTGCTAAATCCTCTATAGTAAAGATGATATTTTTTGCTGCTGTCACATCTTACATGGAAAAAATCAACGTCCCATTACTGCTACAAGCATTAGAAAAGCAATATCCAGCAGCATTTAAACAAAATTATTTGTTTTACGGACAAATTAAAACCAAAGGTATTTGGGACGATCGTCGTGAGTTTATTCCGTGGGTTTTAGGCTTGATGATTTTTGTTCCGAGCGCACTTGCGTTACGTGACTTGCTCTTGCATACGCTGTTATCGAATACATTTCTCGCGCAAGCCTATGCAATTTTGGCAGTCATGTTATTTTTAATGTTGGTCAATCCCCTGATTATTAAACAGATTCGACATTCATCTCATTCACTTTATCAATTACTGCAGCATAGCCCTGTCAAACTCACCATCATTATTGTGCTGGAAGCAATCAATCTGATATTTCTACAAAATACTTTCGTCATGTGGGTCGGCTTATTACTAGCCATTAATTTTGGTTTTGTGCGCTTCTATAAAGAAAATTTATTTCGTGAACAGGCCCAAGATCAGGATTACTATCAATTACAACAGTTAAGATGCGCCTGTTTTTGGACATATAAACAAACTCTTAAACTCCGTATGCAACTTATTTTTATGTCCAAGGAAAGTTTGAAATACCGTAATGCGAAACAACAGTTAAACCGCTTTGCGGATCTATACCGTCAACTGTTCGCAACTGAACATCAATATTGTAAAAAGATTAAGCATATCAATATCGACACCTATTTGGATGAAATGCTCTAAGACAAAGATAGTTTGCATTTTTTAAACATAAACGACTGAATTGATTGAAAAGAAAGCAATTAGTACGAAATAAACTTGCCAAGATAAATTTCCTACTCTATTATTGCGCACATGCCCGAGTGGTGAAATCGGTAGACACAGGGGATTTAAAATCCCCCGCCCACAAAGCGTGCCAGTTCGAGTCTGGCCTCGGGCACCATTTTCAATTTAGAAGATGGTGCAATAAAAGAACCCAGCGATAAGCTGGTTTTTTTATGCCTATAATTTATAAAATGCGAACCTCACTCATGTCCGCTGAACCCGAATTTAATCTGCAACAATTACAACGCCAGTACCCTGAAGCTTTTTTCTGTCGTCTTGGTTATAGCCGTTATAAATTGCCTGTCTTTTACAAAAGTTTTGCTTTTATCACACCACTCATCAGTTTTATTTTAATTACGTATTTATGTTCGGTACTCATCGCCCTTCCTTTGCATCAATTTTATTTTGCATCTATTTCTGATGCACTCGATGTCAGCACAATTATTTTAATGGGTATGGGTTACCCCTATCTTATTTACATACATTATCAAGCCAAATATAGCTCTTATCATTTTGCTCAGCGTATACAGCATGCACTCTATGCGTTGACGATTTTATGTCTTGTTTTACTCATCAACTTTTTATTTATTCATATCGAATTGATCAGTCTAATGGGTTTAATTACCTTTGCCAGTTTAAGCCTAGGCACGGTATTCATTGAAGTTAATTTTAAGCCTCATTGCCGTGCGCTTGACCACATCAAATTACAAAAAATCAGGCAATTGGCGTATTGGACATTTCGCCAAAGTCAACGTCATAAAAATCGTCAGCAGGAATATCTTGACGTACATCATTTATGTCTAAAACAAGAACATAAACTGTTATTAGAAATTAAATATATCAACTTAAAAGATAGTTTTGCTGAGCATTAAAAAAGCCCTGACAGACAGTAATGCCAGTCAGTTAAGCAAAAAAAGTTAAAATACTGTAAAAAGAGCGTATGTAAATACGCTCTTTTTTTATGAATTTATCTCAGAATTTAGATTTAACATTAAAACAAACCCTACCTTCACTTTCACAATTCAGTGAATTGATTGATTTAAACTGGATTGAAGATTGCTTAAACCAAACAGGTAAAGCATCAATTCGAAAAAGAAAACTGCCTGCTGAACATGTTGTTTGGCTGGTAATCGGACTTGCTCTATTTCGAAATCAACCGATTTGGTATGTGGTTCAACAATTGCAACTTGTTTTCGGTACGGCAGAATACTGTGTACCGAGTGCATCCGTACAAGCAAGACAGCGCTTAGGCTTAGAGCCCATGAGTGCTTTATTTTCGACATTAAGTCAGGCATGGTTTAAAGACTCACAACAACAATATAGCAACTTTCACGGTCTATGCGTTTGTGCTGTAGATGGTGTGGTTTGGTCTATGCCTCATACAGAAGAAAACTTTAAGCACTTTGGTTCATCCAAAGGCAAAACAGCAGCTACCCCTTACCCACAAGTCAGAGCGACTTGCCTGGTGAATACCAATACACATGAAATGATTGATGCCCAAATTGGCAGTATGGATCAAGGTGAATTAACCTTAGCCAGTCAATTAAAAGCACCAGTTCGCAGTATTACCCTATTTGATCGTGCTTACTTCTCTGCTGATTTTTTAGTGAGTTGGCAATCTCAGGCAGAAGAGAGTCATTGGTTGATGCGAGCAAAGGACAACCTGCGTTATGAAGTGATTCATCATAATGCGGCCCATGACTTTCAGATCAAAATGCCTGTTTCAGCAAGAGCAAAAAAGATAAATCCGTCATTGGGTGACTATTGGGAAGCACGTTTAATTGAAGTTGAATATGCAGGAAAAATAAGACGTTACATTACATCATTAACAGATTCTGAAGTTTATCCATTCAAAGACCTTGCAATGCTTTATATCCAGCGTTGGGAAATAGAAATGTGTTATCGGGAAATTAAAAGTGATTTACAGGATGCAAGAATTTTAAGAAGCAAACAACCTGATTTGGTCTATCAAGAATTGTGGGGGGTATTTATTGCTTATAATATCTTAAGAAGACAGATGAGGTTTATCGCTGAACATGCAAAGGTGAGTCCTTTAAGGATCAGTTTCCATATTGCATCTATGAGTATTATCAATATCTTAAGGCACACACCTTTAGAATCAGCAGGAAATCTACCCAAACATTTAGCACAATTATTTGAACAATCTAAAATATTTGTATTACCTGAAAAAAGGCAAAGGCAATGTCCGCGAGTAGTGAAAATTAAAGCACAAAAATATCCAAGAAAATGCCAGTCAATTTCTTAACTGACTGGCATTACTGACAGACAGGGCTTTTTGTTTACCACTCACGTGTGGTAATTAATTCTTCCATTTCGATATCGAAGTAACCGTGTTCTTGCACCACCATCATCATGGCTTCAGCAATATAGTCGGCTGCAGTATCATCCAAAGAAGAATCTAAGTCTTCAAACTGTGGCTTCATTTCATTAATGTCAGCAACAGTGAGTTGAGCAAACTGATAAATATCCTGTTCAGATAAACCTGCTTTTTCAACTTTTTTAGCAAAGCGTTCGATATGCTGCTTTACTTCAGCAACTAGAATATCTGGATAATATTCATCATCGAACATCGGGAGAAGTAAATCTGCAAACATACAGGTACTCTATAAATCACAAAACAATTTAAGCGTGCCTATATAACATATTGCTGATTAAAAGCCAAACAATGCGGTATCGAAGCTGAAAAATTAAGCCTGAGACATCGCTTTCCAAACTTTGATTGCATCCGCTGTCGCTTTAACATCATGTGCACGTACCATACACGCGCCTTGCTGAATACTGATTAAATGCGCAGCCACCGAACCCACTGCACGTTCTAAGGCATCTGCACCGCCTAATGCTTCACCAATAAAACGTTTACGTGACAATGCCGATAAAATCGGATAACCCAGTTCATTGAGCTTATAAAACTCATTCAACAATTTTAGATTTTGCTGAGCGTTTTTCGCGAATCCAAAGCCTGGATCAATCATGATATGTTCTGGTTTTACTCCAGTATTCAAAGCATCTTGAACACGTTGAGATAACTCAGTCATGACATCTAGGGTGACATCATCATATTGATCCAAATGATTCATTGTGGTTGGCTCACCACGCATATGCATAATAATTACAGGAATATCAAGTACTGCTGCAGTTTCTAGCGCATTGGGACGTGTTAAAGCACGAACGTCATTCCAAATGTGTGCTCCTGCTTTGACTGCTGCACGAATGACTTCAGGTTGTGATGTATCAATAGAAATAATCACATCATGCTTGGCAAGTTCTTCAACAACTGGGATTACACGTCGTATTTCTTCTTCAACGTCTACCGCTGACGCACTAGGACGAGTCGACTCGCCACCGACATCAATAACTGTAGCACCTTCAGCCATCATTTCGAGCGCACGTGCAATTGCAGCATCTTTACCATTATGACGACCACCATCACTAAATGAATCTGGTGTCACATTTAAGATTCCCATCACATGCGGCTGCGATAAATCCAAAGATAATCGACCAAAGCGCCAGATTTTTTGTGGCAATGGCATTAACTGCATGTGTACTCACTCCTTTATGATCATGGTTGCATTGTCCATGATCTCGCAGCTAAAGCAAGTCAGATGACTAATCAAACAAAGGTTGTAACCTATGTTAAATAACCCGAATCCTGCTTAAGCCGATGATTCCTTAATTTGAATTGTTGGCTTATTTCGATGGGTTAATTGATATGCACATAGTGAGGCGTAAATTCCACTCAGAAATCCATGAAGACTACGTGCTTTACTCGTCACTAAATTGTATTGCCCCTTCAATAAGCTGAATAATGTTTCTATTTTATTGCGTTGTCTTAGGTGATATTCATCTGATGCACAGAGTTAAATAGCCTGCATATTCTTCCGATGATAAGTAATTAAATCAATACCTTGATCTTTCAATCTAATTTTTAATTCTTGGCTGATGTAGCCCCGATCCCCGTAAAGTTTTGCTTCTATACCAGCAACCAATTGCTCAACCATTTTTATGTCAGCAACATGTCCATTCGATAAAGCAGAACAGGCAATTTCACCAAATTGATTCATTGCAATATGTAATTTACAGCCATAAAACCAGCCCATTGAGCTTCTACCACGTGATGCAATTTGGATTAATGATTTATGACGCTGAATACGTTGATTTTTACAAACTGGCAGAGTTGTTGAATCAATCCATAAATATTGTGTACCTTGGCCTTTCATCAGTGCCACATGTAAAGCGTGTAGGGCTAATTCATGCATATTGATCAGATGAATCATCCTTTGATAGCAAGGCAAGTACTTAAATAAATGGCTTTTATCTTCTTTTAACCAGCTGAAAAAGGCTTTGAAATTATTGAAATGAGAGCATTTGTACCAAATGGCAATAAAGCAGATTTCTGAAATTGTAAGTTGAGCAGTTCTGATTCTTAAGGAACCACGGTTTTGTTTGAGAAACTCCCAATAAGTTGATTCAAATTTAAGAAAAAAATCATCAATTAAGCAAAATAATTCGGTACTATTAAACATCGGGACTAGAGTTTTAAGTTTTGTGTGGTAACTCAACTGATGGCTCTAGTCCTCTTATTTTTCAAGTCAATTTCTTATCCGCGATTCGGGTTAAATATTTTATGTCATCCCTTAATCTATATTTAACTGTCTTTCAGCAAACAAAGCTCTACTGATATTCAGAATTTAAAATAAGCTCAAGTTTGCTTATCTATTAGTTGTAGATTGACCTTGATAACGCCCCGGACGATGGTTGAGTGCCAAGAACACACCCATGATCACAGCCGCCAAGATTGACCATAAGACTTGTTGATAAGGCATGATACTAAACGCCAATGCGACTACAACGCAGTCAATCAACATCTGCACTTTACCTGCGCTCATCCCCACCTTTTCTTGTAGATATAGCGAGATGATCGTAGCACCGCCCAAACTTGATTGATGTCTGGCCAAAAACAGTACTCCTGTGCCCAACATCAAACCACCCGCAATGGCTGCAAACATCGGATGTAAATAACTTATCTTTAAATAATGCGGCACCACATAGGTTAGCAAAGACAATAAGGCGACTGAAATAAAGGTTTTGATGGTAAAAGCTCGACCGAGTTGAGTCCAAGCAAACCAATAGAAAGGTAAGTTAATGACAAAATAAACCAGACTAAATGACCAACCTGTTGCATAGTGAATGACGAATGCAATCCCCGCTGTACTGCCCGTCAGTAAACCTGCTTGTTCATACAAAATCAGGGTAATTCCGACAAATAAAGTGCCAGAAAATAAGGCAAGACTGTCATCCATATAACTATGTCGAAGTGGATGTACCCGATCTACATGCTGTGCTTTGACCATCATTTGAAATAGATTCTTCATGTATTGAATCCTATATTCACCCTTTTACTTGTGGTATGTGGTGAAATTGCAATTCGACGCTTTTGACGTCATGTATGATTTGTTAATAGCATTTAATATGCCAAATGCTGGATTTTTCCACAATCTTTTATAATTTTATTAAGTGTCTTTAGTGGACTAAATACAGATTTAAATAGCAACATTTGATAGAAGCATAAAAAAACCGCCCGAAGGCGGTCTTTTTTAAATACGCTTTAGTTTGCTGGCAATGGCGGCGGAGTCATTGGACCATCAGTTGGTGTTACATCAACCACAGGGTTTTCAGCAACATAAACTTTTGGTGGTTGTGGTTCACGACCTTCCATAATGTCACGGATTTGATCACGATCAATGGTTTCCCATTCAAGTAACGCTTTCACCATGGCATGCGCAATATCTTTGTTATTTTCCAAGATATCACGCGCAACTTTGTATTGTTCGTCCAAAATACGGCGTACTTCACGGTCTACTTCAAGCTGAGTCGTTTCAGAAATTGTACGACTACCTAGGCTACCCATGAATGATTGCTGTGAATCATCTTCATAGACCATCACGCCCATTTTGTCGGACATACCGTATTTGGTTACCATTGCACGTGCCATTTTAGTTGCACGTTCAAAGTCGTTTGAAGCACCAGTCGACATTTGGTTAATGAAGACTTCTTCTGCGATACGACCACCGAACAAAATTGAAAGTTCATTCAACATTTTGTCTTTGTAATGGCTGGTTTGGTCGTGTTCAGGTAACTGCCATGTCACACCCAATGCCCAACCACGTGGCATGATGGTAACTTTATGCACAGGGTCAGTACCTGGGAGCATTTCAGCGACAATCGCATGGCCTGCTTCATGGTAAGCCGTTGCACGACGCTCTTCTTCACGAATCACCATCGATTTACGTTCAGGACCCATGTAAAGCTTATCTTTTGCATCTTCAAAGTCGTGCATGTCGACCGTATTTTTATTACGACGTGCAGCGAACAATGCAGCTTCGTTTACAAGATTCGCAAGCTGTGCACCTGAGAAACCTGGTGTACCACGTGCAAGGACTTTCACGTCCACACCTGTTACAGAAGGCAATTTCTTCAAGTGAACATTCAAGATTTGCTCACGACCTTTAATATCAGGCAAGCTTACAACCACTTGGCGGTCGAAACGGCCTGGACGAAGTAATGCTTTATCAAGAACATCAGCACGGTTAGTTGCAGCAATAACGATAATGCCTTCATTACCTTCAAAGCCATCCATCTCAACCAACATTTGGTTCAATGTTTGCTCGCGCTCGTCATTACCACCGCCTGTACCTGAACCACGGTGACGACCCACTGCATCAATCTCATCGATAAAGATAATACATGGGGCATGACGTTTCGCTTGTTCAAACATGTCACGCACACGAGATGCACCGACACCAACAAACATTTCAACGAAGTCAGAACCTGAAATACTGAAGAATGGAACTTTTGCTTCACCTGCGATCGCTTTGGCAAGGAGTGTTTTACCTGTACCTGGAGGACCAACCATTAACACGCCTTTTGGAATGGTTGCACCAAGACGTTTGAATTTAGATGGGTCTTTTAAGAAATCGACTATCTCAACCACTTCTTGTTTTGCTTCATCACAGCCAGCAACATCAGTAAATGTTACTTTGATTTGGTCTTCAGACAGCATTTTCGCTTTTGATTTACCAAAACTCATTGGGCCATTTTTACCGCCTGCACCACCACCCATGTTACGCATGAAGAACATGAACAACAGAATAATTAAAAGTACAGGGAAGCTCGCAATCAATAATTGCATCAATAGACCTTGACGCTGTGGTGCCTCACCTTCAACAACAACATTGTTTTTGATTAGGTTAGGCATCAGTTCAGGGTCTTGAACTGCAGGACGGATACTTTCAAACTCTGAACCGTTTGATTTTTCACCACGAATTCGCTCACCGTCAATTGTTACTTGCTTGATTTGTCCTGCATTGACTGCAGCCACAAATTCAGAGTAGTTCATTGATGTCGGCTGATTGCGGTCGCTGACGTTACTGAATATCAGGACCAGTACGCCTAATATCACGAGCCACAATACGGCATTCTTAAAAAGATCGCTCAAAGCTTTATTCCCATTCCAATCTAATTTGATCAACCCTATGCAGGGCGACCTTCATCACTAAGCTGTAATAACTTGCAATTATATGAAAACGTACAAAATGCACAATTTTTAACGACTTGGCAAGTAGACTTATTTAAAAGCCTTCTTACGACCCTGCCCAATCAAGAATACTTCTTTCGAGCGAGCACGTGATGCCAACGGTTTAGATGTTTTAAGAACATCAAAACTATCAACAACTTGCTTACGAAATTCATCAAAACCAGTACCTTGGAAAACTTTTACCACAAATTGACCTTTAGGGCCTAAAACCTTGTTGGCAAAATCCAAAGCCAGTTCGCATAAGTAAATCTGACGCGGTTGATCTACAGCCTTGTTACCTGATGTATTGGGGGCCATATCTGAAATTACAACGTCTACAGTGCGTCCATTTAAAATTTCTAACAATTTTTCGAACACTTCCTCTTCACGGAAGTCACCTTGCAAGAAGGTTACATCGGGTAAAGCATCCATCGGCAAAATATCAGACGCAATCAATAGACCTTTATCACCGACCAATTTACCGGCGATTTGTGACCAACTTCCTGGTGCAGCGCCCAAATCAACCACGGTCATACCTGGTTTAATAATTTTGTACTTTTCTTGCATTTCTAGGAGCTTGTAAGCAGCACGCGCACGATAGCCTTCTTTCTGTGCTTTTTTCACATAAGGATCGTCAAGATGTTCTCTCATCCAATCACGACTACTTTTTGATAACTTTTGGTTGGTAATGCGCGTCGCCATAACTCTCTAAATAAAAAAACTTCCAATGTTTCATTGTACGTTAAAAAGCATGGTTTTGCAGTATACATCTGTATCTAAATCACACGGTTTAAAGCGCAACATGTTCACTTGAAAATGATTATTTCCTGAGAATTTACAGCGTTTGTTTTTTGCTTTTGCTATACTAAGCCGTTTTAAAAATTAGGTTATCTCTCATGGCGTCTTTATCTATTCAAGAACGTAAACGTTTACGTCAAATCGGACATGCATTAAACCCAGTTGTAATGCTTGGTGACAAAGGCCTGACTGAAGCTGTTGTCGAAGAATTGAATCGTGCTTTAAATGATCACGAACTGATTAAAGTTAAAATCATTGCTGAAGATCGTGAAGAACGCGCACAATTGATAGAACAACTTTCTGAGCAAACTGGCGCAGAAGTGGTACAAAAGATTGGTAAAATTGCGTTGATCTATAAAAAAGCACCGAAACAAAACCAAAAACTTTCGAACCTTGTTCGTCACGCTCATTTATCTAACTAAGTTCAGACACTATGGCAAGTTACGAGCTCAGTGCTTTTGATCGTCGTTTTCAATCTATTTCACTGGTTGGTGCAATCGAACAACATAGTTTGGCAACGCTAAACGTTGGTTTTTGGATTCGTGATCCAAACCTGTTGGTCAGCTGGCCTGAAATGGTGACCGATCATCCGCGAACTGATTTTCTTTGGGAACAGACCTGCTTTGAGATTTTTCTTGGGGTGCATGGTGAAGATTTTTATCGTGAGATCAATCTCTCACCTTCTCAAGCATGGCAAGCATATGCCTTTGAAGAATATCGCTATCCTGAAGATATGCCACCACCCGAAGCGGATGACATTGAACTAAATTCACTTAAACGTACACACTACGGCTTAAACGTGAGTTTAGATTTGGCTGAGTTTATGGCAAAACATAAACTGAAATGGGCTGATATGTATTTGGGGCTTTCTGCAGTTCTGAAAACTTCTCAAGGTGATCAGTTCTATGCAATGCAACACAGCAGTCTACAAGCCGATTTCCACAACAAACGCGATTGGCTACATATTTTCTAAGTCAGTACGGTTTGTTTGGATCAATAACGAGTGAGGCAATGACCTCACTTTTTATTTGCCTATGGTTTTTTCTTGACGATTTTTAAGCACTCTGCTGATCAAATTATTTAACAACAAAAAAGGAGAGCCATGCCCTCCTTTTATGTGCTTTGAATAAGATCAACTCTTTAAATTGCTCTCTTTCTCCGCAGATTCAGCTTTCACCACTGGATTCACCTTTTTCAACACTTCAATAGTGCTGTCTTTTGAGCGTTTTAAAGTATCAGTTAAATGCTCTTTATGTTTGCTCGAAATTTGGGATACATCTTCTTTAAGTTCTTTTCTGAGTTTTGATAAATCATCAATCACAGCTGTAAATTCAGTTTTAATAAAGCTTTTAAGTTCAACCAAGTCTTTTTGCGAACCCAATAATTGCTCTTTTAAACTCTCAATACGTTGCAACACATCTTGCTTAAACTGACGCAATTGATCTTGTACAGTGTCGTTAAGTTGCTTCGCTTCAGCTTCTAGCTTTTCTTTGCTTTCCTCAATATTTTCGACTGCCTGAACTTTCGCCTCGACAGCTGCTTTTTCAAGCTTTTCAGCAGTTTCATTAACAACAGCATTGAGTGATTTTTTAGCGGGAGTAGATTTGGCTTCGGTAGTCATGTCTTTATTCCTATAGTTATATTACGACATAGCCATATTAGCGAATCTGATAAAAATTAACTTTTGATTTGTCTGACAATTATTAAATGGTTACATTTTTTAACATTGGTCACGAAACAGACTTTTGACCAAAAAGCAAGGCATTTATCTTACAGTTTTACTTTAAAGCTGTTGGACTTCATAGGGCTTACTGCGTATAATGCCGTGTTAAGTTCAAGCGAGCAGACATAGGAGGGTAGGTTTAATTATTAGCCTTCCTTTTTTTTCGTCTTCTCGCTTTTTTACAGCCTAAATTTCAGGAGCTTTGGTTTGAGCACCCCAGCAATTTTAGCCCTTGCCGACGGAACTATCTTTAAAGGTACTTCGATTGGCGCATCGGGTAGTACGACTGGCGAAGTCGTCTTCAACACTGCCATGACTGGCTATCAAGAAATTTTGACTGATCCAAGTTATGCACAACAACTTGTAACTTTAACTTACCCACATATCGGTAACACAGGTTGTAACGAAGAAGACGCTGAATCAGGTCGTATTCATAAAGTATGGGCCAACGGTTTAATTATCCGTGACCTTCCTTTACTACACAGCAACTTCCGTGCTAGTCAATCACTTGGTGAGTATCTAGAACAGCACAATGTTGTTGCTATTGCTGACATTGACACGCGACGATTAACTCGAATTTTGCGTGACAAAGGTGCACAAAACGGTTGTATCCTTGCAGGTGAAAATATCACTGAAGAAGAAGCACTAGAAAAAGCACGTGCATTCGGTGGTTTAAATGGTTTAGACCTTGCAAAAGAATGCTGCGACCCAGAAGGCTTCGAATGGACTGAAGGTTCATGGAAACTTGGTCAAGGCTTTACTCAACCAGAACTTAAATTCCACGTTGTTGCATACGATTACGGTGTCAAAACCAACATCCTACGTATGCTCGCAGACCGCGGTTGTAAATTGACTGTCGTGCCTGCGCAAACTCCTGCTGCTGACGTACTTGCATTGAATCCAGATGGCGTTTTCTTATCAAACGGCCCCGGCGATCCAGCTGCATGTGACTACGCAATTGAAGCTGTAAAAACAATTGTAGAAGACGCTCGCAATATTCCTGTATTCGGTATTTGCTTGGGTCACCAAATTCTTGCACTTGCAAGCGGTGCTAAGACTGTGAAAATGCCTCACGGTCACCACGGTGCCAACCATCCTGTACAAAACATTGAAAATGGTACAGTGATGATTACTTCACAAAACCACGGCTTCGCAGTAGACGCTGAAACGCTTCCTGCAAACTTGAAAGCAACGCATAAGTCTTTGTTCGACCAAACCCTTCAAGGGATTCATCGTACAGACAAACCTGCGTTCAGTTTCCAAGGTCACCCAGAAGCAAGCCCTGGTCCACATGACTGCGCACCATTGTTCGATCATTTCATCGAACTTATCGAAGCATCTAAGAAGTAATTAAGGAAGCATCATGGCTAAACGTACAGACATTAAAAGCATCTTAATTATTGGTGCTGGTCCGATTGTGATTGGTCAGGCGTGTGAGTTTGACTATTCAGGCGCGCAAGCGTGTAAAGCGCTTCGTGAAGAAGGTTACCGAGTTATTCTTGTAAACTCTAACCCTGCAACGATTATGACTGACCCTGCAATGGCAGATGCAACGTATATCGAACCGATTACGTGGCAAACTGTTGCAGCAATCATTGAGAAAGAACGCCCAGATGCAGTTCTTCCAACCATGGGTGGTCAAACTGCATTGAACTGTGCCCTTGCCCTTGATGAGCATGGCATTTTAGAAAAATACAATGTTGAATTGATCGGTGCGACCAAAGAAGCAATTGAAAAAGCCGAAGACCGTAAACTCTTCGACCAAGCAATGCGTAAAATTGGTCTTGAATGTCCAAAAGCGGACATCGCTGAATCAATGGAAGAAGCGTTAGAAATTCAAGCACGCTTCGGTTTCCCTGTGATTATCCGTCCATCATTCACCATGGGTGGTTCAGGCGGTGGTATCGCATACAACAAAGAAGAATTTATCGAGATCTGTGAACGCGGTTTCGACCTTTCTCCTACTCACCAATTGCTGATCGATGAATCATTGATTGGTTGGAAAGAGTACGAAATGGAAGTTGTTCGTGACAAAAACGACAACTGTATCATTGTATGTACCATTGAAAACTTTGACCCAATGGGCGTTCACACTGGTGACTCAATCACGGTTGCTCCTGCACAAACATTGACAGACAAAGAATTCCAACTTTTACGTAATGCGTCTTTAGCAGTACTTCGTGAAATTGGTGTAGAAACTGGTGGTTCGAACGTTCAGTTCGGTATTAACCCGAAAGATGGCCGTATGGTTGTGATCGAGATGAACCCACGTGTTTCTCGTTCATCTGCTTTGGCATCTAAAGCAACTGGTTTCCCAATTGCAAAAATCGCAGCGAAATTGGCAGTCGGTTACACCCTTGATGAATTGAAAAATGACATCACTGGCGGTACAACTCCTGCATCATTCGAACCTGCGATTGACTACGTTGTTACTAAGATTCCTCGTTTCAACTTCGAGAAATTCCCACAAGCTGACGCAACTTTGACGACTCAGATGAAGTCTGTGGGTGAAGTCATGGCGATTGGCCGTAACTTCCAAGAATCTGTACAAAAAGCACTTCGTGGTCTTGAAGTGGGTGCTGCTGGCTTTGATGAAAAAATCGAAGTGGGGACTGAAGGCGCGAAAGAAAAAATCCTTCAAGAACTTAAAGTACCTGGTCCTGAGCGTATTTGGTACGTGGGCGATGCATTCCGTCATGGCTTCACGTTAGACGAAGTCTTTGCTGCGACGAACATCGACCGTTGGTTCTTGATCCAAATCGAAGACATCATCAAAACTGAAGAGAAAATCAAATCTTTAGGTTTTGGTGACTTAAACGCTGACAACATCCGTTCGTTCAAACGCAAAGGTTTATCTGACCTTCGTATTGCGAAATTGATGGGTATTTCACAAAAACAATTCCGTAAACACCGTTGGAACTTGGGCGTGACCCCTGTTTACAAACGTGTAGATACATGTGCGGCTGAATTCGAATCTGATACAGCTTACATGTACTCAACTTACGATGAAGAATGTGAAGCGAATCCATCTACTCGCGACAAGATCATGGTTATCGGTGGCGGTCCTAACCGTATTGGTCAAGGTATCGAATTCGATTACTGCTGTGTACACGCTGCCCTTGCAATGCGTGAAGACGGCTATGAAACTATCATGGTGAACTGCAACCCTGAAACAGTTTCTACTGACTACGACACATCAGATCGTTTGTACTTCGAACCGATTACGTTGGAAGATGTGCTTGAAATCGTACGTATCGAGAAGCCTAAAGGCATTATCGTTCAGTACGGCGGTCAAACTCCGCTTAAATTGGCTCGTGCTTTAGAAGAAGCTGGTGCGCCAATTATCGGTACATCACCTGATGCGATTGACCGTGCAGAAGACCGTGAACGTTTCCAACAAATGATTCAACGTCTACAACTTCGTCAACCAAACAACAGCATCGTAAAATCTGCTGAAGAAGGTATGGCAGAAGCTGCGAAAGTTGGCTACCCACTTGTGGTACGTCCTTCTTACGTTCTTGGTGGTCGTGCGATGGAAATCGTATATAACGACGAAGAACTCAAACGCTACTTACGTGATGCAGTTCAAGCGTCAAACGAAGCGCCTGTTCTTCTTGACCACTTCTTAGATGATGCCATCGAAGTTGACGTAGACTGCGTATCTGACGGTAAAGACGTTGTGATTGGCGGTATCATGCAGCACATCGAACAAGCCGGTATTCACTCAGGTGACTCTGCATGTTCTATTCCTCCTTACTCTTTATCTAAAGAGATTCAGGACGAAATGCGTCGTCAAACCATCGCAATGGCGAAAGAACTTGGCGTTGTTGGTTTGATGAACGTACAGTTTGCTGTTAAAGGTAATGACATTTACATCCTAGAAGTGAACCCACGTGCATCTCGTACTGTGCCGTTCGTTTCTAAGTGTATTGGTGAATCTTTAGCGAAAGTCGCTGCACGTTGTATGGCGGGTCAATCTCTAGAATCTCAAGGATTCACTTCAGAGATTATCCCTGAACACTTCTCTGTAAAAGAAGCTGTGTTCCCATTCAACAAATTCCCTGGTGTTGACCCAATCCTTGGCCCTGAAATGAAATCTACAGGCGAAGTGATGGGTGTTGGTAAAACATTTGGTGAAGCGTTCTATAAAGCTGTTTTAGGCTCGAACGATCGTTTACCCGGTCTACCAACTGAAGGTGAAGTAAAACGTGCATTCATCTCTGTTCGTCACTCTGACAAGCCTCGTGCAGTTGGTATTGCGAAACAGTTGACTGAGCTTGGCTTCAAAGTCATCGCGACTGGCGGTACTTATGATGTGATCAAAGCTGCAGGTATTGAATGTGAACGTGTGAACAAAGTCACAGAAGGTCGTCCTAATATTGTCGATCGCTTGAAAAATGGCGAAGTTCAGCTCATTATCAATACAACTGAAGGCAAACAAGCTCAAGAAGATTCATTCTCGATCCGCCGCTCTGCACTTCAAGGCAAAGTGTATTACACAACTACCTTGAATGGTGCTGATGCAGTATGCCAAGCTTTAGCGATTAAATTGCCAATGGATGTATACCGTCTACAAGACCTTTCTAAAGGTTAATTAGCTTCCAAGAAGTCCCGTCACCTTCTTGGTGGCGGGCTTTTTTTTATTTAAAGACTTATACATTTTTACTTACTTTTTTGAGGGACAACTATGCAACGTTATCCTATGACTCCTGAAGGCAAAGTAGCCTTAGAGAAAGAATTACATCAACTGAAAACTGTTGAACGTCCACGTATTACTGCAGCGATTGCTGAAGCACGTGAACATGGTGATTTAAAAGAAAACGCGGAATATCATGCTGCTCGTGAGCAACAAGGTTTTTGTGAAGGTCGTATTCAAGACATCGAAGGCAAACTCGGCGCTTGCCAAGTGATCGATGTTAAAGAGCTTGAACAAAACGGTCGTGTTGTTTTCGGTGTAACTGTAACGATTGAAAACTTAGACACTGAAGAGCAAAAAACTTACCGTATTGTGGGTGATGACGAAGCAGATTTTAAAATTAATAAAATCTCGGTGAACTCACCAATCGCACGTGGCTTATTGGGTAAAAACGAAGGCGACGATGTGAAAATCAATACACCAAACGGTGAAGTTGAATACGAAATCGTGAAAGTTGAATACATTTCTTAATTGAATGTTTTCATTGCAAAGCCCCTCTTTTGAGGGGTTTTTTGTTTTTGGAATCCCTCACACTAACCCTCTCCCCGAGGGAGAGGGAGTATCACCTCATTCATTTGATATACATGATCCCCTCTCATTTTAGGAGAGAGCTAGGGAGAGGTTAAAAATATCAGCTATAATCCCTTCACCCCATCAACATCTTTTTCCCATGTCTGAAAAGCTGATCAACTCGCCTGTCAACCATTGGTGTGAATTCGAATTTATCTCTAAAACGGTAAAGAACCCGAATATTCATATTAAAGGTAATTACAGTTATTACTCAGCCTATTGGGATCAAGGTTTTGAGCGTTGTGTGGTGCGTTATTTACATGACAAGCCCTCTACCCCAGAGCGTCCGATTGATCAGCTCTATATCGGCAATTTCGTCTGTTTTGGCGCAGAATGCGTGATTATGATGGGTGGCAACCAATTGCACCGCACCGATTGGATTTCAGCATTTCCGTTCGATACACGCAGTTTTGTGCCTGCTGGCGATACTGTGATTGGTGATGGTTGCTGGATTGGTTCTCGCGCCATGATTATGCAAGGGGTAAGACTTGGTGAAGGTGCGGTCGTGGCAACAGGTGCGGTCGTGACTAAAGATGTACCGCCTTATGCTGTGGTGGGTGGCGTACCTGCGAAAATCATTAAATACCGCTTTCCTGAAAAAGATATAAAAAAACTGCTTTCTCTTAAGCTCTATGACTTAGATGAAAAGCAGTTTTTAAAAATGCGTGAGCAATTGCAAACGGATGATGTTAATTCATTAGTAAATTATATTAAAAGCTAAACCACCACGAATATATGTAAGCCACTCTTTGTTAAAGTCACACATCTCATCAATTCTATTTGAAGGTAAATAATTTATACCCAATGCCATATCACCTGATTGATCAGAATCATAGTATTTCAATCTATTAGCTAATAAATTAATCACACTTATTTTTTGAAAAGATGCATAATACAACACAATATCACTATCTGTGTGTGCTATTACATTTTCTTCAACCCCATTAATAACCCTATTAGATTCTCTAAATTTTTGAATAAAATAATCTACTATATACCGAAAAACATCTGATGTTTTTTTCATAACTTTGATTTGTTTTAAAAGCACCAAATATATTAAGAGAATTTGATTTTTTTCATTGCTATCAAAACTTAAAAAGCTAAATTGATTTGCAATTTTTTTCGCCCTTCGCGTAGTTATATTTTCAGAATTAATCAAGAAGGCAAATAGATTATCTAAACCATAATATTCAGATGACAAACAGTCTATTCCAATACTTTCCAATAAAAAGCTACTAGACTTTACACCATCATTATAAGGATACTGCAGCGGATTTAACGCGATTTCGAAATCTATGAATTTATCTAGATATTCCTCCCCTAAAGCCTCGTCATACCCATAGTTATGACATACGACTTTTGAAAATTGAACCTTATCCATTACTAAAATAAAAACAATTTTTGGAATATCAAAAAAATGTTTAATTCTCTCAATTAATCGGATTGCAAAATCAGGACGACAACGATCAAGTTCATCAATAATAAAAACTAAAGGTTTTTCTAAACTTGCAGCCAAATCAGATAAGGCAACTTTGAAAGCCTGTAACGAACTCTTTTCGTCTTCATAACTATCAATTTTATCTTGGATCGCTTCGGTGACTTTCTCTCCAATATTCTCCGTCACCTTATCAATCGCATCATCAATTTTATCTTTGATGTTTTCATTGTTGATTTTAATCAGAGGAATTATTCCCCCTGTTAATGCACAACTAATCATTGAAGCAATAAGAGTTGGAGTAAGTGTCAGGAATCCTTGCTGCATCACTGCAGCAGCTTTCTTGAACTTATGAACTAAAGGCTTATTTTGAGCAGTTTGATCTAACTTCGCAGCGATTTCAGAAGCTATAATTAGAAATGGATCATCTAAATAATCGTTCACAAAAGCATCTAAATAAATGACATCATGCTTGTGTGGTTGTGTCGTTTCTAAATGCCTTTTCCAATGCCTTACAAACCATGTTTTGCCTTCACCCCAACGCGCATCTAAAGCTAAAACAGCACCACATTCCAAACGATCAACATAATTAGTCAGCTGTTCACCTAAACGACGGCGATCCCATAAATCGCCCTCCCAAGCAGTTTGAATATTTTCTAAATTATCTTTTTGCCAATTTAGTTGATCTGTTGTCATTGTTAGTTATTAAAATTCAGCCGCTTATTTAATAGTCATAATATCATTATCATTCTTAAAGACATAAAAAAACCCACTCAATCGGAGTGGGTTTTTCAGAATATGGTGGCTATGACGAGACTTGAACTTGTGACCCCCGCATTATGAGTGCGGTGCTCTAACCAACTGAGCTACATAGCCTTAAACTGTGCGCGCATTATGGGATTTTCTGTTTTAAACGTCAAGCCCATAATGTGCTGTTTGATCAAAATTTGTTGAAGTGAGCCGATAAGCCGGGTTCTGTCGTGAACGATCATTCCTCTAGGCGCACAATCACTCATGCGCTCAAGCGACCTACCCGAATCCAGCATGGGCCATGCCTAATGGATTCCTATTTGGTCTTGCTTCCGGTGGGGTTTACCTCGCCATGAACTGTTACCAGCCATGCGGTGCGCTCTTACCGCACCCTTTCACCCTTACCTCACGAATGAGGCGGTCTACTCTCTGCTGCACTTGCCGTCGGTTTACACCGCCCAGGCGTTACCTGGCACCTTGCCCTATGAAGCCCGGACTTTCCTCCCCTGCTTCAATCACGGAGATTTCCACAGCAGCGATCGTCTGGCTCACTTCGAGAGGCATCTTAACAAAATTAGCGATTAATTGCTTGATGTTTTTTGAGCAGTTAGCTTTTCGTACTTGGCTTGAAGCTCTTCACGCGTTTCAGCATGATTCGGATCAAGCGGGATACAGTCCACAGGACAGAAGAGCTGACACTGCGGTTTATCGTGATGTCCGACGCATTCGGTACACAAATTCGGGTTAATTTCATAGATGACGTCACCCATGAAAATCGCCTCATTTGGACATACAGGCTCACAGACATCACAGTTAATACATTCATCGGTGATAATTAAAGACACGCTACCAACCTTGTTGTTGTTTACGTTTAAAGGCCTCGACCACAGATTGATGCACAAACTGAGTCACATCACCATTTAAACGTGCAATTTCACGTACCAATGTAGATGAAATAAATGAATTTTGTTCGGATGGTGTTAGAAATACCGCTTCAAATTGTGAGTCAAGACGGCGGTTCATGTTCGCCAATTGAAACTCATACTCAAAGTCAGACACAGCGCGTAAACCACGCAGTACTGCCGTTGCTTTTTGCTCTTTAAAGAAGTTCACTAACAAGCCATCAAAGCCTACAAACTCAACATTCGACAAATGACTTAAAGATGCCTTAGCCAATGCCACTCGTTCTTCTAAACTGAAGACCGGATTCTTATGATGTCCAACTGCAATTGCCACCACAACTTCATCAAACATACGTGAAGCGCGCGTAACCAAATCAATATGACCATTGGTAATTGGATCGAACGTCCCCGGATAAATAACACGAGTTTTAGACATCCATTTGTACTCTGTTTGTTATGTAGAAGCCTATTTTAACAAAAACTTGTTTTTTTGGTGAATAATCCGCATAAATTTAAAAAACTTCATCTTAGGTCGAGTTGCGGTACAATAGCGGTAGGATTGGAAGTATCAGATTATGGCGAAAGCAAGTATTGTAGTTAAAAAAAATAATAGCGGAACGATTGCACTCAACAAGCGTGCACGTCACGATTATTTTATTGAAGAAAAATTTGAAGCAGGACTTTCTCTACAAGGTTGGGAAGTCAAATCAATGCGTGCTGGTCGCATGACCATTGTCGAAAGTTATATTACTTTTAAAAATGGTGAAGCATTCCTGTTTGGCGCGCAAGTACAGCCTTTACTCAGCGCATCGACTCACGTTGTGCCTGAAGCAACGCGTACACGTAAGCTTTTGCTTAATCGTCGTGAGATTGAAAAGCTACAAGGGGCAATTAACCAAAAAGGTTATTCGTGTGTGCCGCTTGCCTGCTATTGGAAAGGTCCACACGCCAAGCTTGAAATTGCGTTGGTGAAAGGTAAGCAATTACACGACAAACGTGCCTCTGAAAAAGACCGCGATTGGCAACGTGATAAAGCGCGTATCTTCCACAGATAATGACATGCATAAATTAAAAAACCTCCCCATCGGGAGGTTTTTTTATAAAAATCTTTTAGTTTAATCGCTGAACGGTATGTGCAATATGCTGACCAAATTGTACTGCGGTACGTAAATCGCCTTCAGGTGGTGTGACATCCACAGGTGCATTATCTGACTGCGTCATCAGTCCCAAAAAGCTCGACATACGGTTTAAATCAGCATTACTCCGCCCTGTCGGCATGAGTGGTAAACCTGTCCATAACATGCCGTGCTGCATGGCAAATAAATTGATTTGCTGTAACACTGCAAGTTTATCACCGCTTAATCCACCACCATTGGTAAAGGCTGCAGCAAGTTTACCTTGCCAAGAGCGCGCCAACCAACGTTTCGAAGACTGTTCCATAAACAGTTTCATGGCTGCACTGATGCTGCCCATATAAGTCGGGCAACCCATTACAATTGCTTCTGCCTGATCCAATACATCCCAATCAATATGTTCAACATCCATCAGTTGCACATTGAGCTCGGATTGCTTTGCACCCTCGGCAATATAATGTGCCACTTTTGCAGTGTGACCATAGGGACTGTGATACACCACCACAATCAGTTTGGAAGATAAAGACATAACAATTAACAGCCAATCATTTGATAAAAGTGTAGCATTCTCAAGCCATAAACACGAATGTTGCCATACGCCCAGTTTTGGCTTCACAGCGGTAAGAGAAATATTCATCCTGTTGTTGGTATGAACATTGGTCACCACCCAGCACATGCGTTACACCATGTTGCTGCAAGATATAACGGGCAATCGCATACAAATCGGCATAATGTTTCCCTGCTTTTTCACCTGCTTTAAAAGCCGTGTCCAATTCAGGATATTTTGAACAAAATGCGTCTTTGACTTCCTGTCCAATTTCAAAACAGTCTTGGCTAATGGCAGCACCTAACCATGCATACACAGGCTCAGACTGCATTTCTGCAATAGTATTTTCAATAATACCATTAGCAAGTCCACGCCAGCCTGCGTGTAAGTTTGCAACTTCTGTACCTTCAGCATTAACCAAGACCACTGGCAAGCAGTCTGCAGTCATCATCATCAAGGCATGATGTTTACGCTGCGTAACCAAACCATCTCCCACCAAAGCATTAAAGGTGATTTGTTCATTCACCGTGTGGCAGATGGTGCTATGTGTTTGGGTCATCCAAGTGATTTTATCGACCGCATAAGGCTTAAAGTCATTGAGCAATGCAATACGGTGGGTCTGTACACGCGCGGCTGAATCATTGACATGCAATGCCAAATTAAACCCCTGTAATTCAGGTTGTTTGGATGGCTGAGTCTGTTCGTGATGAACACGAGTTTGCCCTACATATACACCTTGAGGGAAACCCTGTACAAATTGCATGTCTATTCCTTTATATGATCGATTAAATACTTAGTAGGCTTTGTTTTCGCTGCGTAGCACTTCAACAAGATTGTTAAAGTCTTCAGGCCATGGCGCATGGAACGTCATTTCTTCTTTGGTACGCGGATGTTTTAAGCCCAAAGTTGCTGCATGCAGTGCCTGACGTTTAAAGCTGCGTAGCGTGTCATCAAGTAATTGTGAAGCACCTGCTGGCATACGCACACGTGGCATATACACTTGGTCACCGACCAAACCGAAACCTAAGTAGCTAAAATGCACACGAATCTGATGGGTACGACCTGTTTCAAGACGCGCTTGAACACGGGTAAAGTGTTGGAAACGTTCTTTCACGTTATAGTGAGTAACTGCATCTTTACCGCCCGGTAATACTGCCATTTTTACGCGATCGACAGGATGGCGTTTGATCGGTTCATCAATTGTGCCACCTGCGATGATGTTGCCATACACCACTAAATCATAGACACGATACACCGATTTTTTCTCAAGCTGACGGCTTAAAGAGAACTGTGCTTCAAGGTTTTTAGCCACAACTAAAAGACCTGATGTGTCTTTATCAATACGGTGTACCAAACCTGCACGTGCGAGTTCCACTGACTTTGGATAGTGATGCAATAAGGCATTCACCAATGTTCCAGTCATGTTCCCTGCACCCGGATGAACCACCATACCGACCGGCTTATTGATCACGATAATATCGTCATCTTCATACACAATGTCTAATGGAATATCTTCAGGAAGGCTGCGTGTTTGGGCTTCAAGCTCTACTTCAAGAGTTAGAGTTTCAAAGCCATCGCATTTATATTTAGGTTTAACGGGCTGGCCATTGACCAGCAAATTACCGTCTTTGATCCACTGTTTCAGCTTTTCGCGGGAAAAATCGCTCCACACCAATGCTGCAACTTGGTCAATACGTTGCCCGAGGTAAGTTTCATCCACTTGAAATTGCAACGATAAACGGGTTGCAGTTGCGTCTGAAGTATGGTTATCTGCATCCTCAGAATCTTCAAGTAAATTGAAATCAGTTTCAGGGATATTAGAATTGGAAGATTGTGCTTGACTCATTTGCTCATTCAGACAAAAGTGGTTTAATAGTGCAATTGTAGCTCATTGCCCGTATTAACAGAGGAATTTTTATGTCGCTACCACATTATAAGATGACAATGCTTGCGCTAACAATCGGTGTAGCATCGGCAATGGTAGGCTGTAGCAGTAATCCAAAAAAAGAAGTCGTGGATAAAGGTCCACAAGCTAGTGAACAAGTTTATATTCAAAAAGCACAAAAAGCGCTTGATAAAAAACAATATTCAGATGCTGCGCAACAGTTACAAGCGTTGGAAACATATTTCCCAACCAGTCAATATGCACAGCAAGCACAACTTGAATTGCTCTATGTAAAATTCCAACAAAAAGATTATGAAGGTGCTGTAGCACTCGCAGATCGTTTTATTCGCTTGAATCCACAGCATCCAAATGTGGACTATGCTTACTACGTGCGTGGCGTAGCGAATATGGAACAAAACTACAACGGTTTACTACGTTATACATCGCTTAAACAAGCACACCGTGATGTGAGCTATATCAAAGTTGCTTACCAAAACTTTGTCGACTTTATCCGTCGCTTCCCTTCAAGTGAATATGCGGTTGATGCTGCACAGCGTATGAAGTTTATCGGTCAGGAACTAGCTGAACATGAAATGAATGCAGCACGTTTTAATATTAAACGTAAAGCATGGCTAGCTGCTGTTGAACGCTCACAATGGGTCATTGAACACTACCCACAAACACCACAAACACCAGAAGCATTGGCAACCATTGCTTATGGTTATGACAAACTCGGTGATAAAGCAACAGCACAACAATATGTCGACATTTTAAAACTGAACTACCCGAATCTAGTTAAAGCAGATGGCAGTGTCGACTTCCGTGCAGCACGCAGTGAAGCAAGCTTCTTTAACCGTGCGACATTGGGTATTTTAGGTTCAGGTGCAAAAACCACTGCTGAAGATGATGTGAAATCTGAAACAAACCAAGCAGAGAAGCGTAGTTTGACCAATCGCATGACTTTTGGTTTGTTAGATCGACCAAAATCTGCTGAGTAAGCCGCGGACAATTGCTGCAACTGATCACTGTTTCAGGTGCAATTTTACAAAGGGCAAGGTATGATACTTGCCCTTTTGTTTTATCCAAGCTGTGCTTGAACAATTCGTGCAAAAGGTATACAAAGGAATGCATAAAGAATCGACACATTCGGTCGTATTCCTCATTATTCAATAGTTTATAGCTTAAAGAAGCAGCACGAGAAGCTCACAATATTATGGCCATTCCTCAACATACGATTGATCAGATTCTCGATCGCACCGATATTGTCGATGTGATTGGTCAATTCGTGAAATTAAAAAAGACGGGGCGTACCTATTCGGGCTGTTGTCCATTTCACCAAGAAAAATCACCGTCTTTCCACGTCTATCGTGACAAACAATATTTTCACTGTTTTGGTTGTCAGGCCAACGGGAATGCCATCCGTTTTTTAATGGATATTGGCAGCCGTAATTTCATCGATGTGATGAAAGATTTATCGAGTCAAACAGGCATCGAACTACCAAAAGATAATTTTGATTCGAATAAACTCAAATATAAGCGTGAAGCAGCAAAACCTAAAGCGCCTGCACCTACCCCAACTACTCCAAAAACCGAACTAAAATCAGCGGTTGAATCTGATGCTGCATCTGCAAATTTTGACCCATTTGCAGAATTTAATGACGCACAACCCTTTTACGATGATCCTTTCGCAGTATTTGAACATATGCCTGCGGCAGAGGTTGAGCAAGATGGCAACCTATACGATTTACTGGAAAATATTGCACAGTTCTATGAACGTCAATTACCGCGCAGCCCAAGCGCGCAGCAATATTTTAAACAGCGTGGTCTAAGCCCTGAAACAATTGCCTATTGGCGCTTAGGCTATGCACCTGAAGATTGGCAACATCTTGAAAAAGCCTTCCCTCAAGATATAGAAGGCTTAAAACTTCTTGGATTGATTCGTACCAGTGACAATGGTCGCGAATTCGATTTACTGCGTGATCGTGTGATTTTCCCAATTCGGGACAATAAAGGCCGCGTTGTAGGTTTTGGTGGTCGTGCGCTAAATGACGAGATCAAGCCTAAATATATCAACTCGCCTGATTCTGAAGTCTTTCATAAGAACCAACTACTCTATGGTTTATACGAAGGACGTAAGCAAAAAGCGCAAGATTGGCTAATGGTTGAAGGTTATATGGATGTTATTGCTTTACAGCAATATGGCATTCATGGCGCAGTCGCAACCTTAGGTACAGCAAGTAATACAGAACACTTAAATATTCTATTTAAGCAAAATAACCGTATTACCATTGCCTTCGATGGCGACGCTGCGGGACAAAAAGCTGCACGACGTACTTTAGAAATAGCCCTTCCCTTACTCAATGACGGACGTGAGCTTAAATTTTTCGTTCTTCCTAATGATCATGACCCTGACTCATTGATCCGTCGTGAAGGGATTGAAAATTTTAGGCGTTTGCTTGATCAAGCACCGCTCATGTCAGATTTCGTCTTTGCTTTACTGACCCAAAACCAAGACATCACTACACCTGAAGGCAAAAGTCAGGTCATGGGTGAACTTAAACAACTGACTGAACTGTTACCTAAAACCGGTTCTTTCCGTTATTTGTTACAGCAGTTCTTCCGTGAGAAGTTAGGCTTTAATCGTAAATGGCAACCTAAAGTCAACAATGATGCATCTTTAAGTTTTAGTACCAAGATTGATGCTGAAGAATATGTGATTGCGATTTTGATGAATCATCCATATTTATACATTCATTTTGAGCCGCTTCGCGCATTAGTTGCAGAAGATCAATTGCTGTATAAAATTTTAAATATCTTAAATGTGATTTTTGATGATTTGCCTGATGATCCTGAACTTTCCAGCTATTATGTTTTAGGAGCATGTGCATCTTATCATCATGAATTGCAGCATATTTTACAACATGCCAATGTCAGCGATTACACGTCTTCACCTGAACAGGCAGATAAACTGGCTGCAGATTTCTCGACGAAGCTACAATATCAATGCTTAAAAAATAAAATTAAATCGAAGAAGTTTAGAAGTATTGAGGAAATGAAAAACCTCAAATTGCAGATTTATGAGATTGATAAAAAGCGCTCGATGACGCTTTTAGAAGATTAATTCCTGCTAAATTAAATTACTTTTATTTTTTTGACTTTCGACGCGTGTGCATCACATGCTGCAAGTGTTCCTGCATCTTTTCAAATAGACTCGGATCATCGTCTTTGGCAGCTTCACGTAGCACGATTGAAGTAGGATGTAATAACTTTTGTGTCAGACGGTGAGAAAACTCTGCCATCACGTGTTCAGCGTTTTCACCCTGCTTAATTCTTTCTAGTGCCAGCGTTAATTCTTCCTGACGTAATTGCTCACCATGTTCACGATAGGCATGAATAGTTTCCCCTGCCTGCGAAACTTTTTGCTGCGTCATCAGCTCAGTAGCGAGTTGATTCACCATCACTTCAGCTTCAACGGCTGCTTGACGACGCTGAGCTAAGTTTTCATCGATGACACTTTGTAAGTCATCTACCCCATAGAGATAAACCCCATCAAGGTTTTCAACTTTTGGCTCAATATCACGTGGCACAGCCAAATCTACAAGCAACATTTGCTGATAACGGCGTTTTTTCAGCGCCGCTTTGACATCGGCATAATGAATCACTTGATGCAAACTGCCCGTACAACTTGAAATCACATCGGCACGATGCAAATTCGCTGCCAAATCTGTAAATTCAACAATTTCAACTTCAACACGATGGGCAATTTCCTGTGCCAAGGCTTCCGCACGTGCACGGGTACGGTTACAAATCATAATCTTCGCCACACCCATTTCAGCAAGGTGTTTTGCCACAAGGCTGTTCATTTCCCCTGCTGCAACCACCATTACGGTGAGTTTTTCAGGTTTTGAAAAGACTTGTAATGCAAGCTGCGCCACGGCATAGCCCATGGAAACTGCATGACTACCGACTGCTGTTTCAGAACGCACGCGTTTTGCTGCATAAAATGCATATTCAAAAATATGATTGAGATTTTGGGAAACCGTATTCGATGCTTTTGCAAGGGACAATGCTGTCTTCACTTGCCCTAAAATTTGTGGTTCACCCAGCATGAGTGAATCTAAACCACTTGCCACACGCATTAAATGGGTAATGGCCTGAGCATTTTCATAACGATAAACGTGATTTTGTAGTTGTTTGATATCAATATTGTTTTTTTGAGCGAGCCAATTTAGCACCATGTCGACATTTTCCGACATAGCGTACACTTCAGTTCGGTTACATGTAGAAACCACCACCATGTCATTCAATTCAGGGTGTTGGCTTTGCTCAAGCAATAAAGCACTTAATTTTTCAGGATTAAATGCAACTTGCTCACGCAATTCTACAGAGGCAGTTTGATGGTTGACACCCAATGCAAAGAAAGACATATCAGGTCATCAATTCGCTAAATTTATGCTATTGTGCAACATTGGTGTCATAAAAAGCATTACTTGGATCAAGAAAAAATTGCGTCAAACAATGAGCCGAATGAACGGCAGTACAATTAAGCAATATTCTACCACATTCTTACTGGTCGGTAGCATGGCTTCGACTGTTCAAATTCGGGCAGCAGAAGCAGTTTACCATGCAAACTCAAATTATGAAGCGATAAAACAAAGTATGCTGGCTGAGTTTGCCCTTACAGCGCGCGATATTCCAACAGCTTTACATAATTACACCGTACTCGCGATTAAAAGTAATTCAACTGCCGTCAAACAACGTGCTTTAAATGTGGCGCTTGAACATGAGGACTTACGTGCTGCTTTAGATATTTCAACGCACTGGGTTGTACAAGAACCGCAAGATGTACCTGCTCTGTTTTACCTTTCACACATTGCATTGAAAGCCCATGAATATGAACTGGCAGCAGAAACGCTCGATAAAATTTTAAAAATTGATGAAACCGCGGACTTAGAAGAAATTTTAGCGGGAATTGCACCTGATAATACTGAAGATCGTGATTATCTGATCCAAGCTTTGAGTACCAGTAAAACCAAAGACAATCCTTCTATTTTGGTGCTTATTGCGGGCTTAGAAGCTCAAAATGGACAACTCGAGCAAGCGCTTGAAACGATCAATCGTGCACTTAAGAAACGCCCAAAAACAACGGGCTATATCTTAATGAAAGCCAATCTGCTTAATAGCTTAGGCAATGAACAAGAAACCTTAGCATGGTATGAAAAAGCCAGTCGCAAGAATAAAAACAATTTAGAGATTCGACTCGCTGAAGCTAAATATCTCATTAAGTTAAATTATTCCAAGCAAGCCCTTGCTAAGTTGGAAGAAACCATCAAAAAGTGGCCTAAATCCGAAGAGGCTTTATTCATTGCAGGTTTAACCAGTATTGATTTAGAAGAGTATGAAAAAGCAGAAAAATATTTGGTTGAACTGCGTTATTCGCTCAAATATCAAAACGAGGCCTACTATTACCTCGCAGTGAATGCTGAGCGTAAACAGCATTATGAAACGGCAAAAGCCTATTATCGTCTAGTAGATGGCAGCCTTTACACCGTATCGCGTCGCAATATGATTGCTATTTTTAGCGAGCAAGATAAATTGCATGATGCATTGCGTTTTTTAACGCAAGAACGGGTAAATTATCCGCAACATGCCAGCTTTTTGTATTTAGCTCAGGCTGATATTTTAAAACGCATGAACAACAAACATGCAGCCCTTCGTTTGCTTGAAGAAGCGAGCCAAAACTTACCCGAAGATCCTGAACTGATTTACGCACAAGTACTGTTACTCGATCCTTTTGAAGATCGTGAAATTTTAGATGAACGATTAAAAACCTTGCTGCATATTGAACCCAATAGTCCAACGTATTTAAATGCCTATGCATATACCCTAGCGATGCAAAATCACCGTTTAGATGATGCACGTAAATATGTTGAAAAGGCTCTCGAGCTTGCACCTGAGCAAGCATCCATTCTCGATACTTACGGCTATATTTGTTATTTGCAAAATGATTATGCCACCTCAGTATCCGTTTTAGAAAAAGCCTATCTGTTGAACCCAACCGTGAAGATTGGCGTACGCTATGCCCGTTCGCTGTATATGAACGGTGACATGTCACGTTTCAATCAAATGTTAAATCAACTACAACAAAACTACCCAAATGATCCTGAATTAAAACAACTTCATTCATTATTGTTAATTCCATCCTTTCAAACGAGTTAATTCAACCTATGCCAAAATTAAATTCAATGACTTGTGCAGTCTTTGCATCAAGCATTCTATTTTTAACAGGGTGTCAGCAGATCGCAAAACCACAGGCTCAAGCCAATACACCTGTGCTTGAACATCCATCTGAAGAAACTGCGCAAGATGTCAAAGCAACTAACCAATTTCAACTTCAAGGTAAAATTGGGGTGAAAACTACGGCACAAAGCGGCAGTGCATTTTTTACATGGGTACAAGATGATCAAGATTTTGACATTGAGCTCACAGGTATCTTAGGCATTGGAAAAACTCAAATTTCAGGACAACCGGGTAACGTCAGTCTAAACAGTGCGAAAACTGGACTGATTCAGGCTGCAACCCCTGAAGAACTGCTTCAACGTGCAACAGGTTGGCAAGCCCCTATCACCCATTTAGTCGATTGGGTACAAGCTCAACCTGCAACTACGTCTGCACAAACACAGCAAGATCAACAAAATCGTTTAGTGCAAATTATTGAAGATGGCTGGACGGTAGATTTGAGTTATAACGAACAAGCTCAACTGCCAAACCGTTTGATTTTGAAGCAAGCGCTTGAGTCGGGTAAAGAAAATCGTATTACAATGGTCATTCAAAACCGCTAAACCATAGATTGATATTTTTATGATTCGTGCACCCTCTCCTTCAAAATTAAATTTGTTTTTGCACATTACAGGTCGCCGTGAAAATGGCTATCACGAGCTACAGAGCATTTTTCAGTTAATTGACTTATGCGATTGGCTCGAATTTGAGCAAACAGATGATGGGCAAATTAAAATTGAAGGATTGGATACGGTCAATTTAGAAAATAATCTGATTTATCGTGCAGCGATGATGCTAAAACCGCATGCAAGCGCATATACAGGTCTAAATATTCGCATTGAAAAAAATATTCCGATGGGTGCAGGACTTGGCGGTGGTTCATCTAATGCTGCAACAACCCTGATTATTTTGAATCAACTTTGGCAATGTGGCTT
Source organism: Acinetobacter sp. NCu2D-2 (assembly GCF_001647675.1). Lineage (NCBI taxonomy): Bacteria > Pseudomonadati > Pseudomonadota > Gammaproteobacteria > Moraxellales > Moraxellaceae > Acinetobacter > Acinetobacter sp. NCu2D-2. The sequence goes on from NZ_CP015594.1 coordinate 1,823,783, forward strand.
GAATACTGAACAACTGGCTGAACTGGGGGTGAAGTTAGGTGCAGATGTCCCTATTTTTGTACATGGTAAAAATGCATGGGCTGAAGGTATTGGTGAACACTTAACATTCATAGACTTAGATCAAAAACAATACATTGTGCTCAAACCTGACTGTTTTATCAGCACTCAATTGCTTTTTTCACAAAAAACGTTGACAAGAGACACGAAGAGCACTAAATTTTGCGCCTATCAGGAAACGCCATCTGATTTTGGAAATAACTTTGAGCCACTGGCAAGACGTTTATATCCCGAAGTCGATGAAGCAATGCAATATCTCGACCAGTTCGGTGTTGCAAAACTTACAGGTACAGGTGCTTGTGTGTTTGTTGAAGTAACTGATAAATTGAATATCGAAGATGTTCTGGCAAACTCACCATGTAAATCTTACTTGGTCAACAGTTTAAAAGAATCACCTTTAGTTCAGTTTAAAGTTCGTTAGGGGCGTCGCCAAGTGGTAAGGCACCGGGTTTTGATCTCGGCATCCGTTGGTTCGAATCCAGCCGCCCCTGCCAATTTCATCTGTAGATGTTTGTATTAGGGGTATCGCCAAGTGGTAAGGCACCGGGTTTTGATCTCGGCATCCGTTGGTTCGAATCCAGCTACCCCTGCCATCTTACATTCATCAATTTAGGGGCGTCGCCAAGTGGTAAGGCACCGGGTTTTGATCTCGGCATCCGTTGGTTCGAATCCAGCCGCCCCTGCCAATTTCTCGAAAAAGACAGAGCATAGTTTTACAGTAACACTGTTAATTTACCTTGACACTTTACCGTAAAAATATTAAAGTTCTGCCGCATTAGGGGCGTCGCCAAGTGGTAAGGCACCGGGTTTTGATCTCGGCATCCGTTGGTTCGAATCCAGCCGCCCCTGCCATCTATTCCCATATATTCTAACCGCCAAGGGTGCTTCATGCCCAATCTTGTCGTTTTTAGTGGAACCGCACATCCACAATTCGCTCAAAAAGTCGTAAGCCACTTACATATTCCTCTAGGCGCTGCCTCTGTAGGTCAGTTCTCTGATGGTGAAATCGCTGTAGAGATTACTGAAAACGTTCGTGGTAAAGACGTATTTATCGTGCAACCTACTTGCGCCCCAACTAACGATAACCTGATGGAAATCTTAGTCATGGCTGACGCATTACGTCGCGCGAGTGCTGGTCGTATCACTGCTGTGATTCCTTACTTTGGTTATGCTCGTCAAGACCGTCGTCCGCGTTCAAGCCGTGTGCCAATTACTGCTAAAGTTGTTGCAGATATGCTAACAACTGTAGGTATTGACCGCGTTGTGATGATTGACCTTCACGCCGACCAAATCCAAGGTTTCTTCGATATTCCTGTAGACAACATCTACGGTACTCCTGCGCTTTTAGCTGATCTTCGTCAACAGTCTCATCACAACCTAATGGTGGTTTCACCTGACGTTGGTGGTGTTGTACGTGCACGTGCAGTGGCTAAGCAAATGGGTGATATCGATCTTGCAATTATCGATAAACGTCGTCAAAAAGCGAATGAATCACAAGTGATGCATTTAATTGGTGATGTTAAAGACCGTGACTGTGTCATCGTTGATGACATGGTAGATACTGCTGGTACACTTTGCAAAGCAGCTGATGCATTGAAAAACTTCGGTGCACGTAAAGTTATTGCTTATGCAACTCACCCAGTATTGTCTGGTAAAGCACTCGAAAATCTTAAAAATTCTGTAATTGATGAATTGGTTGTAACAGATACCATTCCTCTTTCAGAAGAAGCTTTAGCACTTGGTAAGATTCGCCAAGTTTCAGTAGCAAGTATGGTTGCTGAAACAATTCGTCGTATTAACAACGAAGAATCTATTAGCGCAATGTTCGATTCTTATCTATAATAGTGCGCTGAATTTCCAAAGCCCTGCCATTTGGCGGGGCTTTTACTCACTAGACTGGTCGCAAGTCTAGTTACTTAAACTTAAAATAGGATGTCTATCATGGCAAACTTCGTATTAAATGCAGTAGCACGTGATGAAGCAGTTCAAGGGAAAGGTGCGAGCCGCCGCCTTCGTCTTCAAAACAAAGTACCTGCTATCATTTATGGTGGTGAAGCTGCTCCTGTAGCTGTATCTCTTGAGCTTCGTCAACTTGTTAAATTCCTAGAAAGCAACGCTTTCTTCGAAGAAGTAATCGAAATTGATGTTGATGGTAAAGTTGAAAGCGTTAAAATCCAAGCTTTACAACGTCACCCAGCTAAAAACACTCCAATGCACGCTGACTTCAAACGCGCATAAGTGTTAATGGTGTAAATTAGTGTCAAATCTTTCACTGATTGTTGGTTTGGGCAACCCAGGTTCTGAGTATGCCCAAACCCGCCATAATGCAGGCTTCTGGTTTGTTGAACGCCTTGCAGAACAATATGGCATCTCACTTAAAAATGACCCAAAGTTCTTCGGAATCAGCGGTCGAGGCAAAATTGAAGGTCAAGACGTTCGTCTACTTCTTCCAACGACCTTTATGAATCTTTCTGGTAAAAGTGTTGTTCCTTTCGCCAAATTCTACAATATTCAGCCTGAAGCAATTTTAATTGCACATGATGAACTCGATATGAACCCTGGGGTAATCCGCCTAAAAACAGGTGGTGGTCACGGTGGTCACAATGGCTTACGTGATATCGTTCCTCATATTGGTCCAAATTTCCATCGTTTACGTATTGGTATTGGTCATCCTGGTTCCAAAGATCGTGTTTCAGGTCATGTTCTTGGTAAAGCACCAAGCAGTGAACAGAATTTAATGGACGATGCAATTCACCATGCCCTTGCCCGCACTAAATTGCTGGTAAATGGTGAAATACAACAAGCCATGAATCAAATCAACGCCTATAAACCGAACTAATCATTCAAAAATCGTTGGACAATTACGCTTGCCTTCAAGATTGTTTAAGCGCAAAATGCGCAGGCCTACCCACTCAAAAAGTGTAGTAGTAATTGATTCAACCATAAGATCAATATCTTAGGTCAACTAAGGAGACGCTAGCCATGCTATCTCGATTATTAAAAGCAAAAATCCACCGTTGTGTCGTAACACAAGCAGAATTACATTATGAAGGTTCTTGTGCCATTGACGGTATTCTTTTGGATTTAGCAGGCATTCGCGAATATGAAGAAATTCATATGTGGAACGTGACCAATGGTAAACGTTTTACCACTTATGCAATTCGTGGCGAAGAAGGTTCAGGCATCATTTCTGTAAATGGTGGTGCTGCCCTTCAAGCAGATGTAGGCGATATTATGATTATTGCGACTTTCGGTGATTTCACTGAAGCTGAAGCTGATGCACATAAACCACGTCTTGTTTATGCAAACCCAGATAATACAGTTAACCACACAGCAAACTGCATTCCAGTTCAAGTGGCTTAAGTCTGACTGAATCATGGTTGAAGAGCTCGCATTATGCGGGCTTTTTTATTGCCATGATTTTCTTTTAAATATTCAAATCGCGACTAAATATATGAATGATTTAGATATAAAAACTGTCATTTTCAAGTAAAAACAGGCATATAATAGTTTTAATCGCTTCAGGGCGGGGTGTAATTCCCCACCGGTGGTAAATGCAACGTATATAGGTATACGATTGAATCAGCCCACGAGCCTATCATGTTGTATATATGATTCGCAGATTTGGTGAAATCCCAAAGCCGACGGTATAGTCCGGATGAAAGAAGACGAAAGCAGTACATGTTGTTTCATATTTTTCTATGAAACCATTTTGCGATAAGCCTATTTTCAATATGTCCTGAAATGTTCAATCGTACTTTAACTTTACGTGAGCGTTTCAATGTCTAGTTTGATTCAACCCGAAATTTTCTTTTCCGCTCTAGCCCCTGCTGAGCAACGTATCCAACAAGCTTTAGAAGATATCCGCCAAGGCAAACCTGTGTTGGTGATGGATGACTTCGACCGTGAAAACGAAGCAGACTTAATTGTTGCAGCCGAAACACTTACAGTCGAAACCATGGCACGTATGATTCGTGATGGTTCAGGCATTGTATGTTTATGCTTAACCAATGAACTTGCAGATCATCTTAAACTTCCACCGATGGTCGAGTCTAATTCAAGTCACTTCAAAACAGCATTTACTGTCACTATTGAAGCTGCAGAAGGTGTGACTACAGGTGTATCTGCAAAAGACCGTACAACGACGATTAAAGCCGCAATTAAAGACGGTGCAGTCGCGAGTGATTTGAATCGCCCAGGACATGTATTCCCACTTCGTGCCCGTGAAGGCGGTGTACTGACTCGTCGTGGTCATACAGAAGGCACGATTGACCTTGCCCGCTTGGCAGGTCTTAAACCTGCTGGGGTATTGTGTGAATTGACCAATCCAGACGGTACGATGGCCTCTGGTATTCAAGTCTTATCTTATGCGCAAACGCATCACTTAACTGTTTTGACTATTGATGAACTTGTACATTATCGTCAAAGTCATAACATCTAAGCTTAAGTTTTAAGCTTAAAATTAAAATCCCAGTCTTATTTTGATTGGGATTTTTTTATGCTCAAATAAGGTTGTATGCTTAGGAAAAAACGGAATAGATACCATATAGAGCAACCATGATTAAGATCGTTCCGCATAAACCCAATAAATGCGGATAAACCCGAGAACGTGAGAGTCGTTTAAAGCCCAAATATACCAAGGATAAAGTCAAAAAATCTAATACTATCCAAGACAGCGTTAAAACCATTAAACTCAGATTGATCTGCGGTGTAACCCCAATAAATTGCGGAAAAAATGCAGCAAAGAAGATAATATCTTTCGGATTGGAAATTCCGACTAAAAAGCCTTTCTGAAAGCCGCCTTGGATGGGTTGAATGATTGCATTTTGCTTTTGTGTACTACATCGGACTTCTTTTAAAATACTCAAACCGAGATAACCGATATATAAACAACCCAAGACTTGAATCACATTTAAGGCTTGCGCATTGATTTGCAGAATCCCTTTCAGACTCAGTACCGAACACAGAATTAGAATCAGCGAGGCAAAGTTAGTACCAAAAATGGTCTTGAGTGCTGCTGAATAGCCACCTTTTAATCCAACACTCGCCACTAGCAGCATGACAGGCCCCGGTGTTGCGATCATCACCACGACAGCAAAGCAATACAGCAACCATTCTGACACATTCACTCAAATCACCTCATAAAAAAAGAGGACTTAATCGTCCTCATCTTCTTCTAAGTTTAATAAATGCTGACTGATACCATCGGCACGCAAAAAAGCAAAATCATAGCTGGCTTTTGCCAAGGCTAAAACTCGGCGTTCAAACTCATCCCAAATTGGACGGACTTGTTTGTAACTAATACCAAGCCCACTATCATCAGTAAAATGTCGGTTCTTTTCACACAGCTTTAACGCATAGTAAAGTTTACGACCTTGAGTTGCATCGTCACGAACCCGAATCCGTTTTGAAGCAATAAACTGTTCGACCTGTACCATATTGGCATTTGGCAGCATCGGCACCAAAATCTGATTCAACTGTGCATCTAAACGTTGCCAAACCGCAGCATGCTGTTCTGGTGTATAAGTATTCCACTGAATCACTTCATGATTAAAACGACGACAACCTCGACAAACGGCATCACCAAACACTGTTGAGCAACGTCCCGCGCATGGGGTTAATGAAGAAGTACGGTGCTCTGAACTCAAAATTTACTCCATAAAACAAGTGGGTCACATCCGTGATGCGGGTTTCGCATCGGCATGACTATACACGCTCAGCGTCATGATTTGAAGCGTATTAAAACTCCCCTGTTCTACTCGCTTATTCACGCAAAAACCGTTAAAATATGCGCCTTTCAAATTATCATGCTACGTTGGAGTATTCCATGAACGCTACTGTAGAACAGCTTGCACCTGTAGAACAGCAAGCGACCACTGACTGGGTTGTTGCCGCACTTTACCAATTTAAAGAAGTTCAAGATCCTGCCGATCTTCAACAACGTCTTTTAGACTTGGTAAACTCCATCAACTTATGCGGTACTCTCATCGTGGCAGGTGAAGGCATTAACGGTACAGTTGCCGGTGACCGTCAATCTATTGACCAAGTACATCAATTCCTTCTGAATGAAGGCTTTAACGAAATGGAATATAAAGAGTCTCATAGCTCGGATAAACCATTCCGTAAAATGAAAGTTAAACTCAAAAAAGAGATTGTGACTTTAGGTGTACCAGTTAAACCACGCGATTTAGTTGGTCATTATCTTGATCCTAAAGAGTGGAATGAACTCTTGGCACAAGATGACGTGATTGTCGTCGATACGCGTAATGATTATGAATACAAAGCGGGTACGTTCAAGGGTGCGATCGACCCTAAAACTGAAACTTTCCGCGAATTCCCTGAATACGTGAAGAAAAACCTTGAACAGCATAAAGATAAAAAAATTGCGATGTTCTGTACCGGTGGTATTCGTTGTGAAAAATCGACATCTTTATTGCTCCAAGAAGGCTTTAAAGAGGTCTATCACCTCAAAGGCGGTATTCTAAAATACTTAGAAGAAACTCCTGCTGAAGAAAGTCTTTGGGAAGGTGAATGCTTCGTATTCGATGGTCGTACAGCTGTCACTCACGGTGTTGAAGAAGGTCAAAATATAAAATGTCACGCATGTGGCTGGCCTCTTACACCTGAAGAAGTTGCACTTCCTAGCTATGAACATGGTGTATCTTGCGTTTACTGCATTGATAAAACCACTGAGAAACAAAAAGAAGGTTTCCGTATGCGCCAATCACAAATTTTGGCTGCTAAACGTAAACGTCTCTAATGCTTGTTTTGTAAATTGCTATACAAAAGCCCTCTACTGAGGGCTTTTTTTTTACATTGTGGTGACATGCTTAATAAAAAATAAACTGGGTTTTACCAAGACTATCATTTTTTTTAGACAAGCATTGTTAAGCTTCTTAAAAGGCACTAAGTCTTTCATTCTTATTTGAAAAATTTAAGTGAAAAGGAGCGTAATAATGAGCAGACCACTGGCCAAATTTGAAGATAACATCGTTCCATTTCAGCCTCGTGTCAATTTAAAGCTACAGCGCTTAAATCAACTCAGTGCCGAAGTTGAGCAAGAATCACATTTATTTATTGTGATATTAGGAACGGTGATTGGTGCAATACTCGCGCTCTTTATTGGTTATCATTTGAATAACAGCGCCATTCACTTTTTGCTCCTGATTACAATTCCTGTCGTTCTCGCCTATACCCTACGTCGCGTTTATATTTATACCTTATTACAAAATTATCATTAATAAAATTCAACTATTACATACGTTACACATTCGATATGCTGCATTCAGTGAAGTAAGTTGAGAACAATGAAATGACAGAATGGATCATTTCCATTATGCAGCAATTGAGCTATTGGGGCATTGCATTCTTAATGTTCCTTGATAATGTCTTTCCGCCTATTCCCTCTGAAATTATTATGCCGAGTGCGGGTTATACCGCTTCTCAAGGACAATTAATTTTAATCGGTGTGATTATTGCAGGGTCATTCGGTTCTTTATTGGCAGCAGCCTTGTTATATTGGATTGGTTCCAAATTCAGCCATGATGCCATTTTTCGTTTTGTTGACCGTTATGGCAAATACTTATTTATTAAAACTGAAGACGTTAAAACATCGCTCACTTGGTTTGAACAATACGGACATCGAATTGTGTTCTTTGGACGCATGATTCCTGCAGTACGCTCACTGATTAGCATCCCTGCAGGCATGAGTCATATGCCCTTTTGGAAATTCATGTTATTTAGTGGATTAGGCACGATTATATGGACAACTTTTTTAGCCTGTGTGGGTTTTTATTTAGGTGAAAATCAAGCCTTAATGAAACAGGTCTTAAGCCAAGTGGGCTATGTCATGCTTTTCATTGCCCTTTTATTTGTTGCTTGGCTGTTCTACCGAAAATATAGAAAGAAAAGCTCAAACTAAATTGCACTCAATAAAAAAGCACCCGAAGGTGCTTTTTATCAATGAACGTATTATTCAGGAGAATGATACATTAAATACAATTCATTTAAATTTTCTGGAATTTCTTCCGCAAGTTCATCCATAAGCTGACCATTGCGACGGAACGTTTCCATTTGTGGATCTTCTTCATCGATGCCACTGAAGACCATAATTGGAAGTGTTAAATCTACCAATTGCTCTTCATATTCTTCAGCAAACCAAGCATCTTCGTTAAGGAACATGGCATCTACGAAACCCACACTCCAGTCACCAAGACTTGATTCTGTATCTGCTTCTTCAATTTCGAATGGGAATGTAATCCCTTCTTCATTGGCAAGACTTTGACGAATTGACTCTAACCATGCCTGAATTTGAGCAATGATTTCAGCAGGTGCTTTTTTTTGATTCCCTTCGAAAAGTTCATCTAACCATTTGTCAAACTTAGGTCCAACTGCAATCGCACATAAGAAACCATGAGTTGCCGCAAAATCTAGACCATACTCATTTTGGTCACCATCTAGATATTCACTCAACTGGTCTAAATCAAAAGCACTCATTTAATATCCAAACTTCGAAATACCGAAAGCATAAGCATAGCATTTATTCAGCCGATGCTAAATCTGTATTGATTAATCTTCGTCGTCGAAGTCGTCATCATCGTCGAAGTCGTAATCAAAATCTTTAAGTTCACGCTCCAAGCGACGTTGTGTGAGTAGGTCGTCAATTAGACGGCGTTTTTCCAACGATTCTTTAGCACTCAGCTTGCTTGAAGCTTCGTCGAAATTAACATCATCCTCACCGAAGTTATCATCTAGTTCAAAATCTGTCGAAGACACTAAAACTTCCTCATAGTGAAAAAATGTAAATGGTTTTAAGCGCTATTTATCGTGCCTAAAAAAACAAGTCAAGTTTTATTTTGTTTTTTAACCATTTTATTTTTTAAACAGGGCTTTTTTTCTGCCTTACAGGTGTGGCATGATATAATCCACCCTGCGTCCTTCTGTTTTGAAGACTTAATTTTGAGTTTTCAAACATCGATACGCATGGGCTGAACTTGAAAACAACAAATTCATCCCCATCTTAAATTACTGAATTTCCTTTTTTTATATTTTATCAGGCGGCGCTTTACGTTGTATAAACTGATGAAATGACTAAGCTATTCATAAAATTTAATGAGATGAATCGTGCAACTTATGTACGGTTTTTACTGCAACAGATTCAACGAAGAGTAAGCAAAGATGAGCGATATGACTTCCCCTACTTCTCAAGTAGCGGCTCTGATTAGCCGAGGCAAAGAACAAGGTTACTTAACCTTCGCTGAGGTTAACGATCATCTCCCGGACTCAATCACAGAAAGCGAGCAGATTGAAGACATCATTCAAATGTTGAATGACGTTGGTATTCCTGTACATGATCGCGCACCAGAATCTGATGATACGATGTTCGAGGACACTGCAGAAGCTGCCGATGAAGTTGCAGAAGAAGAAGCTGCAGCAGTACTTGCATCGGTAGAGAATGAGCCAGGTCGTACCACTGACCCAGTACGCATGTATATGCGTGAAATGGGTACGGTTGAACTTTTGACTCGTGAAGGCGAAATCAGTATTGCAAAACGTATCGAAGAAGGTATTCGTGACGTTTTAAACTCTATTGCTTACTGGCCAAACGCAGTTGAAGTTGTTCTCCAAGAATATAAAGATTACGAAGCAGGTGAACGCCGCCTAGCTGATATTTTATCAGGTTATCTTGACCCTGAATCTGACGAAGAAATTCCTGAAGTTCCTGAAGAAGAAGCAGAGCTTGCAGATGATGATGCGTCTACAACTAAATCTACCAAAGACGTTAAATTGGATGATGATGAAGACGAAGAAGAATCTGATTCTGATGATGACTCAGAAGCGGATTCTGGTCCTGATCCTGAAATTGCCAAAGCACGTTTCACTGAACTTGCTGAAGCATGGACGAATACTAAAACTGTTTTAGAAAAACACGGTCGTAATAGTGCTGAAGGCGAAGAAGCGCTTCAAGCGCTTGCTGCTGTGTTCATGATGTTTAAATTTACACCGCGTTTATTTGACATTATTTCTGAAATGATTCGCGGTACACACGATCAAATTCGTACCTCTGAACGTGAAATTATGCGTTATGCAGTACGTCGTGGTCGTATGGACCGTACGCAATTCCGTACTTCATTCCCAGGTCAAGAATCAAATCCAGCTTGGTTAGAAGAACAAATTGCTAAAGCAACACCAGATCAAAAAGGCTATTTAGAAAAAGTTCGTCCAGATATTTTGGCATTCCAACAAAAGATTGCTGATATTGAAAAAGAACTTGGTCTAAAAGTTCGCGATATTAAAGATATTGCAAAACGTATGGCTGTCGGTGAAGCGAAAGCACGTCGTGCGAAAAAAGAAATGGTTGAAGCAAACTTACGCTTGGTAATTTCGATTGCGAAAAAATATACCAACCGTGGTCTGCAATTCCTTGACTTGATTCAAGAAGGTAACATCGGTTTGATGAAAGCCGTGGATAAGTTCGAATACCGTCGTGGTTATAAATTCTCGACTTATGCAACATGGTGGATTCGTCAGGCAATCACGCGTTCGATTGCCGATCAAGCACGTACGATTCGTATTCCGGTACACATGATCGAAACTATTAACAAGATCAACCGTGTATCGCGTCAATTACTTCAAGAAATGGGTCGTGAACCAACTCCTGAAGAATTGGGTGAACGTCTAGAAATGGACGAAGTTAAAGTTCGTAAAGTACTTAAAATCGCGAAAGAACCAATTTCGATGGAAACTCCAATTGGTGATGATGAAGATTCGCATCTTGGTGACTTCATTGAAGATGGCAACATCACATCTCCAATTGATGCTGCAACATCTGAAGGCTTAAAAGAAGCAACTCGTGAAGTACTTGAAAACTTGACTGAACGTGAAGCAAAAGTCTTGAAAATGCGTTTCGGTATCGACATGCCAACTGACCATACTTTGGAAGAAGTCGGTAAACAATTTGATGTAACACGTGAACGTATTCGTCAGATTGAAGCAAAAGCGTTACGTAAACTACGTCATCCTTCTCGTTCAGAACACTTACGTTCTTTCCTTGAGAATGACTAACCTATCCATAGGATAATACTGGCTTGAATATGGGGGGAACTCCCCCATAATATGAGCATGTAGCAAATAAAACAAAATACCTGCACATAGCAGGTATTTTTAATGAAGAGGTGTCCTATGACTGACATGACTAATCGCATGCCATCACGCGAACTACAAGAACATCTTTGGGTGTTCCCGATGGACTATCCAATTAAATTGATTGGTCTTGCTGGTGAAGAACTTCGTCAAGCTGTGAATGATATTTTTCTTAAACATTTCCCTGACTTTGATGGCAGCAAAATGACTGTGACTCCATCACGTACAGGTAAATACCATTCAGTAACTGCGCAGCTTCGCTTCCTTGAACTTGAACAGGTTCATGCCGTATATGCTGATCTCGCTGCTTGCCCATTAATTAAAACTGCACTTTAATTTTCGGCTTGCCATAAAAAACACGCTTTCGAGCGTGTTTTTTATTTTATATCAGCTCAAGATAAATCCGATCTTTCCTGCCCGATCGTGAACGTACGTTATATAATGCCAAACAGCATTAATTTTGTTAGGACGTACACTGTGACTGATGTGGTTCAAAAACCATCTTTGATTATTCGTCAATATAACGCGCTTACTCCCTACGAAGACCGTTTCCTGGAAATGAAACAGTTTACGGAAAACCGTGATGAGCAAACCCCTGACGAACTATGGATTTTGCAACATCATGATGTTTTAACACAGGGACAGGCAGGTAAACCTGAACACATTCTAATTCCAACAAGCATTCCAGTTGTGCAAACCGATCGTGGTGGTCAAGTCACTTGGCATGGTCCGGGTCAACTCGTGGCTTACTTTATGTTTGACTTAAATCGCTTGGGTTGGAACGTGCGCACACTGGTGTCCTATGCTGAAAACTTAATGATTGATTTACTCAAACAATACGGTATTGAAGCCTACGCTAAACCAGATGCACCTGGCGTCTACGTTGATGAACGTAAAATTGGTTCTCTCGGTTTTAAAATCCGTAAAGGTCGTAGCTATCATGGTTTGTCGCTCAACATTAATTGTGATTTGACAGGCTTCCATACCATTAATCCATGCGGCTATGCCGGTCTTGAAATGGTTCGTATCCACGACCTGATTCAACCTGCGCCAAATTTTGCTGATTTATGTTCACGGATTATTGAAACTTTAAGCAACAGCGGTTACTTTAAGGACGTGACTGTAGAGCAAAAATAAAGACTTTGCTTTTTAATAATAAATAAATTAGAGTATTTACTCTAAAATCATAATACTTAATAGATAGGGATTATCACGTGATTGCCACTAAATCCGTAAAACCCGCATTGCAACTCACCTATGTCAAACTCATGATGGATGTCATAGGTCGAGGCTTAGCAATGGCCAGTCAAGTTGATGACGAAATTCAACGTGAAGTTGCAGCCTTCCCTGTCGGCTTCACGCTTTCTATGAATGTTTTCCCGAATGGTCCTGCTTTTGTCGCACGTGTGACGACTGACAAGCAACTAGCGCTTGTAAAGCAGCTTGATCAGAAACCCGACCTTACGATTACCTTTAAACATTTGCATCATGCCTTTTTGGTGTTTTCATTTCAGGAAAGTACCTCTCAAGCCTTTGCAAATGACCGCATGATTGCCAATGGCGATATTTCTTATGCGATTCGTTTAGTACGTTGCTTAAATAAGATGGAAGCACTGATTTTACCCAAAGTGGTCGCAGAGCTTGCTGTAAAGGAATATCCAAGCAATTTAAGCTTAAAAGAAAAATTATTTGGTGCGAGCAACATTTATTTAAAAGTCGCACAATCCTATTTAAAACGGAGCGTTTAACATGGCTAAGCCTTATTATGAATTTTTTTGCCCAGTTAAAGTCATTGCTGGTCATGCAGCGCTTGAACATATTCCATTCGAACTTTCAACATTAGGTGCAAAACGCCCGCTCATCATTACAGATAAAGGCGTTCGAGCAAATAACTTACTTGCACCTATTGAAGCTGCATTTGAAAGTACAGATGTAGAAGTCGGTTTTATTTTTGATGATGTTCCACCTGACTCAAGTTTAGAAACGGTGCGTAAAGCGGCTCAAGTATATCGTGACAATAACTGCGACGCGATTTTGGCAGTCGGCGGTGGTTCTGTCATCGACACTTCTAAAGCGACTAATATTTTAGTGACTGAAGGTGGAGATGACTTACTCAAATATTCAGGTGCGCATAATCTACCAAAACCACTGAAACCATTTTTTGTGATTCCGACTACTTCTGGGACAGGTTCTGAAGTAACCATGGTTGCTGTGGTATCAGATACTGAAAAGAACCTAAAAATGCCATTTGCATCGTATTACTTGATGCCACATGCCGCGATTTTAGATCCACGTATGACGCAGACTTTGCCACCTCACTTGACTGCAATGACTGCAATGGATGCCATGACACATGCTGTAGAAGCCTATACCTGTATGGCAGCCAATCCGATTTCAGATGCTTATGCAACAGCAGCAGTAAAAAAAGTTAGTGACAATCTCTTTACCGTGCTAGATAACCCAACCGATGCGCAAGGACGCTTAGAACTTGCTCAAGCGTCTACTATGGCGGGTATTGCATTCTCAAATTCAATGGTCGGTTTAGTCCATTCATTAGGTCATGCTTTAGGTGCGGTTGCACATCTGCCGCATGGCTTATGTATGAATCTATTCCTGCCATATGTGCTGGAATACAACAAAGAAGTGAATGGCAATAAAATTGCTGACTTACTGCTTCCTTTGGCCGGTCCTGATATTTATGCGCAAACCCCTGCTCATTTGCGTGCAGAGAAAGCCATTTCGACAATTTTAGCCATGCGTGATCGCATTTATACATTGACCAAATTGCCACGCACATTAAGTGAAACTGGTAAGATCACAGAAGCTCAATTGGATGAAGTTGCTGAAAAAGCGCTCAATGATGGTTCCATCATTTACAACCCAAAAGAAGCAACTTTAGATGATTTAAAATCTATCTTAAAAAAAGCTTGGTAATTATTGAAAAATAAGCCAATATAGCGAAAATTTCAGCCTGATGTTTTTTTAAACATCGGGCTTTTATCTTGCATAAAATAAAAAACCAAGGTTGGCATATTTTATGCAGGTGCAAAATCAAAAATCTTGCTGGTAAAAGTTGTGTTTTTCGAGTAAATTGGCGCGCTTTTACTTAAAACTCTAGGGGGGATCGTTCGTCTCAAACGATCCTTATTTGATATGACTGATCCTTGATCAACGATTAAGAGGATAACGCCGTTGACTAATATTACTGGGACTCAATCGGCAGCTAAACTGCAAAAAACGCTAGGACTCTGGCACATTATCATTATTGGTTTAGCTTACATTCAACCAATGACTTTGTTTGATACTTTTGGTTTGGTATCAGAAGAAAGCCATTTTCATGTTCCGACTTCGTACATTATTGCCCTGATTGCAATTTTGTTCACTTCTATTAGTTATGGTCATATGATCCGTCGCTATCCTTCATCGGGATCGGCGTATACGTATGCACAAAAATCCATCCACCCTAATGTTGGCTTTATGGTGGGATGGTCATCTTGGTTGGATTATTTACTGTCTCCGATGGTAAATATTATTCTCGCGGTTATTTACCTAGAAGCGTTATTCCCTTCTGTAAACCATTGGGTTTGGGTCATTGTACTGACCGCCTTTATGACAGGTATTAACTTACGCGGCGCGCGCTTTGTTGCAAACTTCAACAGTCTGATTGTACTTGTACAGTTGATCGTGATCGGTGTATTCACGTGGTTGGTATATAGCAAACTTCAAGCGGGCTATAATGCAGACGGCCCAATTAGCCCAAAAGCTGCTTCTCAGCTTTGGAGCCTAGAGCCTTTCTGGAACAGCTTAACTGAGCTTGGACCTTTAATTACTGGTGCAACTTTACTGTGCTTCTCGTTTACAGGTTTTGACTCACTCAGTTCTCTTGCAGAAGAAACTAAAGACACTGAAAAAACACTACCTAAAGCAATTTTCTTAACAGCATTAATTGCCGGTGTAATTTTCATTATCAGTACTTACTTCATGCAGTTGTACTTCCCTTCTGCACCAGGCAACTACTTCGAAAATATTGCTGAAACACAACCTGAAATTCTACTTTTAGTGGGTGGTTCATTATTCCAAGCCTATGTTCTTGGTTTCGCAATCGTGACGGTAATGGCATCTGGTATTTCTGCACACGCTGGCGTATCACGCTTGATGTATGTGATGGGTCGTGATGGCGTGATTAACAAGAAGATCTTTGGTCATATTAGCCCTAAAAACTTCACACCGTCATACAACATTATGATTGTTGGTGCTGTTGCTTTAACTGCTGGTTTCATGGACCTTGATATTGTTATTTCAATGATCAGTTTCGGTGCATTAACTGCCTTCACTTTCGTAAACTTATCTGTGATTTCACGTTATGCATTACGTGATGGTCGTACTAAGACAGCGAAAGATATCTTTAACTATATCGTGATTCCATTATTGGGCTTTATCAGTATTTTCGCGATGTGGGTTGAGATTGAAGACACTGCATTGAAATACGGTTTATGGTGGGCAATGTTCGGTATTATGTACCTCGGTTATAAAACCAAAGGTTTCAAACTACCTGCTCCACAACATAACGAATTTGACGATAAATAATCTTCAAATTAAAAAAGGCGCTGAATGCGCCTTTTTTTTATATCTATACGTTTATTTCAAACGACAATCAAAGCCCATTTTGGTATCAACAATATTATTTTCATATCCCAATGCTTCAATAAATGCACTGCGACTTTGTAAGACTTGCTGATTTTCAGCACTTAAACGTGCTTTATTCTTTTGCGCCATCGCCCATGTTTCATTCACAATACCTTGGAAGATACCGCAAACTTCCTGACGCTTCGGCTGTTTTAACTGTCGCCCACGCCATGTCCATTCAAAATCATCGCGTTTAAGTTCTGCACCCCATGCCTCAATACGACTATTCAATCGTTGTTGCATTTCCTGCATCCCTTGCTGGATTTCTGCCTTTGTAAATGGCTGCTGCATTTGTGTATTCACTTGATCCGCATCGATCGGTGTATTGGCTGATTCTGCATAAGCACCCAAACTTGCCAAAACCAGTGAACCCATCAGCATTATTTTTCTCATATGTCGATCCTATATCTCCTCTATTTTATTTATACCGAATAAGTGCTTAGAAGAAAATTAATCCAGCTTAATCGTTACATAAATAAAAAAACCACCCGAAGGTGGCTTTTCATTCAATGCAGCTTATTTCAATTCTTGGAAGTCTTGTTGACGCCAAGCTTCATATAAGATCACAGCCGTAGCATTCGATAAATTCAAGCTGCGTGAATTTGCCGCCATCGGGAGTCGAATCCAATGTTCTTTCGGGAACATCATCCGCACATCTTCAGGTAAACCACGAGTTTCAGGCCCCATCAGCAATGCCACAGGACGGTTTAGATTCGACGTATGCGGTGTTTCAAAACCTTTGGTAGTCAATGGATAAATTGCATCATTGCTAATGCCTTGCTCTTCTAAATGAGCCACACATTCTGCAAAGTTTTCCCAAACTTTCATATGTGCCCATTCATGATAATCTAAACCTGCTCGACGCAATTTTTTATCATCCAGTTCAAAACCTAAAGGTTTTACAAGATGTAATTGCGCTCCTGTATTTGCACACAGACGAATGATATTCCCTGTATTTGCAGGAATTTCAGGCTCGTATAAGACAACATGGATCACAGGATTTCTCAACTTTTAACTTAGCAGCGTTATCGCCACTGTAATTGTTCACGTAATTGTACCACCTCACCAATAATGGTTAAGGTTGGTGCATGAATTTGATGTTCACTGACTTTCGATGCAATATCTGCCAGTGTACCCACCACAACTTTTTGTTCAGGTGTTGTTCCTTTAGAGATCAAGGCCACAGGCATGGTTTCGCGTTGACCATGCGCAATCAGCTTTTGACAAATCTTTTCGAGCCCCACCAAGCCCATATACAGCACAAGGGTCTGATTTTCATAAACCAGTTCATGCCACGGCAACTCTGGTGAACCTTCTTTTAAATGTCCTGTTAGGAAACGTACACTTTGCGCATAATCACGATGGGTCAATGGAATGCCCGCATAAGCGGCGCAACCTGATGCAGCGGTAATCCCTGGCACTACTTGGAAAGATACACCTGCTGCAAATAATTCTTGAATCTCTTCACCGCCACGCCCAAAGATAAATGGATCACCACCTTTTAAGCGGCAGACGCGCTTACCTTCTTGCGCATATTTCACCAGTAATGCATTAATCCCTTCTTGTGGTACCGCATGATTAGATCGCGCTTTACCGACATAGATCTTTTCTGCATCACGGCGGCATAAATCCATAATCAGTTCAGACACCAAACGATCATAAATCACCACATCTGCTTGTTGCATTAAACGCAGCGCTTTAAGCGTGAGCAATTCAGGATCGCCAGGACCTGCCCCAACCAAATAAACTTCACCTTGAGGTTTCTGCCACTCAATTAAGGCTTGTTCAATAAGACGGTCAGCTTCAGCCACATTATCATTGAAAACCTGTTCTTTTAGCGGACTCTCATACAAGTCTTCCCAAAAAATACGGCGCTGATCAGGATTCTCAATCTTCGCTTTGACTTCTTGACGCCATTTACCCGAAAATGCAGCAAGTTTCCCCATACCTTGCGGAATAGTCGCTTCAAGCTGAGTGCGGATTTGGCGCGCCAATACGGGTGAAGCCCCATTTGTTGCAATCGATACCACCAACGGTGAACGATCTACAATTGCAGGCACCATGAATCGACAATGTGGCGGATCATCGACACTATTGACCAAGACATTTTCAGCTTCACAAACTTCAAAGACTTTGCGATTGGTTTCGGCATCATCTGTTGCTGCAATCACTAAGCGATATTGGCGTACATTGAGTTCAGCATGAAAAGCCGCAGCAATATACTTCCCTTCTGTTGCTTCAACAATAGCAAGTAGTTCAGGATTTATTTCTGGTGATATAACATCAATCACTGCGCCAGCTTTTTGCAAAAGCACTGCTTTTCGATAGGCAATATGTCCGCCGCCCACAATCAAACATGCTTGCTGTTGCAACTTTAAAGAGATTGGAAAAATATCCACAAATAACCTCAAATCATCCGCTGACCATATAAATTTAAGGGCCTATTGCCGACTCAGTCATGGCTAATACATCGACTGAAAGCAATAGACCCTCGTATGTGCTTAACTTAACTGCTTAATCGATGTAAGTTGCACCGCCCATATATGGACGTAATACTTCTGGAATTTCAATTGAACCGTCAGCACGTTGATAGTTTTCCATCACCGCAAGCAAAGTACGACCAACTGCCAAACCTGAACCATTTAATGTATGCACAAATTCAGTTTTCTTTTGATCCGCACGGTAGCGTGCTTTCATACGACGTGCTTGGAAGTCCCACATATTTGAACATGAAGAGATTTCACGGTAAGTATTTTGACTAGGTACCCACACTTCTAAGTCATAAGTTTTGCATGCACCAAAGCCCATATCACCGCCACAAAGTACGATTTTACGGTATGGAAGACCTAAAGCTTGCAAAATACCTTCAGCATGACCTGTTAACTCTTCTAATGCTTGCATTGAGTTTTCAGGTTTTACAATTTGAACCATTTCAACTTTGTCGAATTGGTGCTGACGGATCAAACCACGGGTATCACGGCCATAAGAACCTGCTTCACTACGGAAACATGGGGTATGCGCTGCGTATTTTAGTGGTAAGCGATCTGCGTCAATGATTTCATCACGCACGAAGTTGGTTACAGGCACTTCTGCGGTTGGAATTAAGTAGAACTCTTTTTCGCCTTGCAGTTTGAATAAATCTTCTTCAAATTTAGGCAACTGACCTGTACCGCGTAAAGAGTCAGCATTGACTAAATAAGGCACATACGCTTCGGTATAGCCATTTTTAGTGGTATGCGTATCCAACATAAATTGCGTAATCGCACGTTGTAAACGTGCCAATGGACCTTTCAATACGCTGAAACGTGAACCTGTCAATTTAGTTGCAGTTTCAAATTCCAAACCACCCATCATCTCGCCTAAATCAGTATGGTCTTTGATTTCAAAATCAAAAGTACGTGGTGTACCCCATTTTAAAACTTCAACGTTGTCTGATTCGTCTTTACCGGCAGGTACAGATTCATGTGGCAAGTTTGGAATCGTTAATGACTTTTCTTCAAGTTCAGTTTGAAGCTCAGCCAATGCAGCTTCTGCCGCTTTGATTTCATCACCAATCGCAGACATACGCGCCATGATTTCTGATGCATCGCCGCCTGCTTTTTTGATTTGACCGACTTGTTTCGCACCCGCATTACGCTCAGCCTGTAAGGATTCAGTTTTCGATTGAATTTCTTTACGGCGAGCTTCAAGTGATGCCCATTCTTCTACATTAAGTTGAACACCACGTTTTGCTAAGGCTAAATTTACAGCCTCAATATTATTTCTGAGTAATTTAGGGTCGATCATAGCCAATCTTTGGTTAAGAAAAAAACTGGCTATAGTGTATGCTTTTCATGCCCAAAAATACAGTGTTGGCACACATAGCTGTGCCTTATTAGAACAATAAATACCGAATTCAATTTATGGCTTTGGCATTTCCTGTTGTGCCAAATTTGGTAGATATTCGGGTTTAAGCAATGCGGCTAATTGATCATGCGGAATTTTAAGCTCAGGCATCCCTGTTGTGTAATCTGCCATTTCATAAAGTGGGTACACAAGGACCAGACCTTGCGCATTAATGTAAAAGTTATCACTCAATTTAAGCTGCGCTTTTTCAATATCATGTGCTTGTAACCACAACATATTGGCATCATACAATTGATCAAGCAGTTTTGCATCAACACCTTTTTTTAAGATATCTTCCAACGCTAAGCGTTTCTTCTGAGTAAGATCAAAATTTACATATTCATGATGATACATGCCAAATTCGCTACCGGTTTTAAACTGATAACTCTTCATCACAAATGTGGCTAAATTGGCTTGTTGCCCTAAGTAACCTACCCGTATATTGCGTTGATCTAGGCTATTTACATCAACTTCACTTTCTTGTTTTGCTTGATTGACCTTAAAAGCGACGGGCTCTGCGCGCTTGATTCGATCATAAAAATATTGATCAATCCAATCCACATTGGTTTTTACACTTTGTAAATCATAACGGGTACAGCCTTCTTTCTCACAGCTTAAGCTTTGCACACCCGTAACCTTTTCGGTGTGCGCTTGAATGAGCGGCAGCACAGCCTCGTTTTGCACAGACTCAGTACTTGGTTCAGATTCTTGCTGACACCCCATCAGCGTCACGCTACCTAAACCCAAAGTACTCATCATGAGTATGATTTTTAATGCCTGTGCGTTCATCCCTCTATCCTGCTTTGATCTATGATTTACGAGAATATTCACACTATACAAATTCTCTTTAAGTTTAGATAGAACTAATCCAATTTGAAGACACGATATGACATAAAAAAGGCAGTGCTGTATTGCACTGCCTTCTTATTCAGCTGAACGAAATATTATTGATCAATAATATCTGTGCCTTTAGGTGGTGTGAAGTTAAATGTCGATGCAGGGATCGTTGGATTTACTTTCACATTGCTAAAGTTGATATATGTGGTCTGACCTAATGAGTCTTGTAGAATCATTAAGGTTGGTGCTTTGTTTGCGCCAAAGCTAATGGTTAAGCTTTCAAATACCCCATCCGATTTTTTCGGATACAGGGTGTAATAAGTTTTTGCCTTATTCGGCTGAGTCACACGATATGACTTCATAATTTGACTGGTATTGCCCGATAACAATAACGCAGGTGTATTTGCTACTTGCTCATCTAAACTTTGACGTACGGCTTGTTGCAGATCTGGATCATAAATCCAGACTGTTTTACCTGTAGTGGCAATCACTTGTTTAGAAGGACTTGTTATTTCCCAATAGAATTTACCAGGACGGGCAACTTTCATAGTCCCTTTGAACGTTTGGTTCATGTGCTGTGCACTTAGGCCCTTTTTCTGAACCTTTTTAGGATTAGTAATTTTTGTCGTTTGTTGGAAATTCGCTGTTAAGCTACGAACATGGCTAAGTTGATTAACCAAGTTGGCCGTTGCTTGTTGCTCCGACGCTGCAGTCGTCGCAGCAAATACAGTTGTACTCATGACTGGCGCTAGCGTTGCTGCACCCAATGCCATAGCACATACAGTTTTACGAAGCATATTCATAAGTTCACCTTTTATATTTGCATGATCGCAATGTCTTGATGTCCCCATCTTAAACCAAAACAATTTTTAAATATGAGAGAAAACAAGGAGTTTTGTATTGTTATTAATGCGAAATGAGCCATTTTATTCATCATGATGAAGAAATTTGTTTCGAATTTAAGCAATTATTCCAAACTTTTTCTTACACCACTTTCTTCGGACATAAAAAAACCCACAGCAACTGTGGGTCTTTTTTCTATATCAGCAAATTATGCGTCAACAGATACGTAGCGACGACCGAATTGGCCTTTCACTTCGAATTTTACTACGCCATCAGCAGTAGCAAATAATGTATGGTCACGACCCATACCTACGTTAGCACCAGCGTGGAATTCAGTACCACGTTGACGAACGATGATGTTACCTGCAGTTACAGTTTGACCACCGTAAACTTTAACACCTAACATCTTAGGATTCGAATCACGACCGTTCTTAGTCGAACCACCGGCTTTTTTAGTTGCCATGTCTCATTACTCCTAGTAATTAGCCTGAAATAGCTGTAATTTTCAACTCAGTGAACCATTGACGGTGACCTTGTTGTTTACGGTAGTGTTTACGACGACGCATTTTGATGATGCGGATTTTGTCGTGACGACCATGGCTAACTACTTCAGCAGTTACTTTAGCGCCAGCTACTACTGGAGCACCGATTTGAATGTTGTCGCCATTTACAAGCATCAACACGTCATCAAAAGTAACAGTTGAGCCAGTTTCAGCTTTTAACAATTCAACTTTAAGGGTTTCACCCTCAACTACACGGTGTTGTTTACCACCGCTTTGGATTACTGCGTACATAATGTACTCCAAACAAGCCCGTGTCGTCGTGCCGATAAAGAAAGATATCGATCTTAAAACGTACGCCACTGGGGGATATATCTAAGGGCGAGGATTTTAAGGGATAATCAAAAAAACAACAAGCCATTTTAGCTAAATATTGACTTTGTGTTTTGCATACACGATAAACAGTAAAATTTATCAAATAAAATCAAACATCCAGGCTTAAAAATGCTACAAAAAACAACAGTGCAATGTACGTGGTCTATTTTAAGATGCCGATGCCGAATCTAGAGCTTTATATGTAGCACTTTATTGTCTAATCTATTTGAGCCAAGAAAATGACACGATATATTTGATAAAAATCTAATTTTTCGTAGAGTTTGAGCATTTCTTATCTCTCATAGATGTTATAAATTGTTAAACTTAGTTCTGAGATTTACCGATATTAGAGGCTTCCTTTCACATGACCATCGATTTTAAGCAAGATATTCTCGCTCCTGTGGCACACGACTTTGCTGCGATGGACACATTTATTAATGAAGGAATTACCTCAAAAGTTGCCCTCGTGATGGCCGTGAGTAAACACGTAGTGGAAGCTGGCGGTAAACGTATGCGCCCGATCATGTGTTTACTTGCAGCAAAAGCATGTGGTGCAACAGATCTTGAGAAACACCGCAAACTTGCAGCGATTATTGAAATGTTGCACACAGCGACATTGGTTCATGATGATGTAGTTGATGAATCAGGCTTACGTCGTGGTCGTCCAACTGCAAACGCAACATGGAATAACCAAACAGCTGTTTTGGTCGGTGACTTCCTGATTTCTCGTGCTTTTGATTTATTGGTCGATTTAGACAGCAAAGTTTTACTCAAAGATTTCTCTACAGGCACCTGTGAGATTGCTGAAGGTGAAGTTTTACAACTTCAATCACAGCATCAGCCAGAAACCACTGAAGAAACCTATCTCAGTATTATTCATGGTAAAACGTCACGTTTGTTTGAACTTGCAACCGAAGGTGCCGCGATTTTGACAGGCACAGAACAATATCGTGAACCACTGCGTTTATTTGCGGGTCACTTCGGTAATGCCTTCCAAATTATTGACGATATTTTAGATTACACCTCAGATGCTGAGACCTTAGGTAAGAACATCGGTGATGACTTAATGGAAGGTAAACCAACCTTGCCATTGATCGCAGCACTGAAAAATACCTCAGGTGAAGATTTCGAGATTGTGCGTAAAAGTATTGCAACAGGTGGTACAGATCATTTGCAACAAGTGATCCGTATTGTGCATGAATCAGGGGCATTAGATTACTGTCGCCAACGTGCAACGGAAGAAACCCAAGCCGCCCTGCAAGCATTAGACCAGTTACCTGAGTCAGAATATCGTCAGGCATTAATCAACTTGGCAAACTTAGCACTTAACCGTATCCAATAAAGACACTCATTTGCCTATGCATATATATTTGCTCGATCTTCTCCAACAAATGCGCCAACAGCTCGAACAACCACGAGCTGTTTTAGATGAAAAGCTCCTCATCGAACTCATTAATCGAATTCGACCAGAAGACACCAAAGACGGCGCCGAAATCGAAGCAAAGTTTTATGCATTTATACAAAGCCTATTAAGAACGCCAGATGCAGTGTCAACACTGCAATCTTTTGTTCTGCGTTTAATCACACCGTATAAACATACCAGTCTTTTTTCAGATACCGGTATTTTGTCCTTAGATGGCTTTTGGAATCAGCTTAATCAACGCATTGGCGCACATATCTTGCCTTTGATTCCTGATAATCAAAACTTACAGGAACTCTTTCGCAAGGTGTTTCATCAACCAACAGATAAGTTTTGGTTAGATGCTCTAGAAGATGAAGACTGGTTTAACTTATTCAGTGTAATGAATCAAGGCCATTCCAATCAGGCTGAAAAAACCCGAATTAAGAATGAACTGATTAAAGCCATGACTATCCTGTCTTATCGGATCAGTGGAATTGGCTTGCATCCCGAATTTATTAATGCCCAACCTGAACTCATGGAATATGAATCACCTTTCTTGATTCAAAACCGTGAAATTAACGAGTTCATTCAGGAATATAGAAAACGCTATCAGGACAGTAATGTCATTGATGGCGTTATGCCACCCGACGCGGCTCAAGCTTTGGTAATGCTGGAACAATGTCATGATGTGGTGGCTAAGATTCGTCGTTCAACCAAGCGCATTGGGGTGAGTGTCAGTTTGACCTATATGTTGGCGCTACTCGAGCAATGTTTAGAACGTATTGAAATTCTCATTAATATGATGATGGACAACGATAAATTACGCTATCAATCTATTGGGCATTTTATTGTTGATATCAGTGAAGCCATTTATAGCGAACGCAGTGTACGTTCATTACTGGCTACCAACAGTGAATTACTTGCCCTACAAGTGACTGAGAATGCTAGTAAAACCGGTGAACATTATGTAAGTACCGATAAAGCTGGCTTCTTGGCAATGTATAAGTCTGCCGCAGGTGCAGGTGTGATTATTGCCTTTATGGCAACACTTAAAACCTTAATGGCACGCGTCAGTATGGCGCCGCTTATGCAAGCGTTCAGTTATAGCATGAATTATTCATTAGGCTTTATGCTGATTCATGTGCTGCACTTTACCGTTGCTACCAAACAACCTGCGATGACCGCAGCCGCACTTGCCGCGACTGTACAACAGCGTAAAGGTTCCAAGATGGCACAAATTGCCGAACTTGCAGCCCTGATTGTTAATATTATCCGAACCCAGTTTATTGCGATTTTGGGCAATATTTCGATTGCCATCCCAACCGCTGCATTCATTGCTTTTCTTTGGGACAGTGCATTGCATGAACCCTTGATGTCACATCTCAAGGCCAGTAAAACTCTGCACGATTTAAATCCTTTTACCTCTTTAGCCATTCCTCATGCTGCGATTGCAGGTGTCTGCCTATTCTTATCAGGTTTACTTGCAGGTTACTTTGACAATATGGCGGTGTATCGCAAAGTCGGTCCACGAATTAAAGCCCATGTTCAACTGAGTAAACTGATGGGACAGGAACGATTAAATCGTTTTGCTGACTATATTGAACGTAATTTGGGGGCATTGGGCGGTAACTTTATTTTTGGCGTCATGCTTGGCAGTATGGGGACAATTGGCTTTATCTTAGGCTTACCACTTGATATCCGTCATATTGCCTTTGCATCTGCTAATTTCATACAAGGCTTAATGTATATCAATGGGCCAGATATTGGCTTAGTGGTCGTTTCATTCTTAGGCGTGTTACTGATTGGCTTAACCAACTTATTCGTCAGTTTTACCCTCACAATTATTGTGGCACTTCGTGCACGTCGCGTTCGTTTTGAGCAATGGAAACCACTGGCAAAATTGGTAATGACACATTTCCTCACCCGTCCAAGTGATTTCTTTTGGCCACCTCAACCTGTCACGGATGTTGACGAAAATAATACATCGACCAAAACACAAAATTGAGATAATACGGTGTAATTTTAAGCATTATTCCTTAAAAAACATATGGATTTAGCATAAATTACAAGCGCTTGAAAAAAAGTGTACTGACAAGTACACTTCCAAACAGACAGCTAATCGACTCAAGATCGATTAACACGAGCAAGGAATTTTGTATGCCCTACTTGTTGCTTGGTGTTGGTTTTTTATTATTTATAATCAGTCTATTGATGCTTTTTTTCACGCCATTCCAGCACATTGATATGATGTCAGTGGAGTGGATGAGCCTGCATCGTACTTCTGTATTCAATCAATTCACTAAGACATTATCAGCATTAGGTGGCATGCCGTTTGTATTACTTTTCACCACACTATGGAGTATTTATTTAGTGTGGTATAAAAAGTATGCAAACATAATTTTTATATGTATCGGAATTTTTGGAGGAATATCCCTCAGTTGGCTGCTGAAATTTGTATTTTCAAGACCTCGACCTGCTGAACAATTTCATTTAGTTGAGAGTTTTGGGAGTTCTTTTCCCAGTGCACATAGTGCCTATGCTGCATGTTTTGCTGCGCTTATGTTTTTGATTTTTCAACAACATAAATGGCGAAACCTGATTTTTGTCTGCGCACTCATGTGGTTGTTGATCATGGGAATTTCACGTGTCTATTTAGGGGTACATTTTCCTTCGGATGTAATATCCGGCTGGAGTATTAGTTTTATTTGGATTTCTGCACTGTATTTGCTCATGGCAAAGCACAGACTGATGCACAAATAAAAAATTTAGATAAAAATCTAACTGAGGTGGAACAATGATGTCTGCAAAGCTTTGGGCACCTGCCCTGACTGCTTGCGCATTAGCAACAAGTATCGCACTTGTTGGTTGTAGCAAAGATCCTAAAGAGGGCCAGGAAGCTGGCGCTCAACAACAAATGCCACCGACTGAAGTCGGTATCATTGTTGCACAACCGCAAAGTGTCGAGCAGTCCGTAGAACTCTCTGGACGCACAACAGCATTTGAGATTTCAGAAGTACGCCCACAGACTAGTGGTGTTGTCTTGAAACGTTTATTTAGTGAAGGTAGCTATGTCCGTGAAGGTCAAGCACTTTATGAAATTGACTCAAGTACAAACCGCGCAACTGTAGACAACGCAAATGCCTCAATCGCACGTGCAGAAGCAAACCTTGGTGTGCTTCGTGTTAAAGAAGGTCGTTACCGTCAATTGGTTGGTACAAACGCGATCTCTAAACAAGAATACGATGACATCGTTGCACAAGTAAAACTGGCTGAAGCTGAACTGAATGCTAGCCGTGCAACCTTGAAAAATGCGCAAATTAACTTAGGTTACTCAACTGTTCGTGCACCAATTTCAGGTCAAACTAACCGCTCAACTGTAACCGCTGGCGCTTTAGTGACTGCAAACCAAGCTGAACCACTTGTAACGATTCAACGTTTAGATCCAATTTATGTGGATATCAACCAATCAAGTGCTGAATTGCTTCGTTTACGTCAACAATTAAATAAAGGTAGCTTGAACAGTTCAAACAACACACGTGTGAAGTTAAAACTTGAAGATGGCAGCATCTACCCTGTTGAAGGCCGTTTAGCATTCTCTGATGCAAGCGTAAATCCAGAAACAGGTACCGTAACTTTACGTGCCGTGTTCCCAAATAAAGACCATTTATTACTGCCTGGTATGTTTGCAACTGCGCAAATCGTACAAGGTGAAGTACCAAATGCTTACCTCATTCCACAAGTGGCTTTAACTCGTACCCCAACAGGTCAAGCGATGGCAATGCTTGTAAATGCGAAAGGTCTAGTTGAATCACGCCCTGTTGTGACTTCTGGTACACAAGGCAGCAACTGGATTGTGACTGAAGGTCTAAAACCAGGTGATAAAGTGATTGTGGATGGCATTGCGAAAGTAAAACCTGATCAACAAGTGGTTGCTAAGCCATATCAAGCTCAACCTGCTGCTCCGCAAGCAAATGCAAAACCTGCAAATGCAGCGGCTTCAGAAGCGCAATCTGAACAAAAAGCTACTTCAAAATCATAAGGGGTAGACTGAATGGCTCAATTCTTTATCCATCGCCCAATCTTTGCTTGGGTGATTGCATTGGTCATTATGCTGGCGGGTGTGATTACGCTAACAAAAATGCCAATTGCGCAGTACCCAACGATTGCACCACCGACTGTTACAGTGTCTGCAACTTATCCTGGTGCATCTGCAGCGACTGTTGAAAACACTGTTACTCAGATCATTGAACAACAGATGAATGGTCTAGATGGCTTGCGCTATATTTCTTCAACAAGTGCAGGTAACGGTCAAGCATCTATTGCTTTGAACTTCGAACAAGGCATCGACCCTGATATCGCGCAAGTTCAAGTGCAAAATAAACTTCAATCAGCAACTGCACTTTTACCTGAAGATGTACAACGTCAAGGTATTAAAGTCACAAAGTCTGGTGCGAGCTTCTTACAAGTATTGGCTTTCTATTCAACAGATGACAGCCTGACTGCAGAAGACATTAAAGACTATGTAAACTCGAATATTTCTGAACCACTGAGCCGTGTTGCAGGTGTGGGTGAAGTTCAAGTCTTTGGTGGTTCATATGCAATGCGTATTTGGATGGATCCTGCCAAAATGGCAAGCCTCCAAGTCACTCCAAGTGATATTGCCAATGCGTTACGTACGCAGAACGCTCAGGTTGCGGTTGGTCAGTTAGGTGGTGCGCCTTCTGTAGAAGGTCAAATGCTAAATGCCACTGTAAATGCACAAAGTTTGCTGACGACACCTGAAGAATTTAAGAATATCTTCTTAAAGAATGCGGCAAATGGTGCACAAGTTCGTTTAGGCGATGTGGCACGTGTGGAACTTGGTGCTGATAACTACCAATTTGACTCTAAGTTCAATGGTAAGCCTGCTGGCGGTGTTGCAATTAAACTGGCAACTGGTGCGAACGCATTGGATACAGCAAAAGCTGTTGAAGCACGTTTGAAAGAACTTCGTCCGAACTACCCTGCGGGTATGAAAGACCAACTTGCTTTCGATACAACACCGTTTATTAAGCTTTCAATTGAAAGTGTTGTACACACCTTAATCGAAGCAGTCATTCTTGTATTCTTCGTCATGTTCTTGTTCTTACAGAACTGGCGTGCAACATTAATTCCAACGATGGCTGTACCTGTTGTTGTATTGGGTACATTTGCCATCATCAACGTGTTTGGCTTCTCAATTAACACCTTAACCATGTTCGCCATGGTACTCGCGATTGGTCTGTTGGTGGATGACGCGATTGTTGTGGTCGAAAACGTCGAACGTGTCATGGCCGAGGAACATTTAGATCCTGTCACGGCCACTGAAAAATCAATGCGTCAGATTTCAGGTGCTTTGGTGGGTATTACTTCGGTATTAACCGCAGTATTCGTGCCAATGGCATTTATGAGTGGTACGACTGGGGTTATTTACCGTCAGTTCTCGATCACACTGGTTACTGCAATGATCCTTTCATTGATCGTGGCATTGACCTTTACCCCTGCTCTGTGTGCGACTATCTTGAAACAACATGATCCAGATAAAGCACCAAGCAATAATATTTTTGCACGTTTCTTCCGTTGGTTTAACAGCAGTTTCGATAAGCTTTCGGGTAAATATCAAAACGGCGTTAGCCGTATGACGCACCATAAATTGTTCTCTGGACTTCTTTATGGCGCAGTGATTGTTGTTCTTGGTTTCTTGTTCACCAAACTACCATCTTCGTTCTTACCAAACGAAGACCAAGGCGTGGTGATGACTTTGGTTCAATTACCACCAAATGCGACCTTGGAACGTACGGACAAAACCATTGATGCGATGACAGGCTATTTCCTTGAAAAAGAGAAAGACTACGTCGACTCTGTGTTCAGTGTTGCTGGCTTCTCATTCACAGGTGTTGGTCAAAACGCTGGTCTTGCCTTCATTAAATTGAAAGATTGGGAAGAACGTACATCACCCGAATCGCAAATTGGTGCAATTATTGGTCGTGGTATGGCATTGAATATGATCGTGAAAGATGCGTCATATATCATGCCATTACAGCTTCCTGCAATGCCTGAATTGGGTGTGAGTGCGGGCTTTAACTTGCAGCTTAAAGATGCAGGTGGTTTAGGTCACGAACAACTCTTAAATGCACGTAATGCCATTTTAGGTATGGCTGCACAAGACAAACGTCTTGTAGGTGTTCGTCCAAATGGTCAAGAAGATACACCACAGTACAAGATCATTGTCGACCAAGCACAAGCTGGTGCTGCAGGTGTGAGTATCTCTGAGATCAATACAACCATGGGCATGGCTTGGGGTGGTTCGTACATCAATGACTTCGTTGACCGTGGACGTGTGAAAAAAGTTTACGTTCAAGGCGAAGCTGATGCGCGTATGATGCCTGAAGACTTGAACAAGTGGTATGTTCGTAATAACCAAGGTGCGATGGTTCCATTCTCTTCATTCGCAACTGGCGAATGGACCTATGGTTCACCACGTCTAGAGCGTTATAACGGTATTTCATCACTTAATATTCAAGGTACGCCAGCACCGGGTGTAAGTTCTGGTGAAGCAATGGCAGCGATGGAAGAAATCGTTGCGAAACTTCCATCCATGGGCTTACAAGGCTTTGACTACGAATGGACAGGTTTATCTCTAGAAGAGCGTGAGTCTGGTGCACAAGCGCCATTCCTATACGGTCTTTCATTGTTAATCGTATTCTTATGTCTTGCTGCGCTTTATGAAAGCTGGTCAATCCCATTCTCTGTACTTTTGGTTGTACCATTGGGTATCGTAGGTGCTGTTACCTTAACCTTCCTTGGTATGCTTGTATTTAAAGACCCGAACCTTTCAAATAACATCTACTTCCAAGTGGCGATGGTTGCCGTAATCGGTCTGGCAGCTAAAAATGCCATCTTGATTGTAGAGTTTGCGAAAGAACTCCAAGAACAGGGTGAAGAATTGATGGACGCAACTATGCATGCTGCAAAAATGCGTTTACGTCCAATCGTTATGACGACCCTTGCCTTCGGTTTTGGTGTACTTCCGCTTGCCCTTGCCTCTGGTGCAGGTGCCGGTAGTCAGCACTCAGTCGGTTATGGTGTTCTTGGTGGTGTAATCAGTTCTACATTACTCGGGATCTTCTTTATTCCTGTATTCTACGTATGGGTACGAAGTATCTTTAAATACAAACCAAAACAACAAAATAAACAGGAGCAAACCTCGTGATGCAAAAAGTATGGTCTGTTTCAGGTCGTAGCATTGCGGTATCTGCAATTGCGCTTGCTTTGACTGCATGTCAAAGCATGCGTGGTCCAGAACCCACTGTCCAAGCCAATATCCCGCAAGGTTATTTAGCGGGTCCTGCGGGGACTTCAGTTGCTGAACAAGGTTATAAAGATTTTTTCGCAGATCAACGCTTAATCCAAGTCATTGATTTAGCCTTAAACAATAACCGTGATTTACGCACAGCTGCGTTAAATATTGAACGTGCGCAACAAGCCTATCAAATTACCCAAAACAACCAGCTTCCAAGTATTGGTGTAACAGGTAGTGTTTTGCGTCAAGATACTGCCAACACCCGTGGTGCAACCAGTTCTTATAATGTCGGACTTGGTATAACTGCTTATGAGCTTGATTTTTGGGGCCGTGTACGTAGCTTGAAAGACAATGCCTTAGATACTTATTTGGCAACTGCAAGCGCACGTGATGCAACGCAAATTGCTTTGATTGGTCAAGTGGCTCAAGCTTGGGTGGCATATTCGTATGCCAATGCAAACTTAAAACTTGCAGATCAAACGCTTAAAACTCAGCTTGAATCTTATAATCTAAACAAAAAACGTTTTGATGTTGGTATCGACAGTGAAGTTCCTGTACGTCAAGCACAAATCTCTGTTGAAACTGCACGTAGTGACGTTGCTGAATATAAGACTCAACTTGCACAAGCAAAGAACTTACTGAATCTTTTGGTGGGTGAACAAGTTCCTGCAAGCTTATTGCCATCTCAACGTGTAACAAAAGTGACTTCAAATTCTGCGTTCGCTGCTGGTTTGCCAAGTGACTTATTGAACAATCGTCCGGATATCCGTGCTGCTGAATATCGTCTTTCTGCGGCTGGTGCAAACATCGGTGCTGCCAAAGCGGCATTGTTCCCTAGCATTCGCTTAACAGGTAGTGCAGGTTACGGTTCAACTGAACTTTCTGATTTATTCAAATCAGGTTCATTTGCATGGTCAATTGGCCCAAGTCTAGATTTACCAATTTGGGATTGGGGCACACGTAAAGCAAATATCAAAATTTCAGAAACAGACCAAAAAATTGCATTGTCTGAATATGAAAAAGCGATTCAATCTGCTTTCCGTGAAGCAAATGATGCTTTAGCTGTACGTCAGAATATTGCTGATCGTGTTGCTGCACAGCGTCGTCTTGTCGATGCAACCAATACCACTTATAAATTATCGAATGCACGCTTCCGTGCGGGTATTGATAGTTACTTAACTGTATTGGATGCTCAGCGTACATCATATGCTGCAGAGCAAGGTTTATTGTTACTTGAACAAGCAAATTTAAATAACCAAATTGAAGTGTATAAAACTTTAGGTGGTGGTTTAAAAGCAACAACAAGTCAACAAGTGGTTAACCCTGCATCTAGTGCAGAACGCGCAAATGCACAATAAGCATTTCTTTTAAAAATAAAAAAGCTCACTTCGGTGGGCTTTTTTATTGCTTTTCTAAACATAGTTTTCTATCTTGATGGAAATTTAAACTAGAATAGAAAAGCATGCTATTAAGTAATTTAGAAACTGTTCCGGGTCATACCATCACTCAGCAGATCGATGTTGTCTACGGCAGCACCGTACGTAGTAAACACGTAGGTCGTGATCTTTTGGCAAGTCTGAAAAATATTGTCGGCGGTGAACTGACTGCCTACACTGAACTTTTAGAAGAATCGCGTCAAGAAGCCATGAATCGTATGATTCAGAAAGCCAAAAACTTGGGCGCAAATGCCATTGTGGGTATTCGTTTCTCAACTTCAAATATTGCTCAAGGTGCTTCAGAACTCTTTGTTTATGGCACAGCTGTTATTGTTACTCCAACTTCACTCAAGCTTCCTGATCCTTTCCCATCAGAGGGTTAAGCCATGGATGCGGTGTTCTTTAAAATTGGTTTGTTCGTCGTTTTGTTCCTGATCGGTTTTGCATTTGGACGTTATAACGAGCAGAAACATTTAAAACAACTTGATGAAGCAGAAGCGCGCTTGGCTTATATTCAAATCGACACCAATCGTTTTGCAAGTTCGACCTATGATGGTCAAATGATTAGCAGCAATGTGGTTATTTCTCATGACTACTTTAAATATGTCATTGCCAATATTCAGAATTTTTTCGGTGGACGTTTGACCAGCTATGAAAGTATTGTTGAACGTGCACGGCGTGAAGCTGTGGTTCGCTTGAAACAGCAAGCTGAAAAAGTTGGTGCAACACACATCATGGGGCTTCGACTCAGTACCACAGAGTTAGGTATGCAAGGCGGTATGGTCGAAGTCTTTGCTCTAGGTACTGCTATTTTTAAAAGCTAAAGTCGCTCTACAAATAAAATTCCATCTAAATGGTCAATTTCATGTTGTACGATTCGTGCAGGAAAGCCTGAAAATTCTTGCACGATCTCATGCCCTTGCAAATTCAAATACCGTACTTTGATCTGTTCAGCC
Organism: Acinetobacter sp. NCu2D-2; assembly: GCF_001647675.1. NCBI lineage: Bacteria > Pseudomonadati > Pseudomonadota > Gammaproteobacteria > Moraxellales > Moraxellaceae > Acinetobacter > Acinetobacter sp. NCu2D-2. Next base: position 1,857,223 of record NZ_CP015594.1, read on the forward strand.
CGAGCAACATCACCACGTTGTTCAGGCACGCTGAGACACCCTTCCTGCCCGATCACTTTTGCTTGTGACGCTTCAATAATTTTGGGATTCAGCATAATGATCGGCTGCATGTTTGGTGCATCGGGATAACGTGGATTGGCACGCGATGCCACAATGATGATCCTTTTTGAAACATAGACTTGTGGTGCAGCAATCCCTACACCTTGTCGTGCGAGCATGGTTGCCATCATGGCTTCTGTCAAATGGTTGAGCCATTCACTTTTCAGTTCTACTTCCATTACCGGTGCAGCGATCAAATTTAAAATCGGCTCACCTTGCTGTGCCACAGCCAAAATATTATTCATTGAGCTTCATCTGCCCTAAACATTCAAATACTCTCTATGATCTTAAACTAATCAACGTCATCCACTTTATCATTTATTTTCATAAAAGCTTTATCACTCCCAAATAGTTCAATTGATTTCTACAGTCATCCTTTTATTTTTTGAAACGATATTATTTAAGTTATAAATCAAGTTGACTACGAAGCTATTATTAATAACTTAAAAGCATAACTTATTTATGTTTAATAACTTTTTATTTTAACCAATAAAAGAAAGATTGATTATTCAATAAAACAAGCTTCTTTTAGAATCATGCACATCTTGACCATTCAAAAGGAATTGAAACATGGCTGCACCTCCACGTCTGAGTACAGCAGATAAACGTACACTTGGTCTATCATCACTCGGTGGTGCATTAGAATTTTATGATTTTGTCATTTATGTCTTTTATGCCAAGCTGATTTCAGAGTTATTTTTCCCAAGTACACTGAGTCCATTTTGGGCGATGCTAAACACCTATGGTATTTTTGCTGCAGGTTATTTTTTCCGTCCATTGGGCGGTGTGGTGATGGCTCATTTTGGTGACTTGATTGGACGTAAACGTCTATTCAGTTTATCCATTTTACTCATGGCTTTACCTACGCTCATTATTGGTATTTTGCCAACCTTCGAACAAATTGGTTATGCAGCACCACTTCTGTTGCTCCTCATGCGTATGGTTCAAGGCATTGCAATTGGTGGTGAAATTCCAGCCGCGTGGACTTTTGTATCAGAGCATGTCCCTGAAAAACGTATCGGGATTGCCAATGGTGTTCTCACCGCAGGCTTATCTCTAGGGATTCTGCTTGGCGCTTTAATGTCATTGTTCATCTCACTACAGTTTAGCGAAGCTGAAATTAAAGACTGGGCATGGCGTATTCCATTTATACTCGGTGGTGTCTTTGGTTTTGTTGCGCTGTATTTGCGTAGCTATTTAAAAGAAACACCTGTATTTAAAGCCATGCAGGCGAAAAAGGAATTGGCGCAAGGCTTGCCTGTGAAATATGTTTTGGCTGAACATAAAACCGCAACTGTCATCGGCATGCTGTTTACATGGTTCTTAACTGGCTGTGTCGTGGTATTAATTTTAGCGATGCCAAATCTACTTGTAGGCGCTTTCGGTTTTGAACGTGCTGACGCATTTAAAATGCAAAGTGCTGCAATTTTGATGCAAATGCTTGGCTGTGTGCTTGCTGGTGTGTTTGCTGACCGTTTTGGTGCAGGCAAAGTCATGCTGTTTGGCTCAATTTTGGTTGCCGCAATGGCCGGTATTTTCTACAACAGCCTAGGACATGTCGCACCATCTACTGTGTTTATTCTATACATGCTGTTAGGCTTAAGCTCAGGCACTGTCGGCATGGTTTCATACAGTATGGTGAAAATGTTCCCAGCCAAAATTCGTTTTACTGGTATTTCTTTCTCGTACAATGTCGCGTATGCCATCGCAGGTGGTATCACTTTACCACTCGTACAATGGTTAAGTTTATACAGCAATATCGGTGCTTTATATTATATTTGGACTGTTTGTTTAGTAACACTCTTTACAGCAGTGCTCTACAAAGCCAAATTCGAAAAGTAACCTAAAAAAAGAGCTTCCATATGGAAGCTCTTTTTGACTTAAGCCACTAAAGCTTTACGCAATTCGTCTTCAATAATTTCGATTTCAATTTGGCTAAATTTACGGATTTCGCCTTCTGCATGTTTTTCTAGCATCCCCCCAATCAATGGCACTTTAACTTTTACCATCCATTCCAAATGAAATGCCACATGCTCATCATTGCCTGTCACGTGACGTTGGCAATTGGCCTGAATAGGTAAGTTGGCACCTAGCTCTACCGTTGAAGTCAGCTTTTCTAAATTACTAATATCGGTACGTTTCAATCGAAACGCATCTTTCAACATTTTTTTCGCAATGTCTGGAATGTTCACATCCAAATTATAGGCACGCTTCATGGTAAAAATGTCTCCATCAACTTCTGAGACTAAAATTTCCATGTTTTGTGCAGGTAAATGATGACAAACCACTTCATGCATTTTGGTGTCTTTGGCAATACGTTTAAAATCGCTTAATGAAATTCCATCGATTTGTGCTTGAACGGTAAATTGATGCGCCATGGCAACTTCCTATTTTATTTTTATCAGCGTTTTTTCATTAGACCATGAGGTCCATTAGATCAATATATTTAAAAGGTTTTAAATCCGTAATACATTCATTGTGATAAGAATTTTATCGGTCATTTGAGTCAATCTATGGCAATTAGACTTACTGAACAAGTTTCTCCGCAATCTATATTTAAACGGTAATGTGTATACTGAATGCTGATATAGAACACTTCTGCTCCATCATCTAACCCTGAAACATGCCAGATGGTGCCCTGAGGGAAATCCTCAAGCCAAGATGCCTTATAAAAATCTGATACATGGTCAAAATTGAGATAAAGCTCAGGCTGATTTTGAATTTTTTTGGCAATGGCGAGAAATTTTGCTAACTGGGCTTGTTTAAAATCAATAATCATATCGATGTGGTCATTTCAAATAAAAGTGCAAAAGGTCTAGCTTACAGGATCAATCTCTATTTTGATTTTTTGTTCATTCCCATTTCGATCGATATGGGTACAAAAAATTCCATAACGACTCACATAATATTCAAATGACTGCTGATAAAAAGCCCAATAAATCGACCACTCACCAAGATCTAGACGACGAATCTCACTTTCAGTGTGCATTGGCATTTTATTTAACCATTCAAGTTGTAAATCACGTGCCTGTTGGATATCCGTCAGCTTTATCTTTTGTTCCAAAAATTGATTGATCACATCGTCAAAATATTGTGGTTCAAAAGCATCAATCGTACGTTCGTGTTGAATCGTTTTTTGGCTTTCCGATGGTTTAGTCTCAGTTTGAGATGCAGAAACTTTACTGTGCCCTCGTTGATTCAAATGTCGTCGTTTATATTTTTGCGTGATCCATACCTTTTTTATGCACATACTCAAGCTATAGATCAGAATAAAAAAGATCAGAAATATAAGGACTTTGAGCATCATGTATTCTCATCTATCAATGGTATTGCACTCTGACAACAGCTTTGCCGTATAGTGTTATTTTTAGCCTGTGCCTAACACTTTACAACGAAATTAACTTCGCTCCCAAGTACTCATCACAATTTCAAAAATTGGTTATTTTCCAATTCAAGTGAAATATTAAAAAATAAACTACCCATTTTCACATCCTCACGATCTCGATACATTTGTAACAAAAGCCCAATCGAAATAGTGAATAACCGCACAGTTATAGGTAAAAAAACACAATTCATGCCTATAATTTTTGCGCCAACTAGCCTCAAATGTAAATGAGATAAAGTTAGTGATATATGTTAAATAGCCATGATCCGTGAAGGAAAAGTTCAAGATATTCCCCAAATAATCGACGTTATTCAGGATAGTATTCGCTCCTGTGTCGAGGATCACCATCGTCATGAAAATATTATTCAGCCTTGGCTGGAGCGCTACACCGATGCACAGCTTATTAGTGAAATGCTCTATAACGATTGTTGGGTGTATCTAATTCATGACAAAGTCGTTGGTTTCATTATGGTCACAGACCAAGGTGAAATTAAGATGCATTTCGTTGCCACACATGCTCAAAAAATGGGAATCGGTAGCGCGCTTTATGATTATATGCTGCAGCAAATGAGCAATAAGAACGTGCATAAAATTGAAGTTAAAAGTACCCTATCTTCCTTAGATTATTATCTGCATTTGGGCTTTCAAAATTATGGACCTTCAGGTCTTGAAGAAAGTCAGAAATTATATAAATATTTATTTTAAAAAGTTATTTTTGAATCTAAGAATGAATAGGCAAGGTTTGCCTATTCATTCTTTTACTATATAAAAATCGCAATTAATCGCGAGTTTTTACATCATATAATTCAATTTCAAAGATTAAGTTTGAATTGGCAGGGATAATATTCCCCATTTTACGCTCACCGTAGGCTAAATGAGATGGCACGATTAATTTACGTTTACCACCAACTTTCATCCCAATAATACCTTGATCCCAACCTTTGATCACACGACCAGTACCAATCACGGTTTCAAAGTAGTTACCACGGTCTAATGATGAGTCAAATTTAGTCCCATCTTCTAACCAGCCTGTGTAATGTGTGGTAATTAACGCACCTTTAACCGCTTCTTTACCTTCACCTACCACTAGATCGATGATTTCTAATTCTTTGGTCATGACGTATTTCCTGATATAAACAAACCCCAGCATTATAAACAGGAATTATGCGGTCTGCTGTTGTCATGCTGAAAATTCAAGCATTCATAAAAAAAGATGCCCTAGGGCATCTTTAAATATCAGCGAAGTTCACACTTACTGTAGTTGTTCCCATTCAATAACTGCTTGAGCTTGATCACCAATTAATGTCCACTCACCATCCATAACATTAAGTTGTAGTTGCATTGTACGCTCACAAAGTTGCTGAACAGCTTCAGTACTTGCTGTTGAGATTTTCCACACTTGGACATTAGATAAAGTCTTTAACTTAGAATTGCGTTTGTACCAATCATCAACTGAAGATCCATAAGTCACGACTGCGACATTTTTACAACGTGCGCTGGCTTTTTTGACTTTATCTTCATCAGGGCTGCCTACTTCAATCCACTGAAGCAATTGACCCGTCAAATCTTTTTGCCACAAAGCAGGTTCATCTGTTTCAAACAAGTCTTTGGTAAATTCAAGCCCTTCTGCAGCAAAACGCGCATAAGCCAAAATACGTACCATTAAACGTTCAATGGTTTCAGAAGGATGTAAAGCCATCGTCAGTTGATAATCTTCATAACGGTGGACATCCATATCCGCAATATTTAGATCTGCCTTATAGATTGTTGCTTTAAGCGCCATATGTGATTCCTCAAATTTGCGCATAGCATATAAGATTTATCTGTCTTTTGCAGAGCTGATTGTATCTGATGATTCTAAACGACATGCCATGAGCTGTTCTTCAAATACCGCCCAATCACGTGCTTGCTGATAAATCACCTCAATCCGATTATCAATGCTTTCTTCACTGGATTGGTAGTTAAACTGCTCAGGGTTAAAGTTAAAGCTTTTCCAGCCTTGATCAGTATGGAAAATTCCTTTAATACGCAGCCAATCTTGTTGTTCACAAAGCAGATCCAGCAGATCCAGAAAATTAAATGTCCAGCGTTTTGGAAACTTCCACCCTGCGACAGAATAACCTTGAGCAGATTCCACATAATGATACGGTAATTGCTGAATGACCGTTTGTGTCTGATCTACTGACATCCGCTTCTGCAATTTAAGTAAAGGCTGTATTTTGCGTGCTGTCCCGACATAGTTTTGTTTAAGCAGGTCTAAACTGATTTTTCCCTGCTCAGCTTCAAGCCAAGTTTGTTGATACGCAGCATATTCTTTTTTAAGTGCATTCAATGCATCTATGTCATGCGCGGTCATGACATCAGCATGAGAAACAATCACAATTTGTGCGGCTTTGAGTTGATCTTGATATAGATTTTGCTGTGTCCAATCTTGATCGTGTAATTGTGATCCATTCACGACTGTGACCAAAGCCTGCATAGACAAGAGACTCTGCCAATGTGGCTCAGTCAGTTGTTCAAGTAACTGGCTTGGGTGACCGAGTCCTGTGGGTTCTATAAACAAACGATCAGGTTTTGACTCACTAAGTAACCGTGAAAGTGCGATTTGCATCGGTAGTTGGCTACTGCAACACAGGCAACCACCTAAAAGCTCTTTGACCGCATAGCCCTGTTCTTGTGGTAGTAATTGTTGATCGACCCCAATTTGCCCAAACTCATTCATGAGCACTGCCCATGTTTCATCTTCAGGCTTTTGGGCAAGTAAATGCTGTAAAAGTGTTGTTTTACCCGCACCTAAAAATCCAGAAATAATATGAACAGGTATGGCTGGTGTCGGGCTAAGGACGTTCAAATTAGACTCACTTTTCGATCAGGTGTTGATTCATCACAGTATATCCAATCTTAACGAATTTAGAGCTTAATACATGGTACTGAACTTTCGAATCAGTAAAAAATGAAGGGGATTTACGGAACTACTTAAGGTTTTGGAGGCACTTTTGACATGTTTTGAAATATTTTAAGCAAAGTGAATGGTGTATATGTAACACAATTGAAACAACTTTCCTGCGTTTGTATAAGGACAGTTTAAGCTTTAGTTTCTGTTCTGTTACATCCGTTGCCCATCTTATTTTCAGCACCTAGGATTAACCTCAGCCAAAATGATGTGATGGTCATTGCGGTTGAAATTTAAAAACATATGAAGGATGCTTTAAGATGAAATTATCTCAATTATTGTGTGCAACAACACTTTCTATTGCTGCTGTAAGTGCATTTGCTGCTAAACCAACTACCCCACCTGTCACAGTTTCTGACCAAGAAGAAGCTGTTGTGAACACTCAAGAATCACCAAATACTCAACCTGCTGCTCAGCCATCTGATGAACAACCTGCTTCAGAACCACGTGTCGAAGCAGCACCCGCAGAATAATTTTTTCCTAGATGTTCTCAGAACATAATGTGATAGATATCTTGTTCAACATCTCCAGTGGGCTATGCTCAAGTTGACTCGATATCTTTTCGAGCTGGATCAATTCATGATTGATTCAGCTTTTTTATATTTAATATGTATGAATCGCTTTTAACCATAGCCATATCTAATCATGAGATTAAATCAAATTATGACTATTCTTTATTTAATTAATATATTTCAATAACTTAATAAATTTTAATTTTCCCATACATCTATTATTAATCCATTTCACCTACTATCGCATAGCTTGCGACACAGTCATTTTAAGCCCTTAATAGTCCTCAATGTGAATTGATTGTATGGACATTCGCGATGAGTAACAAAGCAAATTACACAACGGACGTAGCGATTTTAGGTGCTGGCCCTGTCGGTCTCACGATTGCCAATTATCTTAGCAAGCAAGGTGTCAGTGTCACTGTTGTTGAACAACTTGATTCTTTAATTGACTATCCTCGTGCCATTGGTATTGATGATGAATCATTGCGTACCATTCAATCATTGGGTTTAGTCGATCAAGTACTCCCACATACCACACCAAATCATGCAATGCGCTTTTTAACACCAAAAGGTCACTGCTTTGCCGATATTCAGCCTTTAACACGTGAATTTGGTTTTTCACGTCGTAACGCATTTATTCAGCCACAAGTGGATAATGTGTTATTGCAAGGTTTGAAAGCTTATAAAGACACGCAAGTGCTCTTTTCACGTCAATTGACCAGCTTTAATCAAGATGCCAATGGCGTAACACTGAATATTCAAAACAAAGATCAAACTGAAGAAACAGTGCAAGCAAAATACTTGATTGCTTGCGATGGTGGTAACTCTATTGTTCGTCGCACTTTAAATATTGGTTTTGATGGTAAAACTGCACCGAACCAATGGATCGTGATTGATATCGAAAATGATCCTCTAGCGACACCACATATTTACTTATGCTGTGACCCTGTACGTCCTTATGTTTCAGCAGCTTTACCACACGGTATTCGTCGTTTCGAATTCATGGTGATGCCAGGTGAAACGCAAGAAGAACTCAGCAAACCTGAAAATATTGCCAAACTTTTATCAAAAGTATTACCTACGACTGATGGTATCGAAGTGATTCGTCAGCGTGTCTATACCCATAATGCCCGTATTGCCGATAAATTCCGTGTAGATCGTATTTTACTTGCAGGTGATGCAGCTCACATCATGCCAGTATGGCAAGGTCAAGGCTATAACAGCGGTATGCGTGATGCCTTCAACCTTGCATGGAAAGTGGCATTGGTAGTGCAAGGCAAAGCTAGCCCTGAGCTCTTAGATTCTTATCAAATTGAACGTAAAGACCATGCCAAAGCAATGATTGATCTTTCCGTAATGGCAGGTCATGTGCTTGCGCCACCGAAAAAATGGCATGGTGTAGTACGTGATGGTATTGCCTATGCATTGAACTACATCAAGCCAATTAAGCAATATTTACTTGAAATGCGCTTTAAACCAATGCCGAAATATCATGAAGGTGCATTGGTGAAAGACAATAATAAAGAATCACCTGTCGGCAAAATGTTTATTCAGCCACAAGTTCAGCTTGAATCAGGCGCAACAGTTTTATTAGACGAAGTGATTGGTAATGACTTTGCAGTGATTGCTTGGGGTGTTGATCCACAATGGGGTCTCTCTGAAGCAAGCATGAAACAATGGCAAAAATTAGGCGTGAAGTTTATTCAAGTGATTCCAGCCGTTCAGCTCAGCAATGAAAAACGTGTCAAATATGACAACGTGATCACGATTGGTGATATCGGCACTGAAATCCGTACTTGGTTCGGTAAAACAACATCTTCTGTTGTTCTGCTCCGCCCTGACCGTTTCGTGGCTGCACTTGCAATTCCTCAAACACTTGATAGTACAAGCCAACAGTTCTTTGCAAAACTGCATGCAAAATAATTGAACCTTATAAAAAAACCACGCTACGGCGTGGTTTTTTTATGGGACTTTAAATCAGAATAAATCGATACTGAATTTATCTTTTAAAACTTTAAAAATCAGCTCAATCACATGATGATGAGACTGCTTACGGCAGCTGGCGTACAAACCAATCATCGGTAAAGGCTCAACGGTTTTTTTCATCACCACATTTTCACCAAGCAATGGAATCACATAAGCTGGTACTAAGCTCCAGCCTACCCCCATGCCCACCAAATTCACATTGAGTAGAATATTAGTTGAATGCTGAACCACATTAACATTCAGCTTTGATTTTTCAAAAAAAGCATTCACAATTTTGTGAAGTTCAGGCGAAGCCTTTTCATCACTCATAATAAAATCTTGGTGATGTAGTTCATTTAGACTGACCGTTGGTGAATCCGCGATTGGTGATTTTTTGGGAACAATCAATGTAAGCGGTTCATCAAATACACGTATGGCATCAAAAACGTCACTGTCCATAGAATAACGCGTAAACGCGATATCAATCTCACCATTTTTTAAAGCTTCAAATTGTTCGACGTCTGTCATGCTATAGAACTGAATTTTGAGTTCCGGAAACTGAGCACGAATACTTGGCATGATATATGGAAATACTTTCATTTCCGCGACAGGAACAAAACCAATATTCAGGTGTTCTTTTTGTAATTGCGCAATATGTCGTGCCGACTGAATCGCCCGCTCTGCGTGTTCTAGACTTAATAAAGCTTCTTTTAAAAATGCATGTCCTGCCTCTGTCAAAGCTACTCGTCGATTGGTCCGTTCAATCAACTGTACGCCAACTTCACGTTCCAAATCCTTCATTTGTTGGCTTAATGAAGGTTGCACTGTGTTCAGCTTTTCTGCAGCACGAGTGAAATTCAATTCGTTTGCAATCGTGGTGAAGTAGCGTAAATGTCTTAATTCCATAGTTAAACTTTTTACTGGGAAATTTTAATCCCTTATCTTCGCTGCATGATTCAGTCCGATATGGCTTACTTAAGTCTCAAACTGAAAAATAGAGCCTTGCTCAAATGTAATAAACAGACTAAACATTGCTACGAGTCAAGTAGCTTGTTCAGACCATGGTCTAAAAAAAAGATCCTCGAAAGGATCTTTTTCAGTTTTCCGCTTATGCGTGGCGAGATTTTTTATAAATGCTGCAAGATGGATGATGATTTTCTTGTAAACGAGCAATTTTACGATGTTCTGCTGCTTCAAAACGGCAACGTTTCCAATCATTATCTAAATTGAGCGGTGGAATTTGCTTAGGTTTACCTTGGTCATCTACTGCAACCATAGTGAAGTAACAACTGTTCGTATGGCGAACTGTACGTTTTTGAATATTTTGAGCTTCTACACGAATCCCAATTTCCATCGAAGTACGACCAACATGGTTCACAGACGCAAGGAATGTCACCAATTCACCCACATGAATAGGTTCTTTGAAGTTCACTTTATCAACCGATAAAGTCACTACATAACTGCCTGAATAGCGGCTTGCACATGCATAAGCAACCTGATCCAGCAATTTCAAAATGGTACCACCATGCACATTTCCCGAAAAGTTAGCCATGTCGGGAGTCATGAGAACAGTCATTGTTAATTCGGACTGTTCGTCAGTCGCTGGTGCAATTTGATCTAAAGGAGCCATCGCTTTCTCTGAACTCTTTGAATGCTAATGATATGTGTGATTATTATATCGTTTTTATGACGATTAAAATGTTCATTTTGGCAATTTACCCATCACAATTATTTATAAAAAAATATATTTCATACAAATATTCGCATATAGGTCACATCTAAATGTATGAGTCATAAATAGATTTAAGACCGAGATTGAAGGATTAAGACCATATTTGCAGGTCACTCATCTTACAAAATATCAACATGTTAATTTACATTGAAGACACGATCATAAACCTCGAAAGTCCATTTACTCAATGAGTTGTAGCATCTCTTGAGCAACATTTTGGTAGGTGAGAATTTGTTCTTCACTGAGCTTTGTTTGTACGGTAAACGATCCGTCATTATGTTGCGCAGTGACTGTAAAAATATAGTCCGTGAACTGAGCCAGTCTGACTTGGCAACCGATGTAAATGTTTTGCATAATGGGTCAAGCCATAATAAATATACATTTCATTCTGTCAGCTTTTTCTCTTTTTTCAACCACTTGATAAACTTAAGTCTATGAAAAAACTTATTTTATATATTTAAATGAACAATAATGTATTTAATATTTATTAATATAATATATTTTTCAAAGATTTAGCATGAGCAAGATTTTACTTTAAGGTGAGAAAACTTCCTATAAAGAGCTTTCTATACTTAATTAATCGTTTTAAACGCTAAAGACCTATCCATTCATTTTGAATGATAAGCCAATAAATCTCAGCAAATTTATTGCTTCAACAATTTAGAAATCTGTAAGCCTTGAGCATAATCATGCATCTCAAAGACCTGTTCAATATTTTTTAATTTTGCCAATGCAGCATCTGCACCCGCTTGCATGGTCATTTCCCGACCTTTGACATCAAATATATGTCCTTTTTCACGTAAATCTGGCTGAATCACTACATCGGCGTGCTGCAGTTCCTGTGCAGCCAAACGATTTTGCATGATATTAATATTTTGATTAAACAAGCCCCATACATTCGTGGTTTCCGTATGTTCAGGCTGCGCGAGAATATCCACTGCAATCACAATATCCGCCCCTAATTCACGTGCAATATCCACAGGTACGGGACTCACTAAGCCACCATCTACATATTCTTTATCTTCAATTTTTGTAGGAATAAACATACTCGGAATTGAAACAGAAGCACGTACGGCCTGTCCTGTATCTCCATAGTTAAAGACGACTTTTTTGCCTTCTTTTAGCTCTGTCGCGACCACAAACATCGGGATTTTCATATCTTGTAATGGTGTATGATCGACTTGAGTATTTACATAATCTTCGACTTTCTTCCCATCAAAAAAGCCTTTCATATCGAGTTTAATTTCACGCACATCATTTGCTTTCATACTAAATGCAATGTTGCGTAATTCAATCGCAGGTTTACCACTGGCATAGATTGAACCAACAATACTGCCTGCACTCGTACCAACAATAAAATCAGGATGTATGCCTGCTTGTTCCAATATTTCGATCACACCAATATGTGCGTAACCACGTGCACCACCACTACCAAGCACTAAAGCCACCACTGGACGATTTTCAGTTTCTTTAATCTTTTGGAACTGGATTTGATTCGGACGTGCTTGAGCTTCCACTCGACTAGAAATTTGCGAGGTCAAGGTTTGCTGCGGCTGTGTCACACCTGTCGGTACAGTTTGACATCCTACAATGAGGCTTGTTGACAATACCATTGAGCTGAACAGCAATTTCTGCATAAACCTTTGATCCCTATGATTTAAATGAATTAATAAATAGCGGCATATTTAGATGCAAGGCTATTATAACCTTGGATTGTTTATAAATAATGGAGAAAACACCTACATTGTTACAACCAATTTTTTACTGTGGCTTACCAAATATCCGAATCGACTTTATCTTTAAACTTCGGATGATTATCCAGTTTAAACACAGGCTCTTTAATGCCTTGTTTAAGCTGCTGCGTATAATCTTTGGTGAGCATCATAATAAACGGGAACAATAAAAGAATCGCCACAAGGTTGATACTTGCCATCACACCCATGAACAAATCTGCCATGTTCCAAATCAGAGGTACACTCGCAACCGAACCGAAGTACACCATGATTAACACCAATATACGGAAGATCGTCATCATACGTGGATTATTATTAATGAACTGGACGTTCCCTTCAGCATAGGCATAGTTACCAATAATTGATGAATAGGCAAACAAGAATAGAATGATCGCCAAGAAGTCATCACCCCATGAACCAATCTGCGATTCAAGCGCCATTTGAGTCAAGGTTACGCCCTCAAAGCCAGCATTTTCATAAATACCTGAGACCAAAATAATAATGGCAGTACATGAACACACTACAAAGGTATCCACAAATACACCCAGCATTTGTACCAAACCTTGGTTTACAGGATGTTTTACATCGGAAGCTGCTGCTGCATTCGGTGCTGACCCCATACCCGCTTCGTTAGAGAACAAACCGCGTTTAATCCCCATCATCATCGCCATAGAGATCATACTACCAAAGAAGCCACCAGCTGCAGCATCAAAAGTAAATGCTTTAGTGACAATGAGCTGGAAGATTGACGGGAGGACATCAATATTGACGACCGCAATGTACAGTGCAACGGCAAGGTAAAGCACGGCCATAAACGGTACAAAACGTTCTGCAACTTTTGCAATACGCTTAATGCCACCAAAGATAATTAAACCTGTAATAATGACAAGGAATAGACCAATCCAAGAGATTTCAAGATTGAGACCTCCTAAGCCAAGTATCACATTCGCTTGATCCCAACCCCATGCATGTGAAGTGGCATCTGAAATTGCATTGGCTTGAACGGCATTAAACACAAAACCGTAAGTTAAAACCAAAGCCACAGCAAATAATGCCGCGAGCCATTTTTGTTTTAATCCTTGGGTAATATAATACGCAGGACCACCACGGAACTGTTTATTTTGTACATCACGTACTTTAAATAACTGCGCCAGTGATGATTCTACAAATGCCGAGCTCATCCCTAAGAATGCAGTAAACCACATCCAAAACACAGCACCGGGTCCACCAACGGCTATCGCAAGCGCAACACCGGCAACGTTACCGACACCTACACGACTTGCTAAACCTGTAACAAATGCTTGGAACGGTGTAATGCCGTGATGATCTTGAACTTGGGTGCGACTGCCCTTCATCACTTTAATACTGTGAAAGAACAAACGAACTTGAACTGCCCCAGTCATTACCGTGTAAAACACACCGACCGCAACTAAAAACACAACCAAAAAGTCCCATAAGGGACCATTGGCAGCATTGACCCAAGATAGGAGCGTTTCACTGATTTGGTCGTTCATCTCATTTTGCTCCTGAGTCAAATTTCCGACTTGTATTAAGCTGCATTAATTATGCAAAAAACTTAAGAATCATTTGAATAACTGTGGCATTAATTAAATCCACAAAGAATGCACCACAAAGCGGTACAATCAAAAATGCTTTATGCGAAGGCCCGTACATGTTGGTAATCGCCTGCATGTTCGCAACCGCTGTTGGCGTTGCGCCCATACCAAAACCACAGTGACCTGCTGCCAATACTGCCGCATCATAGTTTTTGCCCATAACACGGAATGTCACAAATGCTGCATATAAACCCATAGTGATGGTTTGTGCACCGAGAATCACCATTAACGGACCTGCAAGATCTGCCAATTGCCATAATTTGAGCGATAACAATGCCATCGCAAGGTATAACGATAATGAAGCATTACCAAAGACATCAATCGCACGATCAAAAATTTGGATTTTGAAAATACCTTCGAGGATATTTCGAATAATCACACCACCAGCGAGTGCCCAAACGAATGTTGGTAATTCAAACATGGTGCCTTTGCTAAAGCCTGTCATAAATTCAGCAAATGCCAAACAAGCTGCAAATAGACCTAATGTTGTAATCGCATTGTCTGCAGTGATTAAACGAACACGATGTGGATATTCAAATGGCACATATTCAGTTGAATTGATATCTACAGGTGCATTATCACGTGTTTCAATCTGTTTACCTGAACGTGGCGTTGCAAGCTGATGACGATTAATCAACATTTTTGCAAGTGGACCACCAATAATGCCGCCAATGATCAAGCCAAAGGTCGCACTCGCCATACCCAAAGCTAAAGCACCTTGAATACCGTGTTCAACTTCAAAGATTTCACCCCAGGCACCAGCAGTACCATGACCACCGGTCAATGTAATTGAACCTGCGATTAGACCAATCAAAGGATCAATCCCTAAAAGCGATGCGAGTGTCATACCAACACCGTTTTGCACCACAATAAATACTGAAATCGCGATTAGGAAGATCACAAGACCAATACCGCCTTCACGCAACTTGGCAAAGTTTGCACTTAAACCAATGGATGCAAAGAAGATCAACATAAAGCTGGTTTGTAGTTCACTACTGGTCGTAATGCTATAACCCCAAATGTTATGCACAACGAGGGAGAGAATTGCTGCAACCAAGCCCCCTGCAACAGGTTCTGGAATGTTGTAACGTTTTAAAAAATCAATCTTGTTTACCAAGAATCGACCTAGCAGTAAAACGATGACTGCAGCAATCAAGGTATAAAATGCGTTAAAAGTAAAATCCATAATTATTTGCCCAAGATGATTTTGGACTTTCGCTATTCTAAAAATATGTGATTAGCACATGACTGGATCGAACACGATCTTTAGAAAAACAAAACAATCCAACATCTAATTCAAATTCGTCAAAATCATGCAAATGATGATATTCAACCCAACGATGATCTGTTTCTAATTCATTTATACACGATTTAGAAAACAGATATCGACTCAGCAACAGGCTCTGCACGGCGAAACTGGACAAAGCATATTCATAAGACACCTTTATCTAGATCCACGGACGTAAATGTTAGTATTCTTATGAAAAGTCGAACATTATGCTGTCTTTAAATGAATTTATTCATTGTTTTTTCTTAACAATAAAATATTAATTCATAATATAAAGTTATAAATAAGCTATTATTTTGGTTATATATCCCTCAAAGCTTCCCTTATATGCATCATAAATAACGCATTTTTCAACCGAATTCCTTTCAGATTCAGTCAAATTATTTAGGAAATTTGTATTTCGATTAGCTTAAGTGATCTTTATTCTTGAATTAATTATTCATAAATTTATGATTTCATTATATTTTTATATAAAAATGATTATTTCACCATTTTTATTCATCACCGTGTACACTTCATTTTAAAACGCTTCCAATGACTTCATATCTAAAGTACATGACTTAAAATTTTGTTTTCACAAGATTTATTGATCCGGATGTCGCTATGCTTTCAAATGTTTAAAAAGCACTCAATACTTTCAACTTTCTCATTAAATTCTTTAATTCAACTTAAATTTGCGTGGCTTTAAGCCGATAAATGGTGGTTGAAGCAACCCCAACAAATAAGCACATCACGATTGCCATATTGGATAGCGCATTCCATAGCATAAAGTTCAATAACAACCCGCCCAATAAACCACAGCCGAATTGAACACTCCCCATGACAGCACTAGCTGTTCCTGCACGTGCCCCCTGTTTAGCCATAGCCAATGCCATTGCATTAGGTCCTGTAAAGCCAATCGCTGCAACTACAACAAACATCGCGATCAAAACAGGAATAACGGATTTAATATCCATAACGCCCAAAATAAATAAACTAATCACGCCAATGAGTTGCAGTGTTGTCCCAATTTTTAAACGTTGGAAAACATTCAAACGTGTGGCTAAACGTTTATTCAAAGTGGAAAGCAGCATAATCCCTAAGGCATTAAATCCAAAGGTATAAGCAAATTGTTGCTGATTTAAATGATAATGATCCATCAAGATGGCTGAAGAGGCACTAAT
Source organism: Acinetobacter sp. NCu2D-2 (assembly GCF_001647675.1). NCBI lineage: Bacteria > Pseudomonadati > Pseudomonadota > Gammaproteobacteria > Moraxellales > Moraxellaceae > Acinetobacter > Acinetobacter sp. NCu2D-2. The sequence continues at coordinate 1,873,669 of NZ_CP015594.1, forward strand.
ATAACAAAACAGGACTGCACTAGAAAAGCTGCCCGCCATCATCGGTTTACGGAAACTTTTATCTTGTAAAATTGCACTATATAAACTAAATACTTGCTTAAAGCTGAGTTGAAGACGGCGCTCGGGAATCAAAGTTTCTTTAAAGAAAAAATGCACGCAAATCAGATTAATCAGCCCACACAGCATCAGCACTACAAAAATCACATGCCAATTAAAAAACATCAGCACCCACGCCCCTAAACTCGGTGCAATAATCGGCGCTAATGTTGTCACGATCATCATACTCGCAAAGGCTTGTGCAGACGCTTGCATATCAAGTCGATCACGGATTGCAGCACGTGCCACAACCACACCGACACATCCACCTAATGCTTGCAGTACGCGTGCGGCAATTAATTGCCATTCATTGTCAGCAAAGGCACAAAGTAACCCTGCGACCACATACAAGATCAGACCAAAATATAATGGCGGTTTACGTCCAATTCGATCACTTATAGGACCATAAATAAGTTGCCCTACGGCCAGCCCTAAGAAGTAAGCTGGCAGACTATTTGCAACCATTTGTGTGCTGACCCCGAAATCATTGGCGATTGCAGGCAAAGCGGACAAATACATATCGATTGATAAAGGACCTAATGCGGTCAAGGATGCCAATAAAATAATCCATGACATGGCATAAGGCTTTTCAACTCGAGTATTTGGCATATTTAATCATGTTTTTTTAGCGGTATTGTGAAGACAATTTTACACAGTGCGTAGTATGATTTGTAACTTAAATAACCCTTTAATTTGCTGAATTTTACCTAGGTTATTTAAATTTTTTCTAAAGCCCCTGAACGTAAGGACATATTTTGAAATCTTGGCTTTCCCATCTAAGACAAACCACCTACAACACCAGTTTGATGTACAACTTACGTATGGTGATTGCCTTCGCTGGTACTGCATTTATTCCCTATTTGCTTGATCAACAATTGATGACCATTCCATTAACTTTAGGGGTGGTTGCAGCCGGATTAAGCGATATTGATGACCGTTTCTCAGTACGCATTCTCAATCTGTTTTATACCTACATTGGCTTTTTTGTCACTGCCGTCACCGTCTTTGTTCTATTCCCCTACCCGATCTTATTTGCCATTACTTTAATTGCATCGTGTATTGCCCTGATTTTATTAGGTTCACTCGGTCGCCGTTATGCCACCATTTCCTATGGTTGTTTGGTTATTTCGGTTTATTCTATGCTGGGCGTACCACTATTTGATGAATGGTATACGCAAGCGGGCTTATTGGTGATTGGGGCAATGTGGTATGGCGTACTGTCGACCATCAGTTTCTTATTATTCCCTGCACGTAAAGCACAAGATAATCTTTCAAAATGCTATGCCTCTTTAGGCGATTTTCTCTATGCCAAATCAAATCTTTTTGATGTCGATATGACACCTAAAAGCTATCAACAAAGCATGATTGATTTGTCTTTGGAAAATGGCAAACTCATTGCCATCTTTAATGAGATGCGGACCATTTTATTGACGCGCTTAAAAGGTGACCGTGGACAAAAAGATACTCGTCGTAGTCTGCAATATTATTTTGTGGCACAAGATATTCACGAGCGTGCCGATTCAGCGCATATTGACTATCAAGTTTTAGCAAAGGTCTTTCAGCACAGTGATATTTTGTTCCGCTTTCAACGGGTTTTATCGATTCAAGCCAAAGCCTGTAAAGACTTGAGTGACAGTATTCAGCAACGTAAAACCTATCATCATAATAAACGCTTTAAGCATGCTTTCGAGAACCTAAGAAAGTCTTTAAACACCCTACGTGATGAACAAAAATATGACATGGTCTGGGTCAATGCATTATTTGCCCTGTACCAAAACTTAAAATCAATTGATGCTCAATTACGCAACGTGGAAACCGAGCGTCATATTAAGTTTGACCGAAGTAAAGATAAAGAAAACCAACTCAAAGATGATGATCTAAAAGGTTGGTCAGATATCGTTGTACGTTTTAAACAGCACCTGACTCCTGAATCTGTGTTATTCCGCCATGCTGTACGACTTTCTGTGGTTCAGCTTATTGGCTATATATTTGTACAATTAACCAATATCGAATACGGTTACTGGATTCTATTAACCGCTCTATTTGTCAGCCAACCGAACTTTAACGCGACAAAACGTCGTTTAAGATTACGTATTGTGGGGACACTAATCGGGATTATTCTTGGATTCTCCATCCTCTACTTTATTCCATCGGTCGAAGGGCAATTATTACTCTTGATCCTCAGCGGCGTATTGTTCTTTGAATTACGTAGTAAGCAATATGCGCAGGCTACCGCATTTATTACCATCTTGGCATTAATTAACTTTAACTTAGATGGTATGGGCTTTGAAGCTGCCCTCCCTCGTATGATTGACACTGTGATTGGCTGTGCGATTGCTTGGTTCGGTGTAAGCTTCATTTTCCCTGACTGGAAGTTCCGCCGCTTACCTCGCAGTATTAAACGTTCAATGCAAGCGCAATGCGATTACTTGGCTGAGGTGATTGAACAGTATAAATACGGCCGTAATAATGGTTTAAATTACCGAATTGTCCGTCGCGCTGCACATAATACTGATGCTGAAGTAGCTTCTCTCATCTCGACTTTAGCCACAGAACCCGATTTCGATCCAAATCAAAAATCATTGGCATTCGAGTTTTTGTGTTTGAATCATACCCTGCTCAGTTATATTGCCGCTCTAGGCGCACATCGTAATACGATTCAAAATCAACAGGTTCTCGATTTACTAGATCAATCCTTTGTCGCGATTCAAAGTGCACTCTTAGATGATCAAATGGTCGATTTAAGTGCTCAAACCACGATTCAGGATATTCGTCAAAATTTATCGCCAACCAATGATGAAGATCAAAAAGCTTTAATTGTGTTACAGCAACTGTCATTGATGTTTAACATCCTGAAACAGCTCAGCCAATTGAAGCAAAGTTTAAGTCATGAACGTGATGAACACGCTACTGAATTGGCCTCTTTATAATTTGGATGATTTTGAAACAATATCTTCACTGAATGGGCACAATTAATGCTAAACTTTTTACAGTTTTAAATCTGCTAACTGACTATGACCGCGAAAAATTTATACGCTTATACCCTACAGCCTGTGAACTACGAAATTTCTGAAGAAGAGCAACGTCACGCTCAACTGATGATTTGGCGTAGCACCAACAAAATTGGTATGAAAGCTTGGTTGATTATGGGTGCAGTAACTGTACTCTCAATCCTAGGCATTATTTTATTAAAGCACTATTCAACAATTTTCTGTTGGGTGGCTTTAGTGTGTGTGGTTTTATATTACCTGATCCGTACTTTCGGTCTTGAGTGGTATGTAAAACGTAAAATGAATGAATTCCCTGTTCAAGAAATTAAGGGTGTTCGTTTAGGGGTTCAACCACACGGTATCGTAATGCGCCAAAAAATGGGCATCCAAGAAGGTGTTGGTGCAATTGGCTGGAAAGATATTTACGAATGGTACAACAGCCCTGACTTTATGCTTTTAAACTTCAAAGTAAAAGGTCAACAAGGTGCATATATTCTGCCTAAACGCCTAGACAGCAAAAACTTCTCATTTGAAACAATTCGCAAGCATTTAAATGAAGAAGTGGGTGCACCAAAACAACTGTAATTCGTTTTCGTTTAAAAAACCTCCAGTTTCGACTTGGAGGTTTTTTTTTGGCTTAAATGCAAATGAGAATGAAAATTATTTGTAAAATTCATTACAGCTCATAAATGTTCCGTTATACTTCGCACATCTCTTGATATTTATTCGTTACATTCACGATTATGTTCAAAAAAACCTTCTTTCAAATCCACTGGTTCCTCGGTATCACTGCAGGTTTAATTCTGTCACTGATGGGTGTCACCGGTGCCATCTATTCTTACGAACAACAAATTCTAAAATGGATGAATCCAGACAGTTATGTCGTTGAAGTGCAAAATCAAAACAAGTTAAGCCCTGCCGAGCTTTATCAACACTTCACAAAACAAGATCCAGAAATCAAAATTAATAGTGTCACCATTGCAGCACTGCCTGAACAAGCCAGCACGGTAAATATTGCCAAAGAAGGTGAACGTCGTGGCTATAACATGCTGGTTAACCCCTACACTGCTGAAGTATTGCCTGAAATTAAAGGAAAAAAATTCTTCAAATTTGTCGAGCAACTGCATCGTAATTTAACAGTTGGTCCTGTCGGCAAGCAGATTACGGGTGCTTGTACCTTAATGCTGCTGTTCTTTGTGTTGTCAGGTTTGTATTTACGCTGGCCGAAACGTCACACCATTAAACAGTGGTTGATGCTTAAACCACAGTTAAAAGGTCGTAATTTCATTTGGGACCTGCATGCGGTTGTCGGCACTTGGGTGGCCATTTTCTATTTGATTATCGCAACGACAGGTTTAACTTGGTCGTATAGCTGGTGGAAAAATGGTTTATACGCTGTACTTGGTGTAGAGCCTCCGAAAGCCCAAATGCAGGGAGAAAAAGGCGGTAAAGGTGAAAAATCAGGTCCTGGCGATAAGTCTGGTCATTCTGAAAAATCGCATGATAAAGAACATGCGGGTGCTAAATCACATGATGGACAAAAAGGTCATGGTGAGGAAAAAGGACTGCCTGCCCAACAAATTGATTATGCTTTGAATCAATCATGGACTGCATTTAATCAAAAGTTTGCAACTCACTATTCGTCAGTCACTTTCAATATCCCTAAGAAACCTGACCATCAAATTGAACTCAGCTTTGTTGATGCCAAAATTCAACACGAACGCGCACGTAATAATGCAAAATTTGATTATCAAACTGCAGAATTCAAAGACGTAAAACTATACGAGGATAAAAAGCTCAATGAAAAAATCATGAGCAGCTTATTACCTGTGCATCGCGGTAGCTTCTTTGGTCCTGTTTACCAATTCTTTGCCATGCTTGCAGCACTTGCAATGCCACTGTTCTTTGTGACAGGTTGGTTATTGTATTTAAAACGTCGTAAGCAAAAGAAATTAACAGCTGCTGCACGTCAAAATAATGTGGCTGTGACCGTCGATCCAAATGCGAAACCTTGGCTAATTACATATGCTTCACAAACTGGTGTTTCTGAACAACTTGCTTGGCGCACAGCAACATCTCTTCAAGAAGCAAGACAACCCGTTACAGTAAAATCCGTACAGCATTTAACTGTTGATGATTTAAAGAAATTTGAACAAGTTCTATTTATTGCAAGTACCTATGGGACAGGTGAAGCACCTGATCTAGCATCAAGTTTTGCTAAAAAAGTATTAACAACTCAAGTCGATTTAAGCCATTTAAGCTATGCCGTACTTGCTTTGGGTTCTAAAGAATATCCAGACACGTTCTGTAGCTTCGGTCATCGTATTGATCAATGGTTAGCTCAAAATTCAGCTCAAGCGATGTTCAATACCATTGAAGTGGACAATGCGAATCCTGAACAGATTCAAGCTTGGAATACTGCTCTGACACAAGCAACACAGTTAGAGCTTAGCACCATGCATATTGATAAAACTTTTGATCAATGGACACTTACTAAACGCGAATTACTAAATGCCAATAGCTTAGGTGCGCCAGCATTTAATATTGAGTTTAAACTGCCTGAAGGTGCACATTGGCAAGCTGGTGATATTGCTGAAATTCAACCTGCAAATAGCCGTGAGCGAATCGAAGCATTCTTAGCGAAATATGAGCTGAATCCAGATACACAGGTTTTAGGTCAAAGCATTGAAAACTATGTATGGAATCGAGATCTTACGGTTGATGTGCCTAAAACTGCAATTTTAGATCAATGGCTTGAACAGTTCCCTGTTCTACCGACACGTGAATATTCAATTGCCAGCGTTCCTGCACAACAAGTTTTACGTTTAGTGGTACGCCAACAATCGGATGCTCAAGGTCAATTGGGACTCGGTTCAGGCTGGTTAACTGCGCATGCTGAGATTAATGCCGAAGTTGCTTTACGTATTCGCACCAATGAATCGTTCCATTTAATTGCAGATAATCGTCCAATTATTTGTATCGGTAATGGTACGGGCATAGCAGGCTTAATGAGTCTATTAAATGCACGTCATCGTTTAGAATATACTGACAATTGGCTGATCTTTGGTGAGCGCCAGCGTGAACATGATTTCTTCTATGAAGAAACATTACAAACGTGGCTGCAAATGGGCACCTTAAAACGTCTAGATCTTGCCTTCTCACGTGATCAGGCTGAAAAAGTCTATGTGCATCATAAACTGCAAGAAAATGCCGAAGAGTTAAAAACATGGATCAATCAAGGTGCTGTGATCTATGTTTGCGGTAGTATCAATGGTATGGCGAGTGATGTTGACCATGCTCTACGTCAAATTCTTGGCGAAGCACAGCTTGATCAGCTTCGTTTAGATGGACGTTATCGCCGTGATGTCTATTAATCCATAAAAATCAAAACCTAAAAACCGAGCCATCGTGCTCGGTTTTTTTATTTATAATGATTCTAGAAAAAGGTTCAAGGTTAAAAAATGCTTTATCATCTTAAAAGAATATTCAGTTTAGTAATTGGCTTTGTCTTAGTGACATACAGCCTATGGCTGATGAGTCTTGAAAAAATGCATTTCGGCATTTTCGTGACATTATTCTTCGGTGTTCTTCTGAGCCTTTATTCTATCTTTTTTAAGAAAATTCAGCTTTGGCACAATTCTTCTATTTTAAGAAAAAGAATATGGCAGATCCTTTGGACAGGTATTTGGCTATGGCTGTTTACAGTGGCTGTATTTTTTAGCTACATTCAGTTCAATGCCAAATTTCAAACTGATCAACAACCACCGCATGCAATTATTGTCTTAGGTGGCGGTGTTGAACGTGCTGAGCCCACTCCAAGCCTAAGAAAACGTTTAGATGCTGCTGCATATTATGCAAAAAATTATCCATCAACCCTTATGATTGTATCGGGTGGCTTAGTTTCAGGAGAAAGTTATAGTGAAGCATCTGTCATGCATCGATATTTATTACAGCAACATTCAAATCTAAAAAATAACATTGAGCAAGAAGATCGCAGTACCAGTACTGCATTAAATTTAAGTTATTCAAAAGACATTTTGAATGCAAATAGTATTTCGCTCGCGCAACCTATTGCCATTGTAACCAGCGACTTCCACTTATTACGTGCTCAAGCTATTGCAAAACATCAAGGTTACCAACAAATTAGCTCTGTCAGTGCAGATACCCCACTATATATTCGCTATCATTCATGGTTACGTGAATATTTTGCTTATATGAGTGGTTGGCTACTGAATGAATATTAATGGTTAAAGCGCATTAAGAATTCAGACGAATCTGGCGTGGCAGTGGTATGGCAGCATTTTTAAATAGCTCAGGTTTTTGAACATAAATCTGATAAAGATAATTTTTGATATCTAAGAGAAATTTTTCTGGTGCAACCAAGATATTCTGCCCTTCAGGCGTCAAGTCTAAAGACAATGTGGTGTTCTCTTGACGTAAAAAGGGAATCACTTTTTCCACAAAATCTTTTAAGGTAATTTCCTGAACTTCGTATTTTTCCCAGTTATCTTTTATCAGTAACTTTGCAAGCCCCTTACTTTGCCACGTTGCAAATGCTTTTTGGCCAGTAGGTGTTGCACAAAGTGCCCATCCATCTTGATATAAGGCATAAATACTGGCTTGAGCCACGATAGTTTCAATAAACGATTTGTAGACTTGGAGTGGATCGTAAGCGGAATTTTGAGTTTTAGACGCAGCCTTGCGTTGATATGGATTTCTCATGACCATGAAATCTTAAAATTATTATAGTGATTGGATTCTATGGAATATTGAGATTTTAAGCAAGAAGAGAATATGGTGGGCGCTGACGGGATCGAACCGCCGACATTCTGCTTGTAAGGCAGACGCTCTACCAACTGAGCTAAGCGCCCTGAGTAATAAAAACAACGCTGTTGTTTTTATGACGCAAGAAAGAAATCTTGCTTGAAACACATTTTTCATATCAGGGAATGAAAAATGGCGCAGCGGACGGGACTCGAACCCGCGACCCCCGGCGTGACAGGCCGGTATTCTAACCAACTGAACTACCGCTGCATCGCTGATATATCTATAAAAGATATGGTGGGCGCTGACGGGATCGAACCGCCGACATTCTGCTTGTAAGGCAGACGCTCTACCAACTGAGCTAAGCGCCCTTAAAGGGTCAAACTGTTTTGATTCTTAGGATGGCGCAGCGGACGGGACTCGAACCCGCGACCCCCGGCGTGACAGGCCGGTATTCTAACCAACTGAACTACCGCTGCATCACAAAAAATCTGGTGGGCGCTGACGGGATCGAACCGCCGACATTCTGCTTGTAAGGCAGACGCTCTACCAACTGAGCTAAGCGCCCTCAAAAGGTCTACTATGTAAATGGCGCAGCGGACGGGACTCGAACCCGCGACCCCCGGCGTGACAGGCCGGTATTCTAACCAACTGAACTACCGCTGCATCTACACAATGTCGCTATTGTGGCAAACGATTTATTAAGAACTTAAAGTGGCGCAGCGGACGGGACTCGAACCCGCGACCCCCGGCGTGACAGGCCGGTATTCTAACCAACTGAACTACCGCTGCACTATAAGTGTCTCAACTTTGAAAGAAGCTTGGTGGGCGCTGACGGGATCGAACCGCCGACATTCTGCTTGTAAGGCAGACGCTCTACCAACTGAGCTAAGCGCCCTTTCAAATCGACTTCATCGCTTGATGAGGTGCATTATAGAGAATCCTGACCGAGTGTCAAACGCTTTTCTAACTGTTTTCCACATTTTAAGTTCGAGTGATTAAAAAATAAGTCGATTGTTAAAAAAAACAACACTTTTTGTATATTTTTTAAGTTTATACCTTAAAATAAATGAAAATATTCTATATTTATTTTCATAAAAAACTTGCATGATCCATTAAACAAATCATTAGCATATTGATTTTGCTTAAATAATATACATATTTAATTTTCCACAGAGATTTTGATGCTATAGATCTTCCATCTGTGCGCTTTTAAATAACATCCATCACTTACAACGCTGCGTTTTAACTTTAATAGCAAATCACAAAAGTTGAAAAAGATCAGAAAGGCGATCTGTCTTCCCTTTATTCGAAGTTTTTAATACTCAATTGCATGTTCTGAAATATAAACCAAGGCTTTTTCAGGAATCATGTCGAATAGCTCAACAATGTCTGTATTACGCATGCGGATACAGCCATGCGACATCGGCTCGCCCATGGGTTCAGAATCTGGTGTGCCATGTATATAGATATAACGGTTATAACTGTCACATCCTTCACCTTGATTAAAACCTGGTTCTAAACCGCCAAGGCGTAAGATCCGGGTCAAAATCCAATCGCGATCAGGAAATTCAGATGCTAAATCTTGATCATAAATTTCACCTGTTGCTTGTCTGGCAATAAAAACGCTATTGATTGGCGCATTTTCGCCAAACTTTTCAGCAATTTCATGAAAACCACGTGGTGTTTTGCCACTATTCTCTATTTCACCAATGCCGTTTTTACCTGTAGAAATGGCATAGACTTTTTTAAGTTTGGGTAAGATCAATTGTTGTTGGGCTAAATCAATCCAAATCTCGGCTTGATGAATATCGTATTGGCTCATGATTCTATTCTTTGTTTTCCTGTGCGGATTCAGGCTGAATAACAGGTATTTGAGGTTCAGGTCGGCGCCATAACCATATAGCTACGATCAGCATGGTGAGATCAGTAAAGATTTTTACAGCAAGCGGTGCATTGGTAAACAGCATGATAATGCCACTGATGAACATCATGCTTGAGGCAATGACCTTTGCTTTACGCGGTACTGTGCCGTTTTCACGCCATGCACGTAAAGTTGGTCCGTATTTAGGGTGATTGAGTAACCACGCATCCATCTGTGGCCATCCTTTTGATGCCGCCCATGCAGCAAGAATAAGAAATACCGTTGTTGGCATACCTGGCAGCAAGGCACCGATAAAGCCAAGTAATACAAAAAGTACTACTAAACTTCGCCAAAACAACGTTTTCATACAAACACCCCAAATTTCGAATGAATGTAGTATAAAGTGTTTTGCAATCTTGCGTTGTATATAAACCAATTCTATACAGGATGCCTTATGCCCTTTTCACCGTTAAATACCAACCTATATGAAAAGTGGCAAAACTATCAGCATCCTTTGGTTCGACAACTTGCTTTTGCTGTCGGCAGTCCGAATATCCTGTCTCAGCTCCCTGACGAGCTTGAAATTATTCATCCTTTCCAACTTCATGATGATCAAACATGGCAAAAGCATTTAGAAAATTATCACCCTCGCCTGATTGAATTAGACCAAAACCCAACCGAATTGATTGAATTCGTCAGTCGGCTTAAAAGTACCCGCTTAGGACTTCGTTTTGAAATGCTGGTGTGGTTTTGGTTATTAGATGCTAAATATCACCCCTATCAGCTACTTGGTCACAGTATTCAAAAAATTGATGGACCAAAAACTTTGGGCGAACTCGATTTTGTTTTATTAAATGCCGAAACTCATCAGATTGAACATTGGGAAGTGGCGCTTAAATATTATTTAGCTGAAGCGGATTTGAGCTTAGCCAATTGGTATGGCTTAAATCGTAGCGATACACTCAATCGAAAATTAAAACACTTTACCCAAAAGCAATTCCAATTTCAGGAAGCTTTAGGTCATCATATTCAACAACGTTATTGCATGATTAAAGGACAGTTATACCTTCCCCAGCATCAAGTTTTAGATAACATTCCGAATTGGATCAACCCAAATAGACGAATTGGATGCTGGGGTAAGCAAATCTTTAAGCCTGAGCAAGGCTATTATCGCTTACAGCGCCATGAATGGATTTATCCTGAAGCACAGCCAAGTAGTCAGCCTGCCACTTGGTGGACAGATGGTTTGTACAAACACCAAGATCACAATGACTTTTATATGTTCCGTCAACCGCATTTAATTCATATTTAAGCAACAACGATTAGATGAATATTACATTTATTAACCGAAGCACAATGAAAACCACATATTTTTTATGACGTATATTTTTTAATCTAAGTCCACATCATAATAATTTTATTATTGATAACACGGAGATGATGATGACAAAAATTCTAGCTGCTTCTTTAGCATTGGCTTTCGTATTAACTGGATGTAACACTGTAAAAGGTGTTGGTAAAGACGTTTCTAAAGCAGGTGAAGCTGTCACAGGTACTGCTGAAAAAACTTCTGAAGAAATTCGCCGCAATTAATTTGATTGTTGCAAATTAAAAGAGCCCTATTTTAAATAGGGTTTTTTTACGTTTAATGCTCACATCTTGCTGAAGATTCGCCTATTATAGTGCCGATAATATTATCGATTTACGAATGAATCTCTATGACATCTTCCGCAACTCTCGATTTAAGCCTACAACTCCTACGCCAACCTTCAGTGACTCCTGTCGACCATGACTGCCAGCACATCATGGCTGAACGTTTAAAGAAAGTTGGATTTAACGTTGAATCTATGCGATTTGAGGATGTCGATAATATTTGGGCGCGCAAAGGCACAGAAGGTCCTGTGTTCTGTTTTGCAGGCCATACCGATGTTGTTCCTACAGGTAATTTAGACGCTTGGAATTCAGATCCGTTCAAACCTGAAATTCGCGATGGCAAGCTCTACGGTCGTGGTAGTGCAGACATGAAAACGGCGTTGGCTGCTATGGTTGTAGCTACTGAACGTTTTGTAGAAAAACATCCTGACCATAAAGGCTCAATTGCCTACCTGATTACTTCAGATGAAGAAGGTCCTTCAATCAATGGTACGGTTAAAGTGATTGAAGCCCTTGAAGCACGTCAGGAAAAAATTACTTGGTGTTTAGTGGGTGAACCATCAAGTACCAACAAATTGGGTGATATTGTAAAAAATGGTCGACGTGGTTCTTTAAATGCCAATCTCACTGTAAAAGGCAAACAAGGTCATGTGGCTTACCCACATTTAGCGATTAACCCGATCCATACCGCTTCAAAAGCCATTGCTGAACTTTGCGAAACTGTTTGGGATCAAGGCAATGAGTATTTTCCTGCGACTTCATTCCAAATTTCGAATATTAATGCAGGTACAGGTGCAACCAATGTTGTACCTGGCACCATGAATATTTTGATGAACTGGCGTTATTCGACTGAAGTGACGGCAGAACAACTGCAAGCGCGTACACTCGAAATTTTAGACCGTCATGGTGTCGATTATGATATTTCTTGGACATTATCCGGTTTACCTTTCCTCACCCCTGTTGGTGAACTCGTCAATGCTGCGACACATGCCATTCGTAAAGTCACAGGCATTGAGACAGAACTTTCAACATCAGGTGGTACTTCAGATGGTCGCTTCATTGCACCAACAGGTGCCCAAGTCCTTGAGTTAGGCGTGTTAAATGCCACAATTCATCAAATTAATGAACACGTTAATATTGATGATTTGGAGCCACTTGCTGAAATTTACGAACAAATCCTTGTTGATCTATTGGCTTAGTCACAGTACAAAAGAAAAAAGGAACGCAATGTGTTCCTTTTTTACGTCAATTATCGCTGTTTAGGCGCGTAGTGTAGATTCAATATAATCCATATTTGGAATATGGTAGACCTGATCTGCCATACGTACATATTGGAACACAGCAGAATCCTTAATTTCTAAATCAGCATCTACTACTTCAGAAATACGGATACGAATTGTTTTCGGCATTTCATTACACATCAAAGCGAAACGCTGTGAACTTTCATCCCCTTCAATCACCAACGCTACACCATTTTTCTGATCAGGTGCACTGACAGAATACACAGGCAGCATCGCTTCATGCCATTCCACTGTTTTTACCTGCGTTTCACTATCGAGTGCAGACAAGACAATATTTTGGGGCAGCAACATGGGTTCTTTGTCATGGCATTCAATAATATAAGCATCAATGAATCCAGTAGAAACCGTAATTAGATGCTGTAGTTCTTGCTGACTAATTTTGTCTTTAGCGGCTGTAGATACGATATTTTGACTCATACATTACCCCTGTTTTTCAGCAATCAAATCTTGGATATTGGCAAGCAATTCTGCTTCCTGGAATGGTTTACCCATGTAGTGAGTCACACCTAAACTGAATGCACGTTCACGATGTTTCTCGCCTGTACGTGAGGTAATCATAATAATTGGTAAGTCACGATGAATATCATGGCGACGTACCAAGTTCGTCACCTCAAAACCATCCATACGTGGCATTTCAATATCTAGCAACATTAAGTCAGGGCGTACGTTTTCAAGTTGCTCCATCGCATCAACACCATCTTTCGCAGTCACGATGTCATAGCCCTGACGTTCAAGTAAACGCGATGTCACTTTACGTACGGTCACAGAATCATCGACAATCATGACTAAGCGGCGTGTGCTACTTGTTCGGATATCGCGATGTTCAGTCGTATGTTTAATACGTTGTGTTGCCTGAATTTGACGTGCAACATTTTGACCATCAAGAATCAGACACACTTGACCATCCCCGAGAATCGTTGCCCCTGCGACAACACCGACATTGGCAAACTGTTGACCAATCGGTTTCACCACGATCTGTGAACGTGAACCGACTAATTGATCGACAAGAAGCGCAATGGTCTGTCCACTGTTCCCTTTAATTAACAACACAGGTAACGAGTGACCAACATTGTTAAGGCGTGGAATTGGTTGATTAGCAACAAACTCAGAGAGATAACGTAGCTTGTAGTCCGTGCCATCAATCTTGAAGTAGTCTTCTTTACTGTTGAAATAAGTCTCAAGTGTTGCAGGTGCAATACGTACAATTCGATCAATTTGCGCCAAGGCAATTGCGAATTGTTGATCGCCAACTTTCACCATCAATGCATCACTTACCGCTACCGTTGTCGGTACGCGAATGGTAAAGGTTGTACCCTTACCGAGTGTAGATTGAATTGAGACATGACCACCAAGCGCTTTAATTTCACTTTGTACGACATCCAGTCCGACACCACGACCAGAAATCTGTGTGACTGCTTTTGCAGTACTGAAACCTGGGTGGAAAATAAACTGTAATAGTTCTTCTTGCTCAATGATCTGATCAGGTTTTACCAAACCTAAACTGATGGCTTTCTCACGGATACGCTCCGCATCGATCCCTTTACCATCATCACTAAATGAAACGAGAACATCGGTACCCTGACGGCTGATATCCAGCACGATTGAACCCACTTCAGGTTTATTTAGTGCAATACGTTGATCGGTATCTTCTAAACCATGGTCAATCGCATTACGTAGCATGTGCTCGAAAGGTGTCACCAAACGTTCAAGAATGGTACGGTCTAATTCACCTTCTGAGTTTTGCACAATGAGTTCAGCAGGTCGGTTTAATGTCGTCGATGTTTGACGCACAATACGTTGCAAACGCGGCAACATACGGTCAAAAGGCACCAAGCGAGTACGCATCAAACTTTCTTGAATTTCTGCTTGAATGCGCGATTGTTGTAGTAATAAACCTTCAGTATCACGAATTTTGTCAGAAAGCGTGGTTTTGAAATCGACTAAATCCGATGCTGACTCTGTCAATGATTTAGACAGTTGATTTAAAGATGAATATTGGTCCATTTCTAATGGGTCAAAATCGGCATAGCGTGAGTTTTCAGATCCATGTTTGGCAATAATTTGAGATTCCAGCTCTCCTTCCATTCGACGTAACTGATCCGCCAAACGTTTAATCGCAAGCTCCATCTCGTTCAAGGTATTGCCAAGCTGACCTAAGTCCATCTCAATTCGTGAACGGTTAATCGAGTTCTCACCCGATAAGTCAATCATCTTCTCAACAAGATCTGCCGAGATACGAATCATCTCGTTACTTGTATCGTGAGTCATCGATTCTTGCCATTCACCCAACATACTTGGTGGCTCTGTACCGTCACCTTGAATAAATTCAAAGCCTGTAGCCGTAGACAACGTTTCCGTTTTGGTTAGTCGTTCAGGTAATTGAGCCGTAACATCAACATATTCAATCGCTTCTAAAGCAGTTCGAATTTGCTCGAAGTTATTGTATTCACGTTTAAAGATTGCTGTGCGTAGCCAATCGAGCGTTTTTAACAGCAATGCATCATACGCATTCGAGTTAAAGTGATGTACCGCAAATTGCTCGAATGTGGTTTCTAACTCATAGGCAATGCTTGCAATGGTCTCATTGGCAATCATACGTGCACCACCTTTGATACTGTGGGCAGCACGTTGCAATTGGAGTAATAAACTTCGGTCACTACGCTGATCAAACCATTGATTTAACAGTTTCTCAGTATTATTGAGAATTTCCTCAGATTCTTCTAAGAAAGTTTCTTCAACAATTGATTTTAGCTCATCTTCTTCGCTGAGAGGTGTCGAAGCTTCAATATTAGTAAGTTCAGGTTCTGCTTCACTTTGCGATGTAGTATCAAACGATGAGGTTTCAGCAGATGAAAGTGTTACTTCATCACTTTCTGCTGTAATAGTTTCCTGCTCTTCTACAGATGGATCAATAAAGTCCATTGCAAAGCTGGTTTCTGTTTCTAATACAGGCGCATTTTCAATAGCTAGCTCTGCAACAAAATTGACAACTTCAGCTTCAAGTGTTGCATCAGATTCAGGGGTCACTACAACTTGTGCAGCATCACCTGAAAGCAAGCTTTGGATATTTTGTAAAATTGAAATTGCAGCAGTCGCAGGATAATCAACCGATTGGTCTCGAATCGTTTGAATACGATCAGACACATTATCCTGTACTAGACGAATAATCTGAATCAAGTTTGTAGATACATGAATTTGATGGCGAATTACTCGCTCATAAATACTTTCAAGCTCATGGGCAATTGAGCCGATATTTGATGCAGCAATCATATTTGCGCTACCTTTTAAGGTATGCAAATAACGCATCAAATTCTTTAAGGAATGGGTATCATCATGATTTTTAGACCATGTATTCAGGTCTTCATCAATACCGACAAGTAATTCATCTGCTTCTTCAAGGAAAATATCAACCAAATCAGGATCAAAGTCTGAATTTGATTCAGAAGAATCAATCAGCTGACGGTCAGAAGCAATTTGTTGACTTAACGTTGCAAAATCAATATGACCTGCATTGGTCGTTGCCGCAGTCGTAGTAAGCTCAACGACAGCAGCACCTTCCACCACTTCTTCCGCAACTTCAGCAACTTCGTCAATGTCTTGCTGTACATAAGCAGACAAATCTGCCAAGCGTTTGGTTGTATCTTCACTCAAGATGACACGCTGCCCCGCAGCCAAAGTATCAAACAAATGAATGAACTCTTGGTGTACGTGGGCAAACAATTCAAATGCATAATCATTTTGTAGCAATGCTGGCTTATCAATTAATGCATCGTAGGCATTTTTCAGTTCTGAGGTAAAATCATAAATACCCTGTGCAGCACGATTTTCCGTATGCATTAACAATTCAGTCGCTTGTTTGCTCAGCGACTCTACATAGTCTGGATATTCATCCTTCACTCGAGTATCGAACTCAAATTCAGCATCCAAAAGTAGATCAATATCAAGCTCAACCAATTGAGAGACAATCCCTTTGGTTTCTATGACATTGTCATCTGCAGAGAAGCCATAATCGTCCCATGCACGATCAAAAGTTTGGTGTATTTTGCTTAATTGATCTGTATTGCCTGTCGGCAAGATGTGCAAGTAATCACTGACAAATTCCGCATATTGCTGTAACAGCCCAATTGCTTTTGAACTTGTGCTGATTTCATCTTGCACGAGGGTTTTAAATAGATTTTCAACTTTAGAGCTGGCATCAAAAATTTCATCAATATGTGCCATTGATGAACTACCACGCAGGGTATGAAGTGCGCGAATTAAGCCATTATAATCTTGATTTTTTTCATCACTATTGGTTAAGAAACGAGTAATTGTTTCTAAGTGTTCCTCTGCTTCTTCGAGGAAAATACCCAGTGTCACTTCAATATCAGTCGGTTCTGAAGAATCTACTAGCTCTAATACCACAGTTGACTCAGGAGTCGCTTCCACATGAGCTAGATCTGCGACAGCCATGGATCCATCAGCCATGACACTTTCAATTACATCAAAGTCATTCGATATAATTTCAAGGCCTGTCGATTGACCTTCTGCGGTTAATTGATCTGCCAAGACCAATAACTCTTCTAATGCAGGTTCAGGGCTTTGCTGTTGTTGTAATTGTTGCCCTAATAACACCAATGGACGTAGATCAACATCCAAAGCTTCTACATTTTTAAATTTTGGATACAAGGTATATTGATAAACATTAAAAGCAGCTTTTGCAAATTGTTGAATTACAGGCGTTAATGGAATTGAACCTGATTTAACACGGTTCAGTGTATCTTCTACAGCCCATGCCAATTCACCCGCTGCTTTTGCTCCCACCATCCGGCCAGAGCCTTTTAATGTATGAAAATGGCGACGTACAGTTGCAAGAATTTCTTGGTCATTCGGTTGAGATAACCAATCTGGAAATAAAGCATTTAGCTCAACGAAAATTTCCTCTATCTCTTCTACAAAAATCTCTAAGATTTCTGCATCTTGATCTAGATATTCATCTTCAGGAAGCGTTGTTGTTTCAACTAAATTTTTTAATATTTCTTTCATAGCTAAGGCTTCTTACGTCTTGCAACTTAGGCAGTTGCTCAAACTCAATCACGACCAGCAAGCGAAACCCAACAAAATTGTTAAGTAGATTTGCACGACGTTTTATCTGGATTTCAATGTGCCTTGACCGCAGTCAAGACACGTTGTTCACGGTTGATCACTTACTCTGGAAGTTTAAAGTCAGATACAGATTCACGTAATGCATCAGCCATGTTTGCCAATTCAGATACTGAACGTGCAGTATCGAATGTTGCAGTCGTTGTTTGCGCTGTAATTTCTTGTACGACATTCATCGTTGTTGCAATATGACCTGCAGATGCCGATTGTAGTTTTGCAGCATCAGAAATGTTCGCAATCAATTTCGCAAGGTTATTTGATACCGTTTGAATCTCATCCAGTGCAACACCCGCATCCTTAGATAAGTTCGCACCGCGGACAACCTCAGCTGTGGTTTGTTCCATCGAAATTACCGCTTCGTTGGTATCGGTCTGAATCGTTTTTACCAAGCCTTCAATCTGTTTAGTTGCAGATGCAGAACGCTCCGCAAGACGTTGGACTTCGTCGGCTACGACTGCGAAACCACGACCCGCTTCACCCGCCATCGATGCCTGAATTGCAGCGTTCAATGCCAAGATGTTGGTTTGATCTGCAATATCGTTAATTAAGGCAACGATGTTACCAATTTCTTGAGACGACTCACCCAAACGCTTAATACGCTTAGAGGTTTCCTGAATCTGTTCACGAATCGTGTCCATACCCTCAATCGAGCGGTTTACAACGTCCGCACCGTTGGCAGCAATTTGTACTGAACGCTCCGCAACCACAGCAGACTCTTCCGCATTGGCAGATACTTGGTCAATCGACATCGCCATTTCATTAATCGCTGCAGATGCACCCGCAATTTCTTGCGCCTGATGTTCTGATGCTTCTGCAAGCTGGTTGGTAATGCTTTGCGTAGTCGCAGTATATTGCGCGACTTCTTGTGAAGTTTCAGTAATACGCGATACCAAGTCACGAAGTTGGTCGATTGCGAAGTTAATCGAATCGGCAATCGCACCGGTAAAGTCTTCAGATACCGTCGCATGGGAACGCAAGTCACCATCTGCAAGATCGGCAATCTCGTCAAGTAAACGTAAAATCGCGTTTTGGTTACGGTCATATTCTTCTTGTAGACGACCTACACGTTGTTTATCTGACAAACCACGAAGTGATAACAGTTTAAATACGCAGTATAAGAAACCAATCAAGAATAGAATCAACAGGATTGCAGGAATAATTGTTTTAAGACCTGTACTACTTGATAGCTTGTTTAAGTTTTGAAGCAATTCATCTGATTGCGCAAAAATAGATGCTGATGCTTGGTGTACTTTTACAATCTGCGCTGAGTTTTTCAGAATCGTTGCTGAAGCTGATTTTAATACGTCATCGTATTCAGATTTAATGCCTTCTAGAGATTCACGCAAAGTTGGATCATTAATACGTTCTACACCAAGCTGTGCTGAACCTGTTAATTGTGCATTTAAATATGAACCGAAAGTTTCAGTATCTGAACTGAAGTCATCTGCTGATTCACGAGAACCATCTGTGCCCGTCAATACCAAAGAGATCGAACGTAAAATACGTTCTGCAATAAATACTTGGTTCTTCGCAATAACCACCTGACTTGATGGCATATCTTGACGTGCCATTTGGTCGACCATCAAGTTATATTCTGCCTGAATACCCGGAATTGCTTCACCAATCGCGATGTTGGTATCGTAAAGCTGATTAATGATTTTTTGTTGTGAAGAAATCAAATCAATATTCGAAGACACTTGTGCCCATTGTTTATCTACTGTTTGTAAAGCTTCATTATTTGAGTGAATGCTTTTTACTGTTTCTAAATTTTCAGCGAACTGTTTTTGTGAATCTGTCAGTTTTTTCATCGCCTCTGGCGTTCCTGAAGCTGTCGCTTCAGTCGCTTGACGAGAAATCGTCTGTGATAAAAGACGTAAATCACCCAGACTACGTGTTAATTCATTGGCACGCGGAACGATATAGAAAAGAGACAATAGAATAATTGTCGCTGCCAATAGACACCCAACGGCACCATAGATCAGCGGCTTAGATTTTTCACTATCCCCAAATACACGTGACAACTGATCCGCTTGTGACTGGATCTTCGTCAAAAAAGCATTGCCGCCTTTGCGACCTCCGCTTTCCCCTGCATTTTTCTTTTTAAGCTTAAAGCCCATACAGCCTCTCCCCGATTACGCCCTTTTTTTCTTTCGCGCGACAATTAATTTATAAATTTTATAGATGCATTCATGTATTTTGGATTTTGCAACAAACGGCTGAATAAGAATACATGCCATTGCTGGTTATGCTGATGAAAGAACCCCTGACAATATTCTTTTAGGTTCTCATCCAATTCAGCATTTTTAGAAAAGAAACTTTTCTTATTAAAGTGTTGAATCCCCAAAACTTGATCGACGACCAATCCCACATATTGATCATTATGGTTAATGCATAAAACTTTTTGAGTTGGTGTAAATTGGCTTTTATGACCTGATATATATTGTGCTAAGTCTGAAACAGATAAAAGCCTACCCCGAATATTGGCCAGTCCCACAACCCAAGGCTGTGTATTTGGAACTGGCGTATATTTTGGCGGATAGATCACTTCTGATACTTCCCCAAGTGGGGCAACGAAATACTGCCCCATCATCTCAAAAGCAATGCCTGACCATCGGTTTGCTTCATTTTCATTGGAAACGTAGTTTTTATTACCCCGTTTAGCAATGCGAAGCAGTTCGATAAATCCATTTGCTGCCATAGAGCTTATCCTGCATTGAGGTGTTGTTTTATCACATCAATTAATTGTTGTTCATCAACAGGTTTAGTCAGATAATCCGCTGCACCTTGACGTTTACCCCATACACGGTCAGTCGCCTGATCTTTGGTACTGACGATGACAATCGGAATATGTTTTGTTGTCGCGCCACGTGCAATTTGTCGTGTTGCTTGAAATCCATTTACGCCTGGCATTACCACATCCATGAGAACAAGATCTGGTAATTCAGCTTGTGCCACGGTGACACCATCCGCGCCATTTGCCGCTTCTAAAACTTCAAACCCATGTTTGGTTAAAATTTCACGAAAACGGAAAGTTTCTGTCGGTGAGTCATCTACTACAAGGATACGTGACATGCTTATTCCCCCAAAAAATCTAATTTAAGCACGGATATGGTTACGGATTGCATTAAGCAATTCATCTTTACTGAACGGTTTAGTCAAATATTCATCCGAACCAACAACACGACCTTTCGCCTGATCGAATAGACCGTCTTTACTTGACAGCATAATCACAGGGATATTTTGGTAATTTTGAGAGTTTTTGATTAATGCACAAGTTTGGTAACCGTCTAAACGTGGCATCATAATATCGACAAAAACGATGTCTGGTGTTGTTTCTGCAATTTTTGACAGTGCTTCAAAACCATCAACTGCAGTCACCACTTCACATCCTTCTCGTTGTAGAAGAGTTTCTGCTGTACGACGAATGGTTTTTGAGTCATCAATCACCATAACTTTTAAATTTTGAAATGTATCGTCCATTTTTGCCCCTTCTATTCTAGAAACGATTTTGCAATTGCGCTTATAGCATTATTTTAGTGCGATTGATCAATATTTTTAACATACCTGTTATAAGATTATCAACGAACATTTTCCACCCAAGTAGACATAAAATATTTTTTTTAACAACAACTTCACACTTTATAATATTCATTGTTTTATTTTTGACTTACACTAGTTTTTAATTGGTTCTTTTACGTCTAAGATAGCACTATTATTACTTTTTTTTAATTGGTTCTTTTACGTCTAAGATAGCACTATTATTACTTTAAAATAAGTAATTTAGTCAACTTTAATTTGGGGTGACAATGATGAGTCAGTTTGCAGAAAAACTTGCTTGCATTGATAAAAATAAGTTTATAAAAAATACTGTGATTCTGCTGACACTGAGTTTAACCTCAGCGTGGATCTATGCCAACACGCAAAAGCCGAAATGGTATCGTTACTATGACAGTAAAGGTGTTGCCAATATCAGTACCAATGTTACGCCAAATCATATCCGTTATGGCTATGAAGCACTGGATCAAAATATGCAAGTGATTCAGCGTGCGCGTCCATATAATGTGGAAGCCGATATTAAGCAGGCACCGCAACGTGCGATTCAGCAACAATGTAAAGCTGAAGATGCCAAGCTCAAGCGTGCATATACCAATAGTCATATTGCCACTCAGAAAAAGAAAGAAGCATTGACTCAACTGAAAAAGCAAATTGCGTTTCAACAAGAACAGCTTAAACAGTTGCAAACTGATCGTATTACTTTTGTACGTCAGGAACGTGAAATTGCCCGTAAAGGCAAAAACATTCCTGAACATTTAAAACTGACACTCGATACAAATCAAAAAAACATCATCAATCAAAAAGAAAATATTCAATCTTTACAAAGTCGCTATCGAAACATGGAAGCTGAATACGACAGAATTATCAGTCGCTTGAAAGCCCTTGAGTAATCGATTCAGGTAGGCTGTTAAAGATAGCGCTATAAAGGACGCTTATGCTATTTACATCTGATGCTTATACAACTCGCATACCATTTCAGCGTAGCCTAATTGTGGCTGGAATGTTTGGCCTAGCCATTACTTTATCTGCATGTGATCGAAACGAGAAAACAGAAACTCCCCCTACCCCTCAAGCAATTGAGCTCATCCAAGATGATCTAGTTGCTGTCAAAAGCGGAGAATCTGTACAAACGACTGCATTTACGGGAACCATCCGTGCCATTAATCAAAGTAGTTTGCAAGCTCAGGTGTCAGCAACAGCCACAACTGTCACTGCACAAGTGGGTGATCGTGTTCAAAAAGGTCAAATACTCGTCCGCTTAAATAATCAGGATAATGCCGCACGTTTAGCCCAAGCCCAAGCCAATAAAGCATCTGCTCAAGCACAAGCCAATCAGGCGAAATTGATGATGGAACGTAAGCAGCGCTTACTCAATCAAGGTTTTATTTCCAAAGTAGAATATGAGCAAAGTCGTGTTGATTATCAGGCACAACTCGAAAATGTTCGTGCGCAACAAGCCAATGTCGATATTTCCTTAAAGGCCGATCAAGATGGCATTATTAAAAGTCCCATTGATGGTGTCATCACCAAACGTGAAGTCGAGCCGGGTCAAACCGTTGCTATTGGGCAAACCCTGTTTGAAATTGTCGATCCACAAAAATTAGAAATTCAAGCCAAACTACCAAGCGATCTACAAAGTAGTCTACGTGTCGGCAATGCCATTGAATACCAAATCCAAGGCAATCCAAATCGTTTAACTGCACACATCAGTCGTATTTCTCCAATTGCGGATCAAGCCAGCCGTCAAATTGAATTCTTTGCCACACCCAAAGAAACCATTAGCTCTTTGAGTATTGGCTCCTTTGTTGAAGGCAAAATTCTGAGTTCACAAAAACTGAGTGGTCAGATCATTCCTTTAGACGTGGTGCGTAATGCCGAGTCCAAACCTTATTTGTGGGTAGTACGTCAAAATAAACTGATCAAAGTTCAAGTTGAGTTACTCGAACAACGCTATCAAGACAATACGGCGGTCATTAAAGGGTTGATCGCAGGAGATCAAGTCAGCCGAATTGAATTTACGGATGCTGATATTCAAAAGACCGTATCCATTGATGCAAAACAAAAATAAATAGGACTGAACTATGTGGTTAACTCGAATCAGTGTGAAATACCCTGTGTTCACCATCATGATGATGTTCTGTTTGATGGTGATCGGTCTTGCATCTTGGCAACGAATGGGCGTGGAAGAATTTCCTGATGTAGACTTTCCTTTTGTCGTAGTTTACACCAACTATCCTGGTGCATCACCAGAAACGGTTGAATCAGAAATTACTAAAAAACTTGAAGATCAGATTAATACCATCTCAGGGTTAAAGCAGGTCATTTCTCAGTCCAGTGAAGGACTGTCAATGATCACGGCTGAATTCAACTTAGATGTTTCTTCAACTACAGCAGCACAAGATGTTCGGGACAAAATAGCCTCGGTCACGGCTGAGTTTCGAGACGAAATTCAAGATCCCATTGTGGAGCGTTATGACCCTACAGCAAATGCGATTATGTCGATTGTATTTGAATCGACCAACATGGATCTTAAATCGCTCAGTTCTTATTTAGATCAACGTATTGTTCCTCAGCTTAGAACAGTTGCAGGTGTGGGTACCGTTAACCTATTGGGTGATGCACAGCGTCAGATTCGCATTGAAGTTGAACCACAAAAATTACAAGCCTATGGCATTGGTATTGATAGTGTCATCAATACATTAAAAGCTGAAAATATTGAGGTGCCGGGCGGTACACTGAAATCTGAAAACTCTGAACTCGTTATTGAGATCAACTCTAAGGTCAAACATCCGCTTGGTTTTGGTGATTTAATTGTTGCTAATAAAAACGGCGCGCCAATATTTTTAAAACAAGTTGCAAATGTAAAAGACACTCAAGCTGATCTCGAGTCTTCAGCCTTTTTAAATGGTAAAGCTGCTGTTGCGATTGATATTTTACGTAGCTCTGATTCTAACGTCATTGAAGTCGTGGATCAAACGTATAAAACTTTAGATCTCATTGAACAACAATTACCCAAAGGCACCACACTCAAAGTCGTTGTTGACTCATCGAAAAGTATTCGTGGCAGTATCTCTAGCGTGGCAAGAACCATTATCGAAGGTGCAGTTCTTGCAGTCTTGATTGTATTACTGTTTTTAGGTTCCTATCGTTCAACCATTATTACAGGGCTTACCCTGCCGATTTCTTTACTTGGTACCTTAACTTTTATTTGGATATTTGGTTTTACCATCAATATGATGACCTTACTGGCACTGTCACTCAGTATTGGCCTACTCATTGATGATGCCATCGTGGTACGCGAAAACATTGTGCGGCATGCCGACATGGGTAAAGATCATGTCACGGCAGCACTTGATGGAACGAAAGAAATTGGTTTAGCCGTCCTCGCAACGACTTTGACCATTGTGGCTGTATTCCTCCCTGTTGCCTTTATGGGCGGTATTATTGGCCGTTTCTTCTATCAGTTTGGGGTAACGGTCAGTGCCGCTGTACTGATTTCGATGTTTGTGAGTTTCACGCTCGATCCAATGCTGTCAGCACACTGGGCAGAACGCAAAGCTGATCCAAATAAAAAACCTGGCGTAGTTAAACGTTTCTTTAATTTCATCTCCTCACGTTTAGATAATCTAAGTCATGTTTATGAAAAACTACTGAAACTTGCTTTACGATTTAGATTAATCACGCTGATAGTCGCTGTCGCTTCACTGTTTGGTGCACTCGGGTTATCAAAAATGATTGGGACTGAGTTTGTCCCTGTACCTGACAAGGGTGAGATTCGAATTAAATTTGAAACGCCTGTTGATTCCAGTCTTGAATATTCACAAGCTAAGTTACAACAAGTTGAGCGTGTAATTAAGCAACATCCTGATACTTTAAGTACATATGGTGTCATCAATGGCTTAACAGACCGTGGTAAAAACCATGTCAGTATTCGCGTGACGGTCACACCGCGTACCGAACGTAGTAAAAGCCTGAGTGAACTGAACAATGAGTTCCGTGAACGACTTAAAACTGTTGGTGGCATAAGCGTTACATCGGTTGCCTCTGCAGATGAAACAGTCTCTGGTGGTCAAAAGCCAATTATGATTTCTATCAAAGGTCCAGATTTAAATGAACTGCAAAAAATCTCGGATCGTTTTATGGTAGAAATGGCAAAAATTGATGGCGTAGTGGATTTAGAAACGTCTTTGAAAGAGCCTAAACCAACTCTAGATATGCAAATCAATCGTATTCTAGCCAGTGATTTAGGCTTGTCGGTGAATCAAATTGCCAATGCCGTTCGGCCTTTAATTGCAGGTGATGATGTCACCACATGGCAAGATCCGAAAGGTGAAACTTATGATGTGCATCTTCGTTTAGCTGAAAAAGATCGTGCATTACCAAGTGATCTCCAAAATCTGTATGTCACTTCAAGTAAAACAGATGCAAATGGCCAACCAATTTTGACACCTCTTTCTAGTGTAGCGACTTTTGAAGAGAAGTTAGGCGCTTCGCAAATTAACCGTCGTGATTTAGCTCGTGAAGTGTTGGTTGAAGCCAATACGTCAGGTCGACCTGCAGGTGATATCGGCAATGATATCAGCGCTATGCAAGAGAAGTTTGATATGCCAGTGGGCTATAGCTTTGACACTCAAGGTTCCAATGCTGATATGGCAGAGTCTGCAGGTTATGCCTTAACCGCAATTACCCTTTCCATTGTATTTATTTACATTGTGCTGGGTTCACAGTTCAACAGCTTTATTCACCCTGCTGCGATTATGGCGTCCTTACCGCTGTCCTTAATTGGGGTGTTCTTGGCTTTGTTCCTGTTTAATTCTACTATGAACTTATTCTCGATTATTGGGATCATTATGCTCATGGGTCTGGTGACCAAAAATGCAATTCTACTTATCGACTTTATTAAAAAAGCCATGGATCGTGGTGAGGAGCGATATGATGCCATTATTGCTGCAGGCAAAACTCGATTACGGCCAATTCTCATGACGACAAGTGCCATGGTCATGGGTATGGTGCCATTGTCACTTGGACTTGGTGAAGGCGGCGAACAAAGTGCCCCAATGGCGCATGCGGTCATTGGCGGTGTGATCACCTCCACCCTCCTTACATTAGTGGTGGTGCCGGTGATCTTTACCTATTTGGATGACTTTAAGAATTTTATGTCACGCCAAGCACGAAAAATCATGTCATAATTTCAGTTACTCGAGATGAGGTGACATTGAAAAATGTGCACCTCATTTTTTATTGTATAATCTTCGCTTTCAAGGCTTAATTTTTTAGGACAGCTTCCATGCGCGCGAGTCGCTTTTTATTTGCAACATTAAGAGAAACCCCAAACGATGCTGAAGTGATTTCACATCAGCTAATGCTTCGTGCCGGTATGATTCGTAAATTGGCTTCAGGTTTATATACTTGGTTGCCAATGGGTGTTCGCGTATTAAATAAAGTAGAAGCAATTATCCGTGAAGAAATGGACCGTGCAGGTTCACTTCAAGTCCTCATGCCTGTTACGCAACCTGCTTCTTTATGGGAAGAATCAGGTCGTTATGTGCAGTATGGTCCTGAACTTTTACGCTTTAAAGACCGTCATACCAATGACTTTGTGCTTGGTCCTACACACGAAGAAGTGATTACAGATCTTGCTCGCAATGAACTGAAAAGCTACAAACAGTTGCCAGCAAACTTCTACCAAGTGCAAACAAAATTCCGTGATGAAATTCGTCCACGTTTTGGTGTAATGCGTTCACGTGAATTTGTGATGAAGGATGCTTATTCATTCCATATTGACCAAGCATCTTTACAAGAAACCTATGACAAAATGTACGCTGCGTACTGCAAAATCTTTACTCGTCTGGGTTTAAACTTCCGCCCTGTACAAGCGGATACGGGTTCAATTGGTGGTTCAGGATCACACGAGTTCCACGTATTGGCATCTAGTGGTGAAGACGATATTGCATTCTCAACAGAATCTGACTATGCAGCCAACGTCGAAATGGCTGAAGCCGTGCTTGTCGGTGAACGTGCTGCACCGACTCAAGAATTAAAAATTGTTGATACACCAAATCAAAAAACCATTGCGGATGTATCAGCCTTCTTAGGTACAGATGCAGCGCAATCGGTGAAAGCACTCCTTGTTCAAGGTGTTGCAGAAGAAGGTAAAGCTGCACCTGTGGTGGCTTTATTCCTTCGTGGTGACCATGAACTGAATGAAATTAAAGCGGAAAAACACCCATTAATTTCAGCACCACTTACTTTTGCAACTGAAGAACAATTGACTGCACTTGGCTTAACTGCTGGTTTTGTTGGCCCTCAAGGCTTGGTTGAAAAAGGTCTTACTGTCATTGTAGACCGTGCAGCATCAGTATTGTCTGACTTTGTAGCAGGTGCAAATGAAGCAGATAAACATGCGACTGGTGTGAACTGGGAACGTGATGCCAAGTTTACGGAAGTGTACGACCTACGCAAT
Organism: Acinetobacter sp. NCu2D-2; assembly: GCF_001647675.1. Taxonomy (NCBI): domain Bacteria; kingdom Pseudomonadati; phylum Pseudomonadota; class Gammaproteobacteria; order Moraxellales; family Moraxellaceae; genus Acinetobacter; species Acinetobacter sp. NCu2D-2. The sequence goes on from NZ_CP015594.1 coordinate 1,901,497, forward strand.
GTGGTTGAAGGCGATCCATCTCCAGATGGTAAAGGCACACTACAAATTAAACGTGGTATTGAAGTGGGTCATATCTTCCAATTGGGCAAAAAATACTCTGAAGCTTTAGGCTGTAAAGTATTAGGTAAAGACGGTAAACCAACTGTCGTGACGATGGGTTGTTATGGTATTGGTGTGACACGTGTTGTTGCTTCTGCCATTGAACAAAACTTTGATGAAAAAGGCATTATCTGGCCAAGCGCGATTGCTCCATTTGAAGTTGCGATTGTGCCGATGAATGCACATAAATCACCACGTACCATGGAAGCAGCTGAAGTACTGTATGCAGAACTTCAAGCCGCAGGTTTTGACGTGTTATTGGATGACCGTGATGAACGTCCAGGGGTGAAATTCTCTGACCTTGAAATTACCGGTATTCCACACCGTATTGTGATTGGTGAAAAAGGTTTGGATGCAGGTACATTTGAATATAAAGGTCGCCGAGACGCTGAATCTGCAAACGTTTCTAAAGAAGAATTATTGGCGAAAATTGCGAAATAATTGGTCTTTGCAATAAAAAAAAATCCCGCTGATATAGCGGGATTTTTTATGGCTGTGGTTAGCAGAATTTATAACCACCAAAGCAGTTTGGAGCAAAATTTTGGCCTGCTAAATTTAAATTATTTAAAGGAAATTCAATTAATGTTGGGTTCTTAATTTCCCCAACATCAAGTGCAGCCGTTGCAATACAACCTAATAGTAAATCTCCACACTCTCGTGGTTTTGAAGTTAAATCGCTATTAATACCAGCTATTGTTTGCTTTAGCACTTCAGGAGTAATAATAACTTTATCGGTTGGTGAAATACTTCCTAAATCAACCTCATCTTCCATTGATAACCACCACCCTTGGTTAGCAGCAACGGCTGCTCCAGGCCACAAAACATTTATAGATTGTAAAGATAAGGATGCTGGATTATTCAAATATAAAGCATGAATTAAACCTAGATTTTGAGTAACAGTAATATCTGTTTTTAACCCAGTTAAATAACCTGTAATATCTTTTTTTAATGTTAAGAATCCATCTAGCAATTGTGCTTCTAAGGGTCCACTAAAATTAATTGTATCAACTGTGCCAGTACCTTTTAGTTCTACTTCTTTCATACGTGTACCTGAAACTATCGTAGATGGAATAGTAAAAGGTGCATTTGTTTCTTGTAATTTAAAATTATACACATCAGCTGTGTAATGTAAGTCCAAAGGTAAAGTTATACCAAATAATTTGCCTTTTACTGCTCCTTCAATATTTTGTCCAGTAGAGGAAAAATTCATCTCCCCCTCAGCTGTTCGTGCAACTCCTGAAGAAGCTTTAGTTTTCATATATCCACTAAAACTATTAATGCCATTTGGTGTATTACTATTTTCAAGCCCTAAAGTTAATAGTCCACTAATTTTTTCTGCACTAAGACGAAACCCAACTACTTCTCTTATTGATGCTTGATCTGGATTTTTAATAGCCAACTGAATAAATGGATTTACAATTAATGCAGAACTACCTGCACGTGCATTAGCACCTGATAAAGAATCAGTATCATAACCAATACCCGGATATCCACTTAAAGCTATATGATCAATATCAATGTCACAGCCATTAGCCCCATTTGTCCCCCCACACCCTAACTGCAATTTTTTTATATTAGTATTAATTTCCATCTCAGCTTCGAGACCAAGTTTGTAAAAAGAAAGATTAGACTGATTATAAGTATTTCCAATCGCATCATTTTGATTAAAACCTTTTTGCACTTCCATCGATAACAAAGCTTGACCATCGATAAAAGATAATTCTTTGTCATTTAAAGGCATCATTGCAAAATTATATGTTCCAGAACAACATAGTGCTATTAACATACATTTTTTGATTATTATATTCATCATAAAATCCTTTTTTATCTTGGTTTTATCCCTAAAGTACTACGCAGTGTCCCACCTGTAATCGCTAAATTTGCCATATTATGAATATTACTATCTGTTTGCATAGCTAGGTTGGCACGAAAAACATTACTTAAATCATTGGTATAATTGAATTTAATTTGATTATCTAATACAACAGTATCTTTTTTTACCTGAATTTTTGATGCCAAACCTAAATGCCCTTGTATTTCTTTGATCATAACTGAAGAAACTTCTTCATTAATACCATCACTATCGATATTGCTTAAACTAAAATAGCTTCCTAAATTTTTTTCATCCGTAGGGGTATCATTTAATGGTCTAAAAATAAAATCTGCCTCAAAAGATAAGAAGTTTTTTTCTTTTGATGTATCGTTCGAGTCTTCTAGCCCAGGTATAATTAATAAATTACCACTACCATCCAGTTTAAAAGCGATATTTGTTAATACATCTTCTCGATCCGTAAAATCAAAATTAGAATCAGGATTTTCAGTACTTGGCAATTTTCCTATTGCAAGTTCGGCATCTGCTGCGAAAAGTAATTTATTCGCAATAATTTTAATACCACGCTCTTCATAACTTATAGTTCCATTGGACTCAAAAAATGCATCAATATTACGAAGTCCAGCATAATAATTATTATCACCATCAATAATTAATATAGAGGTTGTACTTGGTGAGTTAGTTACTTTATCTATCCCGTAACCATCAGTAGAAGCAATAACATTGTATGCAAGTGCTTGCTGATTATTTACAGTAGTTCCTGATAACGCTATATTTGCATTTAAATTATAAATTGGGATGCCAATTCCCCAATTACCTGAACTTGTCGAATCCCCATTATCATTTGAAATAAAGTTTGCACTTCCCGCAATGGCTTGAAAGTCCATCGCACGAATTGCAATTAAAGCTACATTATTAGCAGAAGCATTATGATGACCAACTAAGGTTTGAGTTACTGTATATTCATCACTATAACCTAATACCTCACGAATCTTATTATTAATCTTAAATTCTAAATTATTGGCTTTAATGGTATTAATATAAATATCGCCAAAATCAATATATGCCGATTTTTGGCCAGTTAGTGTTCTTAAGTCTCTAAATTGAATAGCGTAACTATCTTTACCAGTATGACCTAATTCTAATGTAGTTGCGGTTAAATCTTGGTTTTTACTTGCTTCAGTTTCATTTACAAATGCAGCTGATAAATTTAGATGTAATCCGCCACTTTCTTGACCATAGCCATTATTAACTGTTTCTAACTGACTCAACGCATTCTTATCTTTGCCATTTGTAATATCAAAGGCATTTAATGCAGTTTGCCGTAACGGAAGTCCATCTCCACCTTGAGTCGCACCTAAAGATAGACGCGCATCTTTAACACTACCAGAAATACCATATCTCATTATATTTTTTACGGTAGTTTTTTCATCAGCATCTTTGTGATGATATCTCAAATCAAAATTTACACCTGCAGCATGTGCTTGTGTTGCCTCACCATTGGCATCTAAAACTGGTGTAGGTGTAAGATTAATATAGCGTGTATTTTCAGTAGATCCATTATTACTTGTCAGTACTATTCCTTCGACTGGATCTATATAAATATAACCTGTGCCAGAAAAATTAAAATTAAAATTATCAAGTGCTAACCCATAGTCACCCATGGTGTGCTTAATAGACGCATTACTTAAATTAAAATTAATATAACCTGGTGCATTTTTGTTAAACAAGCCTGATGTAGTTTGTAACACTAATTGAAATGGTACAGCTGTACTAATTTCGAGCCCACCCATTGAATATTCTTTATAATCACCATCTAACCTTATATTATTGGTATGTTGTTTACAGATAGCACCTCCCGTACATTCTACCTCAACCAAATTAAGTTTCGAGTTTAGTTTAAAAGGTGAAACTGTGAAGGACATACCTATGCCAGTTCCATATGCAGTTGTACCAACATCAAGCTCTAATTTACTATTTATTGCTTGGCCATCTAATCCATAAATATTTACATTATGTAGACCCATACCATTTTTAGTTATTTGACTGCCATTTGGATCATACCAATTTAATTTATCTATAGTTGCAGCAGGGCTTTCGCTTGTAATTTTTCCATGATCGTCTTTAACAATAGCACCTTGAATTTGATGGTTAATAGTTATGCCATCTTGTCCAGTAATATGACTCAACTCTTTTTCTTGTAATAGTTGTAAAGCATAACTTTGTTGTGCAAGTAGCAGACATGCTGTCAATAAATTTAATTTTATAGTTGTTTTCATCTGTTTATTCCTAAGAATTATGTTTAACAGCGTCCAGTGCCATCACAGTTATAACTAAAAATTTTAATATTACCGTTTATATGTAAATTTCCATGTACATTAATCCCCATAAATCCTTTTTCAGCACCTGAATCAAACCAATTTTTGGGTATACTATCAGTTTGTACATCATAGTCAGTTATCTCTTCATTTGTTTTATAAATATCAGTGTTTAAATAACCTTCCGTATAAGTTTTACCTGTTGTAGATACTTCTGAGTCTCCAGGAAGTATTTCCTTTGCATTTTCTACTGCTAAAGTTTCAAATCCTAAATTTCTAATTTTAAATGGATATTTATCCTCAAAACTAATTTTCAGTGCTGTTTGTTGACGCGTATTATTGTTATTTATCATTCTTGTAATAGTAGTTCCATCTAATGAAAATTTATCAATCTGTACTGTGCCTTGAACTCCTTTAAATACTAACCATTTTTTATTTCCATTTTCATCAAGATGATTATTTGGTGCAATTGCAAGGCGGCACAAAACTTTTTTTAATCCACAGGCAGTTTCATCTAATTTATAATAGACTTCAAAATCATTTCCTATCCCTGTAGAAATCTCATTTATCTCCATATTGGTAGCATATTCATGATTTAATGAAAGTGTCCAATTTAAATCAGCACCACCCTGCCCAATGGCTTGTGTCAATTGGTCATTTGACAAATTAACTAAAGCTGCTTGCGAACCTAATGAAAGACCAAACAAGCTACTTAGAAATAATCTTTTTAACATTATTTACTCCATCTGTTGTCAAGTTATAGTCCTGTGGTCTTAATTTTTAAATGCTGAATTAAAACACCATCAATTACAGCTGAACCGAAATTTTTTGTAGTACCATTGGTATCTTTAAATACAATACCTGTTGCATCAACCCCGGTTTTCGCTTTAAGTAAGTTATTACCAATTACCTCTGATGTACCAATTGCTATACTACTATGTGTCGCATCTCGGCCTTGATATTTTGGAGCTGTATCTATGCTCGAAGCTTGTATAGGCGTTCCACATGATGAAACATTACAAGTTCTGCCTTCAAAATGCGACCGATCCTTTGTATCAACAATGTCCGTATAATTCTGATAAATTTTCTTATAAATATTTTGTTCATTAGGAATCCGCGTAACTTCTAAAATAATATTGTTACCATCTGACCCAACAATAAAAGGTTGATACATATTACCAAGTACTAAATTAATATTTGGGCTATAAATATATAAACCTTCTGTTGCATCAAAAATAGGGGCTTTTAGGCCTACTTTCATCGCTGGTGTTGAATATTCATCATCAAGATCATCCTCTGTTGCTGTACTTATTCGAATACCTTTAGCATTCAATAACCTATTTTTTACTGCAAAATCGTTTGGATTATTTTTATATTTATTGGCTAATTCCTCAGTTTCAATTGATATTAACTCTAAATCCAACTGATTTTGATTCAGGAAATTGTTTAATAACGCTAGCTTAGTGTTATATTCATCCAGTTGCTGTTTAGATGGATTCGATGGCAGCTGTGGAACATTATTGTTTAAAATTCTCGCCTGTGTAATTACAGAACTATCAGTACTATTAAATTTTTCTAACCGAGAATATAGACGTGTATCTATAAACTTTGCATTTTCTGGAGAATTATCTGTATTTATACGTAATAATCCTGCTATGCCTAATGTTTGAAAATAATCTCTATTAATAATATCTTTATTACTCTCTAATGTAGGATCTGGCCCTAGCGTTTGAAAAATTCTGACTTGAGACCCATTAAAACTCAGTCCATTAGCTACGACTTGTGCACGCAATCTATAATCAGAATCTAATCCATATATAGGAGCACCCGTTTGTGGATTGACTTGTGAATTAGAGCTTAATTCGCGGGAAAAAATATCTGTCCAAAAGCCAAATTTAATATTATTATCCATGTCTGAGCCATCTATTAACGCTAATGGCGCCTCTAGTGCCAAGAAACCTATTTTTTGTAATGTACCGTCATCTATAAATTGCATTACATTTTCTGAACCAGCACGGAATAACCAAGGGTTATCACTACTTCCCCAATTAAATGCTTGATTGCTATATCTTGTGCTTAGTGATCCATCATTCTTAGATAAAGCTAACCCATAGATAAATACATCAGCTTTAGTCCTTAATGAACCAACTGTACTTTGTGATGCAGTTTGTCTTGCTATTGTTTCGGCTAGTTCAAGTATATTTAATTCCGCAGCACCTTGAGCAGCCAATGCTTCTTTAATAGCATATTCATCTGCCCGTTGCGCTAAGATTAAATTATATAATTCATTTATTTTTTCTGTAACCTCTGGTGTAATTACATCATCAGTGCTTCTAGCCCCATAGCGAATCTCGATCATTTCAAGCGTGTTATACATTGCCGCTTGCTTTGAGTTAGTATCACTCCAAATAGTATTCGCTGCTCTCTGAAACTTGGTTGTACCATCGTTGGTCAAACTTCCACTAAGTCTGTAATACTGATCATAGCGAGTATTGTAATAATCTATAAACTCTTGCGTTTCGACGTATTTTTGCAATTCTTGATTACGATATAGTTGACCATAGTTTGATTCAACTTCATCCAATATATTTCCCTGATTTTCATCTATATATTCAGCATTTTTTGCATTATATGTCGCCTGATATACTCCAGCATATAAATCTTGGTCATTTTTTGCTGTGTTATAAGCATTGTGATAAGTATCTTTATATATTTTATCATATGCGCGTTGACCTAATATTCTGTAATTCTCTCCCGTCGGAATAATGCGAATAAAACCAGTATCGTATTGAGTAGGATTAATAATTTTTATGTCTTGACGATTATAACTTGAGCCAGTCGACTTATCATTAGCTCCTTGAAAAACCATCTTAAAATCTTCCAAAACCAGCGCAACACCTTCACCCGTCGACTCAGATAAAGAATGATCTGAAAGCTCCTGCATCGCATATGCAGATGGAAGCATGCTAAAAGCTACAGCAAATGCCAAGTAACGTTTACGAAAACGATGAATACCATTTGATTGAGTCATCTCAAACTTCCTTCTTATATGATGCTCCGCATCTTTATTTTTCAGCTTCCAAGCCGCTGATCTTCAATTTCTTTGACGAGTGCTACGTCTAATTTTTTATAGATATACTTTTGTATTATGCTTAATTTTTAGCTAATTTCCAAAGACTCATGATCAAAATACATAAGTTTCCGATGAATGAATCAGACAAAAAATAAGCGGAGTAAAATACTCCGCTTATTCAATATTTTAGTCAGTGCTTACGCTTTCGGTAAGGTTACGCCAGTTTGACCTTGATATTTACCACCACGGTCTTTGTACGATGTTTCGCAAACTTCATCAGATTCAAAGAACAACATTTGTGCTACACCCTCACCCGCATAAATACGTGCTGGTAAGTTTGTAGTGTTGGAAAACTCAAGTGTCACGTGACCTTCCCACTCAGGCTCAAGTGGCGTTACATTTACAATAATACCGCAGCGTGCATAAGTCGATTTACCCAAGCACACGGTCAACACATTACGTGGAATACGGAAATATTCAACCGTACGTGCTAATGCAAATGAGTTTGGCGGAATGATACAAACGTCTGATTCAATGTCAATAAAGCTTTTGTCATCGAAGTTTTTCGGATCGACAATTGCAGAATGCACATTGGTAAATACTTTAAATTCACGGGCGCAACGCACATCATAACCATAGCTTGATACGCCATAAGAAATGAGTTTTTCACCATTTTCATCTAAACGAACTTGGTTTTCTGCATACGGTTCGATCATGCCGTGTTTTTCGCTCATTTCGCGAATCCAGCGATCAGACTTAATTGCCATTGATATAAATCCAAAAATCATAAATTCAATAATTGAGACGTACTTTAACTGAATTTGACTCTAATGAAAATAATTGAACCGATATGTTGTTCCTCAACACTTCAAAACCGTTCAAATTCAAATTTTACGGACAAAAAAACCTGCACGGATGCAGGTTTTTGAATCGTGATATTTTAGAAAATACGCGACTGATCTTTTTCTACTTTTGGCAATTTTGCTGCAATTTTTGCTGCAATCTCTACATAACTTTCTGCGGCTGCATCTCCTGCCATCACAGACGGCGTACCTGCATCGGTATTTTCACGAATTGAGGCATTTAAAGGCAGACGTCCTAATAATGGAATATCGTACTGCTGAGCAAGTTGATCACCACCACCAGTACCGAAAATTTGTTCTTCATGGCCACAGTTCGAACAAATATGAGTCGACATATTTTCCACGACACCCATGACCGGAATCTGTACACGGTTAAACAGCTCAATCCCTTTAGTGGCATCAAGCAATGCCACGTTTTGTGGTGTTGTGACAATCACAGCACCAGTGACTGGAATACGCTGCGCAAGCGTCAATTGAATATCGCCTGTACCCGGTGGCATATCAATCATCAAGACATCTAAGTCTGGCCATAAGGTTTGGTTAAACAGCTGCATCAACGCACCTGTTGCTTTTGGTCCACGCCAAGCCACCGGCGTATTATTGTCCCCGGTTAAGTGCCCAATAGACAGTACCGCCATACCATAGGCTTCAAGCGGAACAAACTGCTCTGCTTCGATCATAGGTGTTTTGCCTGCATTGCCAAGCATGGTCGGAATACTCGGACCATAAATATCAGCATCCAAAACACCGACTTTTAAGCCTTGTTTTTGTAGCGCCAAAGCAAGGTTGACCGTGGTTGTAGACTTACCTACACCACCCTTACCTGAAGAGACTAAAATGACATTCTGAATACGAGGATGCTTAGGTACGTCACGTTGCTGCGGTGCGGCTTTTTGGATTGGGGCTTCTGCTTGCTGTGGTTGATAATTGGCATTGGCTTGCTTCACTGCATCTTGGCTTGATGAGGCATCAACCACAGGTGGAAGATTAGCTTTCGGTGCTTTAGCATTTTGACTTGAACAGCTTTCACCTTCTGCATGATGATGTCCACAGCCGCCTTTTTCACCATGTTCACCGGTTTTATGTTGGATCACATGCATATTCAGTTCTTGAATACCGCATTTTTCCAATGCATCTGCCAATTCATCATGAATTTGTTGTAATTGGTCTTTTTCACTTGGTACGGTATTGATGGTGATTTGCAGCACTGCGCCTTGTACATTGACTTGCGTAATACGGTCTTTCAGGGCGTTATTGGAATTTGGCAAGATATAGGTTTGTAGTACCTGTTGCACCGCTTCTTCGTTAACCCCCTGTGAAGGTTTAAAAACCGATTTAAGCGAAGAAAGCCACGACATAGGTTACTCCAAAACTGTGAATAGTCATCTGAATGGCCTAGTTTAACGAGGTTTTCAAGCAAGGTTAAGTATTGCTTTGAACATAATCATCAAACACCCTTAAAAAACCAAGCAAATTGCTTGGTTTTTTAAATCTGATCGATTAAGCCTGATCATCTTTTTTAAATTTATTTAAGGTTTCTGTGGCTTTCTGTTTGAGGTCATGCAATTTTTCAGTGGCTTGTACTTTTAAATCACCTAACTTTTCAACGGCATCTTTTTTCAGAGTCTCGGCTTTTTCTTTCGCTGCTTCTAAAGTCTGCCCTGCGGTTTCTTTCAGATGATCGAGATTGGAGCTAGTTTCCGATTTTACCGTTGATGTATCGTTTTTTAAGGCATCTACAGTTTCTTTGGCATTTTCCTTAATCGTTTCGGCTTTTTCTTCCACGGCATGTTGGGCTTCTAGGGCTTATTCACTGACCTGATGTTTCACTTTTTGTGTGTTTTCTTTTAGTTCATTGACATGCTTATTGCTACTCATGTATTGATACTCCTATGCAATTTCACGTGATTTGCATATAGATATACCGCGACAACAGCCAAAATTCGGTGAAAGCTGCATTTTGCAACAGAGTTTCAACACAATGTTGCATGTCATACAGCTGTGCTTTACATCCCAAGATTAGCTACTCAGTCAGCTAAATTTAAACCCGCACGGTAGACATAAAGCTAACTGCTGAGAATAGCCAAATAAATAAAATAAAGCTGCGCGCTTGATTAAAATGATCGATGTCTGTGCCATGCAGCATGTTGTGACGGGTCATGGTCACAGTTGAGCTTGAGTCCATCTTATAAGCTGCGAGTTCTGCAAAGTACGGATTCATTTCAGTGGCAATTTTAGATTTATGCCACAGGCTCTTAATTTCATTGCCTTTTAAACCCGGAACAATTTTATAGACATCGACAAACTTGGTGCCGTTTTGTTTTAAGAACCCTGTTTTGAGCAAGACATCAGTCAGGATACCTTCAAGCTGTGCGTAGATATTCGGGATACAGCCGCTATACACACCTAACTTATACATCTTAAAGCTTTCAAGCAGAATCGGACGGCGCTTGGCTTTGAGGTCTTGATTTAAGTCTAAGGCATCAAATGCATTCAGCATTTCTGTTTGGAAAAATTCAGTATTGATTAAATCGAGCAAATTGAATTGTTCAATATTTTCAAACTGATGAATCTGCGGCCAGAAATGCATGAGATTTAATGCATCATTGGCGACTTTAGCGCCTACGGGTTGATCGAGCTGATCGGCAAGTACATTAAAATATTCATCTTGTTGAGCAAGTTCATGCAAATGATTGATCAAAAAGGTATGTTCACCTTGCGAGATCTGATCAAGATAATCCTGTGCTTGATTGAGAATTTGCTTTCCTAAAGTGGGCAAGCCCTGCACATTCGATTTGATACGTTTAACGGGTTGATCATCTTCATAATCATCAAAATCGTCGTACATGTAAAAACCCTCAAAAATTCAGCTGAATCCTAAATTATCCCTGATATCGATCTGACAATATAGTGATAAAACTTCTGCAATCTTTGCTATTGAAAAAGATTTCACCAAAAGCCTTATGCAACAATCGCGTATCTCATGTAAAATTATCGCCCATTGCAAATAAATACGAATGAGAGAGTGAATCCGTGCGTAATATTTTAGTTACTAACGCCCTTCCATACGCGAATGGCCCAATTCATATGGGTCATTTACTCGGTTATATCCAAGCTGATATTTGGGTACGTGCGATGCGTGCAATGGGTCATAACGTGACTTATGTATGTGCGGACGATGCTCACGGCACAGCGATTATGCTACGTGCTGAAGCCAACGGTATTTCACCTGAACAGCAAATTGCCAACGTTCAACAAGAGCATGAGCGTGATTTCAAAGGCTTTAAAGTCGACTTTGATCATTACGACTCAACCAACAGTGCAGAAAACCAAGCACGTGCCTCTGAGATTTATCTTAAAAACCGTGAAGCCGGCAATATTGCTGTTCGTCCTGTTACACAGTTGTTCGACCCTGAAAAAGGCATGTTCTTGTCAGACCGTTTCATTAAAGGCACATGCCCGAAATGTAAAGCGGAAGATCAGTACGGCGACTCATGTGAAGTGTGCGGTACAACTTACAATGCCACTGAACTGTTAAATCCAAAATCTACTTTAAGCGGTGCAACTCCTGTTGAGAAATCTTCAGATCACTACTTCTTTAAATTACCGAACTTTGGTGAATACCTGCAAAAATGGACACGTGACCAAGGTCGCCTACCTGTATCGATTGCCAACAAGTTAGATGAATGGTTTGAAGCAGGTTTGTCGGATTGGGATATTTCTCGTGACGCGCCATATTTTGGTTTTGAAATTCCGGATGCACCAAACAAATATTTCTACGTTTGGGTCGATGCACCAATCGGCTATATGTCAAGCTTTGAAAATTACATCAAAACCAAACGTCCTGACCTAAGCTTTGACGATTACTGGAAAAAAGATTCTAAAAATGAAGTGTATCACTTCATTGGTAAAGACATTGTTTACTTCCACGCATTGTTCTGGCCTGCAATGCTTGAAGGTGCCAACTACCGTACACCAACAAGCTTATTCGTCAATGGTTTCTTGACTGTAAATGGTCAGAAGATGTCAAAATCTCGTGGTACGTTCATTAAAGCAGAAACGTATTTAGAGCATTTAAACCCTGAATATTTACGTTATTACTTCGCATCTAAACTTTCTGACAAAGTTGAAGATTCGGATTTGAACCTTGATGATTTCGTTCAAAAAGTGAATTCTGACTTGGTTGGTAAAGTGGTCAACATCGCAAGTCGTTGTGCAAAATTCATTAACACCAAGTTTGACAACAAACTTTCTGCAACGTGTGCAGAGCCTGAATTGGTGCAAAGCTTTATTGATGCGGGCGATTCAATCGCGCAAGCGTATGAATCACGTGAGTTCTCAACCGCGATTCGTGAAATCATGGCGCTTGCTGATAAAGCCAACCAATACATCGATGAGAAAAAGCCTTGGGCTTTAGCGAAGATTGAAGGCGAAGAACAACAAGTTCATGACGTGTGTTCTGTGGGTATTAACCTGTTCCGTCAATTGGCGGTTTACCTTGCACCTGTATTGCCTACACTCGCTGAACAAGTTCAAGCGTTCTTACAGTTAGACAGCTTTAACTTCGAATCTCGTAAGCATATCTTGGTTGCACATGACATCGCTCAATTCCAACCATTGATGCAACGTGTTGATCCGAAAGCGGTTGCTGCGATGGTCGATGCATCTAAAGATTCTTTAGCTGCCCCTGCTGAAGCGCCAAAAGCTGAGAAGAAAAAAGAGAAAGCCAAAGAGAAGAAAGCTGAGCCTAAAGTCGGTGAAGCTGAAATCATTAATATTGATGATTTTATGAAAGTTGACCTACGAGTGGCTGAAGTTCTTGAAGCGGCTCACGTTGAAGGTTCAGATAAACTCCTTCAATTGACTTTAAATGTCGGTGAAGCTGAGCCACGTAATGTGTTCAGTGGTATTCGTGAGTTCTATAAGCCTGAAGACCTTAAAGGTAAATTGGTGGTGATGGTGGCAAACCTTGCTCCACGTAAAATGCGTTTTGGTATTTCTAACGGTATGGTGTTAGCTGCGGGTAATGGCGACGGTGTTTGGGTGATTTCACCTGAATCTGGTGCTAAACCGGGTGATAAAGTGTCTTAATTATTAGATTAAGATGAGAGAAAGCCTCTACGGATGTAGGGGCTTTTTTTATAAATCAATTTTTTATATGTTTAGAAATATATATTTGTGGTTTTAAGCCAAAGAATTCTACTCTTTTTTTCCATGAATCGACGGCTAACAAGAACTGTATAGAATTTATTTCAAGTAAAGATGAAACAGGTTTTTCTAATACAAGCCAAAGGGCAGCTGACTCAAGTTTATCTTCAAATTGAATTATTCCTTGTTTAATTAGTTCTACAGCCCCTTTCGACTGCTCTATGTTATAGATTAAATCTTGAGGTTTTTCCGAAATTTTAACTGATATAATTTCATTATTTTTAAATAAATCAGCCACTTCCACTTTATAATTTTTCCCTTTAGCATCTAAAGATTGTATGGCTTTCAACTGTCGATCAAGCAATGTGTAACCGTGATTAATACTAAGATTCTCATTAAAATAATATTCACGGTAGGTTAATTTATTAGCGACATCTTCATCATTATCAATTTGACTTTCTTTACTTATTTTCCAAGCTGAATAGTCTTCTTCAATTAAATCCTGCCCAGTTATTAGCGGTATTTGTTCTAATGATTTTTTTAAATATGCTGTGAATGTTTCATTAAATTTAAACCATTTTCCACATTTAAGAAAATATTGGGCTTCTTCAAATGAAGTACAAAAATCTAGAATTTCTTTTAATGGTTGTGTGAAACGACCACTTTCTTCTATCTTAAATTTCACATGCAAATCATCAATATTTCGAACATCATGTTCTTTGATAAAACTAGAAATTATAGAAGTATCGAATGAATTTCCTAGTTCAAGTTTTGCAAGTTGCTTACGCTCTTTTCTGTAAATTAGTTCATAGTTATATTCATTAAATCTAAAAGAAATATTAATTCCAGATACATGTATTTCTTCAATACCTACAGATACATCCTCTTGCAAATAGTCCATAATTTGAGAATCTAACTCTGTTATTAACTTCGGATCAGTAACTGGCTCTAATTTTGGTAGTTTTATTACTTCTTCAGTAACCAAAGTATCAGAAATTTCATTTAGAATTTGTGCTAACTCACTTGGTGATTTATTTACGTTCAATTGCACTGAATCAGCGAAAATAATATTTTTGTCGCCCCATATGTCACAGTTTGAAGCTTTAATTTTTAGATGTTCAACTGATTCGCCTGATTCATAGCTATTTATATTAAAGTTCTCATACGAAGAAACCTCGTGCCTTTTAGTACCTGTAAAGTATCTACTTTTCTTAAGAATTGTAGTTTTCTCATCCCCCATCCTTACAGCTAGATTTATCCCAAAATTTGGTTCAATAAATTTTGCAAGATAGAAGTGAGATTTACCTAAACTCACAGCATATATTTCTTCAGGATCATCTTCATTTTTACAAATCAACAAACCAAAATGGAAAATGTTTTTTGGAGAGTTATTTTGAGACGTCAAAAAATCTTTATACGTCTCATGCCACCAAACATCATTACCTTCGACCTTTTCTGAAAAATAAAAAGTCATTTCATAATTGTCATAAATTTGAGTTTTTTGCTCTATAAGACCAACTGACTCTAGTTTTTCAAGCAATTGCTTCATTTCAGAAAATTTTAATTTATATATATTGTATGTATTGATCATTTTTTCATCTAATTTTATTAATTACTGATCCTATAAATTTGTACAAAAAATGTAAAGTGGTTTATCACGTTCGTCTTTAGAAAAGATAATCTAATTTAACTCTTTCAAAATTTCACAAAAAAATATGATAAAAAAGAAGTAACCCTTCAAAACTTATAAAAAACCTATGAAAACTTTAAAACCTCTATTGATCTCATTCGCCCTCAGCACCACAGCCCTCACCACTTACGCGACTGAACCGACTATTGCCCAACAAAAACAAGTCGCTGGCTACTACCATCACCAAATCGGCAATACCCAAATCACCGCCCTACTCGATGGTACAAACTACTTAAACCCTTCCATGTTTAAACGCTTAAGCGATAGTGAAAAAACTGACATCTTAAAAAAATACGCTGCGGTGAACGACAAAGGCATCCAAACCTCAGTCAACGCCTTTCTCATCAATACAGGCAACCAACTATTGATGGTCGATAGCGGTGCGGCTAGCTGCTTTGGCACACACTTAGGTTCAATCTATAACAACCTCAAAGCATCGGGCTATGAGCCTACGCAAGTGAATGGTATTTTCCTGACCCACTTACACCCTGACCATGTTTGCGGGATCTCAAACAACGGCGTAGCAAATTATCCAAATGCCACGCTGCATATTTCAAAAACCGAATATGACTATTGGCTGAGTCCAAACACAGTGAAACAACTACCGAAAGATAAACAAGCTGGCTTTGTAGCCACAGTTGAAAAAATTGAAGCGGCACTAGCACCGTATGAAAAAGCCAAACAGATTAAAGTCTTTTCAGATAAATCTTTACGTTTTGGCGATGTCGAATTTAAACCCTCCTTTGGACATACACCGGGACATTACAGTTTTAAACTGAAAGCTGATGGTCAGGAGGTGGTGTTTATTGGTGACATCGTACATTCACATACCTTGCAGTTTGATCAACCTGAAACAGCGATTGAGTTTGATCTAGACCCACAAACGGCAGTGCAAACACGTTTAAAGCATTTTGCTGAATATGCCAAAGATGGACAACTGATTGCAGCACCCCATTTACCGTTCCCGGGGCTTGGACATATTTACTCCAAAGATGGACAAAGTTATCAGTGGATTCCGGTTCACTTTAAAGATTAAACAAAAAAAGCACGGAGAAATCCGTGCTTTTTAAATAAGATAGCCAATACAACAATAATTTAAGCTGTCCTCATAATGAATAAATATCTTGCTGATGGAATTTTTTTAATCATTGCAACTATTACCGTGATTTATGTTGCATTTACACCTTCAATTCGACTGTCATTGATTATCTTGGCGTGTATCAGTATTTATTTTAACTATCACTGGTTTGAAAAGTTAGCATCCAGACCAAGATCTAAAGCTAAAATTTCCTAAGAATAAAAACTTACTTCATACCAAAAATAAGTTTTAAACCTAAAACCGTCATGACCGCACCCGCAGCACGGTCAAAACCCGCCTTAAATTTTAAATACACTGCACGCGGCTTTTCAGCTGAAAGTGCAACAGCGATTAACGAACACCAACCTGCATCAATAAAAAAACAAAGCAATGGCAAGACAAAGTAGTAATACAAAGGAATATCTTTCGGTAAAAGTGCGGTAAAAATACTCGCTAAAATAATCGCAATTTTAGGATTAGATAACTGGGTAATTAAACCTGTGGTGTAGGCACGTCTAAAAGACATTTGTGCTGTATGGGTTGTGTCTGAATTAATTGGCTCTTTGGCATGTTTAATAATTTTAAATGCCATCCAAAGAAGATATAAACCACCACAAATTTTAAGGGCTAAATACGCCGATGGCACAGCTAGTAAAAAGGCTTGTAAACCCAGTACAGCCAATAAACCAAAAATGGCAGCCCCAGTTCCAGTACCCAGCGCGGTAAATAAACCATGCTGACGTGAAATGGCAATTGAATTTTTAGCAACGTAAATCGACGTTGGTCCTGGACTCATCGCCCCCAACATCAATGCAAACGCAATCGAACATAAAATCCAAAATGATTCCACAACACCACCTACCTCAATATTTGGCAGGCATTTTACAAGTTTCAGCTTTGAGGAATTTCCTATTTTTCGTGAACTTTAAGCCACAAAATAAAATTATTCTCTAAAATTTATAGTTTTTATAAAATTATTCACTACATATTTGAATAAGTATAAATTTTAATCTTTAACTTATTATAGGCATACGGGAGATGAGAATATCCGACCTCCCTTTTTATATGATTGACCGTATATGAGTTATTTTAGTAACGCGTTGTTTGTTTAGGCTCAGTGCTGACATTATCAGCAAGTAACTGATAATCATGGTCATGGACAGGCACACCGCCAATAATCATGGTACGGGTTTGTGTCTTTGGTTGATTTAAACTATCTTTTTGATCACAAGCTGCCATGAAGTAGCTAAGACAAACAATAAAGAGTATGCATTGTATTTTCATGGTCGTCATCCTGAGCGAACCTTTGTTTTAGCATAACAAAAATTTCTGTATTTGCCATGATTTGAATTGTCGCAAAGTAATTCAAAAAGGCCGAATATGATGGCTATGGTATTGGACTATAATGACATTCAGTTTTGTTTATTTTCTTATACGATGTTCGACTCTATAGCGCAGCATATCCCCGATCAGCAGATTGTTTTACATGATCACCTAGTGACGATTCGGCGCTTAGACTTAGTACATCCACGTATTTCAGGAAATAAATTTTTTAAACTTAAATATAATTTTCAACATGCCAAAAAATTAGGCTTTAACAAGGTCTTAACTTTTGGCGGTGCATATTCCAATCATATTGCAGCAACAGCATTTGCAGCACATCACTTTGGTTTTAAAAGTATAGGCATTATTCGTGGTGAAGAGCTGCAACATAAAACGTTGAATTCAACCCTAAAAACGGCGCAAGACTTTAACATGCAACTTGAGTTTGTCAGCCGTGAAATGTATCGACAAAAACAAAATCCAGCATATCTAGACACTTTAAAACATTCTTATCCTGATTATTATGTGATTCCAGAAGGTGGAACTAATGAATTTGCGATTCAAGGTTGTCGTGAGATTTTGAAAGATGACGATGCTCAGTTTGATCTGATTTGTTGTGCTGTCGGCACAGGTGGAACTATGACAGGATTGATTGAAGCCAGTCAGCCACGTCAACAGGTACTCGGTTTTTCTGCATTAAAGGGTACATTTTTAAATGAGGATGTTGCCCAACTGACATCCAAAAGAAATTGGAAAATTCTTGATGATTATTGCTGTGGCGGTTATGCCAAAACCACAGATGAACTCATGCGGTTTATTCATACTTTTGAAACTCAGCATCATATTCCTTTAGAGCAAATCTATACGGGGAAAATGATGCTGGGATTATCTGATTTAATTCAGAAAAAACAGTTGAATGACGATACAAAAATTCTGGTGATTCACACAGGCGGACTACAAGGACGATCTTTTTAATCTGCCCGTGTATTCGAGTTTAAGCAATCGCTTTGTTGTCGTTAAGTGCCATTAAGCCTTTGACAACACGGTAAATATGCCAAATCAAAACTACAAGTAAAATCGGAAAACCAATTAAGGCGAACATAAGCACGAAGCCAACAATATAGCCGACCAAACTAATCCAAAAGGTTTTAATCTGCCAATCAATATGACTTTCAAGCCATGTACCACGACATTGTTCGCGTTTTAAATAATTCATAATAATGGCGATAATATTGGTCAAACCACCAAATACAAAACCTAAGATATATAAAATATAAGTAATTAAATTATGTTGTTTCAGCGCTGCAGTATCTTGCATATTTCTTTTCCTTTTTTGCTGTTGTTCTAAAGTTCTTTGGCTAATATGCCTGAGTGAAATCTATCTCACAATGAATTCTATCTGAATTTATAGGCTTTTTTACGCTGATAGAATTTTGCATCCTTCATTTTAAAAAATTGTCTATAATGCCCTCTTTTACTCTCCTTTGAGCGTTTCATGTCTTCCAAGCAATACGATGTTTTAGTGATTGGTGCTGGTGCATCAGGTTTAATGACTGCCTATATGGCGGCTCAGCGTGGTCGTCGTGTTGTAGTCGTGGAAAAAGCCAATAAGGTAGGTAAGAAAATTCTGATGTCGGGTGGTGGTAAATGTAACTTTACCAATCTGTATGTGGAACCAGAAAACTACATCTCTCATAATCCACATTTTGTGATCTCTGCATTAAGCCGCTACACCAATTGGGACTTCATTGGTTTGGTCTGTGAATATGGCATCGAATACGAAGAGCGCAAACATGGACAGCTCTTTACCCTAAATGGTGCAAAAGAGATTCTGGCGATGCTATTGGCAGAATGTGACAAAACAGGTTTGGTCGAGATTAAAACCAATTGCGATGTTAAAGCGGTCAATGCACTCGATGATCAAGGTTTCCAAGTCGCAACGTCTTTGGGCTATTTTGAAGTAGAGTCTGTCGTGGTGGCTTCAGGTGGTCTATCAATTCCGACTTTGGGCGGCTCTGGTATTGGTTATGACATTGCCAAGCAATTTGGGCATCATGTTTATCCAACCCGTGCAGGTTTAGTGCCTTTCACTTTCTCAGACGGTTTTAAAGAAGTTACTACGCGTTTGAGTGGTAATGCCGTTGAAGCCACACTTTCAAATGATTTAAATAGCTTTACCGAAGCGCTATTGTTTACCCATCGTGGCTTGAGTGGTCCTAGCTCGCTACAGCTTTCAAATTATTGGAATGTCGGTCAAAGTTTTAATATCGACTTTTTACCAAGTCTCGATTTAATTGAACTCTTCAAAGCGAAAAAACAAAGCCAGCCGAAAGTTTTATTACGCACATTACTGACTGAACATTTTCCAAAAAGCGTGGTGCTTGAATTACAGGGTCTGATTTGGGCTGACATGTCTGAGACTGCGATTGGTAACTTGAGTGATGAAAAACTTGAGAATATCGCAAAACGTATTCATCAGTTTGAAGTCAAACCATCAGGTACAGAAGGCTATCGTACTGCTGAGGTGACTTTAGGTGGCGTGGATACCACTGAAATTTCTTCAAAAACAATGGAAAGTAAAAAGCAAAAAGGCTTGTTCTTTATTGGGGAAATTTTAGATGTGACAGGTCACTTGGGCGGATTTAACTTCCAATGGGCATGGTCATCTGCACATGCCGCATCAGAATATGTCTAAGATTTATTCTAAATAATCTGTTCTTAATAGATGCAGATTACCCTTTTTTTCCATGCGTGCAATGGTGATATCCATTTTTGCAACCGCAGCTTGGATATGTTGAGGAACGGTGTGTTCCTCAGCACCGAATTGGCTTTTTATTAACTTTTTTAACAATTTAGAAAATTCCATTTTCTACCCTCCTATTTAATATTTTCTTTATAAGTTTCTAACTTTCAAAAACTTACAATGCATTATTGTGATATTTACAATTTTATTTCTATGACCAAATATACCAATCCTCGGTATAAAAAGTCAGTTTAATTTTGCTGATCTTCTACAGGTTTATCAACGGCATGTTCAGTTTGATCTTTTTTGGTGCGCTTTGAATCCACAAATATAAACTTATAAGCTGCACCTAAAAAGCCAATCGTAATACCTGCAATTACCAATGGTGCTAAAACTTTATTGGGCTTTTTCGAAGACATGATATGGCTCCTCTATGATTTGTTTAGAATATAAAAACAAAATCGACCACATCATTGTGGTCGATTTTTTGTTCATTGCCTACTTATTTCGGATCATCTAACGATGGTGGATCATTCGGATTGATGTCCACTTTCGGTTCAGTCTCACCTGTTGAACCAAATGGGTTATTCGCTTTAGACTCATTTGGGTCGACATTAACCGCATTTTGGGTTGCATCACGTTCTTTTGCAGGAACATCTGCTGTATTGGAAAGTGGTTTTGCAACCGTTGAGGTTGAAGCAGGTGTGGTATCTGAAGTACGTTTTGGATTTGGCTGATTGCCTTCTTTTTTGGCTTTTTCAATCAAATCTGTCAACACACGTTCAGCAGGTTGACGACCACCTAAACCAAATGCCAATGCGAATGCAACAGCGACAGAGCCAAGCGTTAAACCAAAAGCAAGGTTAACAATTGAATCCGCAATACCCATGGCACGTAGACCCATGGCAACCACTAAGCCCATAATCAGTACACGAACCAAATTCGCTAACCAACGTGAACTATTGTATTCACCACGCTGTACGATATTCGCCACAATGTTGGCAAGCCAGAAACCAATCACTAAGATCACTGCGCCTAACAGAATATTGGCACCAAATTGGATAAACATCGCAATCAGGTCACTGACTTGTTCAAGACCAAGACGACTTGCCGCTTCAGAAACTGCAAATAGCATGGTAAATAGAATAATCAGACAACCGACAACTTTAGAAAGTTTGGTTTCACCAAAGAAACGTTGAATATCTAGTTTTGCAGGAACATCATCAACGCCGGTACCTGCAACAACTTCAGTCACCAAATTCGCAACCAGTTTTGATACCACAAATGCAATGATCAGAATCAATGCTGCTGCAATGATCTGTGGAATTGCGTTCATGATTTGATATAGCATCGCGGTCGCAGGCTGAGAAATCGCCTCAATACCCAATGCTTCAAAGGCAATAATCAGCGATGTAATCAGAATGACTGCGAAGATGAATGAACCAATCAAATGCGGCAGATTGGTATTTTTAAAGATACCAACTTTCTCTGCTTGCTGTTGGACATTCAAGCTGCCTAAAAGTCCTTCAATAATGCCGCGGACGATTTTTGCCAAAATATAACCGACAAAAATGATAACGCCAGCAATGAAGATATTAGGTAAGTAGCCAACGACTTCATTCACCATATTTTGAATTGGGTAAAGCAGCCCTGTCAGACCAAGAATTGAAAGTACAATTGGCAAGAACAGCAATAAAATTAACCAGTAAACAATTTCACTGATATTTTCACTAAGTGGACTCACGCCTACATCGGCGCTAAGTTTTTCATCCAACTGCGTACGATTTAACAGTTTTTGTAAACCTACTTTTACTAGATTTGCGACAATCCAACCCACAAATGCGACAGCCACAGCAGCAAGCAATTGCGGAATGAATAACAGGAATTGCTGAATCATATTACTGAATGGACCACTTACACTGGTCAGATTCAGCACATTCAATGCACCAATCACTGCCATTACAAGAATGATCCAGAACACGACTCGCGCCACAATATTTTCAATATTTGAGCGGTGACCTGTCGCATTACTTAAGCGTTGATTCGTTCCCAATTTTTGCAGGACTTTTTTGACTCCTGCAGCGACCAAGAGTGCAATCACCCAACCAATAAGTAAAATCGCGATTGCACTGATAATCGGATGGAATTGGTCCCAGTAATACATGGCATCAAATCCGCCACGTGGACCTCTCATATATTCATTCATGTATTGTCGCCCTCTTTTTTGTCATGACTATTTATTGGAATTGTGTGACTCATTCCTGAGAATTGAGTTCCATGCTGCGTTATAGGCTGTGCACTCTTGTTTTTTCATTTCAATACATGTTGCACAATCCATAAAATTCGTTATCCAAAAGCAAAAAAGCCCTAGCAACGATGCAGAGCTTTATGTCGATTGATTTATTGTTTATCTCGGGGTTCATCACCCGCAGTACCTGTGGTGGTGCTGTTCATTGTTGCGGGTTCAGCGCCTGGATTTGGGTGCCCAGGGGGTGCTTCACTCGCGCTTGGTTTCATTCCAGCGAACATGTAAAGTAAAATTGCTAACAAGAAAATACCAACCAGAACCAAGATATATACAGGAATACGTTTACGTCCTGCCGATCCTGAACTTTCATTGTTTGAAGGTGGTACTTTATTAAAATCATCAACCATGACCTTCCTCACTATTTGTTATTCATTTCTCGATATTCATCATAACAATGGATAAAAATCGCTTCTGTGACAAAACATGGTGAGATGGTGAAGACATGTAAGTTATTTATTACATTAAGTTCAATATTTATTTCTATAAGAAGAATCTTAGGTTTAGCTATCACAAAATTTATAGATGTTTATTGCGTTCGTGGTGAATGCGCTCGTTCTTAATGGCTCTCCTTTATAGCGCCGAAATGCGTTATAATTATGCACCTCGTTTTTATGCATTTGAGCTTTATGGCGTATAGTCAAAAAAGTGTATCGCTTGATTTAGACACAGACGTCACACATCAATGTGCCCTGCACTACACTCGTGATCAGCATCTGATTGGAATTATTGAATTTAGCAAACCAAGCTATGTACTTCGTTGGCAAGATCTTGAATTTTTCCGTCGTCGCACTGAAGAATTATCCGTGATGCCGTTCCCTGAATGTATTAATGCGATGGTTATTGATATCCGTAATGTGACCGCCTATTTGGACAATGAAGTTCCTATTATTCCTTGGCGCTTATTAGAGGAAGAATGTCCTGTACGTTTAGTGGTTCCATCTGAACGTATGGATCATTATGCGGGTTTCTTTGAACCAACTTGGCTGACAAGTGATGTAGAAACAGCGATTCAGGAAATTCGTGAACATATGGATATGTTTGTACACTAAAGAATACCTCATAAAAAACCTCCTGAATGGAGGTTTTTTTGTGCCTATAAGGCCCCTTCTCTGCTAAAGAAGAGGTTGGGGAGGATTCAAGAATTTATAAATCATCTAATGACTCTAATCACTCCAAACTTCTCTTTGGAAAAGGGAGGAATCAAATCCATTACCAATAATTCTCTACTGCAATATTTCCTTCACCACGGCGGTTCATCGTTAAACCACGTGCTTTTAATGCTTCTTTGGTATCTTCAACCATTTGTGGATTCCCACAGAGCATCACATGTGTGGTTTCTGGATTAAATTGCATACCTGCTGCTTTTTCAAGTTCACCATTTTCAATTAAAACAGGTAAACGCTCATGTAAAGCTGCATTTGGATCACGAGTAATAATTGGGATGAACTTAAAGCCTGTATGCCCCTCTCCAAATGTTCCAGCAATTTCCTGAATACGATCAACATAGGCCAATTCAGCTTGGGTTCTCACGCTATAGACCAAGTGAATGTTTTGATAATTTTTCCATGTTTCAAAATCTTGCAACATGCATAGAAATGGAGCGAGTCCCGTTCCAGTTCCCAGCAACCATAAATCTTTAGGCAATGGGAGTTGATAACGTGCAAGAGTTAAGTATCCATAAGGAATCTTTTCTAAATAAAGCTCATCACCCACTTTAAGATGTTGCAAGTTCGAGGTGAATGCACCATCTGGTACAACAATTGAGAAAAATTCTAGCGTTTCATCGAAAGGTGAAGATACCACTGAATAGGCGCGAACCACCAATTCATCACCAACTTTCAACCCAATACGTGCAAACTGACCAGCGGTAAACTTAAAATGAGCAGGCCGTGTCATCGTGAAACTAAACAAATTATTGGTCCAACGATGTACAGATAAAACTTTTTCTAGACTAAATTTCTCAATTGACATGATTTCAACGTGGCATCAAAGACTATGCTCATGGTAGCATGATGGAATATTTTATTAATATTTTTTAAATGTTAAGGCTATATTCATGCGCATGACTTTACGCCAGTTGGCTGTTTTTGTAGCAGTCGCTCAAGAGGGTACCGTAACGAAGGCAAGCGATGCAGTAAAACTTACTCAAAGTGCTGCGAGTATGGCTTTGGCGGACCTCGAAGATGGTTTAGGGGCTCCCCTATTTGACCGTCTTGGAAAGCGTCTACAACTCAATGACTTAGGTCGTTTTTTACTCCCACAAGCACTCGAAATTTTAGGTCGCTGTGAATCTTTTGAGCAAGCTGCTAAAGGTGAGCTTCAAAGTATCGATTTACGCCTTGGTGCGACACTGACGATTTCCGATTACTTGATGCCTGATTTAATGGCAGATTTTCTTAAGATTCAGCCACAAGCTCACTTACAGCTTCAGGTCGGCAATACCCGTCAAATGATTGAAGCCGTCAATCAGTTCCAACTCGATTTGGCACTCATTGAGGGTTCTTGTCATTTACCACAGCTTCAATGTATTCATTGGCGCGATGATGAACTCGCAGTGTGCTGTGCACCTGACCACCCACTTGCACAATTAGACCGTCCATTGACTGCTGAAGATTTTAAATCGGTTGAATGGATTTTACGTGAAGAAGGTTCTGGTACACGTGAAGTCTTTGACAATGCGATTTTAAAAGATGTTCCTGATGCTAACATTCGTTTGACGCTTGGTCATAACGAAGCGATTTTAAAAATTGTCGCTGGCGGTATTGGTATGTCATGTATTTCAAAACTGGCAATTGATCCTTTACTTGAAAAAGAACAATTGGTTGTACTTGATACTCCATTCTGGTCTTTGACACGTCCTTTGTTTATGCTGGTGCACCGTCAGAAATATCAAGGTCCGGGTTTAAAGGCCTTTATGAAATTCTGCGAAGAATAAAATCCTTTAAAAAAAGCGCCAAAAGGCGCTTTTTTAATAGTTAATTAATTTCTAAATGCTTAACCACGCAAATTATTGAGCAATGCAGATGTAATCGATTGGTTATGCTTTGCAACTTTAGATTTTTTAGCTTTTTTCGAGTTATCTTCTACACGCTGAATTTTAATGGCTTTATATTTTTCGCCATTTTGAACCACGTTAAATTTAACGCGCTCATTGCGTTTCGGTTCACCCTCTTCCGCAGGAAAATCTGAAATATGGAAGAATACATCACCTTCAGCAGAGCCAATAAAACCAAAGCCTTTGGCAGCATCATATTGCTTTACTTTACCTTGATATAATTCATCTTTCATATGTCTGACCTATTTTGAACATGTGCATGTATACAGTATATAAAAAAGAGGCTATGACAGCCTCTTTTTTTGATTCAATCAATATGATTAGTCTTTTTGAACTGAACCGAAAATTTTGTCACCCGCATCGCCAAGACCAGGAACGATATAACCATTTTCGTTCAAGCCATTGTCAATTGATGCTGTGAAGATTGTCACATCAGGATGTGCTTCTTCAATACGTTTAATCCCTTGAGGTGCAGCCACAAGAACCATTACGCGAATATCTTTACAACCACTTGCTTTTAATACATCAATTGCCGCAACTAGAGATGAACCAGTCGCAAGCATTGGGTCAATAATCATCGCAATACGGTTTTGTACATCAGGTACTAATTTTTTATAGTAAGTACGTGCTTCTAATGTTTCTTCATCACGTTCAAGACCAAGTACCGATACTTTTGCACTTGGAATGAGGTTTAAGAAACCATCCAACATACCAATACCAGCACGTAGAATTGGCACAACAGTGATTTTTTTACCCGCAATGCGCTGAGTAACGACTTTACCATTCCAACCGTCAATTTCATGTTCAACAACAGGTAAATCTTTTGTTGCTTCATAAGTAAGAAGCATAGTTACTTCTTGAGCAAGCTCGCGGAAGTTTTTAGTGCTGATATCTGCACGTCGAAGTAAACCGAGTTTATGTCGAATAAGCGGATGACGAATTTCATGGATAGCCACGGGAGAACACCTAAAAGGTTAAATTAAACTTCAACTATTATAATGGCATTTTGCCTTTTGGATAAATAAAAAAGCCCCCAATCATGGAGGCTTTTTTGTAATAACGCTTTAATCTTTCGATTAATTAGTTAATACCGCTTTGAACCAAAGTGTAAATGAACTGTTGTAGTTCAGGTGAGATCGCAAAGAACGCAAACTTAGAGAATGCAATAATTGGATCTGGGTAAACACCGATGACAAGAACTGCAAGCGCAGCAAGTAATACCATGATACCACCCACTTTTTGACCCCAATGGTTCACTGCATCAATACGTGGGTTTTCAGGTGGTGTCATGTATAACACAACCATCACACGTAAGTAGTAGTACAAACCGATACCAGAACCTAGAATCACCATCGCAGCAAGGAACCAAGATTCACCTGCAACTGCAGTTTTGATCACTAGGAACTTACCGATGAAGCCCGCTGTAAGTGGAATACCTGCAAGAGATAACATCATCACTGTTAATACGGCAGTTAAGACTGGACGGCGCCAGAACAAACCACGGTACTCAGCCAAGCTACCCGCTTCATCTGTGTTGTTATACGGACTAGACATGAGTGTAACCACACCGAATGCACCAACAGTTGTTAATACATAAGTGATCACGTACACGTTTACAGATTCGAAAGTCGCAAAACCTTGAACTTGTAAAAAGTCAGTATTACGCGCAGATACGATCGCAACCAATAAGTAACCAAAGTGAGCGATTGAAGAGTATGCAAGGATACGTTTCAAGTTCACTTGTTTTACTGCAAGTAAGTTACCTGCAAGGATTGAAAGTACTGCAATCACAGTCAATAGTGTGATGAAGCTTTCTGAAATGATTAAGCCAGAAGACAATACATAACGTACAAACAGACCAATCATTGCCACTTTTGCAACAGTTGCAAGGAAAGTCGCGATTGGCGCTGGTGCACCTGCGTATACGTCTGGTGTCCATTTGTGGAATGGTGCAAGCGATAATTTAAATGCCACAGCAAATACAATTAATGCAAGACCAATCACCACAGCTGGTTGGCTAAATGCAGAGAACAATTTACCTGGTTCAGCAGCGAAGCTTAAAGAACCTGTGTAAGCGTAAACATATGCCATACCCATCAACAACATTGCCGAAGCAGTTGCTGAAAGAACAAGGTATTTGATACCCGCTTCAAGCGATTGAGAACGTTGATGTGTATAAGCCAATAAGCCATATACAGGGATCGACATCAACTCAAGGCTAATGAAGAATGATGCATAGTGTGTACTTGCCACCATCAGTAAAGCACCTGTTACCGATGCCAACATCAAGATATAAAGTTCTTCGCGGTTATCTTTATAGGTTTCGATATACGCGTGAGACAAAGTACCACAAGCCAATGCAGCCACTAAAATCACGAACTGATACAACATCGTAAATGGATCTACGATGAATAAGTTCATCACATTTGCCGGAGCAAATTTACCTGCAAGCAATACAAAGATAATGTAAAGCGCTGCAAGGTTTAAGCCCACAACCGTTGTCGTAGCGACAAGGTTGTGGTTACGTTTAATTGCCGTAAGAAGCATTGCAACGACTGCTGTCAAAGCAACGATCATTACAGGGGCAATCGGCATAATCTCAGAAAAAGACATTGTGAAGTTCATGGCTTATTGGATCTCCACATTTTCAAGTTGAGTGGTTACTTGATCAGCAACTTCAACTACTTCTTGAACTGGAATGTAGCTATTCGCTAACCACGCCATGCTTGAGTTAGATACATCAAGGAAGCTTTGTGGATATAGACCAAGCCAAAGTAGACCAAGCGCACAGATCAACAGCAATACGATTTCACGTGCACCAAGATCTTTTAGGGGATTTGCATAGTGTGCTTTTTGCTCTTCATTCGGTGTACCGAACAATGCTTTGTGGATCAGGATTAAACCGTATAGACCCGCAAAGACTAAGCTGATTGCAGCAATAATCGTAAACGCTGGGAATTTACCGAATGAACCCATAAGAATCAGGAATTCACCAATAAAGTTACCTAGACCTGGAATACCAACAAGGGCTGCAATAAAGAACATTAAGAAGAATGCTAAGTACGGGAATTGACCGCGAATACCACCCATCAAACGCATATCACGCGTATGAACACGTTCATACACTTGACCACACATAATGAACAATGCAGCAGATGAAAGGCCGTGAGCCAACATCATGATCATCAAACCTTGGAAAGTTAAGATGTTACCTGCGTAGATCGCAAGTAATACAAAGCCCATGTGTGAAATTGACGTATACGCCAATAAACGTTTCATATCGGTTTGCTGGAAAGCACACCAAGCACCGTAGAAGATACCGATTAAACCGAGAATGATCGCGATGTCAGCAAATTGTGCTGATGCCGCTGGGAAGAATGGAATAACGAAACGAAGCAAACCGTACGCAGCAGTCTTAATCAAGATACCTGCAAGGTCGACAGAACCCGCTGTAGGCGCTTGAGCATGCGCATCTGGTAACCAACCGTGCAATGGGAAAACTGGAAGTTTTACCGCAAAACCGATGAATAAGCAGACCATGAATGCATAAGCAATCGCTGGTGCTTGAGCATCTAAAGTATTTGCAACTTGCATCAAGTATTTATAGTTGAAACTGATTTGACCCGTCATTGCATAACCTACAGTCACAAGACCGAGGATACCAATCAGCATGATTAAACCAGCAACTTGAGTATAGATGAAGAATTTAGTTGCAGCGTATACACGTGACTTACCTTCTGCGCCTTTATGACCCCAAAGGGCAATCAGGAAGTAGATAGGAACCAGCATCATCTCCCAGAAGAAGAAGAACAGGAACAAGTCAATCGCAAGGAATACACCGATCACACCACCTAAAGACCATAAAAGGTTTAAGTGGAAGAAACCAACATTCTTTTGAATTTCACCCCAAGAACAGCCGACTGCTAACACACCAAGAAGTGCGGTTAAGCCAACCATAAGAAGTGAAAGACCATCCACCGCTAAGTGAATGTTAATACCGAGAGTTTGAATCCACGGTAAATTAAACTCAGCAGCCCACGAAGGAGTTGCACTGCCAAGTTCATAGTTATATGTACCGTTTTGCCAAAGGACAATGGTGAGCACCAAAGTCACCAGCATACCGACTAATGCGATATAGCGTGGCAGATGTTGGTCGAGTTTATCGACCAACCAGCATACAAAACCTGCAATGAACGGAATGAGGATCAGAGCCGGCAAAATAATATTGTTTGGAGCTTCCATTTTATTTCCCCACTACCTGAATCACGAGCAAGATCATCAGTAGAACCACAACGCCGAATGCCATGCTTGAAGCATATTCGCGTAGTGAACCTGTTTGACGTGAACTTGTGAAGCTATGACCGCCTTTCACAAGTGCAGGAAGCACTAACCACAAGCCATCAACTGGGTCACGACCAAAGAGTTTCGCGAAGAATAAGTAAGGTTTCACGAAGATTAAGTCGTACAACGCATCAAAACCAAGTGCATTACGGCAGATGTTGGCAAGACCAGTACCAAATGAAGTTGCTGCAAATGATTTCACTGCATTATAAGCAAAAGCAAATAACACAACGCCAATCGCAAGACCAACAAGTGCAATACCCACTGCAGTGTATTCAGCAGAGTGCATACCATGTTCAAGTGCTTCAGGCACATTAAACGCAGGAATACGCGCTGCATTCAAAATGCTTTCTACAGGCGCTTTAAGTGCTGCACCAACGAAAGTTGAAAGCACTGCAAGGATACCGAGTGGCAACCAGTAAGTCGCACCTTTAATTGCATGGTAAGGTGTGTTTTCTTTACCAAAGAATACAACCCAAATTAAACGGAATGTATAAATTGAAGTTAAGAACGCACCAGCAACACCTGTCCAGTATAAGCAGTCATAAACTGCAACTGATTGACCTGCAACCCATACTGCACCAAGAATTGCATCTTTAGAGAAGAAGCCTACAGTTAAGAATGGAATTGCCGCCAAGGCACCGCCACCAATCGCGAAACATGCAAATAAGAATTTGTTATGTTTGAACAAGCCACCCATTTTGAAGATGTTTTGTTCGTGATGGTAAGCAAGGATCACCGCACCTGAAGACAAGAATAACAATGCCTTGAAGAATGCGTGAGAAAGCATGTGGAATAGACCTGCTTGGTATGCTTCAGCACCTACAGCCATGAACATATAACCGAGCTGACTCATTGTAGAGTAAGCCAAAATACGTTTGATGTCTGTTTGAACCAATGCTGCAAAACCAGCCACGATCAATGTCACCGCGCCTGTAATTGAGATAAACACCATCACTTCAGGCGCTTGTTCAAATACAGTGAACATACGGCAGCATAGGTAAACACCAGCGGTTACCATTGTTGCAGCGTGGATCAATGCAGATACAGGTGTCGGACCTGCCATTGCATCTGCCAACCATGTTTGTAATGGAATTTGTGCAGATTTACCTGCCGCACCCAAGAACAACATTAAAGCAGTCCAGATTGCAATTGAAGAGCTCTGAGCCAAAACTGTTGGCGCAGCAGCAACGACTTCTGCAATGTTTAGCGTACCGAATTGTTGGTAGATCAGGAACAATGCGATGAGTAAGAATACGTCACCTACACGCGTTACTGTGAATGCTTTGATTGCTGCTAAACCATTTTTCGGGTTTTCATAGTAGTAACCAATTAACAGGTAAGAACACAGACCAACACCTTCCCAACCTAAGAATAACAACGCAAGGTTATCACCCAAAACAAGCAATAACATGCTTGCAACGAACAGGTTGAAGTAAGAGAAGAAACGTGCGAAATCGTGTTCACCACGCATATACCATGTCGCGAAGATGTGAATCAGGAAACCCACACCTGTGATCATGCCTGTCATTAATAATGACAAACCATCAAGGTGTAAGCTAATGCCAGGTGCAAAACCACCCACATTAAACCAAGTCCACAAATGCTGAACATTTGCTACAGAACCATTGTTAGTAAAATCAAGACCTGCAATCAATGCAAAAAGTGCTGATAAACCCACTGAGCCTGCACCAATAATGGCAGCCACAGATTCAGGAAGCTTGTTACGCCCTGCCGCTAAAAGGACAAAACCAATGAGCGGGAATAAAATTGTTAGATATAAATAACTCATCCGCGCATCTCACTAGCAGCATCCACATCCAAGTGATGGAAGCGATGATAGAACTGAAGGACGATCGCAAGACCAATACATGCTTCAGCAGCAGCAAGCGTCAAGATCAAGATAAACATGATTTGACCATCTGGCTGTGCCCATGCACTACCTGCCAAAACAAACGCCAATGCAGCAGCGTTCATCATGATTTCAAGGCTCATTAAAATAAATAGTAGGTTGCGTCGCACCATCACACCGTAAAAACCCAGTGCAAAAAGAATAGATGCAACGATCAGACCATGCTCTAAAGGGATGTTGCCCATTATTCCTTGTCCTCTTCTGCACTTGGTTCACGTTTGCCAAGATGGTATGCCGCCACAATCGCGCCTAGCAATAACATCGCAGCAACTTCAACCAATAGTAAGTACTGAGTAAAGAGTGATGTACCCACAGCTTTAGGACCAACCACTTCTACACCCATCACTTGAGCAGCTTGTGTGTAGTCAGAGTTGAGTGTCCATACAAGTACAAGACCCATCAAGAAGCTCATGAGTGCCGGATATGCCCAAGCAGATGAATTTAACCATTTGCTTTCTTGTTCAACAGTTTGATGACCTAGGTTGAGCATCATGACCACGAACACGAACAACACCATGATCGCGCCCGCGTAAACGATGATCTCAAGGGCAGCCGCGAACGGTGCACCTACAACTAAGAACATCCCTGCTGCAGCAAGAAGTGACACAATTAAGCTCAGCAAAGCATGTACTGGATTGGTGTTGGTCACAACACGAATCGTAGAGACGATGGCCACAAGTGCCATCAAATAAAACGGCCACATCATGGTAATAGACTCCGTACATCAACAGGCTTACTTTCACGTTGCGCTTGACCTTTGTCCTTACCTGCAACTGCCATACCGGTTACACGGTAGAAGTTATAGTCAGGATATTTACCAGGACCTGAAATCAATAAGTGTTCTTTTTCATAGACTAAGTCTTGACGAACATATTCACCGAGTTCGAAGTCAGGGGTCATTTGAATCGCAGTAGTTGGACATGCTTCTTCACACATACCGCAGAAAATACAACGTGAGAAGTTGATACGGAAGAATTCCGGATACCAACGACCATCTTCTTTTTCTGCTTTTTGTAAAGAAATACAGCCGACAGGACATGCAACCGCACATAGGTTACATGCCACACAGCGTTCCTCGCCATCTGGGTCACGCGTCAACACGATACGACCACGGAAACGTGGTGGTACGATGTCTTCGGCTTTCACCTCTGGATATAAAATGGTGTCACGTTTACGCGTTGCGTGAGTGAAGACCATCCACAACGTACGAACGATTGACCCGAATCCAGCTAGAAATTTAAACATTTTGTTCTCCCTGCTGTCTTAGGCCGTATGATTCATCAGAATCACAGCACCAGTCACCAAAAGGTTAACCAACGCCAATGGCAAGCAAATTTTCCAACCAAAGTTCATCACTTGGTCATAACGTGGACGCATTAAAGAACCACGCGCCAATACAAACATCATCACAAAGAATGCTGTTTTGATAATGAACCAGAATGCTGGAGGTAGGAAATCAAGTCCGAATGGTGCTAACCAACCACCGAAGAATAAGGTTACGATCAATGCAGAGATCAGAACCACGTTGACGTATTCCGCAACGAAGAACATCCCCCATTTCATACCGCCGTATTCGACATGGTAACCTTCCGCCAATTCTTGCTCTGCTTCGGGTTGGTCAAATGGATGACGGTGAGTAACCGCAACACCCGCAACCACGAAGATTAAGAAACCTAAGAATTGAGGAACGACAAACCAAACACCTTGTTGTGCTTCTACGATTTCACGCATGTTGAATGAGCCTGCAATTGCAACCACACCCATCAAGGAAATACCTAAGAACACTTCATACGAAATGGTTTGAGCCGCAGAACGTAGACCACCGAGTAATGCGTATTTGTTATTTGATGACCAACCACCAAATAGAACCGCATACACTGCAAGACCAGCCATTGCCATAAAGAACAATAGACCGATGCTCATGTCCGCCACACCTAAATAAGGTGAAACCGGAATAACCATGAACGACAGTACCGCAGTTGCCATCGCAACTGCTGGTGCCATACGGAAGGTTAATTTGTCAGCAAATTTTGGTGTCCAGTCTTCTTTGAACATGATTTTCAGCATGTCGGCAACGATTTGGAAAATACCACCCGGACCAACACGGTTTGGACCGTAACGGTCTTGCCACAAACCTAAAAGACGACGTTCAATAAAAGACATCAACGCAGCGATCAAAACTACAACAAGTAAGATCACAATTGCTTGCAGAACTGAATAGGCGATTGGCCAGTTTTCAGCCCAAAGCGGCGTTTGACGGATTAATTCTTGTTCCATGAATTACACTCCTACCGCGACTGAAACAGGCTCTGCAAGAGATACCGTTGGTGCTAGACCAATTGGGTAACCAATATAACCTGTTGGTAAATATTCAATCACTTGTACAGGAAGAACGATTGAAGTCTCACCTGCTTTCACAGTGATCTTCTGCCCATCTTTCACATTCAAGCGAGTTGCATCTTGTTCGCCCACTGCAAATACCGCTTCAGGAATACGCGATTCCATTGCCGGCGTTTTCACAGTGAATTCACCAGACGCAAAGATGTGATGCATTGGCACGAGACGGAAGCTATCCGTGTTCACAAGCACAGGTGCCGGCGCTACATAAGTACGTGCTGGACGTTTTGCCAAACGGTCGAATAAACGAACGCCCGAATCACCACCTTGTAAATGACCACCCACTTTGTCTTGGAATTTGTTCCAAGCTTGTGGCGAGTTCCAACCTGCAGACCATGCAAATGGTACAAGTGCAGATGGGGTTTGATTACCGACATAACCTTCCATTGAGAATGTTAATGCAGAATCTTTATCAGTCGGCTGTTTCGGCTCATGTACAGAAATTGGCGCACGCATTGCAGTACGACCTGAGTAACGACGTGGTTCACGTGCGACTTTTAAGCCATGTACGCGGAAGCCGGCATCAGGTGCAACGTCTTGAATCGCTTCCAAAGCAGGAACGTTTTTCGCAACAGACTCGATGACATCATCAAGTACTGTCCAAGAAATCGCTTTACCTTTTACGCCTGTTTCAATGGCATGTAACCAGCGCCAAGATTCTTTGATCGCAAGTTCAGGTTTGTAGTAGCTTGGGTCATACACTTGATAGAAACGTTGTGCACGGCCTTCTTGAGATACCACAGTACCATCACCTTCAGCGAAGCTTGCAGCAGAAAGTACAATATTGGCTTTCTTCACAGTTTCAGTTTCTGAATGATCAAGTACGATCACTTCTTTGCCTGAAAGTGCAGCATCCACTTGTGCAGCAGGTAAACGACGATAAAGGTCATTTTCCACAATCACCACTGTGTCATAGTCTTGTGCAAATGCTTGCTCAAGGCTGTTGCCACCGAAGATTGCTAAGCCCATTGAGTTCACTTCAGGAACAGTCAATGTTAAGCCCGCATTACCCAAGTTTTGCGCTACTTGTGCAGCAGCTTCCATGATCGCAGCGTCTTGTAAGCTTGTACCTGAAATCACAAGTGGTTTCTTCGCAGCTTTTAAGGTGTCGGCAATGGTTTGTGCAAATGCTTTCGCATCGTCATCAAGACCCGTAATCGCTTCACCTTTTACGCCTGCAGCAATCGCAAAGCCTAAACGCGCGATGTCGTTTGGAGAAGCAACCACTTCACCTTCCGCAACGTCTGACAAACGTGTTTGTGTTGCTGCCAAAATGTAAATCGGAGATTTAGCATCTTGACCAATACGTTGAACAGGTTCAGCCAACCATTCTTGGGTACGACGTTCTGCTGCCATTTCTTTGGCTTTGTTTTTCGCTGCTTGGCGAACAGACAAGGCCATACGTGGTGCAGTTTGAGTGAGGTCTTCGCCTAGAATTAACACCGCATCGTAGCTTTCGATTTCACGCATACCTGGGTTATAAACACCCTCGGTTTGCATAATAGATGCAGCTAATTCAACCAAGTTTTGCTCTTTTTGAGCCATACCGGTTGAGTAGTTGTCTTGACCAACAAGCTCACGAAGCGCGAAGTTTGATTCAAGCGATGCACGTGGCGAACCAATACCCAAGACTTTTTTGCCTTGGATTTTTGCAATTACGGTATCAAGTGCAGTATCGACAGATACTGTTTCTACGTTTGCACCTGTACGGAATTGTGGTTGACGTGGACGATCTGCACGGTTCACATAACCGGTACCGAAACGACCTTTATCACATAGGAAGTATTGGTTCACTTCACCGTTGAAACGGTTTTCGACACGACGAAGTTCGCCATAACGTTCACCCGGTGAAATGTTACAACCTGAAGAACAGCCTTGGCATACGCTTGGCGCATACTGCATGTCCCATTTACGGTTATAACGTTCTGAGTGAGTTTTGTCAGTGAATACACCTGTTGGACATACTTCAGTCAAGTTACCTGAGAATTCAGACTCTAATGTGCCTGATTCTGGACGACCAAAGTACACACGTGATGCGTTGGCATATACGCCAAAGTCTGTACCGCCTGCGTAGTCTTTGTAGTAACGAACACAACGGTAACATGCGATACAACGGTTCATCTCGTGCGCAATAAACGAACCTAATTCTTGGTTGTAATGCGTACGTTTAGTGAAACGGTAACGACGACGGTCGTGTTGGGTCATTACAGTCATATCTTGTAAATGACAGTGACCACCTTCTTCACAAACCGGACAGTCATGTGGGTGGTTGGTCATCAAGAATTCAACAACAGAAGCACGGAAATCTTTCGCTTCTTTGTCTTCAATCGAGATGTAGGTATTGTCAGCAGCAGGTGTCATACATGACATCACCAAGCGACCGCGAGTATCTTCAGGGTTCGCGTATTGAGTGACAGCACATTGACGGCAAGAACCGACAGAACCTAAGGATGGATGCCAACAAAAGTATGGGATATCAATGCCAAGACTCAAACATGCTTGTAGCAAGTTTTCCGAGCCGTTGACTTCATACGATTTGCCATCGACATGAATTGTAGCCATAGTCGAATTCCTTAAGCTTGTTCTACGTTGCTAGTTTGAGCAGCTGCGTTTACAACTTTTGCTTCAAACTCGCCACGGAAATGTTTGAGTGCGCCCATAAGTGGTTCCATAGCACCTGGAGCGTGAGCACAGAAAGTTTTACCAATCCAAAGCTTACGAGTCAGTTCTTGTAAGTGATCGATATCTTCTTTTTTACCTGTACCATCTTCCAATGCTTTAAGCGCTTTAACCGCCCAAGGTAAACCATCACGGCATGGTGTACACCAACCGCAAGACTCACGCGCAAAGAATTCTTCTAAGTTACGGGTTGCTGAAACCATACATTGAGTCTCATCGACCACCATAAGCAAACACGTACCTAAACGTGAACCTGCTTTCATGATGTGTTCCGCATCCATAGGAAGATCAATATGCTCTGCTGCCAAGAAGTCAGTTGAAGCACCACCTGGTAACCATGCTTTCAGTTTTAAACCGTCACGCATACCACCGGCATGTTCTTCAATCACTTCACGTGCAGTGGTACCAAATGGAAGCTCCCAAAGACCTGGGAATTTCACCTTACCTGATGCACCGTAGATTTTTGTACCTGGATCTTTCGATTTACCTTCAGATAAACCGACATACCATTCAGGACCACGCAGCATAATCGCTGGCAAGTTGTTGTAAGTCTCTACGTTGTTGACAATCGTAGGACGACCCCATGCACCTGCAACTTGTGGGAATGGCGGCTTGGTACGTGGATTGGCACGGCGACCTTCAAGCGAGTTAATCAATGCAGTTTCTTCACCACAGATATAACGACCCGCACCGGTATGCACGTGTAACTCGAAGTTCCAACCTGAACCAAGGATGTTTTCACCCAAGTAGCCTTTAGCACGAATTTGCTCTAAAGCTTCGTTCAAGTATTTCGCAGCTTCAATGTATTCGCCACGAATGAAGATATAACCTTGAGTTGCTTCAAGCGTATAGCCTGCAATCAACATCCCTTCGATCAACTGATGAGGAAGTTTTTCCATCAACAGACGGTCTTTAAAGGTACCAGGTTCCATCTCATCGGCATTACAAATCAGGTAACGTGGACCTGAATTGTCATTTGGCGCCATGAGTGACCATTTGATCCCTGCTGGGAAGCCTGCACCACCACGACCTTTTACAGTCGCTGCTTTGATCACTTCGAGCACTTCTTTGGGTTGCATTGAAATGGCTTTTTTAAAGCCTGCATAACCTTCTAGAGCTTCATAGTCATCTGCACTGCGTACAGCATCTTGCTTACTCAAACGCCAAGTCAGCGGGTGAGTTTCTGGGTTACCGTCGCCATAAATTGGTTTTGGTTCAGTATTCATACATACTTCTCCAAGAGCTGTTTAATTGAAGTCACTTCAACCAAACCGTGCGTATCTTCGTCAATCATTAAGGTCGGACCTTTGTCACAGTTACCTAAGCAGCAGATTGGCAATAAAGTGAAACGACCATCTGCAGTCGTTTGACCAAATGAAATACCCAATTCACGTTGGAATGCTTCTGCTAAAGTTTCCGCGCCCATCAAGAAACATGCGATCGAATCACATAATAAAATTACGTGACGACCGACAGGTTGACGGTAAATACGGTTATAGAACGTCGCAACACCTTCCAAGTCCGCAAGGCTCATTGAAAGCATTTGCGCGATGGCATTCATTTGCGCGTCGTCTACCCAACCATTACGGCGTTGTACACATTTGAGCGCATCAAGACACGCTGCACGTGGGTACGGATAGTGACCTATGTGATGTTCAATTTCGTGGATTTCGTCAGCTGTCAAAATCCCTTCAACATTCACACGTGGTTTTTTATCAGTCAAAATCATCATAATGCGATTACCCCTTAGCGATCCACGTCAGCCATTACGACGTCAATTGTCGCTAAATAAATGATTAAGTCAGACATTAAGCTGCCATTAATCACAGAAGGCATTTGCTGTAAATGCGTGAAGGTTGGTGTACGAATACGGGTACGGTAACTCATGGTTGACTTGTCTGAAGTCAAGTAGTAGTTCGACGCACCTTTCACCACTTCCGCCATGACAGAGCTTTCGCCCGCTGGCATTACAGGACCCCATGAAACGCTTAAGAAGTGCGTAATCAAAGTTTCAATATCTTGTAATGTTTTGTCTTTTGGTGGTGGAACAGCCAATGGATGATCCGCTTTGTGTGGACCTGCAGGCATGTTATCAAGACATTGCTTGATAATTTTCAGTGATTCTTCAATTTCACGGAAGTGAACAAGAACACGTGCGTACGCATCACCTTCATACTCAAGTGGCACATCGAAATCGTAGTTTTCGTAGCCACTGTATGGACGATATTTACGAACGTCGAAATCAATACCTGTCGCACGAAGACCTGTACCTGTTACACCCCAAGCCAATGCTGATTTTGCATCGTATTGTGCAACGTTACGTGTACGACCGATAAACACTGAGTTTTTAAGCGCTGCGGTGTAGTACTCTTTCAGACGGCCTGGCATCCAATCCAAGATTTCACGGATCAGTTTATCCCAACCATTTGGAAGATCATGCGCTGTACCACCGATACGGAACCATGCTGGGTGCATACGGTAACCAGTGATCGCTTCGATCGCGTCATAGATTTTTTGACGGTCAGCGAACATATAGAATACAGGGGTCATACCGCCGGCATCCTGAATCGCAGTACCAATAAACAATAAGTGGTTATTGATACGGAACAATTCAGACATCATGACACGGATACATTGTGCACGGTCAGGAACAGTGATGCCTGCCATTTGCTCCACACCCAATACATAAGGCATGTTTTGCGCACAACCACCTAAGTAGTCAACACGGTCTGTATATGGAATGAATGAATGCCAAGTTTGACGTTCAGCCATCTTTTCCACACCACGGTGGTGATAACCGATATCAGGCACACAGTCTTTCACTTCTTCACCGTCCAACTGCAAGATTACACGGAAGGCACCGTGTGCAGATGGATGGTTAGGACCCAAGTTCAAGAACATGAAATCTTCGTCAGCATTTCCGCGTTTCATACCCCAATCTTCAGGTACGAAGCGAAGATGTTCTTGCTCGTAATCTTGTTTCGCTTGGTTCTGCATGTACGGTGTGTATTCAGTCGCACGAGCAGAATATTCTTTGCGAAGTGGATGACCTTCCCAGTAAGTCGGCAACAAAATACGACGGAGCATTGGATGCCCTTCGAAATTGATACCAAACATGTCGTAGGCTTCACGTTCGTACCAGTTGGCATTTGGCCAAATGTTTGTTGCAGTTGGGATGTTGAGATCACTCTCAGCAAGCGCAACTTTAATACGGATGTCCGTATTACGCTCTAGCGACAACAAATGATAGAACACAGTGAAGTCTGACGCAGGTAAACCGTCGCGGTGCGTACGTAAACGCTCATCTACCGCTGACAAGTCGAACAGCATCACGTATGGACGTGACACGGTACGCAAGAACATCAAAACTTCTTGTACACGTGCGCGCTCAACCCAAACTGTCGGGAAATCCTCGAAAGTCGTTTGCACATAGAAGTTCTCACCAAATTTGGTTTTGAGCTCTTCTACAATTGCAAATGCAGGGCGGGAATCAACTGGAGTTGATTCTGGCATAGCAATGTCAGTTTCAGCCATTGGCTTGGCTTCCTATTTAATACAAATTCAGTCAACTTAAACGACAACAACACCCAAAGCGGGTGCAGCAAAATTTGTCATCTAAATTATTTAATTTCATCCATCGAGCGAAGATTTTTCACAGCAACACGCTGTTCTTTCTTACGGTCACGTTCTGGCATCATCTTTGGCTTATACACGGGCTTAAGATCATCACCAATTACCGCTGAAAGTGGACGGCGCTCGAGTTGAATTTGGTCTTGCAACAACATTAATGCCTGAATTAATGCTTCAGGACGAGGTGGGCAACCTGGGATATAGACATCGACTGGGATGATTTTATCCACACCTTGTACAACAGAGTAAATGTCGTACATACCACCTGAGTTTGCGCATGCACCCATAGAAATAACCCATTTCGGTTCAAGCATTTGTTCATACAAACGTTGAATAACCGGAGCCATTTTCATGAAGCAAGTACCTGCAACAATCATCAAATCCGCCTGACGAGGCGAAGCACGAATAACCTCAGCACCGAAACGTGACAAGTCATGTACGCCTGTTAAAGTCGTCGCATACTCTACGTAGCAGCAAGATGTACCAAAGTTAAACGGCCAAACTGAGTTCTTACGACCCCAGTTTACTGCTGTGTGCATCACGTCCTCTAAACGAGTCATGAACACATTTTTATTCACTTCTTCTTGTAAAAGCGGATCTTCTACCGGGATACGCTCTTGAAGTGGATATTGATCA
The DNA here is from genome assembly GCF_001647675.1 of Acinetobacter sp. NCu2D-2. Taxonomy (NCBI): domain Bacteria; kingdom Pseudomonadati; phylum Pseudomonadota; class Gammaproteobacteria; order Moraxellales; family Moraxellaceae; genus Acinetobacter; species Acinetobacter sp. NCu2D-2. Next base: position 1,942,621 of record NZ_CP015594.1, read on the forward strand.
GCATCCGGATTCGCACGGGTTAAAGTGTATTTCATCCCGAGTTACTCCTTATCAGATGATTTAGCCGGTGAAGATTTCACACGACCAGATGATTGAGCTGGGATTTGACCAGTAGGGTCTGTTACCAATTCTTCAATTGAGTTAAAGCGAGTAATTTCTGCAAGATCCATATTTGGTGAGCCAATTTTGAATGACTTACCAGCTGCCTTACGTTTGTCAGTTGGTGCCCAATTCAACGCACCTACCTTCACTGCATAGACCAATGCAATCAATAGATCGATTACAAAGATTGCTACAGTTGTGAAACCAAACCACCCTGCTTCACGCACTGATGTAGACCATGCATAAAGGTAAAGTGCTTCGATATCAAACACGACAAAGAAAATTGCAACTAAATAGAATTTCGCAGACAAGCGGATACGAGCTCCACCTGCACCGACTACGCCTGACTCAAACTGCTCCTGCTTAGCACGGCCCCATGACTTACCCCCTAGGAGTAATGGAACTGTAAGCATAAAGACGCATAAAAATGTAACGCCGATCACGAAGGCAATAATTGCCCAATCGTATGGAGTAATGGCACTCATGCGGGGATAACTCCTGGCAGGCCTATTTATTAACAAAGAATGTATGTATTGGCCTTCAAATACACCAAACACAAAATTAATCCGATCAATTGTACCTGATTTTGGAATTCACTTGCTAGCTTATAAGGCTTAGTCTTTTGGATGATTTTTTACGCAAAACCATTATTTTCAGGGATTGTATCCCCGAGACTGTCAGACAATCGCTTTATTAAATTAATATTGTAATTTTTATTAATTTTTCACAGTTTGTCAGATTATTTGCTGCACAGTAAGACTTAAACAGACTTTTCGATGAATCATTGTGTAATTTTTGCAACATAACTCTTTCTAAACTTCATGCTTTTTTTAGAGTGTGATATTCCTATGTGCATCATTACAATGAAGAATAAGGACACATGACAATGAGTTTAGACTTTTTACATAAACCAAATTATTTTATGTTTGCCCAACTCTTTATTCATCATTTAGAGCGTTATATTGATAAAAATCCAGACAGTAGCAGCGCAACATTTGAACTCGATCAAATCCATGCGCTCTTTCAAGAAGACAAAGCCTCAGCGAGCACCAATTTAGATGGAATTTTAAACATTGCAGACGAGTACAAAGTAGACAGCCTCGAAGGCGACCAAAAGCTCATTCAGCAGTACCGCATTGATGCAAAACACAATACCTTATGGGTCGAATTTAACTCGCATGCATTGGCTGGGTTAAAAGCAGGAAATCGCCTCATTCCACCCAATGCCGAAATTCAGGAATAATTAAATTTCAGCCATAAAAAAACGATGCAGATGCATCGTTTTTTATTGTCATTTATTCTTTATGACCAATCATCTTGTGTTTATTTTTCTTGTGATAACGCTCCGCAGGCCATGTCATGGTGAAACGAGCCCCGCCCAATTCTGGACTTTGATCGACATGAATTTTGCCACCAAACCAGAACGCAATACGACTCACAATCGATAAACCTAGGCCATACCCACCCGATGCACGGGTACGACTGTCATCTAAACGAGCAAAGGCTTCAAAAATACGCTGGCGATCTTCTTCTGGAATACCAGGACCATCATCTTCTACCGACACATAAGCCTGTCCGTTTTCATCTAGCCCCCCGCTAATCAAAATACGCTCATCACAATAACGAACTGCATTCCCTACCAAGTTCTGAACCACACGATGTAAATAGCGACGTTCCGCTTCCACCGTTAATTCATCAGGCATTGGCAACAGTTCAATCTGTTTTTGAGTTTTTAGCGCTTCTGTTTCAATCACGACTTGATCAAGCACTTCAAACAATCTGATTTTTTCAAAATCGAGTGATGGTGTGCCCTGCTCCAGCTTCGCATAGGTCATGATTTCATCAATCAAAGTATTCAGTGCTTCAATATCTTTATCGATTTGCTCCATTTGCTGTAGACGATATTCATAGTCATCTTCATCGGCGAGCATTTCCATGGCAAAACGAATCCGAGCAACAGGTGTGCGCAGCTCATGCGAGACCGCACGCATCAACTCACGCTGTGACTCTATCAAACGCTGGATGTGATCCGACATATTGTTATAGCTTGATGCCAGCAATGCCATTTCATCTTTACCATCAATCTCAAGACGCATCGACATATTACCCGACTTCATCTTGTTTAAAGCATAGCTCACTTCGCGCAGCTTGCGCTGTAAAGGAAGCAATAGACCATAGACACCCAAACTTAAAACAAACAGACTGAGTAAGGTAATCCCTGCTGCCAACTGGAATGGCATCCAGTTAAAGAGTGGCACAGGCCCCATGACCAAGACTTCAGAGGTTGAGCCTGGCATTGGAGAAACAATAGAAATAGTTGTACCGCGAATAGACGCACTGTCACGATACAAAATAATGCTGTGATCTAAACGTAAACGTCCGATTTGTTCAGAATCCAGCGGTAAGTTCTGAACATTTTGAATTCCAATCGGATATGAGAAATATTCTTGAATCTTTTTAAGATATTCTTTTTCTTGACCCGGATAATAAACCAAATAATCCAAAATAAAGACCGGCAAAGCCTTCATCTGGCGTTCAGTGATATTATCGGCTTTTATATAAAGGTAATGACTGTCATCATCTTTTAGACCAATGACCACATAAGCCACACTAGTCTGTGCATCCCAACGCACCACCGCACGACGTTCTTCAATACGACGTTTTTCGGTACGTGTTAGCTCTACTTTGGCAGCCTCCACATAATAAATGGGAAGTTCGAGCAAATCGGAAGCATCAGAAATCCAATCTACTTTTTGCTGAGCATTTGGCTGCCGTGCCACACCCTCACTAATAATATAAGCGATACCATCGGTCAAAGATTCGCGATACTCTTGCGCACGTTGGTAGTTAATAATTTGTACCAACAGATAGCCGAACAAAGCGACCAGCATAACAAGAATGACGAGTCCCGCATAAATGCGCAAAAATATACTGTGTTTAAACACCTAAAGTTTTACCCGCTTTATATTTGCAAGAACGCAACTGAAAAGACGGTATGATTCTACATACCGTTAGTTTCTTTCACAAATAAATAACCTTTACTGCGTACTGTTTTAATACGTTTCGGGTTTTCAGGATCATCACCAATTTTTGGACGAATACGTGAGATACGCACGTCAATCGAACGGTCTTGACCATCATATTCAATACCACGCAGACGTTCGAAAATATCTTCACGAGATAAAATACGACCTGCATTTGAAGCCAATAACCATAAAAGGTCATATTCAGCGCTGGTAAAGTCGACCAATTCATTGTTCAGTGTCACTGAGCGACCACCGTTATCAATCACAAGGTCATCAAACTCAATGCGTTGAGCAACTTCATCTTCAGCCACTTTATCTGTACGACGTAACAAAGCACGGATACGCGCTAACAGCACACGTGGCTGTACAGGTTTAGCGACATAGTCATCTGCACCCATTTCAAGACCAAGTACCTGATCCATGTCTTCAGTACGTGCAGTCAACATTAAAATAGGTTGATGATAATGTGGACGAACTTCACGACAAATTGTTAAACCATCTGCCCCTGGTAACATTACATCTAGAACGACCAAATCTGGTTGTTCTGCAATAATCCGACGAATGGCACGGTTACCATCCGGCTCAACCCCGACTTCAAGTCCATTACGAATTAAATATTCTTGGGTTAAACGAGCAAGACGCTCATCATCTTCAACAATTAAAATCTTGGGTAACTTTTCTTCTTGACTCATGTATATAGCCCCTTTATTAATCGGACGTATCCTTTAGAAATCCAATAGATACGTTTCATATAATGTGCAATATACACACGTTTACATTGTAAACAAGATAGCGTTCACCAAACTGATACATCAATATCGTATTTTGTAATATTTTCTTGCAGATTTTAAATTAGGTGTTGTTTCTTTCAACAATACTTCTTTACAGCCATGTTAATGCTGTATACCTCCTGCATAAATTCTGTCTATTTAAATTGTGACATTGTTAACTGTTTATAGTTATCCACAATGTTATCTATAAGCACTTTTCTCCAGCTTTGTTATGCTAGACCTTGCCGAATAAGGCTTGTAAGAAAATGACAAAAATACGGATTTTTTTGAGATGGATTCTCAAGTGCTTTCACTGAAATATTTATTAAAATGTCAATATTGATCTACCCTAAATTTTCCCGTATCTTGTGTCCAATTAATTTATAAACCACTAGGTCTTGTGTTTATTCCTCAAACACTGTGGCACACTTTTTGCCCAGTTCAAATGGTCCATAAACATAAAAATAGATGACAATGGAGCTATGCTAACATGAGCGTAATCACTTCAACTCCGGGTCAACTCCAGGTGATCAAACGCACCGGTGATGTTGCCGCTTTTGATGCAGAAAAAATTTCTGTCGCAATTGGTAAGGCTTTTTTGGCTGTTGAAGGTCAACAAAGTGCAGATTCAAGTCGTATTCACGATCGTATCGAGCAATTGACAGAAATGGTCATGAATACTTTTAAACGTCGCTTACCATCTGGCGGTACGATTCACATTGAAGAAATTCAAGACCAAGTTGAACTTGCACTTATGCGTACTGGCGAGCAAAAAGTTGCGCGTGCCTATGTCATCTATCGCGAACAACGCTCTGAAGCTCGTAAACAGTTAGGTGCGAACCACCACCCTACACTGCAAATTACAGATGCTGAAGGCAAACTTAAGCCTTTAGATCTAAGCGCGCTTACAGCTCATGTTGCAAAAGCTGCTGAAGGCCTTGAAGGTATTGACGTTCAAGCCATTGTTGATGAAACAGTGAAGAACCTTTACAACGGCGTAAAAGAGGCTGACATCTCAACTACAATGATGATGGCAACGCGTACTCGTATTGAACAAGAGCCAAACTACACTTATGTGACTGCACGTCTTTTACGTGACAACTTAGTGGCAACAGGTCTTGAGTTCTTAGGTTTACCTGCAGATACAAACGAAGGTGATGCTTTAGAAACTTTCCTTAAGAAAGGTATCGAGCTTGATCTTCTATCTCCAGAACTTCTTAATTTTGACCTTGCAAAATTGGCTGCTGCGATTCAACCAGAACGCTCTAACCAATTTACTTACCTAGGTCTACAAACATTATTCGACCGTTACTTCATCCACTCAGATGGCGTACGTTTCGAACTTCCACAACTATTCTTCATGCGTGTTTCAATGGGTCTTTCATTGAACGAAGAAAATCGTGAAGAACGTGCAATCGAATTCTACAACTTGTTGTCTAGCTTCGATTACATGGCGTCTACACCAACCCTGTTTAACTCTGGTACTTTACGTCCACAGTTATCAAGCTGCTACTTAACGACTATTGATGATGACTTGTATGACATTTATGGCGCAATGCGTGATAACGCAATGTTGTCTAAATGGGCAGGTGGTTTAGGTAACGACTGGACTCCAGTTCGTGCGCTTAACTCGTACATCAAAGGCACTAACGGTAAATCTCAAGGTGTTGTTCCGTTCCTTAAAGTAGCGAACGATACTGCAGTTGCAGTGAACCAAGGTGGTAAGCGTAAAGGTGCAGTATGTGCATATCTTGAAACTTGGCACTTGGACATCGAAGAATTCCTAGAGCTTCGTAAGAACACAGGTGATGACCGTCGTCGTACACATGACATGAACACAGCGAACTGGGTTCCTGATTTATTCATGCAACGTGTATTTGAAGATGCTGAATGGACACTGTTCACGCCTTCTGAAACACCGGATCTTCACGACTTAACAGGTGCTGAATTCGCTGAGCGTTATGCTTACTACGAAAGCATCGCCAAAGAAACAGACATGCTTCATAAGAAAGTTCGTGCGAAAGACTTATGGCGCAAAATGTTATCTATGCTGTTTGAAACAGGTCACCCTTGGATCACATTCAAAGACGTTTGTAACTTACGTTCACCGCAACAACACGTTGGTGTAGTTCACTCATCTAACTTGTGTACAGAAATTACGTTGAACACAAGCAAAGACGAAATCGCGGTATGTAACTTAGGTTCAATCAACCTTGTACAACACGTAAAAGGTGGCGTTCTTGATCGTGAAAAACTAGCCCGTACAGTAAAAACTGCTGTTCGTATGCTCGACAACGTGATTGACATCAACTACTACGCTGTTCCACAAGCGCGTAACTCAAACTTGAAACACCGCCCTGTGGGTATGGGTATCATGGGCTTCCAAGATGCATTGTATGAAATGAATCTTGCCTATGGTTCTGATGCTGCGGTTGAGTTTGCTGATGAATCAATGGAAGTGATTTCTTACTACGCCATTCAAACTTCAAGTGATCTTGCGGTTGAACGTGGTACGTATGAAACTTTCAAAGGTTCACTATGGGATCAAGGCATCTTGCCAATCGATTCTTTAGACATCGTAGCGAAATCTCGTCCAGAACGTATGTTTGAAGTGGATCGTACTCAACGTTTGGATTGGGACACTTTACGTGCCAAAGTTCAAAAAGACGGTATGCGTAACTCAAACGTCATGGCGATTGCACCAACTGCAACGATTTCAAACATTTGTGGCGTGTCTCAATCAATTGAGCCTACATTCCAGAACTTGTACGTAAAATCGAACTTGTCTGGTGAATTCACAGTGATTAACCCGTACTTAGTACGTGCACTTAAAGATCGCGGTCTTTGGGATGCAGTGATGGTGAATGACTTGAAACACTTCGAAGGTTCAGTACAAAAAATTGCACGTATTCCTGAAGAGCTTAAAGCGATCTTCGCAACTGCGTTTGAAGTTGAAACTCGCTGGATCGTGGATGCTGCGTCACGTCGTCAAAAATGGATTGATCAAGCACAGTCGCTTAACCTTTACATCTCTGGTGCAAATGGTAAGAAACTTGACATCACTTATAAGATGGCTTGGTTACGTGGTCTTAAGACAACGTATTACCTTCGTGCATTGGGTGCAACGTCTGCTGAGAAGTCAACAATCAATACTGGTGCATTAAACGCAGTTAAACCAACAACTGTTGCCGCTCCAGTTGCTGCTGTAGCACCTGTGGTTGAAGAGAAAAAACCTGAAGCACCTGCAGAGGAAGAAGGTTTCACTCAAGCAGCACCAGTGCCAATGGCATGTTCAATTGACAACCCTGATTGTGAAGCTTGCCAGTAATTGGTGAGTTTTAAATCCTCCCCAGCCCTCCTTTAATAAAGGAGGGAGTTCACAGCCCCAAAATCTGAGATGTGAGAGTCCCTCTTTTTTAAAGAGGGATTTAGGGAGATTAAAAAATAAATAAAGGAAACCACATGGAACCCATGACCCCAAACTATATGTTAGGACTTGCAGCCCTTGTGATTTCCTTTGCTGTTTTGTTTTATGTCCCTGCTGTGTATTTTTGGCTAAAAGCGAGAAATAAACATAAACACAATCAAAAAAAGTAGTTTTTAAAACACGAATTACTTCTTTTGATTATGTGAAAGCATGATCAAACATAAATAAAAATCAGGAGAGCTGGTTTACCAACTTTCCAATTGACTAAATTTTGTTAAACATTTTAAAGGAATAGGAACCCCCACGCATTTCATTCACCGGATGAAATGGTTTTGAAACGACGACAGGTTTATAATACTTGTCTCCTTTTCAAATGGGGTTCACCTTTTATACTTAAGGAGAATCCCATGTCTATCCTAAGTTGGGACGATTTCGAAGATGATTCGCAAAAATCGGCTGCACCTGAACACCAGTCTGCGCCCGTCGAACCGCAAAAAGCGGCTAATCCACAAGTGGTATCTCATGCACGCGACGAATCGCCGCGTGTGGCAGCTGCACAACCCGCTCGAACCGCTAAAACATACGCAACAGATTCAACCGATCCGTTGGCAAGAGCATCTAACGCCTTAGAAAACTTAGACGTTGCACCTGGTCTTGAAGAACTTGAGATGGGTGCACAGCGTGTTCAAGTTGACGACAAAGCAATGATTAACTGTCGTGCTGACTTGAACCAGCTTGTTCCATTCAAATATGAATGGGCTTGGCAAAAATATCTAGACGGTTGTGCTAACCACTGGATGCCTCAAGAAGTCAACATGAACCACGATATCGCATTGTGGAAATCTGAAGACGGCTTAACTGAAGATGAACGTACGATCGTGATGCGTTCTCTTGGTTTCTTCTCTACTGCCGATTCATTGGTTGCAAACAACTTGGTATTAGCAATTTACCGTCACATTACTAACCCAGAATGCCGTCAGTACATCTTACGTCAGTCTTTTGAAGAAGCGATTCACACGCACGCTTACCAATACTGTATCGAATCTTTAGGTATGGATGAAGGCGAAGTCTTCAACATGTACCGTGAAATTCCATCAGTTGCACGTAAAGCAGCATGGGGCTTGAAATATACTCAATCTCTCAGTGATCCTAACTTCAAAACGGGTACACCTGAAAACGACCAAATCTTGCTTCGCAACTTGATCGCATTCTACTGTGTACTTGAAGGGATCTTCTTCTACTGTGGTTTCTCACAAATCTTGTCAATGGGTCGTCGTAACAAGATGAATGGTGTTGCCGAGCAATTCCAATACATCTTACGTGATGAATCAATGCACTTGAACTTTGGCATCGACATGATTAACCAAATCAAGATCGAGAACCCACACTTGTGGACTGCTGAATTCCAAGAAGAAATCGTACAAATGATTCTTGAAGGTACGATGCTTGAAATCGAATACGCGCGTGACACAATGCCACGTGGTGTACTCGGTATGAATGCTGGCATGATGGAAGAATACTTGAAGTTCATCTGTAACCGTCGTTTAAGCCAATTGGGCCTACCTGAACAATTCGTTGGTGTGAATAACCCATTCCAATGGATGTCTGAAATGATGGACTTACGTAAAGAGAAGAACTTCTTCGAAACTCGCGTAACTGACTACCAAACTGGTGGTGCGTTAAGCTGGTAATAGAAAGATTCAAAAAAATCCCGTCTTAATGGCGGGATTTTTTATTTGATAAGAAATATTTAAATTCAAATAAATATAGCTATAATCAAATTAAAATCAAAAACTTAAATATTAGAATGACAAATAATACGCTTCAGCAAAAGCTACAAGAATTTCCAAAGGCCGTATGGGTGCAGATGTATCGTGATCGTATACAACTGTTAAATCACCAAGGACAGGTAGAACATACAATTTTACCCATTCAGAAATATGATCATCCCCGAACAATTATTGCGAATTTCGAAGCCGCTGAAATGACATTGAAGCAGTTAATCAAAATGAAAAAATTACCATGGTATGACCCAAGCTATATCCTGTTTTTACAAGTAAAAGAAGAATTTGAAGATGGAATTACCTTTGTAGAGAATCGAGCGTTACGTGAGCTTGGCTACAATGCAGGTGCTAGAAATGTTCTTATTTTTGATCATCAAGGGCAATGGTTAAATACCGAAAAACAGCCGAAACGGTCCGCTTTTATTAACCCTGTTTATAGTAATGTGATTTTAATCATTGTGATTGGCCTGATTCTGTTGGCAGCAATATTTCTGAATTAAGCCCAATTTATTCAATAATAAACCACCTAATAAAAAGTATATTATGCCTAATACAGCTCCTTTATTTAGCGGTCGCTATCTTCCACTTTCTTGGATGATAGGGATGGGATTTATTGCCATCGTGATGACGCTTTTGCAATTTAAACAAGCGGAATTTACAGATCTTTTTAGCCTGAAAGATTGGTTCTATGTCCTTTCCACACAACCCATTCATGGCTGGCTGATGACAGCTTTTGTTTTTCTGGTCATCGTATTTGTTGCATGTACCAAAATTATTGTGCGTCATGACAGTATCACAATTGAAGCATTTTCAATCTTGTTTTCGACGTTGGCAGAACGACAAAAAATAGAAAAGCTGCAACTATATAGTCATGCAAAATCTCAAAGCTGGGCATTTAAATCACTATTTCCTAATAAAGCAATAACATTAGAAGAAGAATGGAAGAAGAGCGTCTTAGGGTTCGTGCTAAAACCGGCTTACCGTTCAACACATCAATTAAACCATCTTGAGCTTAGGCAACTATCAACAGCAGATCGTCTACAACTCATACAAGTATTACAGCAATATTGGGACTTAAACCCAAGGTTAATTTTGGGTATAGATAAATTATCGCAACTGAAGCGAAAGTATAAACTCAGATAATTTTTATAATTAAAAGCAAAAGAATAAAAAAAGATGTCCTACTTACTATGAAACAACGCATACAAATTGGCATTAAATAAATTTTTGACTGAAACAGCATCACCCTTACTCAAAGTGCTGTTATAGATCATACCCATCCAAATAGGTGAAAGAATCAATAAACAAAATTCAAATGCAGTTGATCTTAACTGTATTTCATTTCGTTCACTTGCAATCAACACTACTTTTTCAAGTTCAGTGATATAGGGTGAAAACATCACATTAAAATAAATCCGTTTGAGTTCAGGATGATGCTGACTTTCTTTTAAAATAATTTGCGCGATCCCTTCCCGTCCTGATGGCGCAAATGAATCAATGACTTTATCAAAGTGCTTTAATAAAAAATCATAAGCAGTGAGTTCTGGAGGGAGCATATCGGAATGGAAAACCATATGGTTTTCACCGACCATCATGCGTGCAATCGCTTCAAAAATATCTTCTTTATTCGAATAATAACGATAAAGCGAACCTACACTGAGTTCAGCAGCACTAGAAATATCCCGAATGGTTGTCTTAGAAAAGCCCTTTTTAATAAACAATTCCAAAGCCGCATTGAGAATGGTTTGCTTGGTGTGGTCTGTCTTCTCACAACTTAAGCTTCGTGTACGTCTAGTGGTATCCATATCGACCTAAAATTTATTCAAAAAAACAGCCTCATGATGAGGCTGTTTCATTATGAATTAGATCATTAGTTTTTGCTATCAGCAGCTGGTGCAGCTTCACTTGCTGGAGCTTCATTTGCAGTTGTTGCGTCAACTGCTTCACTTGCTGGAGCTTCGTTAGCCAATACGTTAAGTGACGCTACAAGTGCTAGACCTGCAAAAGTAAGTTTAACTAATTTCATATGAATCATACCTCTAAAAATAAATAATCATTATGTTTGTGTTATTACATACATAAATCTATACGCCAATCTCAACTTTTTAAGTCATTGAAATAAAAAGGACATAACCTCATTTTAAATCCGTCTATGAAAATAAAATTACAGTTATGTCCACTGAAGAATTTATCATCATTGTCTATTTAATCATAGAGGAAATTTACCCAACTATAGTCTCTGAACCATTAAGAAAACGTGGTTTTCCACCGGCTTTAACCGATATTGAAATTATCACAATGCAAATTGTTGGTGAGTGTCTCAAAATGGATACGGATAAAAGCATATGGATGTTTTTTAAAAACAATTACTTAAGTTGGTTCCCTCATTTAGGTTCATATCCTAACTTTTGTAAGCATTGTGCAAACTTATGGCAAGTTCATCAAAAAATCACAGCCCAATTAACTGCACATTATGGTCAGGATCATATTCATTTTATTGATGGATTTCCTATACCTGTTTGTCGTTATAGTCGAGCAAAAAGACACAAGAATTTTAAAGAATATGCAGGTTTTAGTTATTGTGCTGCACAACAAGAGAAATACTATGGTTTTAAAGGGCATCTTGTAATTAATTTGGAGGGTATGATTACTGGCTATACTTTCGCTCCAGCAAATGTAGATGAGCGTGATGTTGCACCAGAAATCACAGAAAATATTCATGGGTTACTAGGTGCAGATAAAGGTTACTTAAGACCCAGCTTGAAAGAATACTATAAATTTCAGTATGTTGATCTACAAACTCCTTTAAGAAAGAATATGCCGGACTCTAGATCTCAAGAATCAATGAGGTTGCTTATGAGAGCACGAAGGAAAATTGAAACGGTCATTGGTCAATTAACTGATCGCTTTAATATTCAAAAAGTAAGGGCAAGAGATTTATGGCACTTATCGCATCGTTTTATCAGAAAGATTTTGTCACATACGGTCTGCGTCGTTATGAATAAAAAATGTGGTTATTCGCCGATTCAATTTGAAAAGCTTATTTAAAGTTGAGATTGGCGTATCTATATAAAAATGAACAATGTTCATTTTTATATTATTTAACTTTGAAATACTTTTCTACAATAAATAACGTATCGTTACATGAAAAAAATAATGCCAAAATGATGTTATAGATATAAAAAAAGCGCGGATCACCGCGCTTTTTTTTATTTAGAATGCATTAAAAGCTTTTTGTTACGCTTAAACCAGCGCTCCAATTACGTCCTTCTGCAGGTTCAAAGAAACGTTTATTACTTTCATTAACAATCACAGAACCTGAATAATCTTTATCAAATAAATTATCTACACGAGCAAACGTATTGAATGCCCAATCATCAATTGCCCAGCGATATCCCATATTTGCAGCTGTAACAACATAGCTTGGAGCAGTATCTGAATTTGCATCATTCACATAAATTTTATCGCTATAACGAACATCTACGCCCGCATTGAAACCTTGTTTAGGCTTCCATCCTAAGCTTAAAAATGCCTGATTTTTCGCAATACCTGGAATATAATTTCCATTCGGAATTTCAGCTACAGCAACTTTTCCATCTTTATCTAAAATTTCGGGAATATCCGCATCAAACTTAGCATCAATATAGCTATAACTTGCTTGCGCGGTTAAATCACCCCATACATTTTTATTCCAAGACAACTCAACACCCTGTCTTAAGGTTTGATCAGCATTGCGGAAAGTTGATCGACCAGAATCACTCGCTGCTGAAACAATATCATCTTGAGTTTTTGTATAGAAAGCTGCTGCAGTAAAATCTCCAAGCATATTTGAAGATTTTAAGCCTAGCTCATAAGTCTCACTTTCAGCAGCTTTAAGATCAAATGGACGACTATTATCAATATCAGCGGGATATGCCATCTCTGTAAAGGTTGGTGTTTCGAAACCTTGTGCATAGCTTGCATACGCCATAAGCTCAGGTATAACTTTCCAACTAATCGCTAAAGATGGTAATAATTTTTGATAATCAGTTTTGCCTGAGTTATCACCATTTTCAGCAGTAATGTAATGATCTTCAGATTTAAAATGCACATTACTATAACGCAAGCCTGCATCGACATTGATAGCATCATTTACAGCATATGATGCTTGAAGATAAGGATCTATATTCCATAGAGTATTGTCTTCATCACGGCGTAATTCACCCTTAACGCCAAATTGCGAATCACCGATAAAGTTTTGAAATCCTTTACGCTCCTCGGTCATACCATCAATCGCAACACCTGCAATCAATTTTAAGTTGGGTAAGACTTCTTTGCCTGTCCAACGGATATCTGTGCCGTAAAAATTACGATCAAAATCAATTACCCCACCTGCATGCTTTTTACCAAGCTGACTAGTAAAAGGTTTGCAAACATCTGTACCCGTTTCATAAGCACATTTAGGCGTTGATTGGTATTGGGTAACTGAACGTTGGCCCGCATAGACCATTGCATAAATTTCATTTAAATCATTAATGGGTTTATTCCAGGTTAAACCTGTTTGAACCTGTTCAATGTCTTTGCGTGCATTGTATTTAATAACATTCGGGACAACTTGTTTTGGATTAGCTTTCCAATCTTTTCTTTCCAAGCCCCCTGGATCAGCAGCATCAATTTTTACGTAGTTATTAATCCAATTGATCTTTGAACCATCCTCCAAATTCCAAGTCAGTTTTGCATTGGTTAGTACTTTATTGGCATCACTGTGATCTCGGAAACCATCGGTATCAAAATAAGATGAACTTAAGATATAACTTGGCTCATTAGCATTTTTTGCGCCACCTTGTAATACAAGATTGGCTTGCCCTTTTTGATTACTCCCCGCTGCATAGCCTAGCGTAATCGAATCATCCCCTTGTCCTTCTTTGGTTTTGGTTAAAATGGTACCGCCAGAAGAGTTACCATAAAGTGACGATAATCCACCACCCAAAACCTCAATATGATCCAGACTATTCAAATCAATATTTGAAGTCTGACCTTGACCATCCGGCATAGTTGCAGGAATACCATCGACATATAAACGAATACCACGAACACCAAAAGTTGAACGGGCACCAAAACCACGCATCGAGATTTGTAAGTCTTGCGCGTAGTTTTCACGATTATTCAGTTGTAATCCTGGCACCCCTTTTAAAGTTTCCGACAAATTTACATTCATGCCTTTTTGTTGTTCTTGCTGAATGTAATACGCTGATGCAGGCGTTGCCATCACATCACGGTCAGTACGTGTTGACTCAATGACAATCGTTTCAAGTTGTTGTACGGGCTGAGCGACTTCTTCAGCATAAACGTGGTGACTAATGAGGGTAACCAGTGCTGCCAAGGTCGAACGTGTATAGGGTAATCTCGAAGGAAAATACATAAATGACAAACCTTTTCTTTAGGCCATTCTATTCAGGTTATGCACGGTATGCACATCCCATTGATAATCTTAAAATCTATGATGACTATTTTAATGTGAAACAGCTTGATTTGATCTTGAAGTAACAAATCAACACTATGTTTCTATTCGCGATAATCAATATATATCGCAATAAAAAAGCCTGACGAATCAGGCTTTTTTATATTGAGTGATTAACTCAAATTATTTTTTGTCTGGAAGTGCATAAGCAACGATAGAGTCACCCATTTTGGTACCAAACGAACCATGACCGCCCGCCATGATAACAACGTATTGTTTACCATTTGCTTCGTAAGTCATAGGAGTCGCTTGACCACCTGCAGGAAGACGACCTTTCCATAGCTCATCACCGTTATTTACGTTGATCGCACGGATATAGTTATCTTGAGTTGCACCTAAGAACATCAAGTCACCCGCAGTTGAGATAGAACCACCCAACATTGGAACACCCATTTTAAACGGAGGTAATGGAACGCCAGGCATACTGTCACGAACAGTACCGATACGACGTTTCCAAGCCACTTGATGTGTATTTAAATCAACACCAGCAACGAAGCCCCAACCAGGTTGTTTACAAGGTAAACCAAATGGAGATAGGAATGGGTTCATTTCTACACCGTATGGCACGCCATACATTGGTTGAACACCTGCTTCTGTACCCGCACCTTTCGCAGTCTTAGGACGGTTTGGATCTTGTGGAATCAATTTAGATACAAATGGCAAGCCAATTGGGTTCATAACAGCAATTTGACGGTCTGGGTTAACAGACATACCGCCCCATTCGAACACACCCAAGTTACCAGGGAAGACTAAAGTACCATTTTCTGAAGGTGGAGTATAAATACCTTCATAGTTCAATTTCTTGAATGACACACGGCATACTAATTGGTCAAACATAGTGGCACCCCACATTTGTTTGTCAGTTAGTTTTTCTTTTGGTGCCATATCGAAGTCAGAGAACGGTTGAGTTTTAGAGTACCATTCACCTTTAGTTTGAGGACCACGTTTCACAGATTGTGGAACTGGTTTCTCTGTAATTGGCACAATTGCTTTACCGTTACGACGGTCAAGAACGAAGGCATTACCTGTTTTAGTCAATACATAGATTGCTGGAACAGTTTTACCATCTTTATCTTTGATATCAGCTAATGTAGGTTGAGACGGTACGTCCATATCCCACAAATCGTGATGTGTTGTTTGGAAGTTCCAAACCAACTTACCAGTGGTTGCATTCAATGCAAGCATTGAGTTTGCATAACGTTCGTCAAGCTCTGTACGGTGACCACCGAAGATATCCGGAGTACCTACACCTGTTGGAACATATACGATGTCCAATTTAGCATCATATGCTAAAGGTGCCCAAGCGTTTGGTGAGTTGTTTACGAATTTTTGACCTGGAGCAGGGATCGCATTTGGATCTTCAGCACCTGTATCAAATACCCAAAGAAGTTCACCAGTATTTACGTCATAACCACGGATCACACCAGATGGTTCTTCAGTAGAATAGTTATCGGTTGTAGAACCCGCGATAACAATCGTCGTACCCGTAATCACTGGAGGAGAAGTTGGGATATAACCACCTGGATAAGGGAATGGCATATCTTTTTGAAGATCTACTTCACCATTTTTACCGAAGTCTGAACATGGTTTACCTGTTTGTGGATTAACCGCAACAAGACGACCATCGTTCACAGGAAGAATGACTTTCTGTGGACATTCAGCAGATGTTGTTTTCTTCGCAGCAAGACTTGCTTCAAAACCTACAGTATTGTTTGCATCATAGTAAGACACACCACGACATGTTAAATGTTGGTAAGTGTTGTCTGCTTTTAATACAGGATCGTAGGTCCATTTTGCTTTACCAGTTGCAGGATCAAGCGCTGTCAATTTTTGGTGAGTTGTACATAAGTACATGTTGTCACCAACTTTAATTGGCGTTACTTGGTTAGTTGTTTCACCTGAGTCGTTTTCAGTTTTAAATTCGCCAGTGTGATATTCCCATGCAACTTCTAAGTCTTTAACGTTGTCTGCATTGATTTGTTTCAATGGAGAATAACGTAAACCTGTTTGAGTACGACCATATGCAGGCCAGTCTTCATCTGCAACACCAGGAATTGGTTGATGTTGAGCAGGTTGTTTAGACGTTAACTCACCACGAATTTCTTGTGGGTCGTTAAAGATAGAGTAGATCATTACCAAAATAGTAATAACCAATGAACCGCCTAGTGCGATTTTTGCAGTTTTAGCATTATCAAAACCACGAGTTACCGCAGGAATCAATAACAATAAACCGAATAGACCTAAGATGTCTAAACGTGGAGCAAGCGCGAAGAAGTCAGAACCAACTTCCCAAAGGCCCCACACAACTGTACCCAATACGAGTGCAGCGTAAACAATCAGTGCAGAACTTTTTAGCTTTTGTAATAAAACTGCGGTCGCAATGAAGAGAATACCCGCGATGATGTAGTACCAAGACCCACCAAGAACCGCGAGATAAATCCCTCCGATCAGCAGCACTAAACCAAAAATAGCAGCAACAACTGCTAGGATGGTTTTAAGTACCGAACCTGATGATGAAGTATTCATATCGAACACCTATTTAAGATTCTTTTGAAAGCCCATGATTGGGAGACTCCATGGGCACCATATTATTTTTAGTCACAAATACAGCTAAACCATCAGCATGCATCAATCATCAATGCATCAAAGTGCCGAAACAATCAAGAGTGTATTTGCAACCAAAAACTGCGTTTTAGAATGCTGTGCTAAATTTAATACCGCCAACCCAAGCATTTTCACCGATATTTTTGCCACCTACGTTATGAACGTATTGAACATTAGGACGGATCGTAAGCCAGTTAGTTGCATGAATACCGTAGTAAATTTCTGCATCAAACTCTTCGCCACGGTTTTCAATATCATCATTATTCATGTTGATTCGACCAAAACCGATAGCGATTTCATCTTTAGGACGTGAGTCCATTGCACCTTTATAAACAAGGCCGATGTTTTGAGTATCTTGCTTCTCGTTAGTTTTAGCATCATGAACAGTTACATTCACAAAACCAGTTAAACCACGAGACGCATCACCGTTATGTGCAGTCAGTTGTTGTTTTGCAACAATCCAACCACCTTGATGATGATCAGTCTCATTTTGAAGCTCTAAAGGTGTTACACCGTCAAGAATTTTCGCATCTGCAGTACTGTAGTAGTAACCTGCACGGTATTCACCAGGAAGTTTTTGTGCACCTAGTTTTGGTGTCCACACAACTTCAGCTGGAAGAATTGCACCCTTAGAACCATCAGTACTTAAGTTAAAACCTTTACCGCGGTTTAGGTTTTCAGGGTTGTACTCGTAAGCACCCACTTGAGCATAAACTTCAGGTGTAACATTGTATTTCACACGTGCAGCCCATTGAGATACAGGCCAGTTATACCATTGATCACCAACAGCATTACCCACTTGTGAACCACACAGTGTTAAGTTTTGGAAGTCACAGTCGAAACTGTTGAAGTCTTCACCTTCACCGAAACGACCGACTTTTACATCTAATTTTTGATCTAAGAATTTTTTCTTAATCCAAAAATCAGTTAAACGCCAAGTTTGTCCACGACCCCAAACTTCTTGAACTGAACTTAAATGACCATTCAAAGCATCAGAAGTATTAGAGAGATTGCGACCATTACGTTCAGTCACGGTAATTTGTGCTTCAGTGTCTTTCCAACCTGCAATTTTTTCGAGGTCAAGATGAGCACCTAACGCAAATTGATCTGCATATTCAGTACCATGGCTAGTCGAACGTTTTGCATCAAGCACAGTTGCCATTTCGCCAGTATAACCAAAGCTGAAATCGACACCTTTTTGTTGAAGTGCAGTACGTTGACCATTCCAATCACCAAGCATCCATTGACCTTCTGGGTCGAATGCATCAGCAGCATGTGTAGCTGTATTTGCCAATAGCAAAGCAGCTAAGGATGTGTATACAGCCTTAGATAACGGGGAGAGAAACATTAAATGATCGCCTTAATCACACACTTAGTTGGGATATTTTACACTGTTTTAGTTTAATATTTGTTAGTTATAGATAATAAGTCTATATAAATTAACAAAAGAATATGAATTTATGTAATATTTTTGTGAATTTTTCTACACATTTCTCGATTAATTTTAATAAATTAGCTCTATTTTTTACCTTTTCTTCACTTATAGAAATCATCAACCAAATTTGTTATTTGTTTTTCCTATAAGTTATTTGTTTCATATCTAAAGGTTATGGATTTAAAAAACCCCGCCGAGGCGGTAATGCCAGTCAGTTAAGAAATTGACTGGCATTTTCTTGGATATTTTTGTGCTTTAATTTTCACTACTCGCGGACATTGCCTTTGCCTTTTTTCAGGTAATACAAATATTTTAGATTGTTCAAATAATTGTGCTAAATGTTTGGGTAGATTTCCTGCTGATTCTAAAGGTGTGTGCCTTAAGATATTGATAATACTCATAGATGCAATATGGAAACTGATCCTTAAAGGACTCACCTTTGCATGTTCAGCGATAAACCTCATCTGTCTTCTTAAGATATTATAAGCAATAAATACCCCCCACAATTCTTGATAGACCAAATCAGGTTGTTTGCTTCTTAAAATTCTTGCATCCTGTAAATCACTTTTAATTTCCCGATAACACATTTCTATTTCCCAACGCTGGATATAAAGCATTGCAAGGTCTTTGAATGGATAAACTTCAGAATCTGTTAATGATGTAATGTAACGTCTTATTTTTCCTGCATATTCAACTTCAATTAAACGTGCTTCCCAATAGTCACCCAATGACGGATTTATCTTTTTTGCTCTTGCTGAAACAGGCATTTTGATCTGAAAGTCATGGGCCGCATTATGATGAATCACTTCATAACGCAGGTTGTCCTTTGCTCGCATCAACCAATGACTCTCTTCTGCCTGAGATTGCCAACTCACTAAAAAATCAGCAGAGAAGTAAGCACGATCAAATAGGGTAATACTGCGAACTGGTGCTTTTAATTGACTGGCTAAGGTTAATTCACCTTGATCCATACTGCCAATTTGGGCATCAATCATTTCATGTGTATTGGTATTCACCAGGCAAGTCGCTCTGACTTGTGGGTAAGGGGCAGCTGCTGTTTTGCCTTTGGATGAACCAAAGTGCTTAAAGTTTTCTTCTGTATGAGGCATAGACCAAACCACACCATCTACAGCACAAACGCATAGACCGTGAAAGTTGCTATATTGTTGTTGTGAGTCTTTAAACCATGCCTGACTTAATGTCGAAAATAAAGCACTCATGGGCTCTAAGCCTAAGCGCTGTCTTGCTTGTACGGATGCACTCGGTACACAGTATTCTGCCGTACCGAAAACAAGTTGCAATTGTTGAACCACATACCAAATCGGTTGATTTCGAAATAGAGCAAGTCCGATTACCAGCCAAACAACATGTTCAGCAGGCAGTTTTCTTTTTCGAATTGATGCTTTACCTGTTTGGTTTAAGCAATCTTCAATCCAGTTTAAATCAATCAATTCACTGAATTGTGAAAGTGAAGGTAGGGTTTGTTTTAATGTTAAATCTAAATTCTGAGATAAATTCATAAAAAAAGAGCGTATTTACATACGCTCTTTTTACAGTATTTTAACTTTTTTTGCTTAACTGACTGGCATTACCGCCGAGGCGGGGTTTTTGGATTTCCTAGAATAGAATTGATTTATTTTGTAGTAGATCTTCAAGCGTAATTGCTGAAGTTTGATTTGTTAACTCAATTAATGCTGTCGAAATAAGTGGACCACTACTGCCATCTCGATCAATTGATAAAGTTACTGTAGATACAGCCTCATTATAAGTTAAACTGATATATTGATCCAAATTATGTGCATTCACACTTTGTCCCTGGAGCAGCTCTGAAATATCAATTTTATCACCTTGCATCAGACTAAAATCAGTCCAAGTATCTTTACCATTACCACCTGTAGCATCCGTATTATTAAGTAAATCAAAGACTACTGTATCAGCACCAAGTCCACCAGTAATAGTATCATTACCAGAACCACCATTTAGATAGTCATCACCTGCTCCACCATTGAGGGTATCATTACCTGATCCACCACGGATGATGTCGTTAGCCGAACCACCCGTAAGCACATCATCACCATCGTATCCATAAATACGAACTGCACTAGTCAAAGTTGAGAAATTTAACTCATTATCAGTATCGTCACCTTCTTTTAAGTAGCTTGGAGTGTCGCCACCTAATAAACCATCTAACAAGTTGAGATTTACTAAGCTACCGACGTTTTGTGTAGTTGAACCTACACTATCAGTAGCGACAACTGTCACAGATTGGCCTATATTCAATCCAAGTAAAGATAAGCTCGATCTTACAGAGCCCAACATTTCTGTAATTTCTTGGATATCTAAGTACTCACCAGAAGCAGATTCAATAATAATATTCACACTTCCAGTATAAGTAGAGATAGCCGGTGTAACAACTACACCACCTATGATCACGGCAGGTATCGTAATTTCCGTCCAATCTGGTGTTACAGATACACTGTAGCCAAATTCATTAGCTAAAGTTTGCGAGAACAACCAAGTTGGAATAGAAGTACCAACACCTCCTGTAATAGCTAGCTTTAACTCTACTTTCGTCAGATCATCATTTAAATCGCCGACTACAAATTGTTGCTGTGATAAATCAATTAGATCTGCAGCATTACCACCTATTAAGCCTAGCAAGCTACCATCACTCGATTGAACCATAGGACGCACACTATCTACAACTGTGTACTCAAATGTATCAGTTGTTGTATTATCTGCAAGGTCAGTTACTCTCGCAGTAAAAGTATAGGTTCCTGGGGCTGGATTTGATCCTTCATCGAAGATAAATGACCAATTACCATTAGACCCAATAGTGCCAGTCGCTGGATTGTTTGTACTACCTGGGTTTCCAGCCGTAAGTTGATCTGACCATACTTCAATAAATGCTCCAGGCTCTCCTCGACCATAAAGTGTAGGAGCATTATCATCTGTCACTTCGCCAAAGTAGAAGTTACCCGTTTGACCCACAGCATCATAACCAGAAATAAAGTTCACATTAATTGATTGATCAACCGTAATTTGACCTAAATCGAAAGTACCACTTTCTGAACCAACTGCATTAAGTTGACGTACTTCAACTGAAGTATAGACACCTTCCTCCAGTACAAAGCTTGTACCTACACCATTGATCCATGGACCATCATCTGTACGGTATTGCCAAGTTGCACCTGCTTCTAGACCACTAACAGTAATTTCACCATTACTGGTATTACCATCAGTTTGACTTGAACCCGTATCAATATATGTTGCAGTTGGAACTGTAACATCAACATCGCCAATATTAATAGTAAGCGTCGCTTGACCACTTAATTCACCGTTCGCTGCGGTATAAGTAAATACTTCCGTTTGCCCTAAACCGTCTGTATTAGTCAAAGTATAGGTATAACCACCATCCGTATTGAGTACTAATACACCGTATGTTGTTTGAATTGTGATATTGCCGTTACCATCAGGTGAGTAAATCAAGCCATCATATTCCACACGACTTACGGTTGTACCAGCTGTTGGGAAATCAGCACCTGAATCACCATCTTCAATAATCACTTCACCTTCTAAAGAAGTATTAGTTAATTGAATCTCATTGACTTGCGTAATTACGGTAGTTTCCTGCCATACTGTCAACAAATTACTAAGCAAAGCATCTGCAATAGCATCTACAATCTCATCAGCATAATTGACAAGGCCTACTGAATTTAAAGTTTCCCTCACAATATTAACAAGTACACCTACACCTAGCCCATCGACAAGATCAAGTGCAACTTCTAAAGCACTACGTACTGGAGTCAATAGAATCGGTAAAATATTAAATTGATCAGTTAAGGTATTGATAACAGTATCTAAGATCAGGTCTTGATTATCTTGACCAAGTACAACGCCATTTTCACCTAAATCAGCTAATGTTAAACCATTAACCAAACTACCTAACGTACTTTCATCATTGCTTACAACGACTGTATAGGCTCCAGCAGGTAATCCTTCTACTGTCACAGTTAAGCCATCGTCACCAATTAAACCAAGTACTTGCAAACCAGCAACATCGCCCAAAAGTGAATTTTCAGTGACTGCTGAATACACAACAACACCATACTCATTTACGATATCTAAACGGAACGCATCAGCCACAGCAAGTAATGACGTTTGTTGAATTGTCACTGTTAAAGTACTTAGAGGACCCAAAGTGACAGAAACGACTGAATCAGTACCCGAGGTTGATTGACCTAAACCAATAACGTCAATATTGTTATTCACAACAGGATCGCCGACTACAACAGCGAATGTGCCAACATCAAGATCATCAAAGTCATCGTTGGCATCTAGAGGTAAAGTGACCGTTGTTGTAGATGAATCTGACTCATTACCGGCAGCGTCGGTCGCAGTAGCTGTTACCACGTCACCTGCAGAAAGACCTGGATTTGGCACACTCCAGTTGCCATTTGTACCTGCTATAGCGGTCGCTGTTGTATTGTCTGGGAATGTGACTGTCACTGTTGAACCAGGCTCTGATTTACCAGTGATATCAGGAGCAGGATCTAAACCAAGATCTTGGATAAGATTAATCACTGGAGGCTGAGGTGCAGTCACATCAAGTAAACCAATATTTATAGTTAAAGTTGCATCATCTGTATAGGTGCCATTTACAGCGGTATATGTAAATACTTCAGTTTGATCAATACCATTTAGATCGTTCAAGGTATAAACATAGCTACCTGTAGTTGGATTGATAACTAAGATGCCATATTCTGTTTGAACTGTAATTTCTCCATCGACTGGTAAGAATACCTCACCCTCATATAAAACTTGAGTAATTGTAGTTCCGGCTACCGGTGCATCAGCGCCTTGGCCATCATCAGCAATCAATTCACCAGTAAGAACATTGTCAGCAAAAGTAACCGCATCTAATTGGGTGGTAACTGTAGTTTCTTGCAATACTGTAAGTAAATTACTTAGTAAAGC
Source organism: Acinetobacter sp. NCu2D-2 (assembly GCF_001647675.1). Taxonomy (NCBI): domain Bacteria; kingdom Pseudomonadati; phylum Pseudomonadota; class Gammaproteobacteria; order Moraxellales; family Moraxellaceae; genus Acinetobacter; species Acinetobacter sp. NCu2D-2. The sequence goes on from NZ_CP015594.1 coordinate 1,966,246, forward strand.
ATTTGAAACAGCATCGATGATCTCATCAGCATAGCTCACAAGTCCGAAGGTATTTAATGTATTCGTAATAACGCCTACAGCTACCCCCACACCCACACCATCTAACACATCAAGTGCAAGCTCAAGTGCTGCACGTAATGGATTTAAAACTATCGGTAGAATATTAAACTGATCACTTAATGCATTGACTACTGTATCTAGGATTAAATCTTGGTTATCTTGACCAAGCACAACTCCATTTTCACCTAAATCAGCAAGAGTTAAACCATCAAGCAACTGATCTACGGTTCCTTGGTCATTGCGTACTAAAACATAATAGGTTCCTGGTGCAAGCCCTTCGATAGTGGCTGTTAAACCATCATCTCCGACAATACCAAGTATTGGTAAACCTGCAACATCACCTAGCAATGAGTTTTGGGTAACTGCCGAATATACAACTACACCATTTTCGTCGACCAAATCTAGACGGAAAGCATCACCTACTGCAAGTAAAGCTGCTTGCTTTACGGTGACAGTTAAGTTACCTAAACTATTTGGTTGGACAACCACTTCAACTGCAGCATCAGTACCATCACTTGATTCGAGTAAACCAATTACGTCGACGTTTGACGTAGAATTTGGTTCTCCTGGTGTAACTACTGGCTCATCTAGCACTAGATTATCGATATCGTCATTTGCGACAAATAATTTGACTTCATACGCTAACGATTCACTCACAGGATCTGATGGATTACCTGCTGCATCATTCACCACCACACTGACAGTCACTTCTGGAGTTGTGGCACCCGCGAGTACATCACCTGGGATCGACGCTGTGAAACTGCCATCACTGTTGTATGTCGCTGGATAGTCTTCTCCATCAATCGTCACTGTGACTTCAACAGTTGCTGGATCTGCATCATCTGGTAAGCCGTCAATTTGCCCTGTGATTTCGATCTCACCTTCTGATTCTGCAAGATTGACTACACCATCTTCCGCGATCGGATCAATCGTGATCTCAATCTCACTGTTATCTGGTGCTTCAAGGTCTATGTCATATGCCTGTGTTTCAGTGACAGGATCCGATGGGTTACCTGCTGCATCACTCACCACCACACTGACAGTCACTTCTGGAGTTGTAGCTCCCGCAAGTACATCACCTGGGATCGATGCTGTGAAACTGCCATCACTGTTGTATGTCGCTGGATAGTCTTCGCCATCAATCATAACTGTGACTTCAACAGTTGCTGGATCTGCATCATCTGGTAAGCCGTCAATTTGCCCTGTGATTTCGATCTCACCTTCTGATTCTGCAAGATTGACTACACCATCTTCCGCGATCGGATCAATCGTGATCTCAATCTCACTGTTATCTGGTGCTTCAAGGTCTATGTCATATGCCTGTGTTTCAGTGACAGGATCCGATGGGTTACCTGCTGCATCACTCACCACCACACTGACAGTCACTTCTGGAGTTGCAGCTCCCGCAAGTACATCACCTGGGATCGATGCTGTGAAACTGCCATCACTGTTGTATGTCGCTGGATAGTCTTCTCCATCAATCGTAACCGTGACTTCAACACTTGCTGGATCTGCATCATCTGGTAAGCCGTCAATTTGCCCTGTGATTTCGATCTCACCTTCTGATTCTGCAAGATTGACTACACCATCTTCCGCGATCAGATCAATCGTAATTTCTATCTCAGTACTGTCTGGTGGGGTTTGATCTACAGTAAAGCTATCAGTCACTGTTTGAGAAATAACGCCGTCATATTCCGCATACACTTCAACATTATACGTATCATCTACCAAGCTACCCACTGGTACATTCGCTGTCCATGTACCATCGAGACCCACTATCGCTGAAATTAATTCTCCATTCAATAAAACATGAACATCAGCTTCGACATGACTCACTGTGCCTGAAAGAATTAAAGTTGGTGCGAGTGCGGCTAACTCTGCAGCATTCAGATAATCATCATCAGCTACATCGTTTAAGGTAACCAATGGTAATTTCACGACCACCGGATCACTAACATTACCTGCAGCATCTTGGGCTGAAATATTGATATTTTGATCGAGTGGTAAGTCATTCGATAAAATTACTGACCAATCACCATCCGTGTCGTCTGCTATCACGATGATTGGGATAGATGAATCAGGAATCGTAATTACAACTGTGGCACCAGGTTCAGTTATACCTTTTAAATCATAGTTCCCGTCATCTCCTGGAGTAATTGTGATATTGATTAGTTCTGGTACATCAACATCAACTTCATAAGCTAACGATTCACTCACAGGATCTGATGGGTTACCTGCTGCATCATTCACCACCACACTGACGGTCACTTCTGGAGTTGCAGCTCCCGCAAGTACATCACCTGGGATCGATGTTGTGAAACTGCCATCACTGTTATATGTCGCTGGATAGTCTTCTCCATCAATCGTCACTGTGACTTCAACAGTTGCTGGATCTGTATCATCTGGTAAGCCGTCAATTTGCCCTGTGATTTCGATCTCACCTTCTGATTCTGCAAGATTGACTACACCATCTTCCGCGATCGGATCAATCGTGATCTCAATCTCACTGTTATCTGGTGCTTCAAGGTCTATGTCATATGCCTGTGTTTCAGTGACAGGATCCGATGGGTTACCTGCTGCATCACTCACCACCACACTGACAGTCACTTCTGGAGTTGTAGCTCCCGCAAGTACATCACCTGGGATCGATGCTGTGAAACTGCCATCACTGTTGTATGTCGCTGGATAGTCTTCGCCATCAATCATAACTGTGACTTCAACAGTTGCTGGATCTGCATCATCTGGTAAGCCGTCAATTTGCCCTGTGATTTCGATCTCACCTTCTGATTCTGCAAGATTGACTACACCATCTTCCGCGATCGGATCAATCGTGATCTCAATCTCACTGTTATCTGGTGCTTCAAGGTCTATGTCATATGCCTGTGTTTCAGTGACAGGATCCGATGGGTTACCTGCTGCATCACTCACCACCACACTGACGGTCACTTCTGGAGTTGTAGCTCCCGCGAGTACATCACCTGGGATCGATGCTGTGAAACTGCCATCACTGTTGTATGTCGCTGGATAGTCTTCTCCATCAATCGTAACCGTGACTTCAACACTTGCTGGATCTGCATCATCTGGTAAGCCGTCAATTTGCCCTGTGATTTCGATCTCATCTTCTGATTCTGCGAGATTGACTGTGCCATCTCCTGCAATTGGATCAATCGTGATCTCAATCTCACTGTTATCCGGTGCTGTGGTATCTGGTGCATTGACAGTGGTTGGTTCAGACTCGTTACCTGCTTCATCTTTAGCAACAACATTGATTTCTTCACCATTGGTCAGCGGCTCATCTAGCTCTACACTAAAGTCACCATTTTCATCCGCAGTGTCTTCACCAATCACATTACCGTCTTTATCAGTGATAATGACCGTTGCCCCCGATTCAGTTTTACCCGTCACCGTTGTGCCGTCTTCGCTCACTACAACATCAGTTGGTGCACCCGGTGCTTCAAGGTCGATGTCATATGCCTGTGTTTCAGTGACAGGATCTGATGGATTACCTGCTGCATCACTCACCACCACACTGACGGTCACTTCTGGAGTTGTAGCTCCCGCGAGTACATCACCTGGGATCGATGCTGTGAAACTGCCATCACTGTTGTATGTCGCTGGATAGTCTTCTCCATCAATCGTAACCGTGACTTCAACACTTGCTGGATCTGCATCATCTGGTAAGCCGTCAATTTGCCCTGTGATTTCGATCTCATCTTCTGATTCTGCGAGATTGACTGTGCCATCTCCTGCAATTGGATCAATCGTGATCTCAATCTCACTGTTATCCGGTGCTGTGGTATCTGGTGCATTGACAGTGGTTGGTTCAGATTCATTGCCTGCTTCGTCTTTGGCAACAACATTGATTTCTTCACCATTGGTCAGTGGCTCATCAAGTTCAACCGTAAAGTCGCCATTTTCATCCGCAGTATCTTCACCAATCACGTTACCATCTTTATCAGTGATAATGACCGTTGCCCCCGATTCAGTTTTACCTATCACTGTTGTGCCGTCTTCGCTTACCACTACATCACTTGGCGGATTTGGCGGGGTCTTATCTATAAAGTTTCCTCCACTAGAACTACCCCCATCAGCTGCAGCTGCGATTCCACCTACAGCAGCAATACCTGCAATCCAAGGCCAAATTGCCCCACCTTCATTTAAAGGAGCATCTGTTATTGGATGATATTTAATTACATTTAATAAATTGCCAGCATCATCTGTAAATTCAACCCAATATAATTTCTCACCATTCTGAAACTCAATACGATTTTGCTCTAAAGGAAAATCAAAATAGTTTTCAATAACAATCACATCACCGTTTTTTAATGTAATTACGGCTGACTGACCATTTCTTGTTATATTTGCGACATCGTTAATGTCAGCTTCAATTCTAACGATAGAATTACGATCTAAAATTACTACATTATTTTGAACATTTTGGATGGGTTGCCCATCTTGACTTGAAAACACATTGATATTCGCCATTTTTAATTCTCCACCATGCTTTTCGAATATTTATTCATAAAATCTTGTTTTAGATATCAGCAAAAAAAAGGTTCAGGAATGGCATTTTTTAGTGCGTGTACTTACAAATTTAACGTTCCATAAAAAAATCGTTACACCACTTAAACAACAAAAATTAAGATATTGTTTTTTATAAATTTTATAAAAAACTTAATAAATCACAAAATTAAAAATAACTGTTTAAAGAAGCACATTATTGGTAAAAAAAATGAAGTAAATCACACTAAAAATTTTTATTATTATTTTGTTATCAAAATTACATGAATTAACGTAAATTAATATTTAGCAATAAACATTTAAATACTATAAATTTATATAATATTTACGCCAATCTCAACTTTAAATAAGCTTTTCAAATTGAATCGGCGAATAACCACATTTTTTATTCATAACGACGCAGACCGTATGTGACAAAATCTTTCTGATAAAACGATGCGATAAGTGCCATAAATCTCTTGCCCTTACTTTTTGAATATTAAAGCGATCAGTTAATTGACCAATGACCGTTTCAATTTTCCTTCGTGCTCTCATAAGCAACCTCATTGATTCTTGAGATCTAGAGTCCGGCATATTCTTTCTTAAAGGAGTTTGTAGATCAACATACTGAAATTTATAGTATTCTTTCAAGCTGGGTCTTAAGTAACCTTTATCTGCACCTAGTAACCCATGAATATTTTCTGTGATTTCTGGTGCAACATCACGCTCATCTACATTTGCTGGAGCGAAAGTATAGCCAGTAATCATACCCTCCAAATTAATTACAAGATGCCCTTTAAAACCATAGTATTTCTCTTGTTGTGCAGCACAATAACTAAAACCTGCATGTTCTTTGAAATTCTTGTGTCTTTTTGCTCGACTATAACGACAAACAGGTATAGGAAATCCATCAATAAAATGAATATGATCCTGACCATAATGTGCAGTTAATTGGGCTGTGATTTTTTGATGAACTTGCCATAAGTTTGCACAATGCTTACAAAAGTTAGGATATGAACCTAAATGAGGGAACCAACTTAAGTAATTGTTTTTAAAAAATATCCATATGCTTTTATCCGTATCCATTTTGAGACACTCACCAACAATTTGCATTGTGATAATTTCAATATCGGTTAAAGCCGGTGGAAAACCACGTTTTCTTAATGGTTCAGAGACTATAGTTGGGTAAATTTCCTCTATGATTAAATAGACAATGATGATAAATTCTTCAGTGGACATAACTGTAATTTTATTTTCATAGACGGATTTAAAATGAGGTTATGTCCTTTTTATTTCAATGACTTAAAAAGTTGAGATTGGCGTAATATTTATGAATATATTTTTAATATTCTTATTAAATTGACTGATTGCCTCTCACACAGTAAGAGGCAAATTTTTTGGTTAAAAGTATTTAAGTAATTCCGAAAATTGATCAATTTCGGCATAAGGTTTTGCAGCTTTTAGCTCATCCGCCGTGCCATAACCATATCGAACCGCAATCGTTTCAATTCCACTTCGACGAGCACCTAAAATGTCATGCTCACGATCGCCAACCATAAAGCATTCCTCAGGTTTTAAATGCTCTGTCGCAAGAATATACTCGATTAAATCACCTTTATTGGTACGCTCGCCTGTTAGCTCACTTCCATAAATCTTTTCAAAGCATTGTGCTAACTCAAAATGTTCTAAAATTTGAACTGCATATATAGTTGGCTTAGCTGTCGCAATAAAAAGTCGATATCCTTTTTGCTTTAGTCTTTCTAAGGTTTCTTTTACAGTTGGATAAACTTTATTCTCATAAAGCCCAGTGACTGCAAAACGCTCACGATATCCACACAGCGCTTGCTCAGCTAAATCATCCTCAGAATCGACATTCAGTAATTTGGCTAATGAGGCTTTTAAGGGGGGGCCAATAATCCAGTCAATATTGATATCGTCTTGTATCGGAAATCCGACCTTAGCCAGTCCATAACGTGCTGAAGTGGTGATTCCTACTTTAGGGTCTGTTAATGTCCCATCCAAATCGATCAGAATATTTTTAATCACCCACACACCTCATATATCGTATTTTTGCAAAAGCTGATTTCAAAAATCGACACATATTAACTGAATTCAGTTTTTTAAGGGTATGCTCATTGAAGTGATTTATAAAGCATCAGGCTCAAAATTCATTGGTTTAACTTGCATCGTCATCATATCGGCAGGTAAAGAAATATGCAGATGATTTACTTTCCAATTCTCATTCTTTTTTATAAAACCCATGGTAACTCGGCACCATTTCACTTTAGAAATACGTATTGGTTGAGTTTGATCAATCTTGCAATAACAGCTCAAAAAAGCTAAATCTCGACTGGCAAAAACCTTCATTTTTTGACGATGAACCTGGATCTCACCTGATAAGAAAGGTACATACTTATCCCAAAATTCGCGATAAGTTTTAAACCCTTCAAGCTGATAACCGATATCAAAGATATCTAAATTTTCATCACATAAGGGGGCAAGTTTTGATATGTCTAATTTGGAGATCGCATCATCCCACTGTTTTAGTTTAAAAATCACTGCGTGAGCGGACTGTTCATCTCCAACAATGTCTACATTCATTTTGAACCCTTTTAATGCGCTAGGCGCCTATACTTTTCTAGTTTTAATTTGCAATCTCGACATCCTATCGAGGTGCTCTATATCGTTTTGACATACAAGATCAAAACCACACATCGCTATTTGCAATAACATTCATAAGAATAATTTAAGAATTAATATTATATCTGTCGTAGGCTTTATATCATACTTTTTTAGTTTTTCTGATTAAATATTGAGTATAAATATATATTTAAGCCGAATAAATACTTTATTAATCCATAAAAAAAACCTTGATCGGTCTTTTCTTAATTCTAAAATTCTAAAATTCAGTTGCAAGCGTAACTTTGCTGTAGCAGCATTTTGGCATTTCAATGATTTCAACACAAATCTGCACTTCAAGATGATTCGGCTGCTGAAAGTGAGCTTGCGTCGCTTTAAGCACAGTATTGGAAATTTTTGCTTTGGTTTCGTCATCGCGACCACTAAGTAAAGCCACTTTTACATGTAAGTAACCGATGTCCTTTTCCCCTAAACCCACCAAATAATCCGACTGCATCAGAGCACGACTTTTTAGCTCATCCGCACTTTTTACAAATTGACCATCAAGCATACTTTGATTAATCGCTTTTAAAATGGGCTGAGTCTCAATTGTTTTTAGGTTTTCAGAATACTCAAGATAGATATGTGGCATAACGCTGACCTCGTGCTTCGGCAGCCTTTTTATAACATGTTATAAATCGAAGCTAACGTCGAGATATTCCACTTGGTTTTATTTTAAGCAAAAAAATGAGGACAAAAGCCTCATTTTTAAATCAGTTTTAAACGATTTAAACTTTCTTTACGTATTCAGATTTAAGTTTCATTGCCCCAATACCATCAATTTTACAGTCAATATCATGACCATCTGATGCATCATGGAGCAAACGAATTGATTTCACTTTTGTACCGACTTTGACTACCGATGATGAGCCTTTGATTTTCAAATCTTTGATGACAGTGACGCTATCACCATCTGCCAAGATATTACCATTAGCATCCTTAATCACGACCACATCATCAAGTTCCTCTCCCTCTCGCCATTCATGTGCACATTCTGGGCAAATTAATAAGTCCCCATCTTCATACGTATAAGTGGACTGGCATTTAGGGCAAGCAGGTAGAGACATCGCGACCTCAAAGGATAAAAATTAAAAAATCACTATAGCATTAGATCACTATATATCTGAAATATTTAAATTATTTTATTCATCTGGAATTTGTGGATTCACCAGCCATGACAAAAGCTGTAACGACTCTTGCCAACTTAGATGACATGCTGCAGGTGGAATCAAATCAGGATAACCCACTTGCGTAATATGTAAGCTCGTTCCTACCGAAACTTTTTCAAAAATCACCGTCATTTCAATTTCACCGCTTAATTCTGGTGTTGTGAAATTGTCGGTATATCGGAGTAATTGATTCGGAACAACTTCATGATAGTTGCCATGAAACACATGCTTAGTACCTGTGGAAAAATTGGTAAAGCTAATTTTATAACTCCCCCCTGTTTTCACCTCTGAATGTTCAACTTTGGCAATAAAACCATGTGGAGGTAGCCATTTAATAATGGCATCAGGGTTAGTAAAGGCACGATATACACGCTCTGGTGGTGCGCTAAATACACGGTGCAATTTCAGGGTATAACTCATGATTGACGTCCTTGATTATTTTATTTCATCTTTTTATTGTGTAACGACGATCATCCATCCGATGATCCAAATCATGTCTGAACGACATGAGCTTGAATGACACAGTATTTTATTGAGGTCATTCCATTAATCTTAAAATTATAAATAAACAATACAACAATGAAGCCCAAAATATCGGGCTTCATATAAACCAAACTTTTTAGCTCGATAGTGGCTCTTCATCATCGTCAATATCATCATAGACATATGCCATACAGCCCCAACCGTCGTACTCACCTTGGAAGTCTTCGGCTATTTTGCTAAACCACTGCTCTAGATCAACAATATCTTCGTAGGCAGGTTCCATATAAACATAAATCGTGATCACCCACTCTAAGCGGTCACTTTCTTCATCTTGGAATAGGCTAATTTTTTGCTCTTCTTTCAGCAAATGTAGTGCACAGCGATCGGCATTTTCTTCGGCTGTAAATGCGATTGAAAACTCAATTTCATGCGGTTCTGTTAGATCATCACCATCCTGATGCATTTGCCAAAGCACTTCACCATTTTCATCATCTGGAAACTGTTGGTAATCACGTGACATGAAAAAATCCTTATTATGATGCTGTTATTCTTATTTTTAGATTAGCTTATTTTTTAAACTTTAACGATAGATAGATCTAAAATATTTTTAAACCCAACACACCCGTTTAATTTTATTATTTAAATACAAAACAATGATTTAATAAAATTTTAATCACTCTTTAACCTTATATTTACATCTTGAATCAACTTATCCCATCTGTTCATCACGGACTTGGGTACGTTCTAACTGCTTTAAAACAGCGGCGAACTTTAATTCTTCCAGCCTTAACTCCAAATAGCTTTCGAGTATGTGTGCCTGACTTAAATCCGTGCCTTTAAAGTTAATCAATACATAATCATCGCGTAGCGCCTGTAACAACTCACCTAAATTATCCGCAGTAAGCTGTTGTAAATACAAATCTGCCTTACTATTAAATGCCATGCCAATCAGTTCAACTGTTGTATTACGACGACTGTCATCGACATAGTTACAGGTCGCAATTTGACCTTGTTGTTTAGCTTGCTCGATCCGCTCACGAATATCTGTTAAACGCTTTACAGCATCATGTTGGTTAAAATCATCAATAAGCTGCTGCATAAAATGATCAGCAGAATAATTCAAGGTCGTTGGATAGCCTTGAATTTTATGTTCCAGTGCAGTAATCACTTCACTTAAACGCTGCTGCTCTTCCGCCTGTTTAAAATAACCTTTTAGCTTTTCACGCGCCTGTTCATCTACATTTTGAAGCGCTTGCTTTTGGTAGCGATTGATATAGTCCTTTACACGCTCGATATAAGCTTTAATGTCCTCAATCATGATTGATGCATCGACCTTGGTCATTTCGACAAAGTTTTCAGCTTGCAGTGTTCTTGAAATAATATATTGCTCGATATCGCAGATATCTTGATACTTCAGATACTTATTTAAATCAGTTTTAAGACTACTGACTTGTACACGTAGTTGGGTTAATTCGTAGTTTAAATCATGTGTCTGGGTTTCATATTCAGCAAGTTTGGCTCGAGAATGATCAAGGTTTTCTTGCAGGGAACGAATATTGGTTCGTAATTGTTTACGTACTTGGATTGAATATAAAAATTGCAGAATCAAGGCAATGGCCAAAGCGAATACCGCGATCATCCACATGATATTTTCCTTATTAAAATACGAACAACCCAACACAAGGTGTGCAGGCGCATATTTTCACACGGTTTACAATTCAGTTACAAAGCTATTCATCTGATAATAGAAATGTTTTTATTATTGATATTTAAAGTGATTTTTATATTAATTCATTTTAAAGGCACCAATTCTTAAATCAAATACACTTTTAAGTTCGCCTAAAATTAGCATTTCATGATCATAATATTCAAAGAATATAAGAGATATAATCTTTAAAAATTACATTTTAAATTGAAATAGTTTAGTTGACCATTGCAACTCCTGAGGATGCTTCAAAGCTGTTCGGCCCAGCTTTTTTAGCTTAATACTGAATTAAAACTCCTATTTATCCATTCTGAATTATGTAGATTTTTTGACGCAAAAAATTGCTTATTTCATTCATATAACGAAATAAGCTGTAACATAATTTTGGTCAATCGAGCTTTTCAGCTTTTAAAAAGGTACTGATGACTCGATCTGCATAGGTTGCTGAGTAATGGGATGATGAAATGCCAAATAGCATGCATGTAATGCCAAACGCTTGAGTGGGCTTTGAGTCGGTGCAGGATGATAAATTTCGTCACCAGTAATCGGATGGCCGAGATGCATCATGTGAACGCGCAGTTGATGTGAACGTCCGGTAATTGGGGTGAGCACGACGCGCGTCATATCTTGGTTGGCATCATAATGGACAGCTTCATATAAAGTTTGTGAAGGCTTACCCAACTCAAAATGCACCATTTGACGTGGACGATTTTCCCAATCTGTAATCAGCGGAACATCCACACATCCAGATCCACTCAAATGCCCTTGAACCAAAGCTTCATAGCGTTTAGACACCGTTCTTGCCTGAAACATTTTACTGATTGCCACTTCTGCATCACGATGCTTGGCAAACATCAAAATGCCCGACGTTGCCATATCTAAACGATGGGTAATTTTCGCCGTGGGGAACTGCTCAACCACACGTAGATAAGCACTGTCATGATGCTCAGGTAGACGCCCTGGGACAGAAAGTAATCCAGCAGGTTTATCAATAATGATAATGTCATCATCCTGATACAAAATATTCAGTGGGTCTTGCGGTGGAGCATAGACGAAGTTGTCGTTAAGTGGCATGAAAATGACAATATGGGAGAAAAAGCGCAAAATAACAATGTCACGCTAGACTGTCAATGTACGCTTTCTATTTTTGGCAAAGGCATAATTTTAAGCACGTGAGGTCGCTGCAAAATGTGTGGCATGCCCTGCTTGGTATTCATTGATCATACTTTGAATATCATGGTTTAAAAAAGCCGTGAGGCAATTTTGTGTGCTTTGCAAACTCATGTGCTCGAATGCCACGTAATCTGTGCGTTTCATTTTCAATAACCCGAATAAATTATGGGTTTCTACTTCAATTTCAATGTCTGTGTCTGCTGAAAACTCAAGTTGATGTGTCGGTGAGAGTGCATTTAATTTGATCTGTAAGCTGTGCTCCGTTTCTGTATTGGTCACTGTAAACAGCACATCTGAACCTTGCATCTGTAATTGTAATATTTGTAATTGTTTCCAATTCATCGTATTGAACTTTTTTAAGATCTCAACAGCTTCAAACTCGCCTAATTGTTCGGCATCATCAATGCTTTTATGATGAGGATAATTGATCTCCAATGCGAATTTCATAACATGACTCCTCTATGGCCAGTTCAATTCATCTTAACATTGCTCAAATAACAACCATCATTTAATTTCTGAATAACCTTTTGATTATCATCATTTTTAAAAATTATTTTTTATGATGTATTTCAAATAATTAGTTTTATTTTTTGATCAATTATTCAGCTTATACATTACAGCGAGAATTGCGCTTTGCTCTGCACGAAATATGTGGAATATATAGATAATCTCAACAACAATGTGTTGTTAATAATAGGTTTGAAGAAAAATGTGTGGTGAAAATAAAGAAGAAGATATTTTTATTTTGAATTGTTATGAAGTTTTGAGGGTCTGGGAAAACTCTTGATGGTTTACTTCAACTGACAAGCTTGGTAAGACTTGACCTTATAGCCTATAAACTTTTGATCTATAGCGTCCTAAGCCGAATCGAGACCTTTTGGGTTCGTACTGCACTCGCGTTTTGCGCCGCTGACAGCATACTACTCTTTTCGATCCCATCACACCCTTGAGATTTATAGTAGCTAAAATGCAGTGGGATTAATTTCCGATGTTTTCTTAATTTTTCTATTTTTTGAAAATTAATCCCAAGAAATTATCATTTAATAAAAAAAATATTCAAACCACCCTCTTAATTGCGTTTTTATCCCTAGTTTAGGTTCTTTTTAAGAATATTTTGTCTGCATTTTTTGGGTCTCATCTTATGCTTACATCATGCGTTGTAGCCACTGTGCTGTGAACCACCATCCACTAATGGCAGTCATTCCACACATTAGGTTAGCCAAAATTTTATTCAGTTTGGTAAGTTCAGAGCCGTAAATTTTTAAATTGATGATATAAGCCAGCACGCCATAGGTCAGACCAATCGCGCCACCAAATAGCGCTAAAATCATCGGCCATGCTGAATAGAAATGTGCAGTGCGGTCTACTTTGCTTTTTTCAGGTGCATGTTCTAGGGTGGTCATATGAAATCTCCCGATTTTTGAGGCATGGTAATGCACTCATATGGTTCATTTTCTTGATATGGATGAGCACCTGCTCCCCCTACCCTAAAATTGCAAAATCTAAGCCAAGTTTTGTTTTAATCTAAAAAGTTTAATGCATCAAAGTCTTTAACTTTAGACAAATAAATCGGTGCGTACTGAATCTTGCTCCATGTCTCTTTAAAGCGTTCAGGCTGTTCGACATCATGTTTATTAAGATTGTCTTTCACCAATTTTTTAGCGGTTAGAAAATTAATACTGATATAAGTTTGCACAGTGGGACCATAATTTTCCGAGCGATCATAACCAATTAAACGCATATCGTTAGCGACCGTTTGGAATTTAAAGACCTGATAGCCATAGCGACCATGTTGATAATTTAAATGCAGCACGCCCTGCTTAATCTCAGGAATAAGTTCAGGTGGAAAGTACACGCCACCATTTTCCTGATCGGAACTCATAGCCGTTAAGTTTTGAGTCAGTAACTGATATTTGTTTGTTGCCTTTTGCCCGAGCAAGACTACGATGCCCCGTCGATTGCGGTCATAGGTTTTGCCATTTTCTTGCACGATGCCTTGTGGTTTCGTGGCTTTGACAATTAATACAGCATCTTGAATATGGTCTTTATTTAAATCACTACGGGTGACTGAAAAGAGTGTATAGCCTTTAGGAATAAAGGCTTTGAAGGTTTTACTGTCTTTTTTAAGCTGTAATTGTTCAGCCGATATTTGAGTTTGTGCCATGAGATTTGGCGTACAGATACCGAATATCATCGCTATAGTGAATGATTTGAGATGCTGCTTCATCATATCTTTCTCCTATCTAGCTCTATCTATCAATGAATTGAGCTTTTATAAGTGGATAGTGCATCATCTATATTGATTATGAAGCAGTGTGATCAAGTCTTTGCTGTTTCTTTTGTTTAATCCAACGCACGATCCAAATCATTGCAATAATCCCGACAATGACCACCAATACAGGCACTAAAAACGATAATACGGAAAGGATGACGGCGCTGATCCATTCACCTGTTGAAAATACAGGATTTGCCACACCACCTGTGGTTGCTGTAGAAAGCCCTCGTACCGCCACGGTACTCATCTGCACTGCGCCTGCTGTTCCGCCGCCGACAATAATCGCCGCTGCCCAACTGGCAAACTGTGACATTTCCCCTGAGCTGACTGCCATAGTGGTGAGTGTGCCTGCGACCATCGCTGCAGGTGTAGCAATGGTGTCTAAGGCATTATCTACCCATGGAATATAATAGGCTGCAATTTCACATACGGTTGCAATGCCTAACGCTAAACATACACTTGGCATGGCAAGCCATTCAAAGCCTTTCATCGGTTCGAACCAGCCAACAAGCGAGGCAAGGCTCATAATAAGTAATGGCACAAAGACACGAAAACCACATGCGGCACTCAGTCCAATGCCGATACATAAGCCTAAAATTGTTTCCATGTGGTCTACCTGTTTTTATATGTCTATTGTCTTTCTATAAGCTAACAAAAAAGCCCTATGGAGTAATAGGGCTTTTGTTAAAACAGGGGGTGTCTGTTTTAGTATTTTTTGCTTTTGTAATCTTATTTTTTAAATTGATTGCATAAGCATTTGGTACACGGTGGTAAACGATCCGTACCAATTTCTAAGTAAGCGCGTTTTCCGCACTGAACGCAAAAATAGAAACCTGTTCCCGGTTTAGAGCCAGCATTTACCATTTTTGTTCTCCATGTGTTCTAGAAATGGTCGAACGAGTATAGCCCCACTATTTGTTAAAGGTATTGTCCTTTTTGTTATAGGATTGTGGCAGTTGGGCGAAATATATTTGTAAACTACTTTTAAATCTTCAGTTTACAAATTTTGATTGAACAACTTCGGAACAATTACTTCTAACTTTTTATTTAATGGGAAAATTTTTGTACTTGATACATACATAAATCCCTCATTTGGTGGTTCAGTTACAACTCCAAAACAGCGACAATAGAAAAAAATTCCGTAAACATTTTTTAGAATATCTAATTTTAGTAAATTTTCATATTCCGACATAAAATATTCGCCCAAGAAGATATTGACCTTTTTCACAAGTATCATTGTATTCTTATGATTTGTTTCAGCTATTAACTTACCGACATTAATAACTTCAGTAATATCCACAAATATCAATCCAAAATCATGTATTGAATCAACCTTACTATCTATTTGTTTAGCTGCTTTTTTATATTTTTTATAATTGAACTGGGACTTTTAATTCTCTTACATTCAACATAAACAGTATCTTTTCCTTTTTTTAGTTTAATATGGCTTTGTTGCACAAACCTATCTATAAAGGCTTTTTCAGCGATATAATTTCCAAATGAATAAGCCTACACAGAAAATCTACCGCACAACCAATTGGCCCGCATATAACCGAGCACTCATGAGTCGCGGAAATATTGCCATTTGGTTTGATCCTGCTACGCAATGGTATGCGCCATCAAAAGGCAAACAAGGGCGAAATCAAACCTACTCCGACGCAGCCATCCAATGCTGCTTAATGATTAAATCCTTATTCCGTCTATCTTTACGTATGGTCACTGGCTTTGTGCAAAGTCTGATTAAACTTTGCGGATTAAATTGGACCGCACCAGATTACAGTACGCTTTGTAGAAGACAAAAGCATATTGATATTGCAATCAGCTACCAAAAAAGTAGCGATGGGCTGCATCTACTCGTAGACTCTACAGGCATGAAGTTTCTAGGTGAGGGCGAATGGAAACGCAAGAAACATGGAGCTGAATATCGTCGCCAATGGCGTAAACTACATATTGGTATAGATGCCAAAACCCTACAAATACGCGCTATTCAGCTCACAACCAATAATGTCAGTGATTCACAGGTGCTTGGTGATTTACTTAATCAGATTCCACAAGATGAGCAGATTGACTCTGTTTATACCGATGGAGCTTATGACACCAAGCAATGCCGTCAGGTTATTGCAGATCGGCAAGCACATGCGGTGATTCCACCTAGAAAAAATGCGAAACCATGGAAAGATACAAAAAGTAGCTCGCTAGAGCGAAATGAATTACTTCGAACAGTTAAACGTTTAGGCAGGACATTATGGAAAAAATGGTCAGGCTATCATCGCCGCAGTTTGGTGGAAACCAAGATGCATTGCATCAAATTATTAGGCGATAAATTAATGGCAAGAAGCTTTCCTAGTCAGGTGAATGAAATTCATGCACGTGTAGCAGTCCTCAACAGATTTACGGAATTAGGTCGACCACTTACCCAAGTTACGCCTTAAATTTGGCTCAATTAGGGGCGCTTTGCATTTCAAATCTTTGTGCAACAAAGCCGTTTAATATCAGAATCAGTATTTAATTCAATCTTATATTCTTTTGCATAAACAAATTTACTGGCAATCAGCAGTTCAAAAAGAAAATCACGCGATTGATCACTACTAGCAGCAAACTCCTGCCCTTTAAATAAAAATTTAGCTTGTCTTGACCAATTATCAATATTTATATGCTTTAAATTATTATAGATTTTTAAAAAATCAATCATTTCTAAATAAGCATTTTCAAGTTCAAAAACATATTTTTCATTAGCTACAAAATTATCTATATCTTTTAATTTTTTTTCATAAAATTTATACCTAGTTCTAGAATAATCGAAACCTATTGACGTAAACCATTTACAAGCTTCATCAAGTTTCCCAAGTAAATCATAGTGATTATATGCAAAATACATTAATACTACCCAATATCTTAATCGTATTTATATTTACATTTAGATTAATATACGAATTTAGTCCATCTCCTGAAGTAGCTAAGATTTTCATTCTATCCACGTGAAATTTTCCCGACTTTCCTGCATAACTGTAGGTATAAATTTTCGCTGTTCCATTAAATTTGACTCTGATGTAAGTATCCCCAATATCGTAATGTGTTACATTCGAATCATTATTGATATCTTTATAAATTTCCAATTGTTTTCCCTAAAATAAAAACGCCCCAATTCACATTAGAGCGTTTTTTAAACAATTTCAATCACTTTAATCCTCACCAACCCTCCTTTAAAAAAGGAGGGAGTTCCCCTCTTTAGAAAAGAGGGGTCAGGGGAGATTCTTAAACATTCCCCTCCAAGAAATCCTGCGCAAAACGTTGCAACACCCCACCCGCTTCATACACAGACACTTCTTCTTCGGTATCTAAACGACAGGTCACAGGCACTTTGATAATCTCATTCTTACCATCTGTCGTTGAACGCTCAATGACTAAAGTCAGGTCAGAACGTGGCGCAATATTGCCAATCACGCTATAGAGTTCCGTACCATCCAACTTCAAAGTCTTACGATCTGTGCCTGCTTTAAACTCCAGTGGCAACACGCCCATACCGACCAAATTGGTACGATGAATACGCTCAAAACCTTCCGCGACAATCGCTTCCACACCTGCAAGGCGCACACCTTTAGCAGCCCAGTCACGACTTGAACCTTGTCCGTAGTCTTTACCTGCAATCACGATGAGCGGCTGTTTGCGGTTCATATAGGTTTCTATCGCTTCCCACATACGCATCACTTCGCCTTCAGGCTCAACACGCGCTTTCGACCCTTGCTTAATCGTACCGTCAGAACGCACCACCATTTCATTAAACAGTTTCGGGTTGGCAAGCGTTGCCCGTTGTGCCGTTAAATGGTCGCCACGGTGTGTTGCATAAGAGTTAAAGTCTTCCTCAGGCAAGCCCATTTTCGCCAAATACTCACCCGCAGCCGAATCCAATACAATCGCATTTGATGGTGATAAATGATCGGTGGTAATGTTATCGCCCAAAATTGCCAGTGGACGCATATTGGCTAAAGTACGCGGTGCTGCCAATGCTCCTTCCCAATATGGCGGACGACGGATATAGGTACTTTGCGGACGCCAATCATAGAGTGGACTTGGTGCTTTCTCAGCCTCACCCAAATCAAACATTGGAATATAAACTTTCTTAAACTGCTCAGGCTTTACCGAAGTTTTGACCAAAGCATCAATTTCTTCATCGGATGGCCAAATATCTTTCAGGTAAATTGGATTGCCGTCTTTGTCCGTACCCAAAGCATCTTTTTCAATGTCAAAACGAATCGTCCCTGCAATCGCATAAGCCACAACCAATGGCGGAGAAGCCAAGAAGGCTTGTTTTGCATAAGGATGAATACGACCATCGAAGTTACGGTTACCCGAAAGTACTGCTGTGGCATATAGGTCACGGTCGATGATTTCTTGCTGAATCTTTGGATCTAACGCACCCGACATGCCGTTACAGGTGGTACATGCATACGCCACAATACCAAAACCAAGCTGTTCTAAATCTTTGAGTACGCCTGCTTCTTCCAAATACAACGCTGCTGCTTTAGACCCCGGTGCAAAAGATGATTTCACCCACGGTTTACGCACTAAGCCGAGTTCATTCGCTTTACGAGCAAGCAAACCCGCAGCAACCGTATTACGTGGGTTTGAGGTATTGGTACATGAGGTAATGGCAGCGATGATGATTGCGCCATCAGGCATTAAACCATCGGTACGATTTTCTACCACGCCTGCAATGCCTTTTTCTTTTAAATCACTTGTCGATACACGCGCATGTGGATTCGATGGCCCTGCAATATTACGGGTTACGGTTGATAAATCGAAACGTAACACGCGTGGATATTCCGCTTGCTTCATGCTTGAGGCCCAAAGACCAATTTCTTTGGCATAGGTTTCAACCAGTTTGACTTGCTCAGGCTCACGACCGGTCAGGGTTAAATAATCAATGGTGTTTTGATCAATATAGAACATCGCAGCCGTTGCGCCATATTCAGGGGTCATATTGGAAATCGTGGCACGATCCCCCACCGACATACTGTCTGCACCTTCACCAAAAAATTCTAAATACGCACCGACCACACGTTCTTTACGTAAAAACTCGGTTAATGCCAACACAATATCGGTTGCGGTAATCCCTGCTTGACGCTGACCTACAAGCTCGACACCAATAATATCGGGTAGACGCATCCAAGATGCACGACCAAGCATCACGTTCTCAGCCTCTAAGCCACCAACACCAATCGAAATCACACCCAAAGCATCGGTATGTGGCGTGTGTGAATCTGTACCTACACAGGTATCAGGGAAAGCCACACCATCACGGTTTTGAATCACCGGTGACATTTTTTCTAAGTTAATTTGATGCATAATGCCGTTGCCTGCCGGAATCACATCGACATTTTCAAAGGCGGTTTTGGTCCATTCAATAAAGTGGAATCGGTCTTCATTTCGACGGTCTTCTACCGCACGGTTCTTCTCAAAAGCATCGGGGTCGAAACCGCCATATTCCACTGCCAATGAATGATCGACAATCAGTTGTGTCGGCACGACTGGATTGACTTTAGATGGGTCGCCACCTTGTTCTGCAATGGCATCACGTAATCCTGCCAAATCGACCAATGCGGTTTGACCTAAGATGTCATGACACACCACACGCGCTGGATACCAAGGAAAATCATGCTCTTGCTTACGTTCAATCAGCTGACGTAAAGACTGTTCTAAAATGGCAGGATCACAACGGCGTACCAACTGTTCTGCCAGTACTTTTGAGGTATATGGAAGTTTTGCATAAGCGCCTGGCTGAATATCTTCAACGGCTTGACGCACGTCATAGTATTCAAGCTGAGTACCTTGCAATGGTTTACGGTAGTTGTTATTCATAGCGTTCCTGCCTGATGTGACTTGTTCTAGCTTTGTGTTTTATGGATGTTTCATCCTATTTATGCAGGCATAGTACACTGTCAAAACCCCATTTCCCAAATCTTATATTTTTCATAAACTTAAGACATATTTTGAGCATTTTTCTCTATTTTCAGCGCTTTAGTTTTAGAATTTATGCTCTAAATATGATTTTTTTTGAAAAATAGCGCAAAATTAGCCTTATTCTTTAGTCTTAAAATGTATACGCAAAGGTCATTTATGAGCGATTTAGCCTTCTCCTCTTTTACTCTTAACGGTGTTGATGCCCAAAAGTTCTTACAAGGACAAGTGACCTTACATGTGGAACGTTTAGAGGAAAACACCACCCGCTATACCAGCATTTGTAATTTAAAAGGTCGTATTGTATTTGGTTTATGGCTGACCAAAATCAACAGCGAAAGTTTTGAAATTGTCACGGTAGCTGACCAAGCAGAAGACTTTGCCAAACACATTAAAAAGTTTGGTGCATTTTCAAAAATGAAACTTGAAGAAGCAGGTTCTGTATACCCAACTGCAAATGGTATTCAAACCATATTTACCGCTGAGCCGACAGATATTCAAGCATGGATTTTAACTGCGATTGAATCAGGTCAAGCTTTTATTCAAGCAGCAAGCGCAGAACTCTTCCAACCACAAGAATTACGTATGCATCAACGTGATGGCATTCACTACGACAAAGGCTGTTACTTGGGTCAGGAAGTGATTGCCCGTCTTTGGTTTAAAGCACAACCCAAAGCATGGTTGCATCTCATTTCAGGCACTACTGCTGCACCTCAAGTGGGTGAACAGTTACATAACAATGTCCAAGTCATCAATAGTGTTGCTGTAGACGGCGGTTATAAAGCGCTTGTGGTAGCAAAACCTGAAGCTCTAACAGACATTGATGTGACAGTACTTGAACTGCCAGAAGCTTTAAGTGGTGATGTAGCGCGTCCACAATAACAGAGCTTGAAAAAGCCAAAGTATTTAGGTATTTTGGCTTTTAACTAAAAGTTAAATAAAAACAATAATATGAAAAATCAAACATTCGATTGGAATCATCATCTTATTGCAATTTACTATGGCATATTCTCATGCATTGCATTGTATAGACTCGTTCCCAATTATCTAGAATACAAAGAGTATCTTTCTTTTTTAGAACATGTCACATGCCTCAGTTTAATGGTGCAGGCAGGTATCGCTTTAGTCGGGATGTATTGGTATTGGAAGCAAGATACCCGAGGTTTAGTCGCCTTATATTGGATTAGCTTAAGCCTTAGTTTTGCGATTTTAACGCCGATTATTTTCCATATTCCTCAATTTACAATCACATTGATGCCGTATTTTGATTTCTCCAGCATGCATAACTCAACTGGATTCTTCTTTAAAATAGCCGACACATCTCAGTTGAGTCTTTTTAACCATCAAGGTTTTGGTTTTGGCATAAATATTATTGAGCTTTGCTTATTTTTAAGATTTAGAAAAATAGCCAAAAAAATAAATATATCTGTACATCCTTCTAAATTATTGAATAAGAGTAGACCATCCACCCCTTTTCCATTGTAAAAAATCCTCCTATCTGGAGGATTTTTTTATTTAAAGATTAAAGTCATGGAATAACTTATTCATATCTTTAATCACATAGTCTTTAAAATGAAAAGCACGCGCATGTTTGGCATCAATACGGGCTGTTTTGCCTTCATGTTCAAAAATATACACTCGGTCTTCATGACTTACTAAAAACTTTTCACCCAAACGCATCAACAACGCATCAAATTTGTCTTCATCTGCAATACTGTCATCTTTGGCGATTTGATCGTACGCACGTTTAATGCCTTTTATAAACATGATGTCATTTCCTTGCCAATTTGAGAGCAGCGATTAAAACAAAGATTGATCAAGATAGAAAGCCATTCATAAGTTTTCTCAAGCAATATGACATTAACCTATCTCATCTATACACAAATTCGATATTTACAAAGTTTAAAATCGTTTTATGATGGTTATAGATTTGACTCAAGACCAGAATCAAATAACAACGAATTTTTGCTTTAAACAACACCAAGGAATTAGGTGCTGAATAATATAGGTTTAGGAACCATGAAAAAAATCTTACTTGCTGCGTTAGTTGCAGTGTCTACTCAATTCACCTTTGCAAATACGGCGCCTGCTAGCACGCAAAAGGTCGATCCTGAATTTGCAAAAATTGAACAACTTGTAAATCAAAAGAATTTTAAAGGCGCATACAATGCCCTTTCAGCATTGGCAAACAAAGGCAATGCACAAGCCATTTACAACTTAGGCTATTTAACACAAACAGGTCAAGGCACGAAGAAAGATGAGAAACGTGCTATTCAGCTTTACCAACAAGCATCTGACAAAGGCTATCCAATTGCGAGCTATGTTCTCGGCAAAAACTATGCGGCAGGTACACTTGGTTTAACTCAAGACATCAACAAAGCAAAACAGCTTTTTGATAAAGCATCTAAAAATGGCTTAATGGATGCATCCATCGATTATGCCGTATTGATGTTCTCTGAGAACAAACCTGAATCTGACAAAAAAGGTTTAGAGCGTTTAGCTCCACTGATCAAAGCAGGCAATCAGCAAGCCATTCATGCTAAAGCCTTATATGACATCAGTAATGGCTTTAAGCTCAAAGATGACAAGCCAATTAAAGCAGGCTTAGAAAGCATTCAAAATTTGGCAAAACAAGGTTATATCCCAGCTTTAATGGCAATGGGTAATATGCTGGCGAATGGTAAAATTGTGGAACAAAACCTGCCAGAAGCGAAAAAAATCTTTGGTGCTTTAGCAGAAAACAATGTACCTCAGGCAAAAGAATCTCTACAAACTGTTGAGAAAATGATTGCTGAACAAGGGAAAAAACCTGCTCAATCTGCAACAACACAAAAGAAAAGCTAATCTCTAAATTAAAAAAGCCCGAATAATCGGGCTTTTTCATGGCTGTTTTAAACTCATTCTAGGATAGATAATGCACCGCTTGGGTTAACCAAATACTTGTGATCACAAAACCAAAGACTGTACTCAAGACCAATGCGGGTAAGGCTTTATCCTGTACACCATAATACTGTGCGAAAATCCCAAAGACAATTGGCATCGGCAATACCGCAATTAAAGTCCCCACATATAAAGTTTCACGATCTGCACCGAACAGTTTTAAGCTGCCAAATATTACCAACGGCATCAAAATGCCTTTAATCAGCACCAAGCTTATCCCTTGCAGATTCATTTGCTTGAATTGCATCCCCATCAAACTAGCACCAATCACAAACAGTGCCAAAGGCGATGCTGTTAAACCGATACCTTTCAAAGTTTGAGCGACGACATCTGGTAGTTTAATACCCATCAATACACAGCCAATCCCAAGGACAATTGAGAGAATGACTGGATTCTTACAAATCCGAAGTAGCGTATCTTTTAACATCTGACCATGATGATCCTGACGCAGATGTAATCCCCTTTCTGCCAAGATCATCATTAAAGTCACGATCAATAAATTTTCAACAATCAAGGTCAGGGATAAATAAACCGCAGCATGTGAACCAATCAGCAAAGTCAGCACTGCAGTACCAATAAACCCTGTATTTGACATCGAGCCACCGACCGCAAGCACACTCGATTCTGTCAGAGAAGATTTAAAATATCCTCGGCATAGATAAAACCCGATCGCATAAATCAGTAAAGAGCCTAGACCATAGGCTAAAAAATACGTTGGATGCCAAATTTGTGCTAAATCTTTTGAAGCCAATGCCTGTAATAAAAAAGCAGGCAACGCAATTTTAATGACAAATTGACTCATGCCTGTGATTAAAGCACTTTGAATAAATCCCGTTTTCGCAGAGAAATAACCTAAAGCCACCACAGCAAAGATAGGAAATAAAATATTTAACAGCATGAATCAATGCACCATTTCAACATGATGGACAATATCCCTTAATCTGCTTATTCAGAGAATGCTGTGAATAATTTTTTGTATTCATGCGGCTGACAGCGTAAATATTGCGGTGCAATTTCAATTTGTTCGCCTAACTCGGCAGCGGCTAACCATGGCCAACGTGGGTTAAATAGAATCGCACGCGCAATACCAATCGCGTCCGCGTGTTCATTCACTAAAATATCTTCAGCTTGCTGTGCTTGAGTAATTAGCCCTACTGCAATTACAGGTGTCTGAACTACTTTCTTAATAGCTGCGGCATGTGGTACTTGGTAATTCGGTCCAATCGCAATATTTTGATCAGGATGTAAACCTGCTGTAGAGACATGAATATAAGCAACATCCAGTTGTTCCAACGCTTTCGCGAGCTGAATGGAAGATTCTACATCCCAGCCATTCGCCTGATCCATCCAATCAGTTGCTGAAATTCGCACCCCCACAGGATATCCTTCAGGTACAACTGCTTTAATTGCTTGTACCACTTCAAGTACTAGGCGCATACGGTTTTCTAAGCAACCACCATAATTGTCTTGACGATGATTCGACAGCGGCGATAAAAACTGATGGAGTAAATAGCCATGCGCTGCATGGATTTCGATTAATGCAAAGCCAGCGTCTACAGCACGTTTTGCACTGGCAGCGAAGTCTTGAATGAGCGTTTGTATTTCTTGCTCAGACAGTGCAAGCGGTGGATGATCTGATAATTGAAAAGCAATGTCACTCGGTGCAACTGTCTGCCAGCCACGCGCTTGGTGAGGTGCAATCTGCCCTTTACCTGTCCATGGTTTATCCACCGATGCTTTACGTCCCGCATGTGCAAGCTGCACTGCAAACGGCATCGGTGAAATATGCTGAATTTTATTTAATAAATCTTTTATTTTTGTAGCTTGTTGATCATTCCAAAGACCAATATCTCCGTCACTAATTCGCCCATTGGGCTGCACAGCCGTGGCTTCAACAATGCATAAGCCTGCACCTGACAAGGCATAATTTGCCCATTGTTGCTCATGCCAATACGTCACTTCAGCATCCGTATTTGCCGAATATTGGCACATCGGGGCAATCACGATACGGTTCTTTAATTCTAATGAAGCAAAATGAATCGGTTGAAAGAGCTGAGCCATAAACATAATCCTTGTGATGCCAAACCATAATACGCATGCATAAAAAACAGGCTACGAGAGCCTGTTCTTTTATAACCTTATTCCTCTAATATTAGAAGATAATTCGGCTTGTTAAACCTAATACCAACGCATTATCTACGTTATTTGTAGAGCCTGGATTAATCACATATTGAACATTTGGACGTAACATTAACCATGATGTTGCATTGTAGCTATAGTTTAATTCTACGTTATATTCAGCACTTGCGTTGTAAGCAAAATTTGGCTTTTCTTTAGTTTCTTGGCTAGCAATGAAACGATCATTAACATGAACACGGTTTACAGCCAAACCTAAAATATCATTTGGATGGCTATCAACGAGACCAATGTATTTCACACCAACTTGTTGCGAATTATCGACTTTAGTTGTTACTCGATCATGCCAAGTAAAGTTTGCAAAGCTGTGTAAGCCTTGAAGGCCTGAACCCGTAGAAGTCAACTGTTGCTCAACCGCAATCCAACCACCAAAGGTACGATCTTCAGGCTGACCCGTTGCGATATCTTTTTGGTTCTTAACATCATCCGCGGTGTTATACATACCACCGATACGGTAACTACCCGGTAAACCATTTACAGCTTGTTTAGGTGTCCAAATCAATTCCACAGGAATGCTTACACCATCAGCATTGTCAGTGTCCAAACTCCAACCTTGTCCTTCGGCTTTAGCATTACCATTATCAGGATTGAATTCGTATACACCGACTTGTGCAGCAAGTTCTGGCGTTGCTTGATATTTAACACGACCACCCCATTGTGCTACAGGTGTGTTCATCCAAATTGTGCCTTGCCATTTACCCATTTGCGCTGCACAAAATGCGGTGCTGGCAAAGTCACATGCCATCACGTTAAAGTCCATACCTAGACCTAAACGACCTGCTTTTACACTAATGCCTTGTTCTTTGAAATTCTTTTCAATCGAAAGCTCAGTTAAGCGGCTGTCTTGGTTACCACGACCAAATGTTCCCTGAACATTCGCCAATTGCGGTGCACTGCTATCTTGTAAGTCACGTACCGTAGTACTTTGACCTTGACGCGCTGTCATGACTGCACGAACAGTTACATCATTCCAACCCGCAAGTTTACCCATATCTAACTGAGTACCTAACCATAATTGTGATGATGTCAAAGGATCTTGCCCTTCATCACGGCCACCCTCTGCCAAGTAAGTGGTATCCGCTAATACATTCGCTTCAAACTTAATCCCTTGGTCCGCAAGTTCAGTACGTTTACCATTCCAGTCACCAAATAGGTATTTACCGTTTGGATCAAATGCAGATTCAGCATGAACTTGTGTCATACCAGCGAGGATAGCGATTAAAGCGATGTTCAAATTTTTCATAAGAAACCTAAATGCAGAGAGAGCTATGAAATCACCGAAGTGAGTAACATTTAGATGACAAAATTACATAACTTTTCATATATTTTCGCGACTTTATTTTTATCTTTTTGATAACTTTTTTTTATAATAAAACAATACAATGTATTAATCTAAACTTAAGGCCCTGTTTTTCAAATATTTTTAAACATTTAAAAATTAGATATATCCTCAAAAAATAGTCATAATTTAGTTTATTTCTATTCTATCCACACCATCATCAGACTCTTACTCATCATAAAAGCTTGCAATCATCTTCAATTCACCCAATATATGCATCATCTTTAACGCTCTATACAAATATGCCTGAATTACCCGAAGTCGAAACCACCAAAACCAGTCTTCTGCCACTTTTAGATCAAAAAGTGTTGGATGTGACGGTGCATCAGTCAAGTTTACGTTGGCCTATCCCCGCTGATATTGCCAAGTTAAAAAACCAAAAATTAGTCAAACTGACCCGACGTTCGAAGTATATTTTGGCTGAATTTGAACAGGATTCGATGCTGTGGCATTTAGGTATGTCTGGCAGTTTTAGACTGTGTGAAATGGATGAGCCATTACGCAAACACGATCATTTGATTATTCAGTTCGAAGATATTCAATTGCGCTACCACGACCCGCGCCGTTTTGGCTGTATTTTGTGGCTCGATGCGCATTCACAAAGCAAATTATTAGATACTTTAGGCCCTGAACCTTTAAGTGACTCTTTTACCGCGAACTATCTCTTTGAAAAACTGAAAAATAAAAACGTTGGCACTAAAGTTGCAATTATGGATAACCATGTCGTTGTTGGTGTAGGCAACATCTATGCAACGGAAAGTTTATTTAATTTAGGTATACACCCTGCTCAACCTGCGAAAGATTTAAGTTTTAGCCAAGTTGAAGCTTTAGTCATTGAGATCAAACGAATCCTAAAACAGGCGATCGATTTAGGTGGCTCTACCCTTCGCGACTATACCAATGCCATGGGTGAGAATGGTTATTTTCAACAGACTTTATTGGCTTATGGACGCGCTGGGGAAATGTGTGTGAACTGCGAAACACCATTGCAAAATATCAAATTGGGTCAGCGAGCTTCGGTATTTTGCCCTGAATGCCAACCTTTAAAGAAACCTAAAGCATCGGTTAAATTAGCGGAAGTACGAGGCAAATGATTATGAAAACTGCAATTGTTCGTCACATCCTCGTTAAGGATAAAGAAACTGCTGAACAGCTGAAAAAGAAGATTTTATCAGGTGCAGATTTCGCCAAAATTGCGAAACAATATTCCACCTGTAATTCTGCCAAACGTGGCGGTGAATTGGGTGAAGTGAAAAAAGGACAACTTGTCCCCGTCATCGATAAATTAGTCTTTACCGCCGCTGAACGGGTTTTACATGGGCCTGTAAAAAGTCAGTTTGGTTTTCACTTGGTGGAAGTGAAGTTTCGGATGGATTTTTAATCCCCCTAAATCACCCTTTAAAAAAGGGGGACTTCTCCTTAATGCCAGTCAGTTAAGAAATTGACTGGCATTTTCTTGGATATTTTTGTGCTTTAATTTTCACTACTCGCGGACATTGCCTTTGCCTTTTTTCAGGTAATACAAATATTTTAGATTGTTCAAATAATTGTGCTAAATGTTTGGGTAGATTTCCTGCTGATTCTAAAGGTGTGTGCCTTAAGATATTGATAATACTCATAGATGCAATATGGAAACTGATCCTTAAAGGACTCACCTTTGCATGTTCAGCGATAAACCTCATCTGTCTTCTTAAGATATTATAAGCAATAAATACCCCCCACAATTCTTGATAGACCAAATCAGGTTGTTTGCTTCTTAAAATTCTTGCATCCTGTAAATCACTTTTAATTTCCCGATAACACATTTCTATTTCCCAACGCTGGATATAAAGCATTGCAAGGTCTTTGAATGGATAAACTTCAGAATCTGTTAATGATGTAATGTAACGTCTTATTTTTCCTGCATATTCAACTTCAATTAAACGTGCTTCCCAATAGTCACCCAATGACGGATTTATCTTTTTTGCTCTTGCTGAAACAGGCATTTTGATCTGAAAGTCATGGGCCGCATTATGATGAATCACTTCATAACGCAGGTTGTCCTTTGCTCGCATCAACCAATGACTCTCTTCTGCCTGAGATTGCCAACTCACTAAAAAATCAGCAGAGAAGTAAGCACGATCAAATAGGGTAATACTGCGAACTGGTGCTTTTAATTGACTGGCTAAGGTTAATTCACCTTGATCCATACTGCCAATTTGGGCATCAATCATTTCATGTGTATTGGTATTCACCAGGCAAGTCGCTCTGACTTGTGGGTAAGGGGTAGCTGCTGTTTTGCCTTTGGATGAACCAAAGTGCTTAAAGTTTTCTTCTGTATGAGGCATAGACCAAACCACACCATCTACAGCACAAACGCATAGACCGTGAAAGTTGCTATATTGTTGTTGTGAGTCTTTAAACCATGCCTGACTTAATGTCGAAAATAAAGCACTCATGGGCTCTAAGCCTAAGCGCTGTCTTGCTTGTACGGATGCACTCGGTACACAGTATTCTGCCGTACCGAAAACAAGTTGCAATTGTTGAACCACATACCAAATCGGTTGATTTCGAAATAGAGCAAGTCCGATTACCAGCCAAACAACATGTTCAGCAGGCAGTTTTCTTTTTCGAATTGATGCTTTACCTGTTTGGTTTAAGCAATCTTCAATCCAGTTTAAATCAATCAATTCACTGAATTGTGAAAGTGAAGGTAGGGTTTGTTTTAATGTTAAATCTAAATTCTGAGATAAATTCATAAAAAAAGAGCGTATTTACATACGCTCTTTTTACAGTATTTTAACTTTTTTTGCTTAACTGACTGGCATTAGGACTTCTCCTCCCTTTTTAAAGGGTGAGAAGCACTGCTTCGCAAGAGGCATTCAATAAAAAAACGGCGCACGCAGCGCCGTTTTTTATAAAGGTATTAACCTTTACGTTTTAATTCGTCACGAATTTCACGAAGCAATTCGATATCTTCGGGTGTTGCAGCTGGTGCTTCTTCTTCCACAGTTTTGTCACGACGGATTTTATTCATCACTTTAACAAGCAAGAAGACTACCCATGCCAATAACAAGAAGTTAATTAATACGGTGAGGAAACTACCGTAAGCAAAAACATTAAGACCCGCTTCTTGCGCCGCAGCGAGTGTTTGTACATTATTCGGATTATCGCCCAATACTAAGAACCAGTTTGAATAATCAACCTCACCACCTAAAATCCATGAGATTAAAGGCATGATGATGTCTTTCACCATTGAATCAATAATTTTACCGAAAGCACCACCGATGATCACACCGATAGCCAAATCCATAACATTGCCTTTGACAGCAAACTCTTTAAATTCCTGAATAATACTCATAAAGACTCCACAATGTTTGTTTTGAAATTTTGTGATGGATTATACATTATTTCATTGCCAGCATTTTTATCTAATTTACTAGATTTGAGTAACTTTGAGCAT
Organism: Acinetobacter sp. NCu2D-2; assembly: GCF_001647675.1. NCBI lineage: Bacteria > Pseudomonadati > Pseudomonadota > Gammaproteobacteria > Moraxellales > Moraxellaceae > Acinetobacter > Acinetobacter sp. NCu2D-2. The sequence goes on from NZ_CP015594.1 coordinate 1,996,165, forward strand.
CACCTTTCATCCATAAAAAAACCGTAACCTTCGAAAAGATTACGGTTTCTTATTCAACCGAATAAACTAAAGATTAGTCGTTACGGTGACGTTTACGTTCGTTTTCAGTCAAGTAACGTTTACGGATACGGATTGACTTCGGTGTTACTTCAACTAGTTCGTCATCTTCGATGAATTCAAGCGCTTGCTCAAGTGTGAACTCGATATTCGGAACAAGAGTCAACGCATCATCAGTACCAGAAGCACGTACGTTTGTTAATTGTTTCGCTTTAGTTGGGTTAACAGTCATGTCGTCTGAACGAGAGTTAATACCTACGATCATACCTTCATAAACTTCTAACTGTGGTTTAGCGAATAGACGACCACGGTCTTGCAAGCTGAACAATGCATAGCCCAAGCAAGTACCTTGAACCATAGAGATCAACACACCATTTTGACGTTTAGCAACAGTACCTTGCTTCATCGGGCCATAGTGCGAGAAGCTTGAAGTCATGATACCAGTACCTGAAGTCATAGTCAGAAATTCAGAACGGAAACCAATCAAGCCACGTGAAGGTACAGTTGCTTCAATACGGATACGGCCTTTACCGTCAACTTCCATATTGGTCATTTCGCCTTTACGGTGACCCATTTGTTCCATTACAGCACCTTGATGCTGTTCTTCAACGTCAAATGTAACGTTTTCATAAGGTTCTTGTTTTTCACCATCAATTTCTTTGATGATTACTTGTGGACGTGATACGCCCATTTCGAAACCTTCACGACGCATGTTTTCAATTAATACTGAAAGGTGAAGTTCACCACGACCAGACACTTTGAAACGGTCAGGACTGTCAGTATCTTCAACACGAAGTGCTACGTTGTGAATCAATTCGCGGTCAAGACGTTCACGGATGTTACGTGAAGTTACGAATTTACCTTCTTTACCAGCAAACGGCGAGTTGTTGACTTGGAAAGTCATAGATACAGTCGGTTCGTCTACAGAAAGTGCAGGTAATGCTTCAACTGCTTTAGGATCACAAATTGTGTCAGAGATATGAAGTTCATCAATACCAGTTACACATACGATGTCACCAGCAGAAGCAGATTCAACATCAATACGCTCTAGACCATGGTAACCCATGATTTTTAAGATACGACCGTTACGTGTTTTGCCATCTTTGTCGATAACAGTAACAGGTGTATTTAATTTAACAGAACCACGTTGAATACGACCAACACCGATAACACCTACGAAGCTGTTATAGTCAAGTGAAGACACTTGCATTTGGAATGGACCGTCAACGTCAACTTTTGGTGGTTCAACGATGTCTACAATTGTTTGGAACAATGGAGTCATGTCGTCAGCAAGTTCTTCAGGAGAAGGACCCGCAACACCACGTAGACCAGAAGCATAAACCACTGGGAAGTCTAACTGTTCATCAGTACCACCAAGGTTGTCGAACAAATCGAATACTTGGTCAATGACCCAGTCAGGACGCGCGTTTGGTTTATCAACTTTGTTGATAATTACGATTGGTTTCAAACCACGTGCGAACGCTTTTTGCGTTACGAAACGAGTTTGTGGCATTGGGCCTTCTTGTGAATCGACAAGAAGAAGTACACAGTCAACCATCGACATTACACGTTCAACTTCACCACCGAAGTCGGCGTGTCCAGGGGTGTCCACGATGTTGATACGGTATTCAGTATCAGTACGTTTGTCTAACCATTTAATTGCAGTGTTTTTTGCAAGAATGGTAATACCACGTTCACTTTCAATAGCGCCCGAATCCATGACACGTTCGATCTCGCCTGCGCGATCGCCAAGAGCACCTGATTGCTGTAAAAGTTTGTCTACAAGAGTCGTTTTACCATGGTCGACGTGCGCGATGATGGCAATGTTACGGAGAGTTTTAATATCTGACATGTAAATTCGATACGCTTTAAATTTGAGGGCAAATTATACAGAAAAATAGAAAACTTTTGTAGTGACTGTTTACACACTACATCGATTTTTTTTCAGAAATGCTGCCTTTTGGTTTTGTAATGCTGTGTAAACAGATTAGAATAGCGCCACCCAGCCTTAACTTGCATGCACACATGTCTGATTTTAATCAATCTCCTCAAGCCAAAGATCAACTCGATTTAGTCTATGGGCTTGAAGATCGTCCAAAACCGTTGGTCGCTTTTTTAGCAGCTTTTCAACATTTACTTGCCATTATTGTTCCAATTGTGACGCCAGGACTGTTAATTTGTCTTGCTTTAGGCGTTTCAAAAGAAGACACCAACATGATTTTATCCATGTCATTGGTGATCTCAGGGATTGCAACATTTTTACAATGTAAGAAAGTTGGACCATTTGGTGCAGGTCTTCTGATTGTCCAAGGCACAAGCTTTAACTTTATCGGTCCTATTATCGGAATTGGTTCAGCAATGGTTGCAGCAGGTACACCCGTTGAAGCCGTGATGGCGTCAATTTTTGGTGTGGTGATTGCCGGTGCATTCATTGAGATGGGCGTATCGCGCATTCTGCCATGGGTGAAAAAACTGATTACTCCGCTTGTAACAGGTATTGTGGTATTGCTGATTGGTTTAACCTTAATTAAAGAAGGTTTGATCAGTATGGGTGGCGGTTATCAAGCCATGAGTGATAAAACATTCGCCAATGCAGATAACCTCATCATGTCATGTACGGTGCTTGCGCTGATTATTTTGCTCAACCGCATTCGTATTACATGGGTGAAAAGCTCAGCAATCTTAATTGCGCTAGTGGTGGGCTATATCCTTGCAGGCTTTATGGGTCATTTAAACTTTGATGGTTTAAAAGATGCGCCATTCGTTCAGATTCCAACACCTATGCACTTTGGCTTAAGCTTCTCTTGGAGCTTATTCATTCCAATGGCCTTTATTTACCTTGTTACTTCTTTAGAAGCGATTGGTGATATTACTGCGACCTCTAAATTATCCAACCAGCCTGTCGATGGTCCAGCTTGGATGAAACGTATTAAAGGTGGTGTATTGGTGAATGGTGCGAACTCACTATTGGCAGGTCTATTTAATACTTTCCCAAGTTCTGTATTTGCGCAAAATAATGGCGTCATTCAATTAACAGGCGTGGCAAGTCGTTATGTGGGGATCTGGATTGCAGCACTACTTGTGATTCTTGGTTTGTTGCCATCTGTTGCAGGAATTATCCAAGCGGTACCACAAGCAGTACTTGGTGGTGCTGTTATGGTCATGTTTGGTGCTGTTGCGGCTTCGGGTATTAATATTTTATCCGGTATTCAACTTGACCGCCGTGCCCTACTGATTATTGCGATTTCATTGGCACTCGGTTTAGGTGTTGCACAAGTTCCACAAATTTTGGAACATCTGCCTGAATTATTCCGTAATATCTTTAGTTCAGGTGTTGCGACAGGTGGTATTGCTGCCCTTATTTTAAATATCGTACTTCCTGAAAATAAGAAGTAATGTCACACCCAAAGAACACTGCTTAAGCATGTCTTAGGTGGTGTTTTTTTATTTAGAGAATTTTTCATGGACGCTAAAAGCGAAGTTCTGCTCAGACAACATGACTATTTAAAGGGTCGTGTCTTACTCATTAATGCCCCTACAGATGAATTACGTAGTGAGCTTGATGCATCTATTGTTCCAACATTTTGGACGTGGAACTTTAATGAGTTTCAATATTTTCAAAATCAAGGCACAGATGTTCATTTTGGCGTCGATTTGCCTGACCAAGACTTTGATCAGGCCATTATCTTTGTACCAAAGTCTAAAGAATTACTAAACTATATCATTCATAATATAGCCGTGAAATTAAGCCAAGGCTGCCATGTGTTCTTGGTGGGTGAAAAGAAAGGTGGTGTTGAGCGTGCTGCGAAACAGTTACAGCCTTATGGTAAAATCATCAAATTAGACAGTGCACGACATTGCCAACTTTGGCAATTGACTCTAGACTGCGCTGTCAAAGCCAAAGCCTTAGCCGATTGGGCACAAACTTATACAGTAAATACACCGAAAGGTGATTTAACCGTTTGTGCATTGCCTGGCGTATTTAGTCAAAATCGTTTAGATGTCGGCACTGCCGTCTTCTTGCCGTATTTGAACCAAGTCACCTCAGGTAAAATTGCTGACTTTGGCTGTGGTGCTGGTGTGATTAGTGCTTATTTAGCTAAACTTAATCCATCAAATCGTATCTTTGCCCTAGATGTCGATGCCTTTGCATTAGCATCGACACAAATGACATTTGAGAAAAATCAGCTCACTCCTGAACAGCTTGAGATTAAAGCGGTTTCGGGAATTGAAGATGCACCACTATTTTTACATGCGATTGTGAGTAACCCTCCCTTCCATCAAGGTATCCAGACCAACTACGATGCAAGCGAAAACTTATGTAAGACTTCGCGCCGTCATCTTAAGTCTGGTGGTGAATTGTGGATTGTTGCGAATCGCTTCTTAAATTATCCGATTTTAGTTGAACAAAGTTTTGGTGAGTGTACTGTCAAGACAGATCAACAAGGCTTCAAGGTGCTATTCGCGAGCACCAAAAAAAATGTTAAGGAATTTTGATGAGCGAAACTCAAAACAACACGCAACTTCAGCGTAAGCTTGGTGCTCGTCATCTCAATATGATCGCGATTGGCGGTTCAATCGGTACAGGTTTATTCCTTGCCTCAGGTGCGACGATTGCCAATGCAGGACCCGGTGGTGCTTTACTTGCTTACGCACTGATTGGTGTCATGATCTATTTCTTGATGACGAGTCTGGGTGAGCTTGCGACACATAACCCTACTTCAGGTGCATTTTTCACTTATGGTAGTAAATATGTCGAGGGCGGTTTTGGTTTCGCATTAGGTTGGAACTATTGGTATAACTGGGCAATTACCGTTGCGTTTGAATTGGTTGCAGTCCAATTCATCATGAAATTTTGGTTCCCAGATATTCCTGGTTTCTACTGGAGTGCCCTATTCCTTGCAATTGTATTTGCCATCAATGCCCTGACTGTAAAAGGCTTTGGTGAATCAGAATTTGTGTTCTCTCTTGTTAAAGTTTTAGCAATTGTAGTCTTTATTATCATTGGCTTAGCTATGATTGTGAAGATTATGCTCAGTACAGGTACAGCTGCTTTTGGTAACTGGACAAAGGGCGAAGCACCATTTGTAGGTGGTCTTTCTGCGCTGATTGGTGTTGCGATGATTGCTGGATTCTCTTTCCAAGGTACCGAAATGGTTGGCGTTGCCGCAGGTGAATCTAAAGACCCACAAAAAACGATTCCTGTTGCAATTAAGCAAATTTTCTGGCGTATTTTATTGTTCTATATCGTGTGTATCTTCATTATTGGTACACTGATTAGCTATGATGATCCACGTCTGTTACAAGCTGCTGCAAGTGATAACGTCGCACTTTCGCCATTTACATTACTCTATGAAAAAGCAGGTTTTGCTTTTGCTGCGAGCTTAATGAATGCCGTGATTTTAACTGCGATTTTATCTGCAGGTAACTCAGGCATGTATTCATCAACACGTATGTTGTTTGATATGGCACGTAAAGGCAGCGCCCCTAAAGTCTTTGGACGTTTAGATGCACGTGGTGTGCCAATGAATGCGCTTTATGCAACGACTGCTATTGCTGCCCTTTGCTTCCTCACCACATTTATTGGGGAACAAGAAGTCTTTAACTGGCTACTTAATATGTCAGGCATGTGTGGTTTTATTGTTTGGCTCGGTATTGCGGTTTCTCATTACCGTTTCCGTAAAGGTTATATCGCCCAAGGCTATAAACTTGAAGATCTCGCTTATAAAGCTAAATTCTTCCCATTTGCGCCGTGGTTCGCCTTTGTACTTTGTGCAATTGTGGTACTCGGTCAAAACTATCAAGCTGTACTGGATGGTGAATGGCTTGCAGTGCTTTCAACCTATATTGGGATCTTATTGTTCTTGGTAATTTGGTTGGTTTATAAATTTAAATATAAAACCAAGCTGATTTCTTATCAGGAAATGGATGTTAAACCGATTAAGATTGATCGTGAATAAACTAAAAAAGGCAGCCTATGAGCTGCCTTTTTTATCATCATCCTATTTGTCTTTCTACAAAATTTCGATCATCAATCACGATCACTTGCTGACATATTCCTTCGACTTTGCGCTGTTGTTCAAATATAGCTTTAGGCATACTTTCAAAACTATCAAAGAAACTAATTTCCTGACCATTTATCTCGTAAACAAGCGAATGATTACCTACACCCTCTAAAGTATCGTAGAAGACAATAATAAAACGTCCCGCTTCGTATTCATTTTGAATCTCTTCATAGCTTAATACACGTTGTTCAACTTGGATCTTTAAATCTGCTGCGTTTTTATAGAATTTTAATTCTTTATCTTGAATATCCGGATCATGATCCGTATAGAATTTTACATCCAACCCAAGTATTTTTAATGCAACACTGAGTGCAATGCTCGATGCTCCATATTCATCATCATGCTCACATAGACTAACTAAATCAGAAATATTGAGCTCGATGCCATAATGATGGAAGATCATCCATATTGCATAAATTCCACTATTTGCTTCAAGGTTCTGCAACTCTTCGGGAATTTGTATACTCATGCATCTATCTCATTTCTATTTCAAAATAAAAGCAGTGTAGCCAAAATACAGACATAAAAAAAGCGACTCAGAAGAGTCGCTTTCTTTTGCTTTAACTCAAATTATTGAGCAGCAGCTTCAGGTTGTACAGTTACTGTACGGCTACCAGAAATCGTAGCGAATACGCGACGGTTCATAGCACGACCTTCTTTAGTGTTGTTGTCAGCAATCGGTTGATCCCAAGCGAAACCTTGAGTAGACAAACGAGCTGCATCAACGTTGTATTCATTTACAAGTGAAGATTTAACAGAGTTAGCACGAGCAAGTGATAAACGTTCGTTTAGCGCACGTGGACCAGTGTTATCTGTGTGACCTTCGATGCGAGCAGTAGCGTTAGGGTATTCAACTAACTTCTCAGCAACTTTAGCAATTTCTGGTTTGTATTGATCTTTGATGTTTGATTTGTTTGTATCAAAGAACACACGAAGTTCCATGTTAAGGTCTTCAGTCAACTCTTGTGGAGCTGGAGCAACAGGTGCTACAGGAGCAACTGGAGCAACTTCAACTACAGGAGCAGCTGGTTTCAAGTGACCGCCAAGAACTACGTTAAGACCAGCTAAAGCTGTGTAATCCCAGAATTCATTGTCAAAGTTATAAGTAGCACGAGCTTCAGTACGTAGAGAAAGTGCATCATTTAAGCGCCAGAAAGCCCCTAGACCTGTATTACCAACAGTGCTCTCGTCAAATGTACCCACGCCGTCAGCTTTGTATTTTACGTGACCAGCACCTAAAAGTACGTATGGCTTGATTTTGCTGTCATAGTTTTTAGTGATTAAGTCAGAAGTTGCATAGAAGTTACCAGCAAGCTGAGTCTTTTTGTATTCACCAACAGTTTCATCAGTACTTGGCTGTTCTACATCACCTTTTACTTGTGAGTATTCAGCCTCAAAACCTAACCATGGAGTCAATTCAACACCAAGTGCAGCACCAACAAATAAATCGTCCTGAAGCTCACGATCTGCAGCATCAGCAATTAATTTATCATTGTTGTGTTTAGTGTCTACAAAGTTATAACCCACTAGTAGTGGAGTTACAGTTACACCTGCGTTTGCAGCAGCTAAAGGAGCAGCTACGAGCATCGCTAAAGCAATACGACTCATTTTCATGGATTTATCCTCCAGAGATAACAATTGTTGTTCAAGCTTAAGCCATAAATCGGCTCTATCTGAGATAGATTTTTGAATACCCCAGTTTTATTCTCAAGCTATTCACACGAAATCATACAAACACTTTGGTTTTTTTCCAAGTGCTTGATAAATCTAATCAAGTAAATTATTGACAAAATTACTTACAATTTCCGTTGTAATTCGGTAAATTTTTACTCAATTTTTTGTTGTGAATAACTTATTGTCCTTGTTCTACATTTTAACAGCTTTAGAACCAGATATGTAATAATTTATTACACATCTCGATAAGCGATTAAAAACACATAATAAATAACACGAAAAAAAAATAAAAATATATTAATCAGGTAACTCTATGTATATGAAATTTATTAGAGCTTTTACATTTGTAGAGCTCATGGTGACTCTTGCTGTCTTAGCAATTGTTGTATCTATTGCGCTGCCCCACTTTCACGAATATCTGGCTAAACTTGAAGCACAAACTACTCACAAAAAGATTATCTCTGCTTTAAATTATGCTCGCTCACAGGCTGCACTTCATCGTCAAAATATTGTGATCTGTCCTTCATCTAATTTTATCCAATGCGAGCCGAATAAATGGCAACAAGGTTACTTAATTTTTATTGATCAGAATAAAAATCGAAGAATTGATGACAATGAAATACTCATACATAAAGAAAATTTAGCTTTAAAATATGCAAATCTAGAATGGCGTGGTGCACTCAGTATTCCAAGTGTGACTTATCAGGCTATGACCGCGATGCCTATTGGTTCAAATGGCAGCTTTTATTATTGCCCTTTTAATGGTCAGGAAAATAAAAAAATTATTCTTAGTAAAATGGGACACACACGTAGTGAACCGATCAATCAATGCTAAATAACTCAACAGTCTGTATTTGCCGATCAAATATGCTTTTTTTCACTCCAATTTCAAATATACTGCTTCGGCAAAATAATTGATTAAAATGCATACGGAGATAATACAATGACTGACATCGTAATTGTCAATGGAGCTCGTACCGCAATGGGTGGCTTTCAAGGCAGCCTTTCAGCACTTACAGCACCTGAACTTGGTGCAGCTTCCATTAAAGAAGCAATTGCACGCTCAGGTTTACAACCAACCGATATCGAAGAAGTCATCATGGGTTGTGTTCTTCCTGCGGGATTAAAACAAGGTCCTGCTCGTCAAGCGATGCGTCTAGCAGGTCTACCTGATACGACAGGTGCAGTGACCATTAATAAACTCTGTGGTTCAGGTATGAAAGCTGTTATGCAAGCCGCAGATATGATTAGAGCAGGCTCTGCGACTTATGTGGTTGCTGGCGGAATGGAATCTATGACCAATGCGCCTTATGTCGTACCAAAAGCACGTGGCGGTTTCCGTATGGGCCATGGTGAAATTAAAGATCATATGTTCTTAGATGGCCTAGAAGATGCAGAAACTGGTCGCTTAATGGGTTCATTTGCCCAAGATATGGCAAATACCAAAGGTTATACTCGTGAGCAAATGGATGATTTTGCGATTCGTTCATTGAAACGTGCCCAAACTGCGATCACTGAAGGTTATTTCGCAGACGAAATCGTACCTGTAACCGTGAAGACACGTAAAGGGGATGTGGTTGTAGACAAAGATGAACAACCGTTTAATGCCAATATTGAAAAAATTCCAACATTACGCCCTGCCTTCGCTAAAGACGGTACGATTACTGCTGCCAATGCGAGCTCGATTTCAGACGGCGCATCTGCACTCGTTTTAACTTCAGCAGAGCAAGCTCAAGCGAAAGGTTTAAGCCCTCTAGCGAAAATTGTCGCTTATGCATCAAATTCACAGCATCCTTCAGAATTTACGATTGCCCCTGTCGGTGCAATTCAAAAAGTGTTGAACCAAACAGGTTGGAATGCACAAGACGTTGACCTATGGGAAATCAATGAAGCGTTTGCTATGGTGACTATGTGCCCAATGGATGAATTCAAACTTGACCCTGAAAAAGTCAACATCAATGGTGGTGCATGTGCACTTGGTCATCCTGTCGGTTCTACAGGTTCACGTATTATTTTAACCTTGATTCACGCATTAAAACGTACCGGTGGCAAACGTGGCATTGCCGCACTCTGTATTGGTGGTGGTGAAGCGACTGCGGTTGCGATTGAATTGATTTAAGCATTTAAGCCCCTCTTTCTCAAAGAGGGGTTTTGGGGGAGATTCTTCTAAAATAACCCCCTCTAAATCTCCCTCTTAAAAAGGGAGTTTCAAATAATCCTCCACTAACCCCTCCTTTACCAAAGGAGGGGAAATTAGGAAATAAAAAAGCCTCCACTTAGGAGGCTTTTTTATTTCGACAGATTATTTACCTGTTTGATAATTCGGTTGTGGTACAGCCGTTGACGCTTGATATGGGTGGGTAAAGTCGTTTAAACCTGCAGCTGCTTCCTGAATATCTTTACCTTCTTTAATGACGAAAGTATCAAAACCAGAACGCTTCATATAATTTAAAACGTCTTTGAATACATCACCTGTTGCACGAAGTTCGCCTTGGAAGCCTTGGCGACGCAATAGTGCAGCAAATGAATAACCACGACCATCATTAAAGCCTGCAAACTCGATAAAAATAGCATCAAGCTGATCAAGTGGGAATTCATTGCTTTCAGGTGACGCATTAACGGTTAAGTACAATGCTTTTTTACCTGAAATGTTAGCAATTTGATCTAACTGCTCAACGGTGAGAACGACATCACCTTGCGGCAATACACCATCTTCACCAATCAATTGGTAAGTATTGTCTGCAATCGTGCCATCTTTAGAGAGCACTTGTAGTGCGGTATTAAGCATATGCGCGCTCCTTAAATGGTTGAATGCCGACACGGCGATAGGTATCAATAAACTCTTCGCCTTCCTGACGCAAATCAAGATAAGTGTTTAGAATTTCTTCCACGACATCAGGAATACGATCTGCTGCAAATGATGGCCCTAAGATATCACCAATTGATGCATCATGGTCGGCATTACCACCTAGGGTAATTTGGTAGAATTCAGCGCCTTTTTTATCTACACCCAAAATACCAATGTTACCGACATGGTGATGACCACACGCGTTCATACAACCTGAGATGTTCAGATCCAATTTACCTAAGTTGTAAATCGTATCTAAGTCATCAAAACGGCGTGAAATTGCTTCAGAAATTGGAATAGATTTCGCATTGGCCAATGAACAGAAGTCACCGCCTGGGCAGCAAATAATATCGGTTAAGAAACCAATATGCGCACGCGCCAAGTTTGCTTGATCTAGCGTTTGCCAAAGTTCAAACAAATCTTTTTGTGGTACATCAACAAGCGCAATGTTTTGCTCATGCGTAGTACGTAATTCACCGAAGGTGTACTTGTCTGCCAGGTCTGCAATCAAGTTCATTTCTTCAGTAGTCACATCACCCGGTGCAACGCCTGCACGTTTGAGTGAAATGGTTACAATACGGTAGCCTTTCACTTTATGCGCATTGGTATTGATATTGAACCATTGCTTGAATTTTGGATGTGCAGCAAATAGTTCAGTGAAATCTTCATCGGCATAATCTTGGTAGTCAAATGGCGTAAAGTTTTCATCCATTTTCGCCAAAGTTTCTGCATCGATTTTCAATGTTTTAATCGTATGCGCGAATTCAGCTTCAACTTTCTCAGCAAACACTTCAGGTGTTAAAGCTTTAACTAAGATTTTGATACGTGCTTTATATTTGTTGTCACGACGACCATGCAAGTTATACACGCGAAGCACTGCCTCTAGGTAAGCAATTAAGTCTTCACGTGGCAAGAACTCACGAATAAAGCTACCGATGACAGGTGTACGGCCTAAACCACCACCGACTTTGATTTTGTAACCAATTTCGCCTGCTTCATTTTTCACGATATATACACCAATATCGTGGAATGCAGTTGCTGCACGGTCAATTTCTTCTAATGCAGATACCGCAATCTTGAACTTACGTGGCAAGAAAGCAAATTCAGGATGGAAAGTTGACCACTGACGAATCAATTCACAGGTTGGACGTGGATCCGCAATTTCACCTGCAACCACACCTGCATATTGGTCAGTTGTGGTATTACGAATACAGTTACCTGAAGTTTGAATCGCATGCATTTGTACTGATGCCAACTCTGCCAACATATCCGGTACGTTTTCTAACGCAGGCCAGTTAAATTGGAAGTTTTGACGCGTTGAAACGTGCGCATAACCACGGTCATACTCTTTTGCCAATTCCGCAATTTTACGTAATTGTTTTGAGTTCATTAAGCCATATGGCACCGCTACACGCAGCATCGGTGCATAACGCTGAACATAAAGACCATTTTGAAGGCGGAGTGGACGGTATTCATCTTCCGTCAATTTACCCGCTAAATAACGTTCCGTTTGGTCACGGAACTGTGCAACACGTTCATTAATCAGTTGCTGATCGAAATCAGTATATAAATACATGGCGTACAGCTAGTAGTTTCTATTATATCGTGGGCAAGGATAACGAGATTAAATCTATCAATAAAATGCTTTTTTTACATATTTAATAGCGGTTTTATTGATAAGCCTAAATCAAAATCAATGATTTCAGTATTTGCTGTAAATTTTCTACTATTTATCTAATAATGATTTATTTTTTAGATCTTTAGCATTTTTTATCATAAGCAAATGTTTAATCAGTAGCTCGAATGATTTGTTTACCAATCATCCGATTCACCCAAGTTTTGACCGATGAATTCATAACGTATTTTTGAACGTGAAAATTTAATCGGACAAGCAAGCTGTTGTTCAAATTCCGAACTATTTTCTCGTCTAGGTACTTGGACTGTCCAATCACGTTCTTGTGCTAGTTCTGAATGCAAAGCTTCCTCCAATCTCAATACGGGTTCCACACAAACATCATGGTGTTGGAAAATATCCTGCCAGTCCTGCAAGGACTTGGTTTTGATTTTGTCCTGGATCGCTTGTTTGACTATAGCTTGATCTTTGAGCTGATAGGTTAGCCCTTTTTCAATAAGGATCGGCAAATCTAAGATTTGAGCCAAACCGGATAAAAACTGTGGCTCTAAACTTCCAATTGCTAAATAACGCTGATCCAAAGTCTCATAATAGTCATAGAACGTGCCGCCATTTAAGTGACTTGATTCAGGTCTCGCTTGTTGTTTGGCAGCAAGGCTTGCTGCTGCAGCCATATTATTTAAAGGGACTGCGCAATCAGTTATCGAAATATCAATATATTGTCCTCTACCGCTTTTATGTCGTTCAATGACTGCGGCCAAGATTGCAACCATCGCATGCATTGAACCGCCCGCAATATCGGCAATTTGAATCCCTAATGCGGGCGGACGTTCACCCACCCGACCGCTATGCCCTGCAATCCCAGACAATGCCAAATAATTAATATCGTGTCCGGCTTTATCTTTATATGGACCTGTTTGACCATATCCAGTGATCGAACAATAGATGAGGCGCGGATTAATTTCTGAAAGTTCCGCATAGTCCAATCCTAGGCGTTGCATTACCCCAGGACGAAATTGCTCTATCACAATATCGTAATCCGAAATTTTACTTTTAATGAGATTAATATTCTTCGGATCTTTTAAATCCAAGGCAACAGACTGCTTATTTCGGTTCAAATAATTGTGTGAAACTGCTTGCCCATAGTTGAATGGTGGCATCAGCCTGAGTAAATCTGGTCGATTTGGTGATTCGATATGAACAACTGTTGCTCCCATGTCTGCCAAGTACATACTGGCAAAGGGCCCAGGTAAAAGTGTAGAAAAATCGAGGACTTTGAGACCGTCTAGTGCAAAATTCATTGGAGTATTTACTCTAATTATGTTGATTTTTTATCCATCTTACGAATATAAATGAGGCTTTACAATGTCATGTTCAGCCATTTACCTTGATCATTTCGGCAATTTAATATTGTCACAAATGGCAAATCAGATTTTGTAAATTGCCATTGCATTGTTATTTTTTGTCAATTAGGTCAAATATTAGTGAACATTAAAGAGACTGAAGGATTAAACGTTAGTCGCGATACGATCAGTATTCATTTCGTCAACGCAGCTTTATCTGGCGTGAAACGCCTTGGCATGGATGTCGATACTTTATTGTCTCATGTTGGCATTGAGGCTGAACTTTTGCATCAACCTAAAGCCCGTATTTCACCTGAACAATATACCCGTTTCATTAAAATGTTATGGATGGTGACACAAGACGAACATGTCGGCTTCGACAGTCAACCTCGTCGTTTAGGTACCTTTGCCATTATGTGTCAACTAATTATCCATGCAAAAACCTTAGGCGATGCACTCGAACTGTCTTCTCAGTTCTATAAGTTATTTGGTGATGATTGGGCAGTAACCTTAGAGCGTGATAAGCATGAAGCACGTTTGGTACCGCAAATTCCAGCAAGCATGGATCCAGATCATTTCATTACTGAAAGTATGCTGATGATTTGGCATGGTTTGGCTTCTTGGCTAATTGAACGTCGCTTACCTTTGGAACGTGTACATTTTAGTTATCCACGTCCAAACCATGCAGATGAATACGATGCGCTTTTCTTTGCACCTGTGATGCAATTTGATGCACCGCGTACAGAGATCACTTTTGCAGCCGATTATTTAGACCTACCTATTCGTCAAAACGAAGAAACCTTGGAAGAATTCCTTAAAGCTGCTCCTGCTCAACTGTTAGTGAAATTCAAAAATACCAACTCGCTTACTTCACGTATTCGTGATGTGTTAAAGAGCCAAATTGGCGAAGAAATGCCAACACTGAACGATGTTGCATCGATGCTGTATTTATCTCCGCAAACCTTGCGTCGTCGTTTAGCGGCTGAAGGCAAGAGCTATCAAGGTGTGAAAGATGCACTACGTCGTGATGCTGCGATTCATTTGTTACTAAACCCGTCTTTAACACTTGAAGATGTCGCTCAGCAAGTGGGTTTTAGTGAAACCAGTACCTTCCACCGCGCATTTAAGAAGTGGACAGGCGTAACACCGGGGCTATACCGTCAATTACACGGTTACCATTAATTTAAAAATCACCCTTCTCCTGCCCAAGCCTCAAAACTTGGGCTTTTTTTATTGGCAAAAATCACCAAATGATCTGATCCGTTCTCGTCATTGCACATCAAAAATTAATCATTACACTCAATAGCAACAATAATTTTTAAAATACGACAAGGATAAAGCGATGAGCGAAGCCTATATCATTGATGCCATTCGCACGCCGCGTGGCAAAGGCAAAAAAGATGGATCTTTACATGAAGTCAAACCGATTTCTTTACTCACAGGTTTACTCAATGAACTGCAAGCCCGCCATCAATTTGACACCTCAAAAGTCGATGATATCGTGCTTGGCTGCGTGACACCGATTGGTGATCAAGGTGCAGATATCGCAAAAACGGCCGCAATTGCAGCCGGTTGGGATAATGATGTCGCAGGCGTTCAAATTAACCGTTTTTGTGCATCAGGTTTAGAAGCTGTTAATTTAGCAGCACAAAAAGTGCGTTCAGGTTGGGAAGATTTAGTGGTCGCAGGTGGTGTAGAGAGCATGTCCCGTGTACCAATGGGTAGTGATGGTGGTCCTTGGGCACTCGATCCTGAAACCAATATGGCCTGCGATTTTATTCCACAAGGTATTGGTGCGGACTTAATTGCGACCATTGATGGCTATACACGAACTAATGTCGATGAGTTTGCAGCCGATTCGCAAAAAAAAGCCGCAGCGGCACAAGCCAATGGCTACTTTAACCAATCAGTGGTTCCTGTCAAAGATAAAGCGGGCGTCATCATTTTAGAAAAAGATGAGTTTATTAAACCAACGACAACTGTAGAAGGCTTAGCCAAGCTTAATCCAAGCTTTGCCATGATGGGACAAATGGGGTTCGATGCTATTGCCTTACAAAAATATCCTGAAGTAGGACAAGTCAATCATGTCCATCATGCAGGGAACTCCTCTGGTATTGTTGATGGTGCTGCAGTCGTACTCCTTGCATCAGAAAAAGCAGTCAAAGAACAAAATTTAAAACCACGTGCCAAAGTGTTAGCAACTGCACTCGTAGGGACTGATCCAACGATCATGCTGACCGGTCCTGCTCCAGCTGCACGCAAAGCCTTAGAAAAAGCAGGTTTAAGCATTGAGGATATTGACCTATTTGAAGTGAATGAAGCCTTTGCTGCGGTGGTCATGCATTTTATTAAGGAACTGAACGTTGACCCAAGCAAAGTTAATGTCAATGGCGGTGCGATTGCCATGGGCCATCCACTCGGAGCTACAGGTGCGATGATTTTGGGGACATTGCTGGATGAGTTAGAACGTCAGGGTAAAAAGCGTGGACTCGCAACACTTTGTGTCGGTGGCGGTATGGGTATCGCAACCATTATTGAGTTGGTATAAGGAGAATCATAATGAGCGCCATTCAATTTGAAAAAAACGCCGACAATATTGTCATCTTAACGCTAGATTCTCCAAACCAATCTGCCAACACCATGAATGCAGATTTTCGTCAGGCACTGAGCACAACTGTTGAACAACTCAAAGCTGATGAAAATATCGCAGGCATCATTTTCCGTTCCAATAAAAAAACCTTCTTTGCCGGTGGAGATTTAGACGAGCTGATTCAGGCTAAACCTGAAAACGCCACTGAATTTTTCCACATGATTGAAGATTTAAAAGCCAATTTACGTTACATCGAAACCCGTGACATTCCCGTAGTTGCAGCTCTGAATGGCACGGCTTTGGGCGGTGGCTGGGAACTCGCTTTAGGCTGTCATTATCGTATTGCGTTAAATGACCCAAAAACCAAATTTGGTTTACCTGAAGTCACGTTAGGCTTACTACCAGGTGGCGGTGGGATTGTGCGCATGGTGCGCTTATTAGGCTTACAAAATGCGTTGCCTTATTTAATAGAAGGCAAACAATTTGGCGTAGACAAAGCCAAAAGCTTAGGTTTAATTCATGATACGGCTGAAACATCAGAGGAACTTTTGGAAAAGGCCCTAACTTGGATCAAAGCCAATCCAAAATCGGCACAGCCCTTTGATGTCAAAGGCTATAAAATTCCAGGAGGAAGTCCATCCTCTCCAGCCGTGGCGCAGATGCTCGCCATTGCCCCTGCTATGCTACGTGATAAAACAAAAGGGTGTTATCCTGCGCCCGAAGCCATTCTTTCAGCTGCTGTTGAAGGTGCTCAAGTCGATCTCGATACAGCACTCACCATTGAATCACGTTACTTTACCTATCTTGCCACCGGTCAAATTTCTAAAAATATGATTGGCACTTTCTGGCATGGTCTCAATGCGATTAAATCCGGTGCAAGCCGCCCTCAAAATATTGAACGTTGGAAAGCACAAAAAGTCGGTATTTTAGGTGCTGGAATGATGGGTGCCGGTATTACCTATGTCACTGCATCTAAAGGTATTTCGGTTGTCCTTAAAGATGTATCGATAGAGGCTGCAGAAAAAGGTAAAGCCTATAGCCAAAAACTACTTGATAAAAAAGTATCTCAAGGTCGTTTAAGCACGGAACAGCGTGATCAGATTCTTGCACTTATTCAAACCACAGCCCAGGCAAGCGATTTACAAAGCTGCGACTTAATCATTGAAGCAGTCTTTGAAAATCCTATGCTGAAAGCACAAGTCACCCAAGAAACTGAAAGTTACTTAACTGAAAATGGCATATTTGCCTCAAATACCTCAACTTTACCCATTACAGAGTTAGCTCAGGCATCAAAGAATCAAGCCAACTTTATAGGTTTACACTTCTTTAGCCCTGTCGATAAAATGCAATTGGTAGAAATCATCAAAGGCAAACAGACCTCCGCCGAGACACTCGCTAAAGCCTTTGACTTTGTTCAGCAAATTGGAAAAACGCCAATTGTGGTCAATGACAGCCGTGGTTTCTTCACCAGTCGTGTATTTGGCACCTTCGTTCAGGAAGGTTTACGCTTACTTGCCGAAGGCGTACACCCTGCCCATATTGAAATGGCAGCACTCAAAGCAGGTATGCCTGTAGGACCACTTGCTATTCAGGATGAGGTCTCTTTAACACTTTCTGAACACGTTGCCACTGAAGCACGTAAAGCCTTACAAGCTCAAGGCAAAGATCTATCTTTGTCGAGTGCAGATGACGTTATTCATACCATGATTCATGAGTTTGGACGTAAAGGCAAAGCTGCAGGTGCGGGTTTCTATGATTATCCTGAAGGTGGTAAAAAACAGCTTTGGGAAGGCTTAAAGCATTGGACTAAAGACCATGATCTTTCAGAACAAGAAATGATTGACCGTTTCCTGTTTGTTCAGGCTTTAGACAGTTTACGTTGTCTAGAAGAAGGTGTCTTAGTATCTGCCAATGATGGTAATGTCGGTTCCATTTTTGGTATTGGTTTCCCTGCATGGACTGGCGGTGCAATTCAATTTTTAAACCAATACGGTTTATCGAAAGCCCTTGCCCGCGCAAATGTGCTTGAGAAAAAATACGGCGCTCGTTTTAAAGCATCGCAATTATTAATCGATCGTGCACGCAGCGAACACCATATCTAATCTATCTATAAAAAAAAGAGGGGTATATTGCCCCTCTTTTTTTATTAAATGCTTAATTCCATATAAAAACTATGTGTTTAAGCATTAAACATAAAAATCACAGTCTATTTGTGTTATAACAAGTTATTAGCTTACGTTATCTTTTGTTAGGATCGGCTTTATGAGCGATACATCTTCTGCTAAAAAATCACTATTACGTTCACCTGCCGTTTATATCGCAGTGATTCTTAGCTGTTTATTTTTAGGATTTTTCTATTTGGCTGTGACCAATGAACCAGATTATATGCCAAGTCAGCAAAATAAGAATGCACATGCTACGCATCAAGCTGCGCCAAGCTCTAGTTCAGAACCAACAGCAAGCGAAATGGGCATGACAGAAGAAGAACATGCAAATATGGACAGTAATCAAGAAACAAGTGCTGCACATGGACACTAATGTTTAGATCTAAAAAAAGCGAGATAATCATCTCGCTTTTTTATTGTTTTTAATCCGTCTTAGTCATTTGTAAATACATATCTATATGTGGAATACCACAATCTAAGTATTCTTGCCCTTGAACTTGAAAACCAAGACCCTCATAAAAACCAAGCGCATGCACTTGTGAAGATAATTGCAGAAATGGTCTGTATTCTTGCTTGGCAAAATCGATGATAAATTGCATCAATTGCTGACCAATATGAAGACCACGATAGTCTCTTAAAACTGCAACGCGTCCAATATGGTGATCTAGCAACAAACGTGCAGTTGCGACAGGCTGCTCACCTACATACACCACAAAATGTTCAGATACGGCATCCATCTCATCCCATTCATCTTCAGGCTGAATGTTTTGCTCTTGAATAAACACCGCCTCACGAATAGCTTTGGCATCTTTCATCAAAACCTGCCAAGTACCCGAACGGATGAAGAATTCTGCTGTCATCAACATTTACATCCAATATCTTGCTGATCCCACTCGCCTTTTAGCAATAATTCCAGCGAATGTTTTTGAATACCATACATTTCCTTTAAGGCTTGGATTTGTTCCATCACCTCAGGATCAGGTTCAGTCACATTTTTACGCTTCGTTGCCAAGATCATTTTATTTTTACTTGTATGCTCAAGTGCCACAAATTCAAACACTTTGGTTTCGTAGCCATAAGCTTTGAGTAAAAGAGCACGAATCGTATCGGTGAGCATTTCTGCTTGTTGTCCGGCATGAATACCAAATTGCAACATTGGCGCGAGCACTTTAGGCGCCTGTAACTGTGGACGTAATTCTTTATGACAACACGGCGCACACATAATCATTTGTGCATTTAAGCGAATCCCGGTATGAATCGCAAAATCAGTTGCAACATCACACGCATGCAATGCAATCATCACATCGAGTCGTTCAGGCTCGTAAGTTCTTACATCACCTTGGAAAAATTTTAGCTGATTAAAACCGGATTGATCCGCGACATTTTGGCAAAACTCGACCATTTTCGGATTCAGCTCTACCCCTGTCACATTCGGGGTCTGACCATGCTTTTGCATATAGTCATATAACGCACAGGTTAAATAGCCTTTACCCGAACCAAAGTCCACCACACGCAAGGCATGATCATCAGCTTGAATCTGACTAAGCGCACCAGAAAAAATTTCAACAAATTTATTAATCTGTTTCCATTTACGCGCCATGCTTGGAATGACTTGGGCTTTGGCATCGGTAACACCTAAGTGCTGTAAGAAGCTCGCATCCTGATCGACATAGCGCTGTTTAATACGGTCGTGTCCCTGCTCGAGCGGCTTTTTAACTTCAGTTTTAGTTTTGCTGCGTGTAAGCATGGCTTTCTTTTTATTCTTTTTAAGCTGTAACTCTTCTGTCATTGAAAATAAATTGGCTTGTTTACTCGCGAGCAGCATTACACCAACCACAGTTTCAGCCTGTGCTAAGGGATAGTTTTTGGTGACGTCTTGAGTCTTATACCGATACAGACATTGCAACACTTGCTCGCCTTGTAAGTGAATCACCCGCCAAGTCATTTTCTCTAAATCTTGGAGTTCGCCTTTATATTGGCTTAGAATTAAACGATCAAAACTTTGTGTTTCAATGGCTTGAACAAATGCTGCGAGAAATTCTTGCTCTTGTGGGAAAGGAGAAGCCAAAGACGACATAATAAAAGCCTAGTGTAAGTTACATTTCAATTTTAAATCTTCTTACACTAAATGCAAAATTGAATTACTATACAGTTGTATATTTATAAAGTTGGTTGCTTATGAACGCTCCACTGGTACAAGATTATTATCCACGAGAAGAACAAATCAATGCTTGGACACATGCAATTGGTGCTGTTGCAGCATGCTTTGCTGCTGCCATGATGATTATCAAAGGTTCGTACTTGCCGACAGGACAATGGATCGGACTTTGGGTCTACGGTTTTAGCATGATTTTATTGTTTACCGGTTCGGCACTGTATCACTTCTGCAAAACACCAGAAAAAAGAGCGTGGTATAAAAAACTCGACCATACAGCCATCTATTATTTAATTGCAGGCACCTACACGCCCTTTCTTGCAATTGCGATTCCTACTGCAAAAGCCCACTATTTATTAATCGCACTTTGGGTCATTGCCCTCATTGGAACACTATTCAAGTTAATCTTCATCCATCGTTTTCAAAAGATTTCACTGGCTGCCTATTTGGTCATGGGATGGCTCGCAGTGCTTGTCATTGATGATATGCAACGCTTTTTATCTGAACAAGCATTAACTTATTTAGTCATTGGCGGTCTTTCTTACACGGTCGGTGCATTGTTTTATGCATTAAAAAGAGTAAGATATACCCACGCTATCTGGCATATTTTTGTATTGATAGGCGCAGGATCACAATTTCTGTCTATCTATCTCTACGTGATTTAATCATCTCTTTCTTCATTCAGTGACCCTGAACGAGTCGAATCGAGAAGATTGCCGTTGTTTTTTTAAGAAATTACGCCTTTTTTTAAAAAGATTACGCTTTTAAAACTAAGTTTTTTTATTTTTAGTAAGTGTAAGGTCCTTCATGGCGTCATCAAATTCAGCTGCAACTCAAGAAGTAGCTACAAATTCAAAATATCGTGTACTTACAGCCAGTCTTGTAGGTACGACTATCGAATTCTTCGATTTCTATATTTACGCCACTGCGGCTGTAATTATTTTCCCGCATTTGTTCTTCCCTGCAAGTACAGATCCAACGACCGCCACAATTCAGTCTCTTGCAACATTCGCAATTGCCTTTATTGCACGTCCAATTGGTGCTGCCGTGTTTGGACACTTAGGTGACCGAATCGGTCGTAAAGCCACCTTGGTTGCCGCCCTGTTGACCATGGGTCTATCGACTGTCTGTATCGGTTTACTTCCAACCTATGCACAAGTGGGTATTGCTGCACCGCTTATGCTTGCACTTTGCCGTTTAGGTCAAGGTTTGGGTCTTGGTGGTGAATGGTCTGGTGCTGTACTTCTAGCGACAGAAAATGCACCTGAAGGTAAACGTGCTTGGTACGGTATGTTCCCTCAACTCGGTGCACCAATCGGCTTCATCTTGGCTACAGGCTCATTCTTGACCCTTGGCGCATTAATGTCTGAAGAAGCATTCATGACTTGGGGCTGGCGTATTCCGTTTATCTCAAGTGCCATCTTAGTGATTATGGGTCTTTGGATCCGTTTGAAACTGCATGAAACGCCTGCATTCCAAAAAGTACTGACTAAGCAAAAAGAAGTAAACGTACCGTTTAAAGAAGTGATTGTAAAACACTGGGGTATGTTGATTCTGGGTACGATTGCGGCGGTTTGTACTTTCGTTGTGTTCTACCTCACAACCGTATTTGCGCTGAACTGGGGTACAACAAAACTTGGTTATAGCCGTGCCGAATTCTTGGAATTACAGCTCGTTGCAACACTCTGCTTTGCTGCATTCATTCCGCTTTCTGCTGTATTTGCCGAAAAATTTGGTCGTAAAACTACCTCTATCGCTGTGTGCGTAATTTCTGCATTGTTCGGCCTTGTATTCTCAAGCATGCTGGAATCAGGTAGCACGGTTGTGGTGTTCTTGTTCTTATGTATCGGCTTAGCGATCATGGGCTTAACTTATGGTCCAATCGGTACTGTATTGTCGGAAATTTTCCCAACATCTGTACGCTATACAGGTTCAGCACTGACTTTCAACTTAGCTGGTATTTTAGGGGCTTCATTTGCGCCATTAATCGCAACAAAACTTGCAACTGATTATGGTCTTTATGCAGTAGGTTATTACCTTTCTGCGGCATCTATTCTTTCACTTTTAGCATTCTTGCTGATCCGTGAAACAAAACATGATGATGTAAACAATCAAATTTGATAGTTACATCGCATTAATGAAAGCCAACGTGTTGACGTTGGCTTTTTTTATTCTAAAAAACAAAAACTTGAAACAAAAAACAGATATAACTTACTGATTAATTGATCAATACTATTTCCTAAATATACAAGAACAAAGGACAAACGTATGCATCAACATCTATTAAAAATAAGTCCAGAACAACTCCAACAACTTGTGTCATTCATCGACCAAAATCAACGTGCCGAAGCCATCGATTATATTGCGGAGGAAACTTCACTTAACCAAATTCAGGCACTTCGTGTGATTGAAGTCATTCAAAATGAACGTGAAACTATTTTTGATGAACATACAGTCGCTTACGAAAATCAACCGGAAGAAATTTTTGATGAGAATATTTCACCCTTAGAAAATCAGGCTGAAACGGTTGTAGACATAACATTAAGTTCAAAAGAAGAATATTCAGAAAATACGCTGACGACTCAAGATGAAACATCCAATTCCGACTTGAATATTGAACCATCTCAAGAACATTTAACGACTCAAGCGCAAACAACTGAATCGATTCAAGCCCCTATTTTTGAACACAATGCAACATCAGATACTCAAACGATTGAACCAGAATTACCACTCTTTGCCAGTGAAACAGTCGCAACAGCATTGAAAGATTCCGATACGCACGAACAGCAACATTATGTGGCGGATGTCGTAGATCATATTCAAAGTGATAACCATAAAAACCTAATGATTATTGGCGCTGTATTTGTCGTAGTTCTGGCTATTCTCATTTGGGCAATGAGTTAAATCAGTTCAATCATATCAATCGTTGGCGGTACACGGAATCGGAATGGAACGCCGACCATTCCTGTACCGACCGTCACAAAGACATCGGCATGTTCATGGCGATACAAGCCCTTCTTATGCCCCAAGATAGACACTTTCTTCATGACATAATCCGTGAGCCATGGCAACTCGACCTGCCCCCATGGGTGTGACCAGCAAGCATTAATGGGCGATTCGGCAATTTAGGCACCATATCGACGGTATCGGGATTGTGCGACAGAATCACCCAAGGTTTATCTTGTGGTAAATCTGGCATAAAGCGCATATCGGCTTTACCTGCCCATAAATCACCAATACCAATCAGTCGAAACTCTTCAAAATCGACTACTTGCCCTTCAATATCCATGACCTGATTTTCTTCCAGTGCTTGTTTTAACAAAGCTTGAATTGGAGGTCCTGGGTATTGTTCATCATGGTTCCCATTTACGGAATAGACCGGTGCTTGAATCTCTTTTAATACAGCCAATTCTTCTACAAGTTTGTTTTCAGGCTCATAGGTCCAATCCCCTGCGACAACCACAAGGTCTGGCTGCTCAGCATTTAATTTTTCCACAATAAGTTTCAGTTGCTTTTCTCGACCAGAGAACAACCCGATATGAAGGTCTGCAATCAGCGCAATTTTAACAGGTCGATTCAGTGAGGCATCTTGTAGAATTTGGTACTGGGTATGCTGAACCTGGATCTGATGTGGCTCGATAAACCGCGCATAAATCATTACGCCAGTAATAAGGAAGATAAAGATCGATTCATGCCATGAGTAATAGCCAATAAACCCTGCAATTAAACTAAAAAGAAACAGAGGAATCAGCAAATATGAAAGATAATATGCCAACAAATGGACGAAAGCTTTTAAAGGATGAATCGTTTCGGTGTTCGCCTGACTCCTCCACGCTTGCACAATAGCCCACACCGCCAATAGTGCGAATGAAGCCCAGAACAAATAGACAAGCGTTGTTGTTAAAGTCATGTTGCGTTTACACCCTCGTCGAATATCGTTTCATTATTTATCTTTTCACAGCTGCCCCTTATACTCAAACCTTATTTTAGATTCATCGAGCTCTATGGCCACTCCAGATTGTTTTAACGCGCGAGCGAGTTCTTCTTCCCGATTATCTGGCTCTCGTAAAGCCCAGATATTATTGGCTTTTAGTTTAAGTTTAGGGTTATCGGCATGTAGTACCCTGCCCAAGCAAGTCGAATTAAAACAACATATGGCTTTTGAGCGTGATACCTCACAAACATCGCTTGCCAAAATTATTGAACCATTACGCAATAAAAATATTGGCTTAACGGGTTATCACGTTTTATATGATCCCCTTGAAGCTTTAGCCGCCCGCATTCAGCTAATTCATAAGGCAGAGAAAACTTTAGATCTGCAATACTACATTTGGGATAACGATAAAATTGGCGCGATGGCATTGAATGCCATTATTCAAGCTGCAGATCGTGGCGTGCATGTCCGCCTACTCATAGATGATAATAATGCCAAGAAAATGGAAGGGATTTACCTCGCCCTAGACCAACATCAAAATATTGATGTGCGTTTATATAATCCATACCGCTTCCGCCAATATCGCCCAATGGATATGGTGCTCGATTTAAAACGTATTAATCGACGTATGCATAACAAGAGCTTTATTGTCGATAATCAGATTGCCCTGATTGGCGGTCGCAACATGAGCAATCAATACTATAACGTCAGTGACACGTATCAGTTCTCTGATGTTGATGTGCTATTGGTCGGTGCAGCCTCTGATGAAATTATTCATTCCTTTGATGAATACTGGAATGATGAATATGCCTATAGCGTGAAAACTATTGTCAATCCACGCCATTACACCCTACGCTACGACAGCCTGAAGCAACAATTGGATGATTATAATCACGAAGCAACGGTTCAGAATTATCTTGATCTCGCCAATCGTTCACAGCGATTTAATCAGTGGTTAGATCACAGCATTGATTTAGATTGGGTGGAAGCTGAGGTGGTCAAAGATCACCCAAGCAAGATCAAATCAAAAGCTAAGAAAGAAGAACATCTCAATTTCCAACTGTTACAGCATTTAGAAAAGCCAGAACACAGCATTGATATTGTTTCTGCCTATTTTGTACCTGAGAAAAAAGGTGCTGATCGCCTGATCAATGTTGCAAATGACAAGGTTGAAGTTCGCGTATTAACCAATTCATATAAAGCCAATGACGTTCCCTTAGTACATGCTTTTTATGCAAAATATCGTCAACGGCTTTTAGAAAATAATGTGCAACTCTATGAGTTTCTATCTGCGCCTGAAGCTCAGAACCTCAATGAAAATACCCAAGAAATTGCGGAAAAATCCAAAGTCAGTCTTAAAGGCTTAAGCCGTTCGAGCTTACATGCCAAACTGATGGCACTTGATGAGAAACAAGTATTTATTGGATCATTTAACTTTGACCCACGTTCGGCCTACTTAAATACCGAGATTGGTGTTTTACTGAATAGCCCGAAACTTGCACGTACTGTGCATGAAACCATGGATAAAAATTTAAGCAAGTTCGCTTATAAATTGGTTTTAGATACTGAAAATCAGATTAATTGGAAGATTAAAAAAACCAGTGGTGAAGTCAAAACTTACACCTCTGAACCCAGCATGAAATGGTATGAAAAAGCTGCCATGAAGTTTGTTTCTTGGTTGCCGATCGAAGGCTTTATGTAAAACTTCATTTAAAAAGCCGCTTATTGCGGCTTTTTTAATACACGTGACTGTAAATCTTTCAAACCAGATAGCATTTTTTCTTGCACCAGCGCCGTAAGACTTTCTACCGTATGACCTTCCACCTGTATAGCCGGTAATGCCAATAGATGGGCGGTTACTTTTGGCATCTCAAGGACATTTTGAACATGCGCTGCAAAACTAATATCATCAATGTACGGCGCAACTAAATCCAGTTCACCATTTTGATTCACATAGCAAATTAAACAAATCTGCACGGGTCGATTGGCTTCAATCGCTGCACCTAAAAGACGCCCATGAACCTTTTTAATCGAACGACCGTCAGACGTCGTCGCTTCCGGGAAGAATAAAACTGGGATATCTTGTTTTAAGAACCCTGTAATTTGTTCACGAATACGGATTGAATCGCCTGAACCCCGCTTGATAAAGAGCGTACCGCCCCCTTTCGCCAGCTTTCCTAATAATGGCCATTTTTCAATTTCAGCCTTTGCTAAAAAGAAAACACGGGTACCTGAACCCAAAACGGCGACATCCAACCATGACACGTGATTACTCACCCACAGTGCAGGCTCACGTGGAATATTGCCATGGACTTGTACTTCAATATTAAAGACTTTACAAAGCTGACGGCAGAAATACTGCACATAGCGCGTATTTTCTGCATGATTTGGATTTTTATACAAACGATAGCGATAGACCAAATAAAAGCCTTCAATAATGGCAACTAGCATCGCAAAAAATTTGTGAGTGTAGAGAAAAATTTTCTTAAAGCCTTTTATTTCAGGGCTTTGTTGTTCAACAATGGGCTTCATAAAAAATCACTAGTCTGTATCAATACAAGTAAACGTCCGTGTCGCGAATTTATTCTATACGCTTCATCACAAACATGCATTGATAATAAAAACCGTATAACGCGATCATCTAATTCAATTTAAATCTTAAAACCAAATCAAATACAATATATTTATCGTATTTTTAGATCAGACAAACTATGCACTTACATTCTTCTAGTTCATCAGCGCTTCCATCAAAAATGGCAACAGTGCTTTATCTTGCCTTTGGGACACTCTGCTATATGGGTATCTTCATCTTATTTGCTTACTTCTTCTCACTTACACTCTAAGACAAGATTTGCCTGTGTTTATGCTATCTGCACAGTATATTTTGCTCTAAACTAGAGTTTTAAAAGTGGAGATTCGCCTGCGTGGAACATATTGTGCATCAACAAAAACAAGAACGTGTCATCTTAGTCAGTATGACCGTACAAATGTTAGAAAATCTAGATGCCGACGAGTTTCACCTTTTAGCGACCTCTGCAGGTGCAGAAGTCATTGAACATCTGTTTGTCACTCGTGTTAAACCTGATGCCAAATACTTTATTGGTTCAGGTAAAGCGGAAGAAATTGCCACACAGGTTGAAGCACAAGACATTAGTTTAGTGATTTTTGATCACTCATTAACACCAGCTCAAGTACGTAACCTTGAACAAGTGATGAAATGTCGTGTGATTGACCGGACTGAACTCATCCTAGATATTTTCGCCTTACGTGCGCGTACCTACGAAGGTAAATTACAAGTTGAATTGGCTCAGCTACAGCATCTTTCCTCACGTTTAATTCGTAGCCGAGGCAACCTAGACAGTCAAAAAGGCGGGATTGGGCTACGGGGTCCAGGTGAAACATTACTTGAAACTGACCGTCGTTTACTTCGCGTGCGAATGGGCCAACTGAAAGCTCGTTTAGAAAAAGTCCGTCAGACGCGTGAACAAGGTCGTGTCGCTCGTCAAAAAGCAGCTGTTCCAACCGTGTCATTGGTCGGTTATACCAATGCGGGCAAATCTACTCTGTTTAATATTTTAGCGGGTAGTGATGTTTATGCAGCAAACCAATTATTCGCGACGCTAGATCCGACATTACGGCGTTTAGATTGGCAAGGGATTGGTACTGTTGTCCTTGCCGATACAGTGGGTTTCGTCCGTAATCTTTCCCACTCACTGGTGGAATCTTTTAAAGCGACCCTTGAAGAAACGCTTGAGGCGACCTTACTTCTGCATGTCATTGATTCAAGCAGCCCTGAAATGCTGGAGCAGATCGATGCAGTAGAACAAGTATTGAAAGAAATTGGTGTCGATGTGCCAATTTTAAGGGTATACAACAAAATCGATTGTACAGACGAAGAAGCAAAAATCATCTATGCATCAAAAGATGTTCCTGAACGGGTCTATGTTTCTGCACACCAAGGTTTAGGCTTAGACCTGTTAAGAAAAGCAGTACATCAATCTTTAATGGGCAATATTCAAAATTTCCAACTTACCTTACAACCCTCACACGGTAAATTGCGTAATCAACTTTATGCGCTCAATGTTATCCAGTCGGAACAATATGACGAGCAAGGTCATTTAATTTTAAACGTCCATATGGCAGCCTCGAAACTCGAGCAGCTCTTGCGTCAGGCGCATCTTTCACTCGTTGAAATTCTGGGTGAGCAAGCACGCCAATTTGAACGTCCACTTGAAGAGTTTGAAATCAAAGAGTAGATTGCTCTTACGTGATAAGTAAACTTTCGAATGATGCACAAATGAAATTTCTAAAGCATATTGATTGGCCTGCATGGATTGGCACGCTATTTTTAATTATTGCCTTCCGTGAAGGTGCTGTTTGGTTAATGACCATGATCAATCACCCAGAATTAGGGAATTTGGTTGGATTATTAAGTTTACTTGCAGTGCTTTTTTTATGGCGACGTTTTTCTAAAATTCCGGCTCGTTTGGTCGACACCAATAATAAAATTATGAAAGAAAGTGCTTTTGCCTTTCTCCCTGTCAGCGCTGGTGCATTAATGATGCTGGTACATATGGGACAAAAAATACCGGTGTTCTTAATTGTTCTTTGTGCAAGTACGCTGATTCCGCTTTGGGTATATGCCAAGATGGCAAAACGTTGGTTATAAGGACTTCAAAATGTTTTCAATTATTTATGGCTTTTTGATTGCCCTTGTTGCTTATCTTTTGGCAAAACCGTGCAACCGTTTTATCCCACAAATTCCGGTGATCGTATTTAGTATGGTCATCATTTTATTGTTGCTTCTTGGCTTAGGTATGCCATATGAACAGTATATCGATACCGTCAATCCACTCTTTAATCATTTATTGGGTTATGTGACTGTGGCGCTGGCGATTCCACTCGCTGCGATGCGCTATGATGATTTACCTCTAAAAGGCATTGTCGGTATATTGGTATTTGCCAGTGTGAGTGCTGTTGCCCTGCCGATGGGACTTGCCTATTTACTTCATATGTCATCTGCTGACATCTTGGCATTTGCAACGCGCGCTGTAACTACCCCAATTGCAATTAATGTAGCAACCTTACTCGATGCTCCTGTGCATATGGCCATTTTGATTGTGATTTTATCTGGTGTAATTGGCGCTGCCTTTTCTCCATTTATTTTACGTCGCATTAATGATGAACGCGCAGCAGGTCTCGCACTTGGGCTAGCGGCACATGCCATTGGTACTGCACAAGCATGGCAACGAGGGAGTGTCGCAGGACGTTATGCTGCCTTTGGTATGGCAGTAAATGCAGTATTTACAGCAATCTGGTTGCCGACATTCATACTCATGTTGCATAAAATGTGACTAGTCAATCAATCTTTTTTAATTGATTTGAATAAATTCTATACTTATCATCATTATAGAACTGAATAATTCCTTTAATAAGGCTTCAGTTCTATGGATAAGTTCTTAAACAGTTGTACGCGTTTTAATTTAGCCATTATTCTTTAATTTATTTTAACAATTACATATTAAGTTAAAATACATTTGTATTTTTAAACTAAAAATATTCAGCATGAAAAATAAGATATCGATCGTTAATTCCTGATTATATTTTAGGCCAAAAACATATGATTTAAATATTGAAAATGGACTAGAGAATATATTGATTTATTATTCAATTTAACCAATTAATGCTAAATAAATCACAAAATCCAATTACTTATCGCTTAAATTTTAATCTTTATCTTTATTTTGAGATTATATATTGATTATTTTTATAATCCTGCTTAACATCAAAATCAGATACAAGGATATTTAATAGCTAAAAAGGATTAAAGGATAAAATGATTAAAATATATTCCGTAATCGCTGCTGCTCTTTTAACAAGTACAATTAGTTTTGCTCAAGATTTAACTGGAACTTGGCAGCAAATTGATGATAAAACTGGTTCACCAAAAGCATTAATTGATATTAAAAAATTGGGAGATGGCACATATACAGGAACGATTACGAAAGTAACACCTCGACCAGGTTATAAGCCTCAAGAAAATTGTGTTCAGTGCCCTGCTCCATATACCGACAAACCGATACTTGGTTTAGAGCTGATTAAAGGACTCAAAGAAAGTGCTCCTGATAATTACTCAGGCGGTAAAGTCTTAGATCCCTTAACCGGAAAAATTTATAACTTAAAAGGACGCATTTCGACGAACGGAAAGCGTTTAACCTTACGTGGCTACCTGGGTGTCTCTGCGATAGGACGTTCGCAAACTTGGTTACGCGTAAATTAATTAACAACACTTCACTTCCATTCATTTTATTAATAAGGGAATAAATATAATGAAAGCATTAAAACTTAGTCTAATGATGATTGGCTCATTATGGGCTGGATCAATTTATGCAAATGATCTTACTGGGACTTGGTTGCAAATCGATGATAAAACTGGATCATCTAAGGCTGTCATTGAAATCCGTAAAGATTCAAACGATTCTTATATTGGTAAAATCGTAAAAGTGACACCTCGTCCGGGTTATACACCTCAAAAAACCTGTAATAAGTG
Source organism: Acinetobacter sp. NCu2D-2 (assembly GCF_001647675.1). Taxonomy (NCBI): domain Bacteria; kingdom Pseudomonadati; phylum Pseudomonadota; class Gammaproteobacteria; order Moraxellales; family Moraxellaceae; genus Acinetobacter; species Acinetobacter sp. NCu2D-2. The sequence goes on from NZ_CP015594.1 coordinate 2,027,179, forward strand.
TCCTGCTCCATATACCAACCAAGCTATTTTAGGTATGGATGTTTTGACGGGTTTAAAACATATTGACGGCACAAATAACTACGATAAAGGTAAAGTGATCGACCCACTTGCTGGCAAAATCTATGATGCTAAAGTCCGTTTAGCTGCCAATGGCAAACGCTTAACCTTGCGCGGTTATATGGGTGTTTCAGCTTTAGGTCGTAGCCAAACTTGGATTCGCCAAGAATAAATTTAGCAATAAAAAAAGCCACGAAAAACGTGGCTTTTTTATATCTTTCACTTCGATATTACGTATTAAAACACTGGATTATCTACAGAAAATAAAGTCCTATCTTCTAGACGATAAGCAATCAACTGATTGCCCCATACACAGCCACCATCCAAATTTTGAATTTTCTCAGAAATGGTTTTTCCTTGAAGCGCAGCCCAATGACCAAATAACACTTGGTGTGTTTTAGTAGCTTTTGATTCAAACGCAAACCATGGTTTAAATCCTTCAGGCATCGGCTCATCTAGGCTGTCTTTAAAACTGAATTCTAAACGTCCTGTCTCATCTGTAAGACGCATACGAGTGAGATAATTGGTAATACAACGTAAGCGTGCATTGCCTGTTAAATCATCCGACCAAAGATCTGGCTTTTTGCCATACATCTCTTTTAAAAAGTCATCGACAACATCAAAATCGTCATGTGAAATCACCGCCTCTACTTCTTTTGCTAAAGCAGCCGTTTGCTCAACCGTCCAATTGAGTGGAATGCCTGCATGCGTGAGTACTGTTTCATCATTCGGAAATAGACAAAGTGGTTGCTTGCGTAACCATTCAATCAGGTCATCACTTTCTAAGGCATGAATCACATCATCAATATTGTCTTTCGGGTTAATGTCTTTAATCCCACGTGCCACGGCCAATAGGTTTAAATCATGATTTCCCAACACTGTCGCAGCGACACCGCTATCAACCATTTTTTTGATAAAGCGCAAAGCACCAATCGAGTTTTCACCACGCGCGACTAAATCACCGGCAAACCATAGAAAATCCTGGTCTGCATCGAATTTAATTTCACGAAGTAAGGCTTTCAAGGCTTCAAAGCAGCCTTGAACATCACCAATCACATAGTTGTATCGAACGTTTTCACGTGACATTTATGCATCTACCATTTGATCTGCAAGTGCAACAAACTGAGCAAGTGTCAAAGTTTCAGGGCGCGCCATCGGATCAACACCTGCTTTTTCAAAACCATCTTCAACCAACATGCCTTTTAAGCTGTTACGCAATGTTTTACGACGTTGGGTAAAGACATGCGATACCAAACGTGCCAAAGCTTTTTCATTTTTTGCCACAATCGGTTTCACATCATAAGGCTCTAAACGGAATACCGCAGAAGTGACTTTTGGTGGTGGGTTAAATGAACCCGGTGGCACTTCAAACAAGAATGTTGGCTTACAGTAATACTGAATCATCACCGACAAACGACCGTATTCTTTAGTATTTGGTTCTGCCGTAATACGATCGACCACTTCTTTTTGTAGCATGAAGTGCATGTCTTTAACTTTGTCACCAAATTCCAAGAGATGGAATAAAAGTGGTGTCGAAATGTTATACGGCAAGTTACCTACGACACGCAGCGGACGACCATCAAACAGTTCCGTAAAGTCGTATTTCAATGCATCGGTTTCAACAATAGTCAAACGCTCAGGATGTGGCACACGACCCGGTAAACCTGCTGCCAAATCACGGTCAAGTTCAATCACGGTCAATGCATCACATTCACCGATTAAAGGCGAGGTTAAAGCAGCCAAACCTGGGCCGATCTCAACAATATTGTCACCTGTACGCGGATTCACTGAACGTACAATTTTGGCAATGACACGTTGGTCATGTAAGAAGTTTTGACCAAAACGCTTACGCGTGTGATGCCCTTCATCTTTTGGGTTTAAGGCATTAATCTGATACATAAAAGATGTTCCAACGTGTAATTAAGACAAGATCACTGACGCGCTAAATCGAGCGCCAAGTCCACAGCCACATGTAAGCTCGAGCTTTTCGCAAGTCCTGTACCTGCGAGGGAGAGTGCTGTGCCATGATCGACAGAAGTGCGAATAAACGGTAAGCCCAAAGTAATATTAATGGCTTCACCAAATCCTTGCGATTTTAACACAGGTAAGCCTTGATCGTGATACATGGCTAAAACTGCATCGGCATCTTTTAGATTTTCAGGGGTAAATAAAGTATCAGCAGGAAGGCTCAGACTCATATTAATCCCCTGCGCGCGATATGTTTCAAGCACAGGATTGATCACTTCAATCTCTTCCATACCCAAATAACCGCCCTCACCTGCATGTGGGTTTAAACCACAGACGAGAATGTGTGGATGTTCAATCTTGAATTTTGATTTTAAATCATGAATGAGTATGTCGATGACTTGATGCAAACGTTCGGGGGTAATCGCATCTGCCACTGCACGAAGCGGTAAATGTGTCGTTGCAAGCGCCACACGTAAGGTTTTGGTCGCAAGCATCATCACTACTCGTGGTACACCAGCAAATTCTTGATAGAACTCGGTATGACCGCTGAAATGAATCCCGGCATCATTGATGACAGACTTTTGCACCGGTGCGGTTGCCACACCGACGCTTTTGCCTGTCATGGCATAGTCAGCAGATCGACGCAGTTGTTCAAGGACATAGGCTGCATTTTGTGCATTCAACTCGCCTAATACCACTGGGGTATTTAAAGGTACATGCTCGACGTAGAGCTGACCTTTTAGAGAAGATTCAGTTTGTCCACGATATTCAACAAATTCAACATCTGTTTTAAGCTGGGCTGCACGTGTCTGTAACAAGCTAAGGTCTGCAAGTACGACAATCGGTCGTTCATCAACACGATCTGCCAAACTCAAGCAAATGTCAGGACCAATACCAGCAGGCTCACCACTGGTTACATATAAAGGCAGCATAGTCATCTCAATCTATTCAGATACAGCTTAATTATAACGCGATCAGAACCTGCTGTTTGTAGCTAAATATCAAGCTTTTATATCTATAAGTAGAGATTAGGCATAGTCACTGATCGGCTCTGACATTTTTATGTATATTTTTTCTTCCTTTCTATGCCGACATTGTATAAAATATAGCGCTTGAAATTTTACTTTTTCATTTGTGATTCTAGGCTACATCGTTTAGAATCGCGTCTCCTTTTGTTTGGACAGATTCCATAGTCCAAACCAACTATAATAGGTAGTGGTTTAATGAAAACTCTCAGCGCTAAGCCAGCTGAAGTTCAACACGACTGGTACGTTGTTGATGCTTCTGGCAAAACTTTAGGTCGCCTTGCGACTGAAATCGCTCGTCGTTTACGCGGTAAGCACAAAACTTCTTATACTCCTCACGTTGACACTGGCGATTACATCGTTGTTATTAACGCTGAACAAGTTCAAGTGACTGGTAAAAAATCACTTGATAAGAAATATTATCGCCACACTGGTTTCCCTGGTGGTATCCGTGAAACTAATTTCGAAAAATTAGTTGCTCACAAACCAGAAGAAATCTTCCAACGTGCTGTTAAAGGCATGTTACCAAAAGGTCCTCTTGGTTATGCAATGATCAAGAAAATGAAAGTGTACGCTGGTACTGAGCATCCTCATACAGCTCAACAGCCACAAGTTTTGGACATCTAAGGGATACAGCACATGGCTACTAACTATGGTACAGGTCGCCGTAAGACCGCAACTGCACGTGTTTTCCTATCAGCTGGTACTGGTAAACTCGTTATTAACAACCGTTCTTTAGAACAATACTTCGGTCGTGAGACTGCTCGTATGGTTGTTAACCAACCGCTTGAGCTTCTTGAAGCGACTAACAAATATGACCTTTACATCACTGTTGCTGGTGGTGGTATCGGTGGTCAAGCAGGCGCTATCCGTCACGGTATTACTCGTGCATTGATCGCTTCTGACGAAACTTTAAAACCTGCTCTTCGTCAAGCTGGTTTCGTTACTCGTGATGCTCGTGAAGTTGAACGTAAGAAACTTGGTTTACGTAAAGCTCGTAAACGTCCACAATTCTCTAAACGTTAATTCGTTTTCCGAATTCGGACAAAAAAGCCTTGGTTTATCCAAGGCTTTTTTTATGCTTATCATGTCCCGTCCTGAAATAAGTTTACACCTTAAGAGACTTATTTTATGGAACATAAACGAGAACAACGAGTTAAACGTACACAACGTGACTATAGCTTTGCCTTTAAAATGATGGTGGTACATGAAGTAGAAAAAGGGCAAATTACTTATAAGCAAGCTCAGGCAAAATATGGTATTCAAGGAAGATCAACTGTGCTGGTATGGTTACGCAAGCACGGACAACAGGACTGGACTTCGAATATGCCGACTTCTTCTAAACGCCAATTGACACCCCAACAACGAATCCGCCAATTAGAAAAGCAGTTAGCCGCAGAAAAGCTTAAAACTGAATTTATTCAGGATGTGATTTATCACATTGATAAAGAATGTGGGACTGATCTTGGAAAAAAGTATACCGAGCACGTTTCAAAGATTGGCAAAGCCAAAGAAGACTAAGCGTTTCACGTTATTGTCAGTGGTTGGGAATCACCCGACAAGCTTATTATCAAGCAGAAAAACGTGCTCAAATGACTGCACAAGCAACTGAACAAATACTTGAGTTGGTTATGGAATATCGCTGTCTCATGCCAAGTATCGGAACACGTAAGCTGTATTGGCTTATTAAAGGCAAATTGTTGCAACGTGGTTTAAAGTGTGGACGGGATCAGTTATTTAAAATATTGAAAGAAAATAACTTATTGATTCGCCCTAAGCGTTGCTATACAAAAACTACGGATAGCAAGCATTGGATGAAGAAGCATCCAAATTTATTAAAGGATTATTCAGCAGTGCAAGCCAATGAAGTCTTTGTTAGTGATATTACCTATGTTGAGAGTGCTGAAGGTGTGCATTATTTATCCTTGGTGACAGATGCTTATACCCGACAGATTAAAGGTTATAAGTTATCGAATGATATGCGTGCGGAGAATGTTGTGCAGGCTCTACATATGGCGATGCAGCAAGCGACAGATCGAGCGACTAGGATGATTCATCATTCAGATAGAGGTGCTCAATATTGCTCTGAGCTATATCAATCGGCATTGCGCCATTATGGGATATGTCCTTCCATGACAGATGGCAAGGACTGTTATCAGAATGCATTAGCAGAGCGAATTAATGGAATATTAAAGCAGGAGTTTTTAACCACGCGATGTCAAACCATGAAGGAGTTAGATCACTTAATTGCGGAATCTATCATGATTTACAATTGTTATAGACCGCATTTAAGTTTAAATATGAACACCCCGAATCAGATGTATGAGCAAACAAAAACCGAGCTAATTGCTTAACTCGGTTTGAAGTGGAATACTGTCAATCTATTTCAGGACAAGACATCATTGTTGATGAACGTCCTCACCCCATACACCCTCATGGCACCAATACGATTTCGTCAAATAGTAATTTAAACAGCCAATTACAATTAATAAAACCCAAAATAAGACCTGTATTAGCATTGAAAGACCCTCTTGTTGTTTTATATCGTGCTTAGATCATCTACCGACAGTCCGTGCTTTTTCAGTTGAATTTTAGTATCCTATTCCATTCACTAATCATTGCATCGGAATATGTCTGTCGAAACAACTCAAATTCAAGGCATTACACTTTATAGCCATGCTGATGACTTTCGCTCTCATTGGATCCGCTATGTCCTCACCGAGAAACAAATCAAATATAACTTGATCGTCGTCGATGAAGATGATGAAGATCTTGCCAGTTTAAATCCGTATAATCAGTTACCTATGCTGATTGAAAATGATCTCAAACTCTTTAATACCAATATCATTTCAGAATATATTGATGATCGCTATCGACAGAATAAGTTATATGCCGATGCACCAATGCCGAGAGCAGAACAACGACAATATATTTGGCGTTTTGAAAATGATTGGTTAAAACTTGCAGATATTATGCTGCGTCATCCAGATACGCTTGATCAGCAGCAAATGAAAAAAGCGCAAAAACAGCTACAAGATATTCTGATTTCACTGACGCCGCTGTTTCAGCATTTTCCTTATTTTATGTCAGAGCATTTTAGTATTTTGGACTGCATGCTTGCACCAATCTTTATTCGTTTAAACAGTATGGGAATTCATCTTCCTGTACAGCAATGCAGACCATTTCATTTGTATTGTCAGCGTATTTTCAGTCGTCCTGCTTTCATCAAATCCATGACCATGCAGGAAAAAAATCGCTTCCAAACATTATTACCGAAACAGTAGAGAATATTCATGTCTGAACAAGAAATCCAACTTACACCGACACGTCCCTATATGGCTCGCGCAATTTATGAATGGATCTGTGACAATAACTTAACACCTTATCTTTTGGTCGATGCCACAATTCCAAATACAATGGTGCCAGAGCAATTTATTAAAGATGGTCAAATTGTCTTAAATATCGCTCCACACGCTGTACATGCGTTACACATGAGTAATGATGCCATCACCTTCTCTGCACGCTTTGGTGGTGTTTCACGTGATATCTATGTACCGATCTCAGCTGTAATTGGCATCTATGCACGAGAAAATGGTCAAGGTCTTTTCTTTGATCCAAATGAATATCAGCATACACAAATTGAATCAGATGCTTTAGAATCAGAAGCACAAGAAACAGTTGAAAAACCTAAGAAAAAACCAAGCCTAAGATTATTAGATTAAAACATGGAGTAAGTGAATGGCTTTTGATTTAGTACAATATTTTGTTGAACAAGTAGAATCTCAAAAGCCTGAGCTTCTAGCACAATATACGAGACAGGAACGTCGTCGTTTAAGTGCAGAGATTAATGCGCTCAGTTTAGGTAAATTGATCAGTGAATGGCGTCTAAATTCCAACAAGGTGTATCACGAAATCATTCATCCTGATGACTTATATGTTGAAGAAATTGCACGTCATTTAAGTACTTCAAAAAACAATAAATCAGAGTTAAGCCATGCAGTGCTAGAGCAAAGTATTTTTCAAACTTTGCAGCTTCAATTATTAGAACTAAAACAATTACATGATACTGGTGGACATAATCTCCATAGCATTCAAGAATTACTCTTAGGTCAAATTGAACATTTATCTGGTCAGGCTGATGATTGGGTTTGGTTAACAAACGACCTAATAGAATTAGTCGGTTCTAAACCTATCATTGAAGAGACGTTATCATTAGATGAGTCTTTAAAGGAGTTTAATCAAATGGTCAGCCAAAATCATACGACTGATGTAGATACAGTAAATACAACAGCTTCAGTTCCAACTTGGTCGAAAGTAGTTGAACCAATTGTTTCAATTGTCATTCTATGGATCTTATATGGTGCGCTAAGTAATATCTTTGCTTAAAAACATAATATTTAATTAAAAAAACCTGCATATATGCAGGTTTTTTTAATTTGTAATGGCTTTGTTGCACAAAGATTTGAAATGCAAAGCGCCCCTAATTGAGCCAAATTTAAGGCGTAACTTGGGTAAGTGGTCGACCTAATTCCGTAAATCTGTTGAGGACTGCTACACGTGCATGAATTTCATTCACCTGACTAGGAAAGCTTCTTGCCATTAATTTATCGCCTAATAATTTGATGCAATGCATCTTGGTTTCCACCAAACTGCGGCGATGATAGCCTGACCATTTTTTCCATAATGTCCTGCCTAAACGTTTAACTGTTCGAAGTAATTCATTTCGCTCTAGCGAGCTACTCTTTGTATCTTTCCATGGTTTCGCATTTTTTCTAGGTGGAATCACCGCATGTGCTTGCCGATCTGCAATGACCTGACGGCATTGCTTGGTGTCATAAGCTCCATCGGTATAAACAGAGTCAATCTGCTCATCTTGTGGAATCTGATTAAGTAAATCACCAAGCACCTGTGAATCACTGACATTATTGGTTGTGAGCTGAATAGCGCGTATTTGTAGGGTTTTGGCATCTATACCAATATGTAGTTTACGCCATTGGCGACGATATTCAGCTCCATGTTTCTTACGTTTCCATTCGCCCTCACCTAGAAACTTCATGCCTGTAGAGTCTACGAGTAGATGCAGCCCATCGCTACTTTTTTGGTAGCTGATTGCAATATCAATATGCTTTTGTCTTCTACAAAGCGTACTGTAATCTGGTGCGGTCCAATTTAATCCGCAAAGTTTAATCAGACTTTGCACAAAGCCAGTGACCATACGTAAAGATAGACGGAATAAGGATTTAATCATTAAGCAGCATTGGATAGCTGCGTCGGAGTAGGTTTGATTTCGCCCTTGTTTGCCTTTTGATGGAGCATACCATTGCGTAGCAGGATCAAACCAAATGGCAATATTTCCGCGACTCATGAGTGCTCGGTTATATGCGGGCCAATTGGTTGTGCGGTAGATTTTGTGTGTAGGCTTCTTCATTTGAAAATTATATCGCTGAAAAAGCCTTTACAGATAGGTTTGTGCAACAAAGCCCTTTAGATGCTGAAAATGGTAAAGCCATCCTATCAGCCGTACCTGCACCTAAACATCCTATGATCATTGTCGCACTTACTGAGAAAGATATTCTACTAGGGCAAGCTTTGTATGCACTTAAAGCTGCTACACAATCAATATCAGCTGCTGATATCTCATAAACACTCATCTTTCTTAGTTTTTAAATTACTTAACCTAGCGAATGCTAGGTTTTTTAATTAAATACCTCTTTTAATTTATACGCAGATTCAAATCCCAAGTGCAACACATTTGTAGTTAGTTGAAAAAGTTAGGTGTATTCATAGAATCATTAGACTTTTTCAACTCGCAATTGGAAAGCACACAATGAAGAAATACACCCAACTTTCTCAAGATGAAAGATACGAAATTTATGCTACTTTGAAAAGTAAAAGTTCAATCGCTACCCTTGCTCGGGAGTTAGGACGTTCACGATCAACCATCTACCGTGAAATAAAAAGAAATACTGGGCAACGTGGATATAGAGCTCAACAGGCAGCTAAATTTGCAAGTCAAAGACGGTACCGTCCTTCATCATCAATGACAGCATTTGCCTTCGCTTATATTGATTATTTGATTGGTTTGGACTGGTCACCAGAACAAATTTCAGGTGCTTTAACACAACGCGGTTGGCTGGATGTACCTTCACATGAGTGGATTTACCAGTACATTTATCAAGATAAATCACAAGGAGGTAAACTCCATCTACACTTAAGGCATCAGAAGAAATATCGAAAACGCGGTTACAAAAACACGGATCGTAGGGGGCAAATCATTGATAAAACAAGTATTCACTGCAGAGACCAGGTCATTGATCAACGACAACGTTTAGGAGATTTCGAAGGTGACACGGTGATTGGTAAACATCATAAAGGTGCTTTATTGACACTCGTTGATCGAAAGAGCCTGTATGTACATATTGTTCATTTAGGGCCAACGAGAGCATCCTCTCAAACGATTACTTGTGCATTAGATCGTTTACAAATGAGCCATGCTTATAGTGTGACATTTGATAATGGCAAAGAATTTTCCGAACACAAAAGAATTACTGATGCCGGCATAGATACGTATTTTGCTGATCCTTACAAGTCTATTCAACGAGCAAGGAATGAAAATACGAATGGTTTAATCCGGCAATATCTGCCAAAATCATCATCGTTTGATGACGTGTCAAACGAACAAATAGAGCAGATAGAATTTGCACTCAACCATCGTCCTAGAAAAACACTAGGTTGGTATACACCGAGTGAAGTTATGGCTGGTTTTTATACTGTTGCACTTGCCGTTTGAATCCGCCATAAATAACTTTTCTTCTTGCATAAAAAAATCCCCCCTGCTATTGAGCTAGGGGGGATTTTGGAATAATGAGCTGGCGATGACTTACTCTCACATGGCAAATGCCACACTACCATCAGCGCTAAGAGGTTTCACTTCTGAGTTCGGGAAGGGATCAGGTGGTTCACTCTTGCTATTGTCGCCAGCACAACTGTTTATGCTTACTCACTTAGGTCTTATTTAGATGCCTAGCTTTCGTCAAATAGAATTCATTAACAGGGATACTTGAGTTGTGAGTGTAACATAAAGCGTAGCTTTATGCCTTGCACTCAGGCAAACGCTTTCGCGTTTGCTTATTCTTCGTTCATCTTTAGCGTTAACTAAATCAAGTTATTGTGATGATGATTTGATCAACAACACCAACTGTTTGGGTGTTGTATAGTCAAGCCTCACGAGCAATTAGTATTGGTCAGCTTCATGCGTCACCGCACTTCCACATCCAACCTATCAACGTCGTAGTCTTCAACGGCTCTTTAGGAGACATAAAGTCTCGGGGAAATCTTATCTTGAGGTAGGCTTCCCGCTTAGATGCTTTCAGCGGTTATCCCTTCCGAACATAGCTACCCGGCGATGCGACTGGCGTCACAACCGGTACACCAGAGGTTCGTCCACTCTGGTCCTCTCGTACTAGGAGCAGATCCTCTCAAATTTCCAACGCCCACGGTAGATAGGGACCGAACTGTCTCACGACGTTCTAAACCCAGCTCGCGTACCTCTTTAAATGGCGAACAGCCATACCCTTGGGACCTGCTTCAGCCCCAGGATGAGATGAGCCGACATCGAGGTGCCAAACACCGCCGTCGATATGAACTCTTGGGCGGTATCAGCCTGTTATCCCCAGAGTACCTTTTATCCGTTGAGCGATGGCCCTTCCATACAGAACCACCGGATCACTAAGACCTACTTTCGTACCTGCTCGACTTGTGGGTCTCGCAGTTAAGCGCGCTTTTGCCTTTATACTCTACGCGTGATTTCCGACCACGCTGAGCGCACCTTCGTACTCCTCCGTTACTCTTTAGGAGGAGACCGCCCCAGTCAAACTACCCACCAGACATGGTCCTCGTCCCGGATTACGGGACAGAGTTAGAACCTCAATATTACCAGGGTGGTATTTCAAGATTGGCTCCATCGCAACTAGCGTCACGACTTCAAAGCCTCCCACCTATCCTACACAAGTAAGATCAAAGTTCAATGTCAAGCTGCAGTAAAGGTTCACGGGGTCTTTCCGTCTAGCCGCGGGTACACCGCATCTTCACGGCGATTTCGATTTCACTGAGCCTCTGCTGGAGACAGCGCCCCCATCATTATGCCATTCGTGCAGGTCGGAACTTACCCGACAAGGAATTTCGCTACCTTAGGACCGTTATAGTTACGGCCGCCGTTTACTGGGGCTTCGATCAATAGCTTCGCTTGCGCTAACCACATCAATTAACCTTCCAGCACCGGGCAGGCATCACACCCTATACGTCCACTTTCGTGTTTGCAGAGTGCTATGTTTTTAATAAACAGTTGCAGGGGCCTGGTTTCTGTGGCTGCTCTCAGCTCAGGAAGCAAGTTCCATCACCAAAAGCAGCGTACCTTCTCCCGAAGTTACGGTACCATTTTGCCTAGTTCCTTCAGCAGAGTTCTCTCAAGCGCTTTGGTCTACTCGACCTGACCACCTGTGTCGGTTTCGGGTACGATTCCTGTTTAACTGAAGCTTAGAGACTTTTCCTGGAAGTATGGTATCAGCCACTTCGCTGTACAAGTACAGCTTGCTATCAACTCTCAGCATAGAGCACCCCGGATTTGCCTAAGATGCATGCCTACTGTCTTCCACCTGGACAACCAACGCCAGGCTGACTTAACCTTCTCCGTCCTCTCATCGCATTAAACAGAAGTATTGGAATATTAACCAATTTCCCATCGACTACGCCTCTCGGCCTCGCCTTAGGGGTCGACTCACCCAGCCCCGATTAACGTTGGACTGGAACCCTTGGTCTTTCAGCGAACGGGTTTTTCACCCGTTTTATCGTTACTCACGTCAGCATTCGCACTTCTGATACCTCCAGCATGCTTCTCAACACACCTTCATCGGCTTACAGAACGCTCCCCTACCACTTGCAATAAATTGCAAATCCGCAGCTTCGGCATATAGTTTTAGCCCCGTTACATCTTCCGCGCAGGCCGACTCGACTAGTGAGCTATTACGCTTTCTTTAAAGGGTGGCTGCTTCTAAGCCAACCTCCTAGCTGTCTATGCCTTCCCACATCGTTTCCCACTTAACTATAATTTAGGGGCCTTAGCTGGCGGTCTGGATTGTTTTCCTCTTGACTACGGACGTTAGCACCCGCAGTCTGTCTCCCGGATAGTACTCATTGGTATTCGGAGTTTGCATCGGTTTGGTAAGTCGGGATGACCCCCTAGCCGAAACAGTGCTCTACCCCCAATGGTATTCGTCCGAGGCGCTACCTAAATAGCTTTCGGGGAGAACCAGCTATCACCGAGTTTGATTAGCCTTTCACCCCTATCCACAAGTCATCCCCTGGCTTTTCAACGACAGTGGGTTCGGTCCTCCAGTTAGTGTTACCCAACCTTCAACCTGCTCATGGATAGATCACCCGGTTTCGGGTCTACACCCAGCAACTAAACGCCCTATTAAGACTCGGTTTCCCTACGGCTCCCCTATACGGTTAACCTCGCTACTGAATGTAAGTCGCTGACCCATTATACAAAAGGTACGCAGTCACATCACGAAGATGCTCCCACTGCTTGTATGCATGCGGTTTCAGGATCTATTTCACTCCCCTCACAGGGGTTCTTTTCGCCTTTCCCTCACGGTACTGGTTCACTATCGGTCAGTCAGGAGTATTTAGCCTTAGAGGATGGTCCCCCTATATTCAGACAAGGTTTCACGTGCCTCGCCCTACTCGACATCATCATATAAGCCCTTTCGTGTACAGGACTATCACCATCTATGGTCGCACTTCCCAGAGCGTTCCACTAAAGCTTATATGACTTAATGGGCTGATCCCCGTTCGCTCGCCGCTACTGAGGGAATCTCAATTGATTTCTTTTCCTAAGGGTACTGAGATGTTTCACTTCCCCTCGTTTGCCTCATTAACCTATGTATTCAGTTAATGATACCTACCTTATGGTAAGTGGGTTTCCCCATTCAGAAATCTCCGGATCACAGGATATTTGCCGCCTCCCCGGAGCTTATCGCAGGCTATTACGTCTTTCATCGCCTCTGACTGCCAAGGCATCCACCACATGCACTTAATTACTTGACTATACAACCCCAAACAGTCGATCGATCCTACAAGTAGATCAACCAACAAGTCTTACGACTCACAGTTCGTTGTTCGTGTACTTAAACACTGTACAGCTTCAATCAAATTCACATACCAAAACGCTTGATTCAGTTTAATCGCTAGTACTCATTAATCTTTAAACAATTGCTTGTTTAAGTCTTAACGAGTATGAACAAATTATTTCAACTCAAATATATTCTGTTAATGATTTAATGCATCTTCGTCAGATTGCATTACTGTGATAAATCACAGAGATTATCAAGTGGTGCGTATCATAACGCTTCTACTTGTTAATCTCTAGGATCTAATCACTTGATCGCTTAGGAACTAAACATTCATCTTACTGAATGGTTATTCTTAACTCATTCTACTCAAATCTGATGATTTAAGTGATGGTGGAGACTAGGAGAGTCGAACTCCTGACCTCCTGCGTGCAAAGCAGGCGCTCTACCAACTAAGCTAAGTCCCCAGCTTATCAATAAGTCAATGTACTGATTACTGTCTATTGCAGATGGTGGGTCTGACAAGACTTGAACTTGTGACCCCACGCTTATCAAGCGTGTGCTCTAACCAACTGAGCTACAGACCCTCAGATACATCGTCATGAAGAACAACTTGTTGTGGATTCTTACCAATCGTCAATCTTTCGTTAAGGAGGTGATCCAGCCGCAGGTTCCCCTACGGCTACCTTGTTACGACTTCACCCCAGTCATCGGCCACACCGTGGTAAGCGTCCTCCCTAAGGTTAGACTACCTACTTCTGGTGCAACAAACTCCCATGGTGTGACGGGCGGTGTGTACAAGGCCCGGGAACGTATTCACCGCGGCATTCTGATCCGCGATTACTAGCGATTCCGACTTCATGGAGTCGAGTTGCAGACTCCAATCCGGACTACGATCGGCTTTTTGAGATTAGCATCCTATCGCTAGGTAGCAACCCTTTGTACCGACCATTGTAGCACGTGTGTAGCCCTGGTCGTAAGGGCCATGATGACTTGACGTCGTCCCCGCCTTCCTCCAGTTTGTCACTGGCAGTATCCTTAAAGTTCCCACCCGAAGTGCTGGCAAATAAGGAAAAGGGTTGCGCTCGTTGCGGGACTTAACCCAACATCTCACGACACGAGCTGACGACAGCCATGCAGCACCTGTATGTAAGCTCCCGAAGGCACCAATCCATCTCTGGAAAGTTCTTACTATGTCAAGACCAGGTAAGGTTCTTCGCGTTGCATCGAATTAAACCACATGCTCCACCGCTTGTGCGGGCCCCCGTCAATTCATTTGAGTTTTAGTCTTGCGACCGTACTCCCCAGGCGGTCTACTTATCGCGTTAGCTGCGCCACTAAAGCCTCAAAGGCCCCAACGGCTAGTAGACATCGTTTACGGCATGGACTACCAGGGTATCTAATCCTGTTTGCTCCCCATGCTTTCGCACCTCAGTGTCAGTATTAGGCCAGATGGCTGCCTTCGCCATCGGTATTCCTCCAGATCTCTACGCATTTCACCGCTACACCTGGAATTCTACCATCCTCTCCCATACTCTAGCCAACCAGTATCGAATGCAATTCCCAAGTTAAGCTCGGGGATTTCACATTTGACTTAATTGGCCACCTACGCGCGCTTTACGCCCAGTAAATCCGATTAACGCTTGCACCCTCTGTATTACCGCGGCTGCTGGCACAGAGTTAGCCGGTGCTTATTCTGCGAGTAACGTCCACTCTCTGTAGGTATTATCTACAGGAGCCTCCTCCTCGCTTAAAGTGCTTTACAACCAAAAGGCCTTCTTCACACACGCGGCATGGCTGGATCAGGGTTCCCCCCATTGTCCAATATTCCCCACTGCTGCCTCCCGTAGGAGTCTGGGCCGTGTCTCAGTCCCAGTGTGGCGGATCATCCTCTCAGACCCGCTACAGATCGTCGCCTTGGTAGGCCTTTACCCCACCAACTAGCTAATCCGACTTAGGCTCATCTATTAGCGCAAGGTCCGAAGATCCCCTGCTTTCCCCCGTAGGGCGTATGCGGTATTAGCAGCCGTTTCCAACTGTTGTCCCCCACTAATAGGCAGATTCCTAAGTATTACTCACCCGTCCGCCGCTAGGAATCAGTAGCAAGCTACCTATCCCCGCTCGACTTGCATGTGTTAAGCCTGCCGCCAGCGTTCAATCTGAGCCATGATCAAACTCTTCAGTTTAAAATCAGTAGCACCTTAAAGGGTGCCAATCTTGGCTCATCAATTTTCTGACAAATATTTCTCAAATAAACTTCGAGTAATTTCTACCATCAATCAATGAAAATAATTTCGATCAATCAACCAGTAAAAATCCACACAAGTTGTTCTTCATAATCTCTTAATGATCTTCTTGTTGGTTCGTCACCAGCAAGCTAGGTCGGCTATATTACGCTTTCTTTTCAGAAAGTCAACTGGTAATGAAAACTATTTTTAAACTTTCTTTCTAAAACCCAACTTAACCACTTTATGCTAAGTTACTGTTTTATCAGAAGTTTTAATCTTCATCACCGCCGATGGATGTGCATTCTACAGCATTTCAGAGCACACGCAACACCTTTTTCAAACATTTTATTACAACTGTATTATTTTTATTCTTTTTTGAGCTTTTTAATTAAAAATCACACAATTTTCACCTAAAATGGTTAATTTATGCAGATTATGTTTATAATTTTTCAAAAAATTCGTGGCATTAAGAAGTACTTTTAATAAGCATTGGGATGAATCATGCGCTTAACCTCTTATCTATATATAAGTTTATTTTCTGTTTTATCCCTATCTTCCGCTTGGGCTGCAGATGAATCTCAATCTAATTTAAGTAAGTCTGCAAAAATCAAAGAACGCGTGTCTACAAATATTCAGCATTTAAAAGAACAAATAAATGTTGATGCAAATGCAGCCCAATCTGATGAAGTAAAAGATCCGTTCCAAGCCATTAATAGAAAAATTTACGGATTTAATGATGTCTTAGACCAAAATATTGCCCGCCCTCTTGCGGTTCAATATGTTGCTAAATTTCCATCGGATGTTCGTGATTCGGCACGCTTGTTTAGAAAGAACTTAGGTGAGCCATGGAATGCTTTAAACCAATTAATGCAAGGTCGTCTAGTACGCTCAGCTCAAACTCTTGGTCGTTTTTCAATTAATACCATTACGACATTAGGTCTTGCTGATGTTGCCACACATTTCGGCCTGCCTTCTGAAGAAGAAGACTTTGGTACAACACTCGGCTACTTTGGTGTACCTTCTGGTCCTTACGTTATGCTACCTGTGTTAGGTCCTAGTTCATTCCGAGATACTGTAGGACGTGTCGTTGATAGCCAAGCTCGACCACAAAAATATATTCTTGAAGACCATGACGAAATTTATTATCCAGAACAAATCTGGCGTGGAATTGATGCCCGCTCTCAAGTTTTAGATATAGATCAAGTTTTACAAGGCGATAAGTACGCTCAATTGCGTGATATTTATTTACAACGCCAAAGCTTTACTATCGCGCAGAAAAAAGGTCTAGAAGAAGAAAGCTTATTTAGGAATGATGATTTTGATACTGAAGACTTTGAAGAAGACTCATCTGAATCTATAGTAGAGTCTTCTGACGAAGCAGAATCTTGATTTCATTTCATGGATCATTGCGAGTAAAATGTTTTCTCTCGCAATGATTTGCTTGATATAGTACATCTTATAAACAATCTAAGGATCGAAACACACTTATATGTATTTCATTCAACCCACTCGTGATATTTCATACTTAGAGCAAGTCATTGATGCTTTACCTGAAGTACAGATGATTTTCCTCGAAGATCGAGAGTTGTATGATCCTACGATTATTACTATTGCGGATGTCCACGACTATTTAAAATATAAATGGTCTCTACCTACAATTGTTCTGGCTTTAGAAAATGAAGGGAATGAACTGGCTCAAGCATGGGAACAAGGTGCTTTAGCGGGTTGGATTTGGAATAAACTTCCAGCCAATCCCGTCAATGCACTTAAAAAAATTGATGCCCAATATAAACGTAATCAAGATAGTCGTGACCTCCCTTCCGCTGCTGACCTGCAAAAACGTTTACTTCCAAATCCGATTGATTTAACCAATTATAAAGTTGAAACCTTATTCCAACCTTCTGCTTATTTATCTGGAGATTGGTATGACTACTGGAAAATTAGCGATAAAGAAGTGATGTTTTACTTGGCAGATGTCTCAGGACATGGTGTGACCAGTTCATTATTAACTTCTTGGATGGCTGCTTTTCATGGTCGTTCAAAAACGCCACGTGAATTAATTAAAAAATTAAATGGCATGTTGGTACAGGAAAATATTGAAAAGCACATCACCATGATTGCTGGCATTTTGAATCTTGAAACCCACACAATTAAGTGGTCAAGTGCTGGGCATTATCCACCACCGATTATCTTTGAACCTAATGAAGCACCCAAAATTCTATCGACTAGTAGCTTCCCTTTAGGCTTAACCGAAGAACTTGAGGTTCAAGAACAAGAATGTATTTTGACCAAAAATGCACGTTTTATTATCTGCTCTGATGGTGCGCTTGAGCTATATGATGGCGGTCTTAGCGAACAGTTCGCTCAACTGGTAAATCATCTTCAAAATCAATCATTTCAAGCACCTGAACATGTTGCAGATGACATCGCCATCTTAAGTTTAAGAAGAATAATTTAATAATATAATCATTGTCTTAATAAAGACTTAATTTGACTACAACTTTCAGCTACTTGAGTATAAATGTGCCCTATGGGATAATTTAATATCCTTCTCTGCAAATGGCATTTATATGTCAACAGGTCATGTTGAATATGCAAGTTTGAATGGAACGCATATTTTTAAGCTTATTGGCGAAGTGCGTGCCCAATCTTGTATTAGTCTAGACAAACTTTTAAACAAAATTGAACAGCAAGACGGTGTTGTCGGTGCGATTGTCGATCTTACCGAAACCAGTTTTATTGATAGTACTGTGCTTGGCATTCTTGCCAAACTTGGTTTAAAGCTAAAACAGGCACATCAAATTCAAGCAGTCATGCTGTCTACAAACTCCGATATCACAACTTTGGCAAATAGCATGGGCTTAGGTCAGGTTTTCGTGATTTTGGATTATTGTGGTGATCCAAATGTATGTACTCGTGCGTTAATCGATGAGCATATTACTCACCGTAATATGCTGAGCACTGTTTTAGATGCTCACAAAACACTAATGAAGCTTAATGAAAGCAATCAAAATATGTTTGAGCCATTAGTGAAACAACTTCAAAAAGAGCAAGAAAACTTAGATAACTTGTCTCAACAAAACGTATGACGCTTAATTTCGAGAGCGACATCATGACTTTACTTTCCGTTGCACAAATGAATTCACAAAACGATATTGATGCCAATTTCGTTGTGATTGAATCCTTGATGCAGCAAAGTAAAGCTGATGGTGCAGAGCTAATTGTTTTTCCCGAAAACTTTGTTTGTTTTGCCGCAGGCAAGCAACGTGAAACTGCAGCTCGGTTTGAAGAAATTCAACAACGTCTCGAAAGACTTGCACAGCAATACCAACTTTGGATCGTTGCAGGCACTCTCCCATGCCCGTTTCGTCCAGATGGTTCTATCATTGAAGATGGTCGAGTGCGTACTGTCAGTTTATGTATCAGTCCCGAAAAAACTGAAGCGCGTTATGACAAAATTCACTTGTTCGATGTGCAAGTCGGCGATGCGGTGGGCGGTTATCAAGAATCAGCTTTTTTTGAGCCGGGTAATGAATTAGTGGTTGCCAAAACACCTTTTGGTAATATTGGCATGATGGTCTGCTATGACCTACGCTTTCCTGAGTTAGCTTTAAAATTACGTGCCCAAGGTGCCAATATTTTAACTACGCCTGCTGCATTTACTTACACCACCGGACAGATGCACTGGCAATTATTGCTTCAAGCTCGTGCTATGGATAGTCAATGTCAGGTTTTAGGTGCAGCACAACAAGGTTGGCATGGTGAAAAGCGTCAAACTTGGGGACATGCTTCTGCCGCAAACAGTCGCGGACAACTTTTAGATATGATTCATACTGAAGGTGCACAATTAATTACTGTCCCTTTTGATTTAGATGAACAAAAGCAGGTACGTGAATCGATGCCTTTGATTCAACATCGCACTTTAATTGAACTTTAATTCTATCAACCTTTCTCATCCAACTTTCTGCATTTGTTGTTCTTGTACAGCATAATTTTACAAAATTACTGCTTTATCTTTGCCCTAAATCCCACAGGATAAAAACTCATCAAATATGAGGGATCTAATAATGGCATTAGAAAAAGCAGTATATACGGCTCACGCCAAAGCCACTGGTGGCCGCGATGGTCGTGCAACATCTTCAGATGGCAGTTTTGATATTCAACTTGCTGTTCCTAAGGAAATGGGTGGTTCAGGTGGTGGAGCCAATCCTGAACAGCTTTTTGCAGCCGGCTATTCGGCGTGTTTCTTAGGCGCAATGAAATTTGTTGCAAGTCGCGATAAAATTAGTCTGAGTAAAGATGCTTATATTGAAGGTGATGTAGGAATTGGTCCTATTCCAAATGGTTTTGGTATCGAAGTGACTCTGAATATTCATTTAGAAGGCATGGACGCTGCTGAAGCACAAAAGCTTGTAGATGCTGCACATATTGTATGTCCATATTCTAATGCGACACGTGGCAATATTGATGTCACCTTGAACGTTATTACCTAAAATAAAAAGCCCACATAGGTGGGCTTTCGTATTTATTCACCTGCTTCATTGGTTACACGCAGGACTTCTTCAACGGTCGTTTTACCTGTTAAGACTTTACGCAATCCATCATCACGAATAGAGCCGGAAAGTTGACGAGCATAATTTTCAATTTCATATTCAGCGGCATTACCATGAATCAGACGGCGCATATGATCATCGACAGGCACAATCTCATAAATTGCAGTTCGTCCTGTAAAACCTGTATGGCTGCAACGCTCACAGCCTTTAGGCTTAGGCAATTCTAACTGAGAACCTGAATGCAAATGGGCAAATAATCCTTGCTCAAACTCATCAGCTTGATGCCAAGTGGCACAATGTGAACACAAGGTTCGCACCAAACGCTGCGCAATCACCCCAATGAGTGAGCTGGACAATAAAAATGGCTCGATGCCCATATCTTTTAAACGGGTCACTGCACCAATGGCAGTATTGGTATGTAATGTAGATAACACCAAATGACCTGTAAGAGAGGCTTGTACGGCAATTTCTGCAGTTTCCAAATCTCGGATCTCACCGACCATCACTACATCGGGATCCTGACGCAGCATCGCTTTTAAGGCACGGGCAAATGTCATATCCACTTTAGTGTTGACCTGAGTTTGTCCAATTCCTTCCAGTTGATATTCAATTGGATCTTCGGCCGTCAAGATATTCTTAGAGCCATCATTTAAATCAGAAAGTGCAGCATATAAGGTTGTGGTTTTACCTGAACCTGTTGGCCCTGTGACCAAGATAATCCCATGTGGGCGATGCACCAATGTTTTTAAGCGATCATAATCATTATTCATTAAACCCAAATGAGTCATATTGAGTCGACCCGCTTGCTTATCGAGAAGACGCATCACCACACGTTCGCCATAAGATGATGGCAAGGTCGAAACACGGACATCTACCTCACGCCCTGCAAGACGTAAAGAGATACGACCATCTTGTGGAATACGTTTCTCCGCAATATCTAGTTTGGCCATGACTTTAATACGCGATACCAAAAGCGGAGCAAGTTCACGACGCGGTTGTACAATCTCGCGAAGCTGTCCATCGACACGTAAACGTACTGATAATTTTTTTTCAAAAGATTCAATATGAATATCAGAAGCACCGACTCGAATAGCTTCTGATAACAATGCATTGATTAAACGGACAATGGGCGCATCATCTTCCTGATCCATCAAATCTTCAGCTTCAGGAACTGAATCTGCAAGACTCATTAAATCAGGATGATCTTCAAGTCCCGCTGCAACTTGTTGTGATTCTCCACTATCCCCTGCAAAACTACTGCTGAGCAGTTGATTAAATTCTTGTTCGGTACAAAGTTGATATTGTGCAGGATGTCCAAGTACACGACGCGCTTCCTGTAATGCAAGCATAGAGGTATTCTCACGACGCACAATAATCGCTTGATCTCCTTCATAGCGAAGCAGCACACCATGGCGTTTGGCAAAACTATAAGGAATTTGTAATTGTTTAAGTACTTGCATCACAGTTTTATAATAATGATGAAAAAATTTAAATTGAGTGTACTCTAAGCACATGACAGCGTGAAGTATATTTCAAAGAATTCGCTAGAAAGGACTGGACATTGCCATTAGATCAAAGCTCATCGACCGAACCAACCCAAATGATTCCTTGGTGGGGAGAATATTCCTTTGAAATCAATGAATCTAAAGCATGGCAATTTGGCTCATTGCTCTTCCGCTTGACCCGTGGGTTGCAAGAATGGCGCATGGAATACTATCGCCCAACTGTGCAATATGACTATGAGCAAAAATGGTTTCAGATTGAGGATCCTCATTTTGGTTTTCCTCAACCGGTCAAAATTGAACGTTACATGTTCCAAAGTACCCAAGGCAAAATTCAGCTCATGCCGCGTTTGGCGGATCGTTCAGTCGTAATCAAACCTGTCGATCCAATCTACATTCCTGCGGGTCAAAGTGGCACACTTTATATCAGTACACCATTATGGATTGCTGGATTTATCGATGGCCAACGCGAACCAATTTTTGATATTCCGGTGATCTTGCCGAAAGATACATGGTTTGGACCAAATCATCGTTCAGGTGAAATCTGTTATGCGACCGCAGTTGATGGTAGAACTGAGCTAAAGCTCTTACGCCCTCGTGCCTTCCGTGCTGTCACCCCTATTGAGTTTCATAATAGTAGCCATAAACAATTACGTTTCGATCGTATGAATGTGCCGGTGGTAGCTTTACCGTTGTTCTTTAGTGCCAGTACCCAACGACTTTGGACCTCTCAGATCAAAGTTTTACATGAAAGCTCAGATCGTCCACCACGAATTCGTATTGAAAATCGCACACCACCACATGCAGGTGAAGTGGAATACTTGCATCCACCACGCGATGCAGCAAGTACTCTTTTTAATATGTTTGATTCATTTTTCTAAGGAGGCATGATGGCTAATTCAAGCATTTCAGGCGAAGTCACCAATAGCCTCAAAGGAATTTTCACCAATATCAATACCGATCGTTTGACGGAAATCTTAGTTGCGGTCGTTTTAAGTTTTATTGGTTTTTTAGTCGCTCGCTTTATATCAAATGCTTTTATTCGCACCATTGGTACGCGCTTCAATGCACATCAGCAGTTGGTTTGGCGTCGCGGGATTTTCTATTTTATTTTCTTGATCTTCGTGATGGCGAGCCTGAAAGAAGCGGGTTTTAAACTTAGTGTATTTTTAGGTGCTGCTGGTATTTTAACAGTTGCATTGGGTTTCGCTTCACAAACCTCAGCTTCAAACTTAATCAGCGGTATGTTCTTGATTGGTGAAGGCTCATTTGAAGTCGGTGATACCATTCAACTGACGCTTATTCGTGGACATACGGTTGAAGGCGAAGTGATTTCCATTGACCTTCTCTCTGTCAAACTTCTGACCAATGACAATGTTTATGTGCGTGTTCCGAATGAACAATTGATTCGAGCTCCTGTACACAACCTGTCGAAATTCCCAATACGGCGCATTCCGATTACTCTCGCCATTAATTTCCATGAAGACATTATTAAAGTACGTGAAGTGCTATTGGATGTTGCTAATAAATATCCATTGGTTTTGGCCGACCCAAAACCTGCGGTGACTGTAACTGCGTTTCGTGAGTCTTCAATTGAACTGTTATTTGCTGTTTGGTGTCAGCAAGAGAACTTCTTAAAAGTGAAAGATGAAATGCACGAACGCATTCGTAATGGTTTTGTGGAAAATCAGATTGAAATTCCTGTGCCGAAAATGGGCTTTGTTGGTCAACCACCTTCCCAAGCCTTAGACAATGAAGAAATTGATCAATATTCAAATGCACAAGAACTGAAACGTGAACCTGATTTGAAATAACATTAATCCCTCCTAGCCTCCCTTTAAAAAAGGGAGGAATGATCTTTTTTAAAGGGAGAAAAGTTTTGGAAATTAAGCTTTCTTCTCTACCTCTGGCATAGGGGCGATATAAGCAATTAACAACATACCCCCACCTGCTAACAAGAATGAAATCACACGCGTTAAAGTGCCCGTATGAGATAAGTCAAGTAACACTAACTTCAGGGTCACCACTACCAAAATACTGCCACCTAAAATCCACATTGGCTGAATTTTTTTCCAAGTTGCCGACCACATAGTGATAAAAGCCAAGACCACCCAAAGAATAGTTAAGCTGAGTTGAATTGTGGCATTGGACCAAATTTCGATTGAATTAAATGGTGTCTGCACATACATATGTAATGCACGTAGCACGATATAACTTGATAGCCACAGTAGACTTAGCACCATCATTACCGCAACGAGACCTTTATCTCGCCCGACTTTAGCTTGTTGTAGCAACATCCATATAAATGCTGTGAGCATACCAAGACTGACCAAATCAAATGGATTGAAAACGGGCATTAAATAATAAGCAAAGGCCTGCTGGCTAAAGAGCTGCGAGCAGACGATCCAAGCGAGCATGAGCGCTAAAGTACTTTTACTTTGCCAAAGTTGTTGCCAGTTTGAGTCTTGAGGTTGCTTGTAACACCAGAGTCCAAATAACAGCGGTAAAATCACCATACTGATATAAGGTAGCGCTGGTACAATACACAAACTTGCCAGTGTCAAACTGACAAATGCACCTGCACTGACAATTTCATTGGATAAGCGGATTGAGCTATTGAGATAAAGCCATAAACGCACCAACAACAAACTACTGAATGCAAAAATCAATTGTTCAATAGGTTGATCCCACAGAATCATCGCCTGGGTGCTATGACTGAATAAAATAGCCATCGCAATCAGCATTAAAGAAAGTAATCCACTCCACTTTGGCAACTGCCATGTCCATGATTGCGTTCGACGAGAAATCATTTCATTTAAAATAGCTAAAACTAGCGTGATAACACCAAGGCTCATGACCTCATTATTTGCCAAATTCCATTGATCTTCTAATAACAGCGCGATGGTTAAACTACTTAAAAAACTTAGAATACAAACAAAAGTCACGCCTGATGTTGCCAATTGTTGTCGATAACTGGCTTTTAACTGACTTAAGACCACAACCAGTAAATAACAAATACTGAGTACCCAGAAAATATGCGTCGGGGTTGGATTCATCTCAACGAGATAATACATACTGGTCAACCCTGCCATGATCAACAGCCCCATAGCAAGATTACGCGCGATAGCCTGCTGTTTCTCAAGTGACCATAAATAAATGATAAACCCTTCTATTGCCCATCCCATTACACTGAATTCTTGATGCAGCAAAATCGGTGGAATCAGGGCTAAAAAAATCAGCATCAAGCTAAAATAGCTATGTGCTACCACAGGCAAGTTGCTACGACGTGCAACCCATTGCCAGCAGACAGCAAAAATCAGAGCATAAAATAAGCTTAAGTCTGCTTGCCACATCACATCATTGAAATGTAAGAGATAAAGAAAAGCATATGCGGTGATGGGTGCAGCAAAAATTAATCCGACATCTAGAAGAGATTTTATCTTGGCTTGTTTAAAGTCGTGAATGCTAAGTAGTTGACTATATCGAAGACCTAACCATATAAAGATTGCACTATGTGCTAACACAAGTATAGTCAGCACCACATGATCTTTCTGATCAGCGTATATAAATGCATGAACACCAGCAAAAATGGCTGTCATGAGAAAGGCGATTTGATTCAACACCTTCCACGGTCGGACAGTCGTCAAACACGCAATACCTATATTGATAAATAAATAGTATGTAACCAACTCAACCGTACTAATCTTCAAATTTGGTAAGGTAAATGGCGCAATATAAGCAACAATGACGGCGATTAAGACCAGCTCGACACTCTCTTGCTTTAAGCTCAGCATCACCGTGGTCGCCATAATTAAAGTAAATAATAGGCTGGCAAAACCAAGCGTCGCGATCACTTGATTGGAATAAGCAAAAAATAAGGTTAAGAACAGTACTGCAAGCCCCAAGCCTTCAATTGCAAGTGCAAAACTCCGATTTCGTCGATGCAGTCCGAAACCACCTGCAACTGTCAACAGACTCACTATAGCAACTAGCCCAAGTTTAACGGCCAAACTTAATTGCCAATTTTCAGTCGCAAATCTGAGTAATAAAATTACCCCAATGACCAAGATTACAATCGCCGCTTTTAAAACCGGATTACCTTTAAATGCCCAATTCTGAATTTGATCAAGCAAAGACTCAGACTGATGCTGTGATGGTGACGATTGTGCTGTTGTGACATCCTGCTGATGATCTGGGATTGACTCAGGTTGAACATGTAAAGACGGATGTTTTAAGACCTGTTGTAGGATTCGCATCGAGGCTTCAATACGTTGCAACCATCGAAGCAAAAAGAAAATCCAAGCCGTGATGCCAACACCCATCAGGCCATCAAGTCCAGTTACACCGCCAATGATTGCGACAATAGAGGAAATATATAAAGGGACTTTTGAGCTTCGCTGAATGGGAGCCTGTAATGCTTCAGCAGTTGTATTCAGTGGAGTCTGAACAGCACTGACATATTGCATCACACTGATCATCAGACCCAAGCCACAAAACAAACTTAACATTAGCTGATCAAGATACCATGCCCCTGCCGCAACAATAATCAAACTGATCAGCCAAATCATTCGCAATTCATTTTGCCCTGTTGTCATTCTTGTCTTTCCTGTTCTGCATTTGGCTATGATATATCAGCTCAAGCGTGTTATTTCATCTTGCAACAATATTCGATAAGCTGTGCTCAGACTTGTCACAGCGTATAACATTAAAATCACGTACAATAGTGCGGTTATTTGAATAAGGAATTGATTACATGCCACCATTTGTCTTGGTCGATGGCTCTTACTTTTTATTTCGTGCCTTTCACGCAGTGCCACCGTTAACCACGTCAACCGGTTTGCACACCAATGCAGTCCGTGGTGCGATTTCTGCCATTCAAAAACTGATGCGCCGCATTGGACCAACACACATGGCGGTTATTTTCGATACGCCAGAGCCAACGTTCCGTCACGAATTGTCACCAATTTATAAAGGTGACCGTCCAAAAATGCCGGACGAATTGTCACAACAAATTCCATATTTGCATGCCCTAATTAAAGCTTTAGGTATTCCACTACATATGCTGCCAGGTGCTGAAGCCGATGATATTATCG